>CAZLCE010000001.1:0-253476 GCA_964558305.1 uncultured Candidatus Bathyarchaeia archaeon
CTTGGTAAGGCGGCGGTCGCGGGTTCAAATCCCGCCCGAGGCTTCATGCATTGAGAAGAGGTTAAGCTTTCTGTGGAGACTAGACCCCCTTATATATAGGTTGAACTTCACCTTAGATTTTTGAGGCTATTTCTTCAACTTTTTTGGCGAGTGTTATGTTGAGGAGTTTGTTTGTGTTGCCTATGGCTTGTTCCATTTTCGTATCGTATGGGATTTCTCCAAGAAAATCTAGGCCTAGTTTTCGAGTTTGCTTTTGAATGACACTTGTTTGTTTCATTTTCATGTTTTCAACAACACCTATCACGGGAATTTTCAGTTCCTTCAGTAGACTTACCAGTTTTCGAACAGTTTCGAAGGCTAACCGTGAAGGCGTCGTCACAATGAGAAACTCAATGTTCTTAATCAACCGAATCAAATCAAGCGTTGCATCGTCGATTCCAGGCGGCATATCTATAACCAGAAAATCCAGCCTTTCCCACCTTGTGATTGAAAGCAACTCAATCAGAGCGTTTGAAACATCCGCACCTCTCAATGGCGCAGCATATTCGCCTGAATAGTAAATTATTGACATGTATTTTATGCCATGCACAGTTGGCGGAATTATGCCTTTCTCTTCTTTCGGCTGCAGGCCTTTAATGCCTAGAATTATGTGTGTTGATGGGCTTGTGAAATCCAAGTCGAATAGGCCTACGCTGTAGCCTTTTTTTGCTAGAGTTAATGCTAGCGTGGCTGCTACTAGGCTTTTGCCAACTCCGCCTTTGCCGCTTGAAACTGCAATAATTTTGCCTATCCCGCGCATTCTTTCATTTATTATGCTTGTTCGCGGGTCAACCATCGCCTTGCTTCACTCCTTTTATGGCTTCAAGCCAGACTCCGCGTCCCGATAATATTTCGAAGTCTGGGCTGCCGCATTTCGGACATTTAATATATGTGTGCGCAATTTCTGGAACAAAATGTATTGCTTCAGCCGTGCCTTCATCTAATTTTTCCTTTTTAAAAATCCATCCATGTCCGCAGACTCTGCATTTCAGCTCAGCCTTTGCGGTTTCTATGGTGAATTTTACGTTTTTGAATTTGGCTGGCTTAAGTTGTGATAAGGCAAATTCTAATATGCCTAGCTCTATTTGCTGTAGCTCGCCAACTTTGATTTTCACTTCTGTAACTTCTCTTAACTCTTCCTTTTCAGCAATTTCAGAAGCCGCAGCAATTACTGCTTCAGCCAAAGCCCACTCATGCATAAAAAAGCCTACAGCAAAGCCCCATTTAAAAATATTGCACAAAAAACAATGAATAAAGGTAGAATCTAGCTTGTTTATTTTCAGCTCTTTGCAGGTCGTTTAAGCATTGAACCAGCATAAAGTCCAACGAAACCAAACACCAAAGCAAAGACAACATTCAACGCCACCAGCATAACCGTCATCAACGGCGAATAAGCGACCCAATCCCATGTTGTCCACCCACTCGTAGTATACATGCTCTCAAGGCTCTCCTGTAATGCAACGCCTGCGTATGGATTAGCGAATAAGCCCAGAGTATAGAACATCAACACAACCGCAGAAAGAACAGTAATCCTGCCAATTGTTTTTATTCTCGACTCCTCATGAATCTTGGCGGCAAACACGTAGCCGACAACTAACGAAGCTACCAGAAGGGAAACAATGGTAGCAACATCAAGGCCCCAATAAGAATTCACTGGAATCATCACCGCTGACAGCACCAAATCAAGCAATATATAAGCCACAACCAAAGAAGCCACAGCCGTTATCACATCACCAAACTTCAACCTATCACCTCCCTTGAAACCATAAATAACTAGACGTTACACGTTTCTGCCCGTTTCGTTATATATGACTTGTGTGACATTCTCCAATCAAAATCTGAAACTATTCCATCAACAAACTAAAACTCTAAAAAACTGTTATAAATGAAAGCCATGCATTATTTTGGTTTATGCCAGACAAAGTTCATTGTGCCCACATTCTCGTCAAGACAGAGCAAGAAGCCAAAACAGTCTTAGAACGCTTAAGCAAAGGTGAAAAATTCGCAAACATAGCCCGAGAAGTCTCACTATGTCCATCGGGAAAACGCGGCGGAGACCTCGGAACTTTTGGAAGAGGAAAAATGGTTAAAGAATTCGAAAATGCAGCCTTTGCGCTCAAGAAAGGAGAAGTCTCACCCATAGTGAAAACCAAGTTCGGATATCACATAATAAAAAGGCTAGAATAAGCAACGGACTACGCACGTGCTTATTCACTGCTTAATGGGCAATTAGCTTATACTATGCTCTGCTTGTATGATTGAGCGCAATGTACACAGCAAAAAGTCATCTTTTTCCTTTTTATAGTCTCCTTATATCCACCTTCGTAAACTTTGCATCCGCAATGCGCGCATATTTCGAGGCTTGGCTCAATAGCAACAGAAACTAGAGCTGAAAAGCGCTTAAACAATTGTTTGCAAAGCTCTTTTCCTTCCTTTGTAAGTTCGAATACTTTCTTTTTCTTAGCCCCAACTGGTTTCGTATAATGTTTCACGAGGCCTTTTTGCTCAAGCTGCTTTAGAAATGGGTAGACTAGGCTTGGGCTTATTTCCTTTCCTATTCTCTTCTTGAACTTGCTGATTACGCTGTAACCGTGGCACGGTCCCTCATAGAGGATCGTGAGTATGTAGAAGCGCGAGAAGTCTGAAATAATTTCATCTATTTCTTTGGACGGCATAGTCATACCAGATATATCTTTAAACGATATATTTATATGCTACAATTTGCTTATAACATTTGTGGAGACATAAAAATGCTTCATAACTTTACAAGCACCAAAAACGGGCAGAAAGACTGCTACAGAATAAATCTTTATATTTTTAGTAAGATTCTCTCCTTTCTCCCTCTCGAAAAGCCATTCGTAGCAGTCCTGCATTCTTTTTGTGCATAAATAGGTGAAATGAATTGTCTGAAAAAAGTTCAATGTGGTTCTGGCTTCTCATTGTTCTTGCACTGGCTGTGAGCATTCCAACTCTGCTTATGTGGGGGTTCTGGAATGGTTATATGCCAAGAATGATGGGCATGATGGGATACGGGTGGGGGTTTATGTCCCTAATCGCCATCGTTTTTCTAACACTAGTGGCGCTTGGAGCCTACTATTTGATTACGACACTTATATGGCAAGGTAGACACGAAGCTAGGGATACGAAAAGACCCCTAGAAATACTGAAGGAACGATACGCCAGAGGCGCAATCACTAAAGAACAGTATCTGGAAATGAAGAAGGAGCTGGAATAGGAGGTGCCAACGCATGCCGAGAGACCCTGTGTGCGGTATGGACGTAGATAAGGAAAAATCCATCAAAAGGAAGATTGGTGATCGAACATATTATTTCTGCAGTGAAAACTGCGCTCGAACATACGAGCAACCTGAAAAAGAATTGACGGCTATGAAACGCAGAGTCGCATTGGCTTTAGCAGGCGTAGTTAGCGTTGCTGCATTACGTGTTGTAGCCATGTTAGGCTTAGCTGTAGCCATCATGACTTTTCGAATGGCTGGAATCTCCGCATGGGACCTAGCCTTCTTCATCCTTTCAACCCCAATAGTTTGGATAGCAGGATGGAGCATCCATAAAGGAGCGTACAAAGCGCTTAGAAATCGATCCATAAACATGGACGTTCTCATAACCACAGGCGTGTTGGCTGGCTGGGGGTACGGCGTCGTTAGCACGTTTTTACCATGGCTTGGGACGGAAGGATTCGGCTACATGGAAATCGCCATAGGCATCCTAGCCTTTGTGTTATTGGGCAAATTCATTGAAGAAACAATCAGGAGAAAATCAGCTGCAGCAATTCGAAAACTGCTTGAACTTCAACCAACAGTTGCAAGAGTTTTGAAAAACGAAAAAGAGATTGAACTCCCAATAGATTTCGTTCAAGTTGGCGACGTACTTGTTGTGAAGCCGGGCGAAAAAATTCCGACAGACGGCATAGTTGTTGCTGGTTATTCTTCAGTTGACGAGAAAATAATCACCGGCGAAAGTATTCCAGTCGAAAAGAACGTTGGCAGCGAAGTTGTCGGCGCCACAATGAACAAAACAGGCTTGCTAAAGGTTAAGGCAACCAAAATTGGAGAAGACACAGCTTTAATGCAAATTATACATTTGGTCGAAGAAGCACAAGCCTCTAATGCGCCAGTCCAGAGATTTGCAGATCGCGTTGTCGGCTACTTTGTTCCTGCTATTTTCGCAACTGCAGCCATCGCTTTCGCATACTGGTTCTTCACTGCAGGCTTTGCCCAAGCATTTCTCGTTTTGCTGGCCATACTCCTCATCGCTTGCCCCTGCGCTTTAGGCATAGCAACACCGACAGCAATTCTTGCAGGCGTCGGCAAAGGCGCCGAATATGGAGTTTTACTTAGAGGTGGCGAATACGTGGAGAATGTGCGGAAATTGAGCACGGTGATGTTTGACAAAACTGGCACTCTGACAAAAGGTGAGCCGTCAGTTACTGATGTCATAGCGTCTGAGGGTTACAATGAAAATAAGGTTTTAGTGCTGGCTGCAATTGCAGAGAAGGGGTCGGAGCATCCTTTGGCTGAAGCCATCCTTAAAGCAGCAAGTAAGGCGAATCTAAACATTGCAGATGCGAATTCTTTCGAAGCAATGCCAGGACATGGTGTAAAAGCCTCCTTTGATGACCAACAGATTCTCTTTGGAAACAGAAAACTCATGAATGCTAACAACATCAAAATTGAACATATGGAAAAGGCGCTCACTGAACTTGAAGGACAAGGCAAAACTGCCATGCTTCTAGCTATAGACGGAAAAATGGTTGGGATTATTGCGGCTATGGATCCCCCTAAAGATAATGCGGTTGAAGCAATAACTCAACTCAAGAACATGGGGCTTGAAGTTGCCATGCTTACGGGCGATAACGAGCGAACCGCGAAAGCAATAGCCAAGCAATTGGGCATAGGTACTGTTATTGCTAATGTTTTGCCTTGGGAAAAAGTCAACGTCATCAAGAAACTGCAGAGCGAAGGCAAGGTTGTCGCCATGGTCGGCGACGGCATCAACGATGCCCCAGCCCTCGCTCAGGCTCACATTGGTATAGCCATAGGCAGCGGAACCGACATTGCCAAAGAAACCGGCGGAATAATCCTCATAAAAGATGACTTGCGCGATGTGGCGCGAGGAATCACGCTCAGCAAGGCAACGATGAAGAAGATTAAACAGAACTTGTTTTGGGCTTTCCTATACAACACATTCTCTATTCCCATCGCGGCATTCGGGTTGCTTAGCCCCTTAATAGCTGCTGGCGCCATGGCATTCAGTTCCCTGTTTGTAGTCAGCAATTCGGCAACTTTGAAACTTCTCAAGCTGTAGATTGAAGAGTGGAGGTGAAAAGTGAATATGGCTAAAGATCCGATTTGCGGAATGAATGTGGATGAGAAAACCGCTAAGTTTAGGTCTGATTACATGGGAAAAACCTATTACTTCTGTAGCCAAACATGCAAAACAACGTTTGACAAGAATCCAACGAAATATGTTGGCGGGCATTCTGGGCATTCTTGCTGTTGCTGTTAAGCTAAAAGTGAAGCTATTTAAGAGTTTGAGCTTGTTTCAGCGCTTTTTCAACTTCTTCTCTTATTATGTAGCCTCCCATGTGAAGTATCGGCTCTTTCGTCTCTGGGTCCACGTTCATCGTTGCGGTACATGGGTAACTGTGATGGGCTTTTGCTATTGCGTCATATAGAATTTCCTTTTTTGTTTCGGTTCCGACGAGTTTTTTTGCTATATACCACGTGGAACCACAAGGAGCGCTTCGCCTAACAATCGATGATTCTATAAATTCGTGTTTGCCCCTTTTCGCAGTTGAAATTTCTAATAGCGGTCTACCTACTTTAAATTCAGTTACAAACCTTGAAATTACTGGCTTGTCTTCAGCTGTCTTCAACGAGCAAAAAGGTTTCGGAAACACATTTTCTAATTCAAGTTCATTGCATCTTTCTTCCATCTGCCTTCTCAAGCCCGATGGGACTTCATTAAAATCTTCTATTGGCACAATCAATCCCTTAACTCCGACTTTCTTTATGTAATGTGGCAGTTCCAACAAAAGATCCTTATGTAATCCAGATGTTACGCATAAATCAGCTGCCGGGATTTTTTTAGGCATGTATTTTTCTGGATTATCAATGAAGGCTGGCAAGTCAGATGGGTTTGGCAACTGTATCGCTGCTCTAACATTGCGGACAAAAGTGTAAACGTTGTATTTGCAGGAATCACAGTAAAGACCGCAGGACTTACAGAAACTCGGGTCGTTTATCAGATTCCTTATCACCCGCTCCATGAATTCTCCGCTGTAAATGAAGACCAAAGTTGATGTCTCTTCTCTGCTACTTTCAGAGTTCAAACCTAACATCCCAATTGCGTAATCTTAATGGGTGGCGAGCAATATGTGCTCTAAGAAGAGGTCTTCTGGAAGAACGCCGACAAATTCTATTTTTTCATTAATAATTGTCTTTGGAACACCCATAATTCCATACTTGAGACCCAAATGCGGATATTCGCCTCCATCGACAACATCAGCCTTTATCAAGTCATTTTCTATCGCAAACTTGTGAGCAAGGCTTCCAACTATCGGACAGTAGGGGCATGTCAAAGTTACAAAAACTTGGATGTGAACTGGAGTTTTAATTTCCTTAAGCATCTCTTTAGTCTTGTCTGAAAGGTCTGTCTTCCCTTTCGAAACATTCACCACTGCTTCTATAAGGGTTTGAAACTCGTAGCCATATGGTAATCCATAAAACCTTACTCCATAATCTTTTTCGCCGACGACAACTATGGCGGGAACCTTGTCCACTCCATATTCCTTAGCCTTCTCGGAGTTTGCTACAAAATCGTAAATTTCAACTTGAATTTTCTCGTTTAGAGCCGCCATTTCTTGAGTTAATTGTCTTGTTTCTGCGCAGAATTTGCACTCTATTTCTTGCGTGAACATTATGAGCTTTACTGGCTTCTCCATTTTCTCTTGAAGTTCGCTTCTTATATGTTCCTTATGCTCGTTTGGTATCAAACTCGTACTTCACGCCTCCTATTATATTCTTTCAATTTTTTCAATGATTATGTTATCCTGGGAATGGGCACGTTTTGGTCGGGCAGCCGCCTGCGTATTCTGATTCTGCTGAAACAAATTGTCTTTCCCTAGTTTTTATTTCTCCTATGTATAAAACTTGTTCTGGCTTGCTTCCATACCTAAAGACAGTTACTCCTTTGCATTTTAGTTTCCAAGCCAAATCATAAACTTTCTTAACGTCTTCAACGCTTGCATTAGAGGGCAAGTTGACGGTTTTTGAAACAGCATTATCCGTGTATTTCTGGAAAGCCGCTTGCATTTTCACATGCCATTCTGGCGCAATATCTAATGCTGTGACAAAAAGCCTCTTGATATCTTCTGGGACTCCATCAACCTTTTGAACCGAGCCTGTTCTCGCTGTTTCTTCAAGGATTTTGGCATTGTAAAATCCTCTTTCCTTCGCCATTACCTCAAACAAAGGATTGGTTTCAAAAAGTCTCGTTCCGCTTAAGACGTTTCTAATGAAGGATATTGCAAATATGGGCTCAATTCCAGAAGAGCAGCCGGCTATTATGCTTATGCTTCCTGTAGGCGCTATTGTTGTTACTGTGGCGTTTCTCATAGCAGGATACTTACTTTTCCAAATGCTTTTTTCGAAGTTTGGGAATGATCCTCTTTCTTCTCCAATTTCTATCGATTTTTTGTGAGATTCTTCTTCAATAAATTTCATTAGCTTTTCAGCCAGCGCTAAGGCTTCTTCAGAGTCGTAGCGGATTCCAAGTTTTATGAGCATGTCCGCAAATCCCATGACACCTAAGCCAATTTTTCTGTTGGCTCTGGTTATAACCGCTGTCTCCTTCAGTGGATATTTGTTTGCGTCTATAACATTGTCAAGAAAATGAACAGCATTTCTCACGGTTTCCCTTAATTTTTCCCAATTTATTTTCCCATTTTCAACCATACGTGAAAGATTTATCGAACCCAAATTGCAAGATTCATAAGGAAGTAACGGCTGTTCGCCGCAAGGATTGGTTGACTCTATCCTCCCTATTTCTGGAGTTGGATTGTGCCTATTAATTTCGTCAATAAAAATAACTCCGGGATCTCCACTTGCCCAAGCGAATTTTGCAATCAAATTCCAAACAACTTTGGCTTCAAGTTTTCCCGTTCTCTCTTTATTTCTTGGGTTAATTAGCCAATACTCGCCATCTTCTTCAAGGGTTTTCATGAAATCGTCAGTGACAGCGACTGAAATGTTAAAGTTTGAAAGAAATCCTGGCGTCTGTTTAGAAGCTATAAATTCAAGAATGTCTGGGTGATCCACTCGCAGAATTCCCATCATGGCGCCTCTTCTTTTTCCTCCTGCCTTTATGACTTCCGTGGCTGTGTCAAAAACGCGCATAAAACTTACTGGACCTGATGCTACTCCTTTGGTTGACATGACGATGTCGCCCTTAGGCCTCAACCTTGAGAAATCAAAGCCTACTCCTCCGCCGCTTTTTTCGATCAAAGCCGTATTTTTTACTGCGCTGAAGATCCCTTCCAAAGAGTCTTCCACGGGCAGAACAAAGCATGCAGATAATTGGCCTAACTCAGTTCCTGCGTTAAAAAGAGTTGGAGAGTTGGGAATGAACTCAAGCCTCGTCATCATGTCGTAAAAGATTTTTTCGCTTTCTTTCGGGTTTCCGCCGTATTTCTTTTCAACTCTCGCTATTGCTTTTGCGATTCTGATGAACATTTTTGCAGGAGTTTCTACGATTTTTTCTGTCTCATCTTTCAAAAGATATCTTTTATTCAGAACTTCCATGGCGTTGACCGTTAATTTTGGCTCCACTATTCCAAGTTTTCCCTTTAATTCTCTTATTTCGTCTTTCGTCTTTCTGTAAGCATCATATTCAAACGCAACTTTCTCGAAGCCTTTTTCCCTCAAAACTTCTATAACAAGGTCTTGGGCATCTTCAACTGATGGAATTTTCTCCTTAAATTTTTCCTCTAAAAGCCTAACTACCTCTTTAGTTATGGCTTCGGCTCTTTCTCCATCTTGAAGCTCAACCGCGATGAAAGCTTTGTGAATTGCGTTCCTTATTCTGCTGGAATCAAAGTCAACAATTCTTCCGTCTCTTTTTCTTATTTTTATGATAGCCATAGTCGCTCAATTCAACTTTGTGTTAATTGTGATATAAACTTTTGAAGAATGGGATTACTGGTTATTCTTTTTTGATAAATTGGTCTCTTGGCGCGCCGCAAACCGGACAAACCCAGTCTTCTGGTAAGGCGTTGAAAGACGTTCCAGGTTTTATGCCATGTTCCGAATCCCCTACTTCGGAATCATATATGTAACCGCAAACTATGCATTCCCACTTTTCCAACTTATCCACCACACTTTTTAGATGAGGTTTCAGCATATTTAATTTATAATGTAATGTAAGGAAAGTGGAGAGATATCAAGCTAACGTTTATACGATAAAATATAAAACAGTCTTAAAGCAAGAATAATCTGTGTGATGAATATGGAATCAAACAAGTTTTACGTTTTGCCAAAACTATCATACGACTACAAGGACTTAATGCCCCACATGTCTGAAGAACAATTGAAGATACACCACACTAAGCATCATCAAGCATACGTTAACGGCGCAAACGCCATACTCACGAAGCTTGACAACGCAAGAAAAGAAAACGCCGATTTAGACATGAAATCCACTCTGAAAGAATTATCCTTCAACATAGGAGGACACTTGCTGCACTCATTGTTCTGGGGTAATCTGGCGCCGCCGAGCAAAGTAAGCGGAAAACCAAGCGGAATCTTGGGCGATGCAATCCAAAAAGAATTCGGAAGTTTTGAAAGATTCAAAAAGGAATTCTCGCAAGCCGCAACAAGCGTGGAAGGTTCTGGATGGGCTGCGCTGTCTTATTGTAGGCAAACGAATAGACCGATAATAATGCAGATAGAAAAGCATAACACTAATGTTTATCCAATGTTCCGAATTCTAATGGTTCTCGACGTCTTTGAGCATGCATATTACATTGATTACAAAAATGATAGAGCCAAATTCGTTGAAGCATTCTGGAACATTGTTAACTGGGATTCTGTAAACAAGAGACTTGAAGAGTTATTGAAATAGCATGTGAGGAAAATGGAAAAAGTCAAAGTTTCAGGTAAAAATAACAAGCATAAGGTTTTCTTGTACGCATTAAGCACATGCGCTTGGTGCAAAATGACAAAGCAATTTCTGAAAGACAGCGATATCGAATTTGAGTATGTTGACGTTGACTTGTGCAATGATAAAGACAAGGAAAAAGTGCGAAAGGAGATTCTACACAAGGGCGGAAGCCTCAGCTATCCCACAATAATTATAGATGACAAGATTTTGATTACTGGCTTTCGCAAAGATAAGCTGAAGGAGACGCTAGAGATTTGATAACATTGGAAATGGTGCGGCAAAGGGCGGAAGCCGACGCAAAAACTTATGGCTACTACCTGAACCCAGACCCTGAATTTCTTAAAAACCTTCTTGAAGGGCTAAAGCAGAACGAAGAACGTTACGGCTACCCTTCATGCCCATGCAGGCTTGCTTCTGGAAAATTAGAGTTTGACAGGGATATAATATGTCCGTGTGATTATCGAGACCCGGATGTTGCAGAATTCGGCGCCTGTTACTGTGCACTTTTTGTTCGAAAAGACATGTTTGAGGGCAAGGCTCCACTGCAACCTGTTTCGGAGCGTAGACCATTGGAAAAGCAGGTTAGAGCATACGAGGTAACTGCAGAAGCTGTTTCTGCAGAGAAAAAGCTTGAATCGGCTGTTGCTGCTGCTAAAGGGTTGCCAGAAATTAAGCTGAAGTTGTGGTACTGTAAACAGTGCGGTTACGTTGTTTTTCGAGAAGATCCGCCGTACATTTGCCCGATATGTAAAGCGAAAAGAGAAATGTTTGCTGAAATAAGTATGCGCACAGATTTAATAGGATAGCTAAATTCCTTCTATTTTTTCACTTCTATCTCGATTTTCTTCCAGTCCTTCTTTATTCCACGTAAAGAAGTCACCGCACCTACTATGGTTCCGCTTAAAATCTTTGCAACAAACTCGTTAAGATCTATTTCCTCGTCATCAACAAGAAGTTTTACATCCAATATCATCACCTCAAAGTATGTTTTTGACTAGAAAAGTAAAAGCTTTTTGTAAACCATCGAACAAAAAGAACTCTACACTTTATATAGACGCGTCAAAGAAACCAAAATGCGAAGTAGGCATGTTGAATACCATCTGCCTCTCAGCTGTCACTTTTAAATCAGGCAGTAAACACTAGCTTAATAAACCCAACAATTCAATAAATGTAAAATGAGTGAAATTTAATGGAAGCTAAATTTTTACGGAAGATCCTCGTTCCTATAGATGGTTCTGCTTCAAGCCTTATGGCTGAAGAAACAGCGGCATTAATCGCTAAAAAGTCAGGAGCAACTGTAACAGTCTTGCACATCATGCAAGAATTAAGACTTGGCTATCGGCTTCCTCAGCAATTACAGGACGAGCTTCTAGGTAGCATTGAACAGCACACAGACAGCATAGTGAACAGTGCGCGTGCCCTCTTCAGTGAAGAAAAAGTAAAGGCAGACACAGAAACATTTAGCGGTGATCCCGCAGACAGCATACTAAAGTTCTCAAAGAAAGATTATGACCTAATTGTTATGGGTGCTCACGGTGAAAATGAGAAAGACGCATACGCTCTGGGAAGTGTAACTAAAAAAGTTATGATGTACAGTGACTATCCAACGTTAATTGTCAAAAAGGTTAGCCCACTATCCAATCTGCTTGTATGTACTGATGGCTCTGAAAATTCAATCAAAGCCTTAAATTACGCCCTTAAATTGGCTGAAAAAATGGGTTCAAGGCTCACTTTGCTGAATGTTCAAGAACGGAGATTATATGCAGCTTCGCCCAAAATTGCTAAAGAATTTGGTGAAAAGATTCTTTCAAAAGCTTTGAGTGCCGTTGAGAAAAAGAAAATAAGAGTCGATAAGAAACTTGAATTTGGCACTCCTTCAGATAGCATAGTTGAGATTGCTGAAAAAGGAAATTATGACTTGATTGTTTTAGGCAGTAGAGGCTTAGGAACTGTTAAGCGTTTCTTGTTTGGAAGCGTAAGCGACGACGTGAGTCACAAGGCAAGATGTTCAGTTTTAATAATTCCCACGAAAAAGTGACCAGCAAATAATTGAATTGGAAACTTGGAAACCAATAATAAGTCGACTGGTAATGTAGCATGAATGAACATGTAACTATTCTCGGTTTTGCTGGTAGCTTGCGAAAAAATTCTTACAATAAAGCATTATTACGTACAGCTATAGAGTTACTACCCAAAGACGCAAAACTCGAAATCTTCGACATTGAAGGAATTCCACCCTTCAATCAAGATTTGGAGGCTCAAATGCCAAAGATAGTCAAGGAATTTAAGGCAAAAATTAGGGCGGCAGATGCAATATTGATTGCGACACCAGAATACAATTATTCCATGTCAGGGGTTCTCAAAAACGTCATCGATTGGGCATCAAGACCTTATGGAGACAACGCTTTTGGGGGTAAACCAGTCGCCGTCATGAGTGCATCACCTGGAATGTTGGGCGGCGCAAGAGCACAATATCATCTTCGACAAGTTCTTGTTTCTCTTGATATGCATCCGCTAAATAGACCAGAAGTCATTGTGTCATCTGCGGATGAAAAAATTGATGGGAAAGGCAGAGTGACGGATAAAACAACAAGGGAAAAGATAAGAGAATTACTGGAAAACTTGGTCGATTGGACTAAAAGACTGAAGAGGAGGTAACCTCTTCTAATGAATCAAAAATGGCTTATTAAAATGCGGGTTTCATACAATATAATTTCTTAAGTCAGTGCTCTGTTTAATGCATGTCCTGTACCTTTGGAGCATGTCGTCGAATATTTTAGTTAAATCCTCTTTAGACATCAAGCCGACAGTTTGCCCAACAGGTCTTCCATTACAGAAAAACATCAATGTCGGCGTGCCATAATTCCAAGATTAGTAGCCACTTCCTGGTTAGTTGGGTTTTCTAGAACATTTAACTTAGCAAACTTTATTTTTCCTTCATATTCCCATGCAAGCTCGTCAAATAATGGATTAAGCTGAACGCACCAAGAACATTGGTTATGCCAGAAGTAAACGACTGTCAATTTATCAGATTGTGAAACTTCTTTTCCCCAGTTGCCCGCGTTGATTTCTGAAATGCTCATAACAAATCATGCTAAATTGAATATAAAATGAGAGAACATTAAAGTATGCGTTTTTTACATTATTTTTCTTATTATCCGTTGAATAAAATAAGCCAAAATGATGACGAAAGCTATTGTCGTTGAAACACTTGAAACAATGATAATTATTATGTTGTCGGTTTCCAAGATGAACGCTATTGAAACTGCCAGTAGAAAAACGCCAACATAGAGGCTTGCGTTACTACCTAAAAATTCAGCAAATTCTGCGCGTATAGTCTTTGAGTATTTATTCAGCAAAATCAGTAGGGATATAAAAGTTAAGAATATGATTACTAACGTGTAAGAGATTTCTGCCCAATAATTTTCCCATTCAAATGTAAGTAAAAGCCCCAATTCATCCCCTATGAGACCGCCTCCAGCGCCAAAAAGAATCGCTGCTACACGATTAACTCGCTCATTCTCGACGCTGATGCCCAGCCAACCACCTATGGCGAGCATAGCCAAGCCATACCAAAAATGATGAATGTGAAAACCGCTAAATTCCCAAAAAATTGCCGGATACAGATTTGTAAATATTCTCGCAATTACAAAAGAAGTTATGAAAGAAATCAAAGCCAACACAGAAAGGTTAGGCTTGGTCTTTATTCTTTCTTCCATGATATTTTTATGTCACACTCCTACGTTTCAGAATTTATTCGAAAACTTATTTATTGATTGCCTAGGAAATTGATCGGAAAGCTCTGCTAATTTTAGGATGTTAGGGCATTTTGCTTAGTGTAACTTCGAAGAAATGTTCTCTACCTCTGCGGAGGACAAATACCTTCACTCGTTCTCCAATTTTCCTTTTGTGAATCTCTTTGAGTAAATCTTCAATGCGAGAAATTTCTGCGCCGTCCATGCTAAAAATTATGTCGCCTGCAACTATTCCAACATCTTCCGCTGGGCTTCCGTCTGCAATTTTTGTGACTAGAACTCCGCGGTCCACTGGCAAACCGTAGTAGCGAGCTATTTCTCCAGTCAGGCTTAAACCTATTATTCCCAACCATGGTCTTGTAACTATTCCGCCTGTTATTATTTCGTTTGTGCAATTTTTGGCAGAGTTTATTGGGATGGCGAATCCTATCCCTTGTGCAAACGGTATTATTGCAGTGCTTATTGCAACAACTTTTCCCTCCAAATCCACTAGGGGTCCACCGCTGTTTCCCGGATTAATTGCAGCGTCAGTTTGAACAAGATTTTCCAACAAGCCTCTTTGAGATTCTATCGTTCTGTTTACTGCGCTTATCACACCAGAGGTTATTGTCGGGCCTCCCGCCAATCCGAAGGGATTTCCAATGGCATACACTCTTTGTCCAACCCTTAATCTGTCTGAATCTCCGAGTTCTGCGGTTTGAAGATTTTTTCCTTTAGCCTTCACAACTGCTGTGTCGTGTACGGCGCATGAGCCGACTAGGGTTCCTTCTAAGACTTCACCGTTCCACAATGTTACCGCGATTTTTTCTGCTCCTCTAACAACATGGTTATTGGTTAGTATGTAGCCTTTTTCGTTAAATATTGTGCCAGAACCCATTCCTTCAACTGGGACTGCTTGATAGAATAGATTGTGGACAAGTTTTATGGTGCTTATGTTGACAACGCTTTTGCTCACTTTTTCCAGAATGTCGAGAACAGTTTTTTCGTCGAATGAAGACAACTTTTCGCCTCAAAGTTTATTTGAAGTTTGATTTTAATAAGTTTTAACTAATTCTTACTTCCTTCTTGAATCCAAGTGCATTCGACAAAAATTGCATTCTTCCATTCCAAGCGTTGGTTCTGTTTTTCGGCAGAACTGGCACATTAAACCTTTTTTGCGTATTATTATGCATGTTTGACAGAAAAGTTTCAGAAATTCTGTTCTTTGATCTGTTCCGTTGGTGAGTAGTGTTATCATTTCATTTATGGGAACTTGTATTTCTTCTATGTCATCGATTTTTATGACGTGTCCTCTAGCTTTTGTGCTGTATTTGCTTACTGCGGATTGGGATATTCCGAGGATTTCGGCTACTTGGCTTTGTTTTAGGTTGTGTGTTTCTACGAGTTCTTTAGCTAACAATGCCTTTATTGCGGGTATGACTGATTTTACGGTTATCTCGCATGGAATTATCAAGTTTTCACCGTTTATTCTATTTTGGGGGAAAGGTATATAAGGATGACGTATGTCATAATAATATGACGTATGTCATGACAGCGACCACGAAAAAATAAAACTAACTTTTCGAGCCATATCTCTCCTTTCTCCTAAGCTGTTGCGACATACGTTCTACAATAGGAGCGAGGGCAACATGGAAACCGAAAGCACCTCAAACCCGCCAGAAGGGACAGAGGAGCAGTCAAATTTAGCAGAAACATTGAAAAAATGGGAAAACGCATGCAAAAACTGTAATCCACTAACTCCCATCGTATGCCAAACAACATGCAACATTTGGAAATCTAAAAACGAATTCAGAAAACTATACGAAAAAATGAAAAACCCAGCTTTTATGGTAAACTTGCTAAACACGTTAAAAAACAAAAGACGAATACAAATATTGAAAATAGTTTCTAAAAGCCGATACTCGATAACTAGACTTCAACAAGAACTGAAAAAATTGGGTTATAATCATAGCAAGAAAACAATAGCCGAAGAATACATCAACCCCCTGGTTGATGTTGGGCTGGTTGACGAGGTTCAAAACCAGTATCGCGCAACAACATTCGGTACCAGACTCGACAAATTGCTAAAAGATTTTTATGACTTGGAAAGCATTTTACCGCCGCATTCTGAGTGCTATGAAGAAATAACGCTTAACATACTTTTAAGCGAGCCAAAAACCTTCGAAGACTTGAAAGATGTAATTCCTGCAAAAAGTGTTGCACGAGTTTTAGGCCGACTGCAAAAGGCAGAGCTTGCGGAAACAACCAAAGAAAAAGACTATGTATTCTTTTTTAGAACAAAAAGAGATTCGAAAAAGGGAAAGTTTTCTTTAACTGAAAAAAGAGTTTATGAGAGTATTCCCTTGGAAGGAGTTTCTGCACGAAAGCTTGCGGAAAACGCTAGAATTTCGTTGAGGAGAACATACAAGTATTTAAGGAAACTGAAAGGAAAAAAGATGGTTTTTTCAAGAGAAAGACCAAAGTCCTACACTTTAACTGCTAAAGGTGCACAATTGTCTACACTACTACATGGAATATGCGTTATAGTGGCAGAAACCTCAGAAACCGCTGCACAACTCGTCAGAGACAAAGAGTCTCATGATTTGCTGATGGCAGATGCTTCTCAAGTCAAGCATAGAAAGAAGGAAAAAGAAATTGTTCCATTACCAATTATACATTGCGTCAAAGAAAATTATAGAGAAAATCTAAGATAGCATACAGTATAATTCATAAACAAAGCTTTACTTGTATTGTTTAAGGATTGACGAGGCATGAAGGTTAGCATAGCATCTCTGACATGTTGTGCTGGATGTGTATCCTCTTTTTTAAATGCAGGTGAAGCCTTGCTTGAAATTCTTTCTCGAGATTTTGACATAGTCTATTCGCCTACCTTCGTGGATTTGAAGGAGGTTCCAAGCGTGGATTTGGCGATTGTTGAAGGCGGAGTAAGAACAAAAGAGGATGAAAGTTACATTAGAGAAATGCGAGCCAAATCCAAAGTTCTTGTCGCTTTAGGATTATGTGCAACCCACGGTGGAATAACAAGCCTAGGCAATCTGCTTTCTCTTAAGAAGCTTTTAGAGAAGGAATATTCGCTTGCCGATTCCAGCAAACTTCCAGAATTGGAGGATTTGATGCGTCCACTATGCGACTTTGTTGACATAGACTATTATATTCCAGGATGCCCGCCCATGCCTTTCCTAATAGTTCACAGTTTAAAAAGTATAGTTAGCGGTAAAAAGCCCACGCGCCATGAAGCCGTGGTCTGCACTGAATGCCATCGAAAAATAATCGCGGCAAAACTTGATCGTCTATATGGAATTTACGAGAAAGAGGCAGACCCTCAGCTTTGTTTGGTAAGCCAAGGTTTCATTTGCTTGGGTTCCCTTACACGTGAAGGTTGCGGAGCACCATGCCCCAGAGCGGGCTTCACTTGCTTCGGATGTAGAGGCCCCCCTGACTCGTTGATGTATAGGTCAAGAGACCTGTACACTTTCCTTATCACAGTAATATCAAAGAGAACAGGCATCCCAGAGGAAGAGGTGAAAAAGGAGCTTTATCGCAATCCTTTCATCTTTCACACTTTTATTTTTTCAAAGTTTGAACGTTTCAAAGCTAGGGAGAGGGTCATTTGAGCAATAAAAAGGAGATAACTATTTCGCCGACGACGAGGATTGAGGGACATGGAAAAGTCACGATAATGCTTGATGATTTTGGAAATGTTTCTGACGCTTATTTTTACGCCACAGAGGTTCGCGGCTTCGACTACTTTCTAAGGGGGATGGAAGCAGAAAGACTTCCTTTTATAATTTCGAGAATATGTGGTGTATGCTCAACCGCTCATGTAATTGCTTCTGTCAAAGCCATAGAGAGCATATATGGAACAGAGATAACAGAAACTGCGCAAAAACTCCGCGAACTTCTACTCATGGGGCAGATAATCAGCAATCATTCCCTAGTGTTCTTTTTCCTAATACTCCCAGACTTCTGGTTTTCACTGGAAGAAGACCCGTCAAGAAGAAACGTTTTTCAAATCATGCGTGAAAAACCCGAAATAGGTAAAAAAGCCATAGCACTAAGACACTTCGGAGCTCAAATTCTAGATGTTGTTGGAAAACGTGAAGTCCACATTGTTTCTGTAGTGCCAGGCGGTTTAATTAATCCACTTAAAGAAAGAGAACGAGAAGAACTGCTTCGAGAGACGGAAAATGCCTGCGCAATCACCAGGGAAGCTTTCGCTCTTGGAAAGGAACTTTTCGAGAAATGTTGGAAGGACTTTAAAAAGGCGGGAGACTACAAAACACATTACATGGCCTTGTCGAAGAATGACGCCATGGAATTCTATAATGGTGACGTTCGCGTCATGAACCCTGATGGTGAACTCCTTTCAGAATTTACTGCGCAAGATTACATGGAGCATATTGAAGAAAAGCATTATGACTGGACATACGCAAAATTCGCCTACTTAAAACCATTAGGATTGCCGAAAGGCATAGTTCAAGTCGGCCCCACAGCTAGAATAAACGTAAACAAAAAGGTTTCAACAGAGCTTGCCAACAAAGAATTAGAAGAGTTTAAGAGAAAATTTGGAAGCTCTACACATGCGACTCTGCTTTTTGATTATGCTCGACTCATAGACCTCATGTACGCATGCGAGAGGACAAGAGAGCTTTTGGACGACGAGAGCATAACACGAACAGACACTAGAGTTGAGGTTAATCCTAAAGGCGGCAGAGGTGTAGGCGTTGTTGAGGCTCCTAGAGGTATGCTTGCCCACGAATATGATTTAACTAGAAATGGACGGTTAAAAAATATGAAGCTTATAATACCGACTCAAGTGAACAACGCAGCCATAAACTTCAACGTCAAAGACGCTGCAATGGAATTTATACATTATGGCGAAATTAAGCCGGGACTTTTGAACAGAATAGAGATGGTGATAAGAGCTTACGATCCATGCATAAAATGCGCTACGAGGCAAGCCTGTGGAAATTTGAGGGTTGAAATAAGAAACAAAAAAGGCGAATTACTAAAAACTCTATAGGGAACTGTTAGGTTAAAATTTCTATGGCTTGGGACGGGCAATTAACTTGGCATGTTCTGCACATTATGCAATTTTCTTCATTGGCAACTTCTGGCTTTCCCGACTTTTTATTGCGGAAAACTGAAACTGGACATATTTCCACGCAGATTTTGTCGGCATCTCCAACACATTTGGTATAATTAATTACTATTTTGACCATGCACTCGCCCTTTTGTTGGATAAACTTTCAGAGACAATTAAACCTTTCTAGTTACTGCAACAACAAAAGCCATAAGTTCAAATACAATCCTGCTCCTAGCGAGGAAACTAGGATCAGAGAAGCGATGGTTTCTTTGTGAAAATCGTAACGTTCGCTGAGAACAATCATCGAAATCGCAACTGGCACAGCGTGCATAATCACCAATGTTGTCTTTGCCACGCCCCTTACGTCCAAAAGCATAGTAATGAAAACAGCAATCAATGGCAATAGAGCTATCCTGAGTAGGCTTAACTTGAAGGCTTTAGCCATATTATTGTATCTTCTTCCATACAGAAAGACTCCAAGCATAAAAATGGCAACCGTAGATGTTGTGCTTCCAAGCATGTGCAAAGGAGTCCAGATGGGCTGTGGAATTTCCAGCTTGGATAAAGCTAAAAGAATGCCGAACAAAATTGATGCGATCAGCGGATTTTTTGACAGTCTCTTTGCAACACGTTCTACTCCTTTGCTTATTGTTGTAGATTCTCCGAGCTTGTGCAATTCTAAAACTGTAATGGAAATTGTGACACTTACAACCGAAATAGAAGCCACGGATAACGTTGCAAGGGCTTCAGCTTCTATTGTGGGAAAGGCGAACATCATGAATGGTATTCCAAAAAACGCTGTACTGCCAAAAACAGTACTTAGGATGAGCAGATAAAGAGTTTCTCTTGAAAATTTGAGTACTAGATAAGCAGCAATGTAAACTGCCAGAATTATGAAGATGGGCGTTATTCCTGCAAGCATAAATCTGAGATTTTCTTCAGTGAAATTAACTCCTGCTAAATCAACCAGAAGTAAAGCCGGCAGTGCAAAATAATAGACATAAGCACTAAGTATCCGCTCGTCCCCGGCTTTTAATATTCCAACCTTTCTAGAAAGAAAACCTAAAGTCATCAGAAGAAAAATTGGAACAATCGTTCGTATAGCAGTATCCGCTTCCATTATTCTCCTCAACTTTTGCTGTGATATCATTTTTGTTTATAATTTTTGAGGCATATTTTTCCGAGTTCTTCTCAAATTCCTCTTCAGTGTTTTTAAATAGAAATATGCTCTTTGTCCTTGTAAATGTTTTTTGTTGGTTTTGGTGTGCGAATCTTATATATGACGCATGTCATAATATTCTTTCGAAGGAGTAAACAATGAAGGTATTTATCGACAGAGATGAATGCATAGGATGCGGAGTGTGTGAAGCGCTTTGCCCAGAAGTGTTCAAACTGTTAGAAGATGGAAAATCCAGCATAGTTGAAAAATATAGGAAGGGAGGACCAAACGAAGGAGAAGTTGAAGGTAATTTAATGTCCTGCGTTGAAAACGCTAAAACCTCCTGCCCAGTAGAAGTGATAAAAACAGAATAGTATGCTTATGGCTTAAATGTTCAGTTATACATTAGCACTTGATTCTTTAAACTAGCGTCTTCTAACCTCCGGGAGCGCCGTGAAATGGAACATTCTTCCAAAGAAGTTCCCACCAGTCCTCTTCTGTTATGGTTTCTCCTCGAACAAGGATTTCCAACACCATTTTTAAGAGTGCATGATGCCTCCTTTCATCCTCTAAGATCGCGTTTAAGAGAAACTTGACTTTCTCGTTTTCGACGCTTGGCAACACTTTGCTAATTTTTTTAATAAGTTCGGCTTCCATGCGTATGTGCTTCTCCACGAGGGCTTTTTGCTTGTCAAGGTTTTCTTGTGTTAGGGCTTGCGACACTTTGGTCAGTAACTCCACAGCTGCGGCATACAGTTCCGCATGCTTAACAGAGTCTAAGGATATGCCTTTCAAAACTCCCTTAACCGGCGGATTTTTTACTTCAACCAAGGCGCTGTTCAGTGAATCTACAATGTCATTTTCAATTTTAATTTGTTCTCTGAGAAATTTTGTCAAATCATCTTTTGTTTTCAAAGCTTTTTCCTCCTTCCACTAGAACATGCTAGGTTGTAAGCATAAGTTTTTCGGCAATTCTCTTTCCAAACTCTGCACTTTTCCAATCCAGTTTGATCGGGTGTGTATCTAATTAAAAGTGGCGGTTCGGTGACTTGCATTTCAAACTTGTTTTTCATGATTTCAATGACTAACCGTGGTGCTTCGCCACTCCATCCATAAGACCCGAATGCCGCTCCGATTTTTCCTTTCAAGTTTATGCCTTTTGTAGCTGTTTCTTCAAAAAGTTTCTTCATGTCAATTGTCATGTTGTGATGGTAAGTCGGAGCTCCAACAATTATTGCGTCGAAACTGCCTAGTGTTTCAGGTGCAACGTAATAGTTTAGTTCTGCTTCTGTTCCTTGGAATGCTTGGACGCCTTCTGCTACTGCCTTAGCCATTTTCTCGGTGTTTCCAGTTTGACTGTAATAGAGAACAAGGACTTTGAGCATAAATAATTTCCTCAAATCTTTAGTTTGCGCGGCATTTTCCTTTCTTCTTTAAATCTTTCAATAGCGAGCTAAATCTTTCCTTTAAGCTTTCAATAGGCATTCCTAAAAATTCGATTTTCTCCATGTCGCCTTCTCCGAGGCTTCTCTTTACAGCCTCTTGTATGATTGGCATTTTCTTTGGATCTAAACTGACAAGTGTAGCTCCAACTGCTTCGACGGCTACTGCGTCTCTGCCGACTAGGAGAACGTTTGTGTTTATTCTGTCAGATCTGAGGGACATGCTCGAATTTAGGTAGGTGCCATCTAAAACTGCGAGGTCTATTCCGCCGATGGCTTCGTACATGTCAAGTAGTGCTGCTTCCAGCTTCTTATGGAACCTCACTTTCTTTCTATCTGGAATCAGGCCCAGGAGGTTTTTGAGTATGCTTCCTTTTTCATATACGCGTAATATGTGGGTGCTGACGAAGACGTTGGGTTTGAAGAGTATGAGTGATAGTCCTATTTTTTCATCTGCAACCTTTACTTGTTTAGTGTTTGTGTCTTCTGAGAGAATTGAAAGGTATGACGCGTTCAGTGAATAGCTCCTTCCAAATTTGAAGTCTTTCTGAACCCTTACCTTTATAGTTGTCTGATTCCGTGAGGAAGATTTGCGGAGCCTTGTTAAAGCTGTTGATGATTGCATCCGCCACATTGACCGTGGTGTGATGATTTGTTTTGGGGTCAAAGACTCCCACCTTAATAACGACAGATCTATCCGCCGTGTTCAAATCGTCCATTCTTCCGACAAGTAGGAGTGCCCTTTTAAATGAGTGCCTAACATCTTGACCAAGTTCGACAACAGCAACCTTCGAAGCCATGCTTCTACCACTTTTAGTTGGCATAAATCTGCAAGCTTGCTATTAAGATTTGCACTGGCTCTTTTATAGGACTATGGCAATGTGATAAATATCAGTTTGGAGTCAGAGATGAGAGTTGAACCCAAAC
This sequence comes from uncultured Candidatus Bathyarchaeia archaeon, assembly GCA_964558305.1. Classification (GTDB taxonomy): domain Archaea; phylum Thermoproteota; class Bathyarchaeia; order Bathyarchaeales; family Bathycorpusculaceae; genus CAZLCE01. The sequence continues at coordinate 22,587 of CAZLCE010000001.1, forward strand.
CAAACGGGGGCAGCTCCGCCATTCCTCTTTCTTGTCTTTTGTCATATGTTCATTTTTTCACAAACTTCTCACATCTTTGACGTGCATTTTACTTTATGCATTTAGATAATAGAAGAAACGATTAATACAGGTGAACCAGACATTTGCTTGAACGCTCTCGTAGGATGGTGATGTTAGTGGTTGATGTTAGGCAACTTTTGGAATACAATCAAAAGGTAAGGCACAGATATTTTGAAGCTCTTGCTAAGCTTACTTGGGACGAATTTGTTAAGAATCGCGAAGCGAGCTTTCACTCCTTTAGAAACATATTCATCCATACCTTGGGCGCAATTGATTATTGGCTTGACTTTTTGCAGAAAGAAAATCGTCATTCTCGTAGAGAATTTGATGCATACCGAACCTTTCAAGACGTTAGAACCTACATGGAACATGTCGAAACACGGATGAGAGATTATTTTGATTCATTACCTGTTGGAGGGCTTGAGAAGAAGTATACGGTCAAGAATGACGCAAACGAAACTATTGAAATTACGGCAGAAGACGTTCTAATCCACGTGTTCGAAGAGGAAGTGCATCACAGAGGCGAATTGATAGCGCTTCTCTGGCAGATGGGCATTGAGCCGCCGTTGATGGGATGGAAGGAGCTCTAAGAACCTATTAACACGCTAACTGGTTTAGTTTTAGAGTAAAGGTTTCTTTACTTTTCATGGGTAAAAGGTTTTTCACGGAAAGAGTTTAATCTGATTCTCACGTTAGTATTTTGTGATGAGTTATGTCTGATTTTGAGGAGGATACGTATTCCGTCATTTTCTCTTCTTTGAAACATCCGATTAGGCGTCGTATTCTTAGAATGTTAGCTGAGGGCCCTCGAAGTTTTTCGGAATTGCAGGATGGTTTCCACATTGAGAGCGGCCATTTGACCTATCATTTGGAAAGCCTTAGGCATTTGGTTATTAAAGGTGAGGATGGGCGATATGCGTTGTCTTCTTTTGGCGAAGCAGCAGTTTCGATGATGCATGGTGTGGAAGAAGGCCCAATAAGCGTTCCGTTTCGTGTTGCATTCAGCCGTGGCGCTTTGCCTTCATTAGTGATGCTTGGTGGCTTTTTGTATTTTCAGCTTGTAGCTATTGATAATCAGTTTTTTGTTTTCTTCACTTTTTCGTCTTTTGTCTTTCTGTTCTTTGGGGCGGTTTTATTGTTTCGAGCTGCTTCTGAGGCTCATGTTCGTCGACGCAAGATATTCGTGAACGCTGTGGCTTTTATTTGCATAGTTTTTGTTTTGGTCGCGTCTTATTCGCTTGCGACTTTGCCTAGAGGAGGTGTCATGCAGAGTCATTATTGGAAGCCGAAGAATTTTTCGATAATTGCTACTAGATTTCCTGGGCTTGGCACTTACAGTGGGAGCAATTATCCTTATGAACAGATATATTCTGCTGATTATGCGGTTGGGTATGTGGCTGCTTTTGCTGACTGGGGTGATGGCGGAGAATCGGAGATTTCTACTGATGAGCTTGTGAACTTGAATGGAACATTATATGCTGCTCTTGAGTTTACTGCTCCACCCGGGAAGTTTAGAGAAATGAGAACCGTGCCCATTTCATTCGTCAACAGTTCAACGGCTTGGGTAGACCTCGGGGGTTTGTACTTCTGGGGGTGGGGTAATTATTTCGCGTATAGTGGGCATAGGGTTAGGGTCGAAGGCTATAAGATTGAGTTGTGGGTTAGTTTGTGGCTTGATGGTGATGATTATGGAAATGCCATTAACTTCACTTTCCAGCCAACTCGAGGAATAGAGGTGGGTGATTTCGTAGTGGATTCCTCGCTACAAAATACAGCCGCTATTCTTCTCTGCGGAGTTTTTGCCACGATTTATTGTTACGTGCCTGTTAAAGCTTTGAAGCCTAGGTTTGATAGAAAGGTCATGCCAAGACTTAACCGATTTCTGGTCGGCATATTCAAGGGGCAGGAGACACAAAGAAGTTTTCTTAAGGAATGCGTCAAGTGTGGCAAGGACATTCCGATTGCTTCTGAACAGTGTCCGTATTGCAATGCGAAACAGAAATGAATAGATTTTATTGGAAACTCGAACGTAAGTAAAAACATAAGCGTATTATTCCGTAGGGCTGGCGTGTTGGTCATAACCCGCCTTCTGTTTTATGCAGCATTCGACTAATCGGGCTACCCGCGCCTCTGGGTAGATTCCTCACAGGCGTCTGTTTGCCCTTTCCACTTGCAGGACAGCCGTTTCACCGCTTCACATCCAGCATTCTCAACAACTTAACATGCATCATCGGCACTTGCTGGATGGACGTTTCGTTTCTGCTCTGTTGCCAAGGCTCTCGCCCTACGCCCTTACGAGCGTTGCAATTCTACGTGTGGGCGGAGTTTCCTCCAGCCTCTTTTTTGCGAGGCTCGAAAGCCACACGCCAACTCGCCAGCCCAAAATATGAATGCGTAACACTGTGCAATAAGAATTTTGGAAACTTTATCTTGTCGCACACTTATCTATGGATGTGGATGGCTAAGCAATGCCTAAACGCGTTGTTCTAGTGACAGGAACACCTTGCGTAGGAAAAACTTCAATCGCGCAATTGCTTACTTCAAAACTTGACGCCTTATACGTGAACCTAACAGAACTAGCCACCCGCGAAAACCTAATCTCCGGCAAAGATGAAGAAAGAAACTCCATCATCATCGACGAAAATCTAATGAAACAAAAAATCAACGAAATCATCAAAAAATGCGACAAAAAAACCATAGTTATCGATGGGCACTTCGCCGTTAGTGTAGTCCCAAAAAGACTCGTGACGAATGTCTTTGTTTTGAGACGCGACCCTGTTGAATTGAAACGTTTTATGGAGAACTGTGGCTTTGTTGGTCGCAAGTTATGGGAAAATTTAGCTTCAGAAATTTTGGATGTCTGCTTGGTTGAAGCCTTAAAAGTTCATAGCGAAGATATTGTCTGCGAATTGGATACTTCTGGTAAAGGCGTGGAAGAAGTTGTAGATGAAATTTTAGCTGTTTTAGACGGCTATAAAAAATGCCGTGTGGGCATCGTGGACTGGCTGGGTAAGTTGGAAGCTGAAGGATTGCTAGATGAGCTTCTAAAAATTTAACTGTTTTATCTTAGGCTTAAAGTTATTTGCCGTTTTGTTAATAACGTGATTTTCCTTCTGTTCGCATAAGCCTTAGCATGATCGCTGAACTCTTCACCTATCAATATAGGATTCGACAAGCCCACATCCTCTGAAGCCTTGTCAAGATTTATCACTATGTTCACTCCTATGGTTCTATCCCAATCCCTCATCCAGACTCCCTGCGCCATCCGCCCCTTCTGAACTATTAAATCAAATTTTCTGGAAATTCCACTAAAACCTTCAAGCGTTGTCACATTTTGCTCTACTTTGTAGCCCTCTTTCTTAAAATACCGTATTGCTAATTCCGCAAGATTCGATGATGATCTTGTCTTTATCCTCTCTTCGTTGCTCATCTATTGTCCTCTTTCATTAAGCGTTATTTAGCTGAGTGTGGAAAAGGTTTTCGGAGGGCACAAACCATGAAATCTGTCCTAATAATCGTATGCAGCAGATGCGGCGGATTTTTACTGGCTAAGGCTGAAGAGAAAACGAGAACATGCCCATACTGCGGCTTCAAAATAATCATATACAAGGCGAAAAAAGTCGCTTCAGCCGAAAACGCTCAAGAAGCTTCAACACTTTTGCGCAAATTAAAAAGCGATGCTGCTTCAAAGCGGAATAGTGCTAGCCGCCCATAATGAACTTGAGCGATGCCATCAACCCTATTCCCAAAACAATAGTTATAAATTGTATTATTGACTCGCTTGGATGAAATTTCTTGTGAAGTTCAGGCATGAGGTCTGTTGCTGCAATGTAAATGAAGCCTCCAGCAGCGAAGGGAATCAGAAAAGTGCTTATGTTTTGAAGGTATGTCAAAAAGTAAGTTGTTATTGCGCCTAAAATTGCTGTCAGAGCTGAAATGAAATTGTAGGTTAACGCTTTCTTTCTGCCGAGCCCTCCATACACCAGAACGCCGAAATCCCCTATTTCCTGTGGTATTTCGTGGAAAATTACCGCTAGGGTTGTGGCAAATCCCAATTGATAATTACCGTTTGAAAATGAAATAACATAAGTTGCTGCGATTATCATTCCATCAATGAAGTTGTGGATTCCATCTCCGACCAAATTGAGATACACAAACATGTGAACTGGGCATTCCTCTTCGTGACAGTGGCGCCAATAAAGAAACTTTTCCATAACAAAAAAGGCGACAATGCCTATAATAACATAATAAAAGGCTGTTGCTTGACTCGCGTCGTAGGCTTCTGGTAGCAAGTGAATAAATGCTCCGCCTAAAAGGGTGCCTGAAGAAAAACCCACGAAAACCATTAAAACGCGTTTCATCAAACCTTCCTTTAAGCCTATGAAAACAATTCCCGTTAACGATATTAGGCTGACTGTGGTTACTGAAAGCAAAATCGCGATTAAATCATTCATTGCCTTTTGTTTCAATTCTTCGCATTTATTAGAATATCGGTTGCGTTATGTTATTTGTTTAAGCATTTGGCATGTTTTGCATATTCTCTCGGTTGTTGGTTCACCACATTGGCTGCATTCCCTCAATCCTTCTTTTTTTGCGAGTTCTTCTAAGGCTGGTCTTATCTTTTCTATTGATTTGAAAATTGTGAATTTTATTCCGGCATGTTTTTCTTCAATTCTGTTTAGCATTATGCGGACGTCGTTTCTTAAGGCTTCGGCTGCATATGGGCATGGCTTGCTTTGAAACTTTACTTTTTTGATATACGCATACAGAGCCGTTTCCTTTTCTGGAATTTCGCAGAAGGGCTTTATTCTCTGCACAAGTTTGGGATGGGCTTCATCTGTGATTGGCTTTTCTCTCGCTATGCGCAAAACATCACCGTGAAAAATGTTCAGAAGAATCGTCTGGGTTTCATCATCCAATGTGTGGGCTGTTGCAAGCTTGTCAGCCTTGGCTTTTCTTGCGGCTATGTTTAATGCTTTTCTTCGTAGGACACCGCAATACGCGCATGACGTCTGTCCATCTTTGCTTTTCTTTTTCAGATGCTTAATAATTTCGTCAAGTGTAAAACCGTAAAGTTCCTTGAAAGACACAGTGTGGTGTGCTACGCCGAGCTTCTTGCAGTTTTCAGCCGCAATTTTTAGGGCTTCGTCTCGATAGCCTTTAATTCCCTCATCCACCGTAACAGCCACGAGCGATGCTTTTGGGTAATTCTGCTCCATTTTGGCTAAAACATGCAGTAAGCTGACGCTGTCTTTTCCACCCGAGACAGCCACGGCTATCTTGTCATCAAATTTTAGCATCTGATATTTGGCAATTGTGACTCTAACTTTTTCTTCGATGGATTTGGCAAAGCACTTTTGGCATAATTTCTCTCCAGAGTATGGTCTAAAGAAGAATGCTTCTCGACGTTTGCAAACAGTGCAGATGGCGGTATCAGCACTCATTGAGTTCCACATCATTAACGGGTTTCTAGAATTATTAAAATAAGTAATTAAACTTGGGGATATTTAAAAAGGTCAGATATAGCCTATAATTAATGTCTAAATTGAACAAATTTAATGGAGGTTGTTTGGAAATGAAATCTGTCCTTAGCGATGCATCCAAAGTTCATTTAGACGACCACACCGTAAAAGACGGATTAAACAGAAAAGAGGGAATTTTTGCAAATCAAGTTTCTAGGCTATGTATAATAGGCATCTAAAAAGTTTGACCAACCAGTTGTTTGTCCCCATGTAACTTGCAAGTAGTTAGTTCTGACGCTTGCAGAACCTATCCAATAGTTCGATTTAGCCCAAAAGAATGTTATTCCATAAATGTCGCTCTGTTTTCTGCCATACCAATTAGCTATAACCGCGTTGCCTATAGCCGTCTTGACATTCTCTGTTGCCGCAATTAACGCTGTAGGAATGTTCTCTTTCAAAAGCTCAATCATATAGTCGTACACGTCCACGTAGTAATATGTGGCCCACATTCTCTTTGCGCTTTTAAGTGCAGACGAATATTTGCTCCTAAACTCGCCAAGGTTGGCGAGCATTTCGGACGCCCAATCATGGAAAGCCATAGCCAGAGATGACATTTGGGCAACGTCAACAGCTGAGAATGTTTCTGAACCATACCCCTTTAAAGACGCATAAAATTCTCCATAGTTAACGACCAATTCATTTGCGTAAGTTAAAGCGTCTTGATATGGGTTGCTAACTAGGTCTTGAGCGTCTGTGTCATAGGGCCATCCCATCAAGGGTATTGACTCTTCTGATCCCACAACATAACTGGCATGACCGATAAGTTCATAGTAAACTTCTGCCTGAGCCATATCGCAAGCGTCAAACCCGATTATATCAATAAAGCCCACAGTGTCCATGATTTGCCCTAGCTTGGGAACGTCAAGCCAATCATCCGCACTTTGATCCCAACAGAAGTAGGCCCAACCATTGCCATGATCCCAAAAATCTAGAAGGTACTTATCCGCCCGATAGAGGGTTTTTACTCTGTTGACAAAGTTTACAACTACTGATGGATTTCCCATGTTTTGCTCAGGCCAAGTCTCAATTATAGTATGCCTGCCTTTTTCGATGTGGATAAACTCCACAGTTTGGGTACTTTTGAGATCTACGAGGGCAACAAAATGAACATTGCTTGTAGAACCTACTGCTTCCAGCGCTTGTAGGTTTGGAAGCCATGAATTTTCAAGATTGTTGTCGGCGCATACATAAATCATGAACGTCCATTGAGCTGAAGTAGCTGATGCTTTGGTTGCTAAAGCTAATGATTGATTTACGAAAACCAAGATTATGCCTAAGAACAAGAACACTTTTTTATTCATTTCCTCTCCCCCGTACAGTAATGAAGAATTTGGAAAGTTATTATTTATGATTTGCTGATGTTATGTATAGAAGAGAGTTCTATTTACAAGTATATTAGAGAAAGAGGGTTGGTGAAAAGAGGCAAAAGCAATGGCAAAGAAACCCTTAACACGCTCTGAATTCAGAGAAGTAACCTACAATGTTCAACATTGGGCTCTACTGAAAAAGTTTAGACAAAAATCCATTCATATAATGGGGACGCTGGAAAAGGCTCATCTGGAAAACATAGTCCACGGTAGTATCGCAAGGGGAGACGTTAACGCAAAAAGCGACGTTGATGTTTTTATACCGTTTCAAGCGCCATCTTTCACTGTGGAAACCGCCTTAGAACAAGCTGGCATACCAGTCAATAGACGTTTAGTTGTTCAGGCTACACCAACTTATGCCATGAAAGCCTACATAGAAATAGATGAAAACACGAGCATCTCATTTCCATTAATGAAACTGCGCAATGTGGAAAGGGAATTCTACAAATTCGGCGGTGAAATCTCGCTCGGAAATTTAAAGAAAGGCGTAAGAGTTTGTGGAGTGGACAAGCGGTTAATGTTGATTGAACCCATCAAAGATGGGCACAAAGAAAGTGCAATTGTTGGACGTGAAATGCAAGTTGCCAAAATGCTTGGAATATCTGTTGAAACCGTTTTAGATCGCGTTCACGCCCTTTTGAAAAGGGATGAAGTTGGCAGAACAGGAGTTTTCGTAAAGAAAGAATTGCCCGCGAGTGAAACTTTTGAGATGGCTTTGAAAAGGCTCGTGGATCAGAATCCAGCCGTGCGCAGGCGATTAACGAGTCTATCTTGAACCGTTCATAAATCGCTAAGAATAGAAAATAAGCTCGTTTTCTTCCAATATCTTTTGAAGCTTGTTTACGGCATCATAGATTTCTTGTTCTTTTTTTGCGCCTACGCACACAAGCTTTCCTGCTGAGAATATGAGAAATACTACTTTTGGGTCGTCCATTTTGTAGACTGCTCCAGGAAACTGTTCGGGCTCATACATCACTCTTTTAAGCTTGTAAAAAAGGCTTTCTAGGTCTATTTCTCCGCCTAATTCTGCTGATGCGACAATGTTTTGAATGTGAATTGTTGGCTTGTTTGTGATTGGCACTCCGTGTGTTCTAAGTTCTTTTGCCACCTTGTTTACGGCTTGTATTGCTTCTTTCTCTGATTTTGCGCCTGTGCAAACCATTTTGCCTGTTGTAAATATGAGTGTGGCTGTTCTCGGCTTTTTTAAGCGAAAAACGAGTCCCGGAAACACGTGTGGAGTGTATTCGGCATGTGGAAACTTGTCAACTATGGCTGTTAAGCTTATTGTTTGGTTTAGGGATGCTGATGCAACTATGTTTTGTATAAATATTGACGGTTTTCTTTTGCTCATTTTTTATTCATCTCGAATTATATGTGAATGTAGAGTTTAGTTCGACACAATAACTGTTACGACATTTCACACAACAATCAAACAATTAAAGTGATTGTTTTATTAAAGCGGGAAACGAAGAATCGCTGCTAAACCGCCCAAAGCGAGAAGTTTTGCTCCTGCCTCGTGTTCTGTACTGGCAACCATTATTCTGCCGCCTTTTTGCTCCACTTTCTTCATGATTTCTTCTATGTGTAAGCGTTCCGCATCAGTAGCCTCCCGTAGCATTGTGTCTGCCAAAACAAGCTTTTCCACAGCGCCTAGGTCTGCCGCTTTTTCCACTTCTTTAAGTCCGTAAGTAACGTTTGTTTCGCCTTTTCCGAGCCTTTTCAAGATTTCTTCCATGGTTTCTGTTTCTTCTAAAATTCGCAGTTGCTTAGTGGCTTTCAACAATATGCCTGAGCGCAAAGCCTCGTATATTCCTGCGACGCCTCCGTTGTTGACGCTTTTTGTGTCCACAATTGATTTGGCAATGTCTGATGCTTCATTTTCTAAGAATTTTGCGAAGTCACTTTTTACAAAACCTACGCCAATAATTACTATGGGTCTTTGCATTGTAGCCCAAATTTGACGTAAACTGTTTAATGCTTTTCTGAAATACTCTTTCACGGCTGTGCTTCTTTTTTCAGCTTCAAGCTTTCCTGGAAGCTTTATTCCTTCTTCCACTTTCACTTCTATGCCGTACTGGGCTGTTGTGGCTATTGCGTAGCCTTCATCGTCTATGGAAACGATTATTATTGGCTTTTCAGAAGTTTTGCTTGCCCTTTCTAATCTTTCAATGTGATGTTTAGCCCATTCCTTTTTTACAATCGTTACTGGTGTGTTTAGGGTAATGTTAAGCGTGTGATGTGCGCCTGTTGGAACGATTTCTGGTGCTTCGCAAATGGCTCCATGAACTCTAAGCCTGCCCAAAAGTTTATCCCATGCAATCCTTTCAACTTTTATCCCCAAAAAAACCGGGATTCTTTCTCCACGTTTGGGTCTTGCATATTTTTCATCAGGCTTTATTTCCCGCGTTGTATGTGCATAAACCTCGTCATTCTCATAGATAACATTGTATAAGTGCCAAAAATCATCAAACGTTTCAGGAATAATCTTTACAAAGCCTTTTTTAAGGTTCATTTCTAGGATCTTCAAAACTCTTTAGCCTCTACAACTCATTTTCGACACTTAATAATCAAGTTTCACCTATTAAAAAGTGTTAAAAGTGGCTTTTCCTTCACTACTAATTGCCTAGAAAAAAGGGAGTATGCAATGAAGGTTGTGTTTTGGCTTTTAGATGTGAACTATGAAGTTAAGAATGGTACGCCTGAGATTTGGCTTTGGGGAGTTGACGATTCTGGAGAAAGAGTGCTTATCATTGACAGAAATTTTCTCGCTTACTTTTATGTTTTGATTGAAGAAGGCGCTGACTCAGCGAAAGTTATTGAAGAAATTGGAAATGGGCAATATCCTCTTGTTACGAAACTTGAAGTTGTTGAACGCAAATTTTTTGGAAAACCAGTGAAAGCCGTGAAAGTTTACTGCAAAGATCCAGATGCTATATCCAAATATGCAAGAGCTCTTCGAAAGCTCGAAGGCATAAAAGATTGCCTCGAAGATGACATTCGATATTCTATGCGCTATCTAATCGACAACAATGTTGTACCATGCGGATGGCACGAAATAGAAGCAACTGAGGAAACAAACACTTCAAGCCTTCAAATCGACAAAGTTTACGCGGCAGAATCCTTCCCAAAACTTCTTGAAAAAGCTGAAGTCCCGCAACTGAGAATTTTAGGTTTTTCAACAATATGCTACAGGAGGGAAGGCTCACCTAAACCCGACAGAAACCCCATAATCATAATCTCAGCAGTGAACAACAGCGGTGAAGAAAAACAGTTTTTAGCTGACGAAAACAAAAACGACAAGCCCCTTCTAGAAGCATTCATGAACTATCTTCAAAGCTTCGACCCAGACATTATTGTTGGCTATGGCGTAAATGGACAAGATTGGCCATATCTAAGCGAAAGATGCAAAAAACTTGGATTACAATTGACAGTGGACAAGGCGAAAACTGAACCTCACACAAGCGTTTATGGTCATGTTTCAGTAACTGGAAGAGCCAACATAGACCTCTTTGACCTCGCAGATGAATTCCCTGAAGTTAAAGTGAAAACTTTGGAGAATCTGGCAGATTATTTAGGGGTCATGAAAATCGAAAATCGCAAAATGATCGAGGACATGGATTTTGCGGATTATTGGGACGACAAAAACAAACGCGAAGTTCTAAAAAGGTTCTCTTTTGACAACGCCCGTAGTGTCATGGGGATAACTGAAGCCGTCTTGGATTTTGCCATGCAACTTTCGAATCTTGTGAGTTTGCCATTGGATCATGTTGTGACAGCAGCCGTGGGCTTCCGGGTTGAGTGGTTTCTGATAAAGCATGCCCAAAAAATCGGCGAGCTTGTGCCTAGGCGAATTGAACAGCCTTATAGACCGTATGTGGGAGGACTTGTTCTTAACCCGGAACCGGGATTGCATGAGGACATCGCTGTTTTAGATTTTAAGTCCATGTACCCAAACATAATGATAACCTATAATCTATCGCCAGACACCTATGTATCACCAAAAGAGCCTATCCCACCTAGCGGAGTGTATGAGGCTCCGGAAGTTAAGCATAGATTTCGAAAAGAACCTGCGGGTTTCTATAAAGAAGTCTTGTCATATCTTATAAGTGTTCGAGATGAAGTTCGTTCAAAAATGGAGGATCTTAACCCTAAAAGTGTTGAATATCGTGTTTTGGATGCCAGACAAAAAGCTGTGAAGGTTATAACTAACGCTTCTTATGGCTATGCTGGTTGGATAGGTGCAAGATGGTATATTAAGCCGGTAGCTGAAGCAGCCACAGCATGGGGAAGGCACACGATTCTGAGCGCCATAGAAATAGCTAAAAAAGAAGGATTAAAAGTTGTTTACGGCGATACAGATAGCATATTCGTAAAACATGAAGCAAACAAAATTGGGAAGCTGTCAAAGGAAATTGAGGAAAAACTTGGATTGGAAATCAAGCCAGACAAGGTTTATGTGCGGATTTTCTTCACGGAAGCCAAAAAACGTTATGCTGGACTCTTGTCTGATGGACGGCTTGACATTGTTGGCTTAGAAGTCATACGCGGAGACTGGGCGGCGATAGCCAAAAAAGTGCAAGAAAAGGTTTTGGAAATCATTTTGAAGGAGCAATCTCCTAAGAAGGCTGCTAAATTTGTACAGCAATTCATCTACGAGCTTAGGCAAAAACGTGTTCCTTACCGCGACCTCATAATTTGGAAGACGCTGACCAAGCCTGTTGAAGAATATGAAATTAAAGCTTCTCATGTGGAAGCTGCAAGAATGTTGCGAGAGAAGGGCTGGAAACTTGCGGTAGGCGACAAAATAGGTTATGTAGTTGTTGTTGGCACAGGACGCTTATATGAAAGAATCAAACCCTACGTGTTCGCTACTTATGATGAGGTGGACATGGAATACTACGTGTCTAAGCAACTTGTGCCAGCCGCAGCCAGAATTCTTGAAAGCTTTGGCATAACTGAAGAGCAACTGTTGTCGTCCAGTGTTGAAGAAAAAGAAACTCGGAAGCTCACAGATTTTTTCGGTAGCTAACCCTCTGTAATGTCTGAGAATATCATTAGCTGAACGTTTAACGGGGTTTTAACAGCCTCTGATATGCGTGAAGCAATGATGTTCTTTATGCTTTTCTCGCTTGCCACGTCAACAATTCTTTGCGTTATGATGCCGTCAAAGACAATGGTGTCGACTTCATCTATTTGCTGGAGCTTTTCGGCTAGTTGGTTTACTGGTAGCCGTTCTATCTGCTCTAGTTTCTCGTTTAGGAGAACGGCTTCTAATGTGCCCTCTAACTCTTTTGCTGTTTGAATTATTTCCTTTGGGACTTCTATTTTTTGTTTTTCTTTTTTCGGTTTAGATGGCTCTTGTATTGGAGTTTTTGCTTCTAATGCCTCGAATATTTCTTTGCAATTTAACTCTTCAACTTCTTTTCCCCTTGGTGCTCTGGCAATATACTTCGCATCTGTTACTTGCAGAAGTTCTTTTAGGATGAGGTCTCCGCCTCTGTCTCCGTCGAGAAAGGCTGTTGCCTCTTTTTCTTTGCAGAGTTTCTTTATTGCTTCTGGAACTTTTGCTCCTTCTAGGGCTATTACGTTAAGCATTCCGCATCGCATTAGGTTTATTACGTCTGCTCTTCCTTCGACGATGATTATTTCTTTGGAGCTGTCGACTTCTGGTCCTGCGGACAATTCTTCTGGGCCGTATTTTTCGACTTTTGCGATTTTTAGTGTTTCTGATATTTCTTTGTAGACTTCATCTACTGAGGGCATGGATTCAATTGTCCATTTGTGGAGAATCTCTTTGGCTCTGTCGATTATGACTTTTCTTCGGGCTTCTCTTACGTCTTCGATTTTTTCTAGGGTTACTTTTGCTGCGCATGGTCCGACGCGGTTTATGCTTTCTATGCTTGCGGCAAGCAAGGCTGTGGAAACTCTGTCTAGGCTTGTTGGGATTGTTATTGTACCTGTGGTTTTGTCTTGTTTAGAATGTAGTTCTATTTCTATTCTTCCGATTCTGCCTGATTTCTGGAGTTCTCTGAGGTCAAGTTCTGGTCCGAAGAGGCCTTCTGTTTGTCCGAAAACTGCTCCTATAACGTCTGGTTTTTCAACTACTCCTTCTATTTCGAATTTTGCTTGTATAACGTACTTTATGGTAAACGTTTGGGATGAACCCGTAAGCGTATACCTCCAATTGATTAGGTTAAGTTAGTTTTAATCACGTGATGAGTGGATTCTGTTCTCAAATCACGAGACTATTTCTTAACACTTACTCTATATTAGGCTTATGAATTGTAAATCTTACTCTTTAAGGTTTCCATGTAAGCGGTTAAACCTTCAATGTCTTTGACTTCTTTGCCCACGATGGCTTGGAGTTCGTGCCAAAATTTCATGTTTGGTTTTATTCTCGCTCTTTCTAGTTGTTGTTTTATGCGTTTAGTCCATTCTTTTCCTCTTCTGTCAAAATCAAACAGGAGAATAACCTCTTGGGCGTTGGCTTTTTCGATTTTTGAAATAACGTCTAGAAGTGTTTTTCCTCCAGTTTTTGCAGATAATATCTTTCCTTCCACACCTAACGCTCTTAAGGTTTCAATGTCTTTTTTGCCTTCCACGATAATGAGTTTTCCTTTTGCGGATTCTTCTGCTAGGCATTGTAAAATTTGCAGAATTTTTTCTTCTTTTTCTTTGAGGCGGGTTGACAAAATTTTTTACCTTGTTATTTGGGCCTTTTTCACGGTTTCTAGGCTTTCTTTTGCCTCTTTGTCGTTTTCGAAGTATTCTCTTATGGGTTTGAGGATTTTAGATAGTTCTTCGGCTATTGCGTTTTTGAGGTCTTGCGGATGTAAATCGCCTTTTGCGTAGGTTTTCTCTAGTTCTTGGTAGTTTTGGAATTCGATTGGTCCGCCGAATTTTGTTGGGCGTTCTATTTTGAAGGTTTTGTTTTCGTGGAATACTACGTACTTGGCTATTTCTAGGACTGGGTTCATTTCTACTTGTTTTTCTGGGCACCATGCTTTTGTTAGTTTTTCTTTTATTTGTCTTGCTGTGTCGTGGATGAATATGGCTGTCCATGGTTTTGATTTGCTCATTTTGCTTGCGATGACTTGTTCTAGTTTGTCTTTTGTTTCGAGTTTGACGGGTTCTGCTATGCCCATCAGTATGTGATGGTGAAGTGCGACTGGTTTTTGCCAGCCCATTTTTGGAAATGTTTCTCTTGCTAGGACGTGGGCTTTTCTTTGGTCCATGCCGCCGTGGGGTATGTCTGCGCCTATTTCGTGTACGTCAACTGCTTGCATGGATGGGTAGAAATACTGAGATAAATCCAGTTTCTCGTTTTCGCTTCTGCCCATTATTGTCAAGCAACGTAATGTTCTACTCAGAGTCATGTGTTTGGAGAAGCGTAGTAGATTTCGCCAGTATTGGTCGTTGTTGTGGTATAGTTCAGAGCCTACGACTATTTTTACTCCTGGGCAGAAGAATTTGAAGGCTTTTTCGTAGTATTTTACGGCTGAGAGGATTTTGTCCCAGTCTCCGCCGAATTTGTTGTTGATGAAGCTGTGCCAGTCTGCCATGTAGGCTTGGCATTTTACGCCTGCTTTTAGGAGGTCATTTATTTTGAAGCCTGAGATGATGAAGTTGCCTAGGTGGAGTAAGCCTGAGATTTCGAAGCCTTGATAATGCCCTGGATGTTCGTTGGTTTCTAATAATTGCCTTAATTCTTCTTCTGTTAGGATTTCTTCTGTTGGGGGTTTTTTGATTAGTTCTATTTTTGTTTCTATGTCCAACCGTTACACAGCCTTCTAAGGTTTTATGCATATGTGAGACTTAAAAGTTGTTTTTCGCGGGCGCTTGTGTTTCCCAACGTAACCTATCACTTAACTTCATTGCGGGAGCGGTGCGCTCCTCTGGGTTAAGCTCTCTCGGCGTGGGAATGTGTTTGGCGCCCGCGCCCACTGTGTCCCATGTTTGGGTAAACCCGCCTTCATTGGCTTGTCGCCTTTGTTGAGTCCGTCTGCATGGATGTTGCCAGTGGGATTTCGCATAAGGCTCGGATAGAGTCATCGCCTAAATAAGCAATTGGTTTTCTGGAAAATTAAACATTACTATTTGGAAATTCAGAATATTATAGGAGAGATAGCTCTCTGAGGTGACTAGCCCCCTTATATATAGATTGGACCTTTTCTTCAAATTAGGGTTTAAGAAATTGCATGTGATTGTGATTTAAATTGGTGTTTGTGTTATTTGTTATTGAGTTAGGCATGTGGAAGCTTCTTCGTCCTGATGCCGCTGCTGTATTAAAAGAAGAGAGAATCCGCGCAAGTTTAGCTAGGTATTTTGCTGTTGTGCAAGATGAAAAGCCAGCCAAGTTTGTGATAGCTAAGAAACTCTCTGCAGAGTTCAGTGCAGACGATTCGATTGAAGAGCTTTGGGAGAAGCATGCAAGGCTCACAGAAGAATTTTACAAAATTGAAAAAGAAATTGACATCAAACAAAGAAGCTTAAAACAAATGCCAACGCCAGAAAAATCTTACCTTGATTTGAAAATGGAAATTGCGAACAGAATTCTTTCAAATTGTCATTTTTGTACGCGCAGATGTAGAGTTAATAGGTTTAAGGACGAATTGGGCTTCTGCAGATGCGGCACGGAAATAACTGTCTCAAGCATTTTTGAGCATGTTGGTGAAGAGCCTGAGCTTGTGCCTTCTGGAACCATTTTCACTATGGGCTGCACGATGCGATGCAAGCATTGCCAAAACTGGACAATTTCTCAATGGATGGAAAAAGGTGAAATCTACAAACCAGAAAAACTAGCGAAAGAAGTTGAGCACTTACGCGTGAATGGTTGCAGAAATGCCAATCTAGTCGGCGGAGAACCAACACCATGGCTTCAACAGTGGCTTAAAACCTTCAAGCATGTAAACACAAACATTCCGATTGTCTGGAACTCAAACACCTACTACAGCCCAGAAACAGCCCAGCTATTAGCAGGATTTGCCGATATTTATCTATTGGATTTTAAATATGGTCCTAAAGAATGCGCAGAAAAAATTTCTGAAGCACCAAACTATTGGAAGGTATGCACATTCAATCATTTGGAAGCAAAAAAATATGGTGAACTCATAATACGAGTGCTAGTTTTGCCAAACCATCTGGAATGCTGTGTAAAACCAATCTTGAATTGGATTGCTGAGAATCTAGGCATAGAAACAAGAGTCAATGTCATGTTTCAGTTTAGACCAGAATGGCGTGCGTACGAAATTCCAGAACTGCGCAGAAGGTTGACTAGGGATGAAATGGAAAGAGCTATCCAACTAGCCAGAGAAGCAAAGTTGGAGAATTTCATAACATAAATGTGGATACATAAGATTAGGTTAGCGAAACCTATTTCTCAAAGAAGCCACTTCTAAACAGAGTGATTAAAATGCCATATTGCCCTGAATGCGGTGGAGAAATGCAATACATGCTAGCCACCAAACACTACGTGTGCAAAAGCTGTGGACTATCTGTGACGCAACAAGAACTTGTGGAATTAAGAGAAAAGCTGAGACCCAACTTTGAAACAGCGGAAGATGAGCAAGAAAAGCGGAAAAAAGAATATTTGAAGTGGTGGCTTAGCAAGAAAAAATAAACGGAATGCTTAACTTTTTAGACGGTAAGTTAGCAAACAGCATAAAAAAGACAAAGCAGTTTTATCTATAAGAACCAAAGCAGAAAAGTGAGAAAATGCACAAGCAAATGGAAATAATCTGCGTCGGCAATGAACTGTTAATCGGAAAAACACTAAACACAAACGCCCAATGGATGGCTAAACGCACCACTTCATTAGGGATTTTGGTTAAACGAATAACCATCATAGGCGATGACATTGAAGAAATTGCAAACGCTATACATGAAGCCTTGAAGCGAAAACCACGATTCATAATAACAACCGGTGGACTTGGCCCAACTTTTGATGACAAAACATTAGAAGGAATCGCAAAAGCCCTAAACTGCAAACTGAAAGTCAACAAGAAAGCTTTGAAAATGGTCAAAGAAAAATATGAAGCCTATTTTAAAGAGGGAAGAATGGAAAAGCTTGAACTAACACCACCGAGAATTAAGATGGCAACAATTCCAGAAGAAGCAGAACCACTACCCAACTCTGTCGGAACAGCACCAGGCGTAATGATAAATGTTAAAGGAACGTTGTTAATTGCGTTGCCCGGTGTTCCTCCAGAAATGGAAGCCATTTTTGAAGAATCTGTAACACCATTGCTCAAGAAGGAAGCCGGTGAAATTACATTTTTTGAGACAAGCGTTTACGCAGACAACATCATGGAGTCAACATTGGCTCCATTAATCGACAAAGCCATGCACGACAACCCATACATTTACATAAAATCTCATCCAAGGGGCGAAGAGAAAAAACCACGCATGGAAGTCCACTTCTCAACAACGGCGAAGGACTCCAAAACTGCCAAAAAACGTTTAGAAAAGGCAATAATTCAGCTGTCAGAATTAATAGAGAAAAGCGGTGGAAAAGTCAAATTCCAAAAAATAAGGCGATGAGATAGGCGAAATATTGACTAAGATGATTGAAAATCAGTGTACCCCGAAGCCACTTCAAATTGCTCACAAGTATTGATTGACACTTCATAAATGACATAAATCAAACTTGCAACAAACATTTTCATGAAAAAACCGAAAACGAGACCATATAAATCATTCATAATAATAACAATTTTACTTATAATTTCTTATTTGCTCCCGCATTGTTGGGCAGAAAACTACAGCCAATCCTACCAGCTTTTAGACAAGCCGAACGGTTCAACATATTATAGGCTGAATGTTACGGTTCAGCAATCGTTGTACGATTACTACATAGGAAAAAGCCACAAGCTGAATTCAAACAGTGATTTCGCCAAGTTTGTTACGCCCTATGCCTTAAAACCCATTGCAGACAGTCTCTGGCAAATTTACGCAGACGACGAGGACTTCACAAACGGGGTGCTGATGATGATGCATCAAATACCCTACGAGGCAACCACGCCTGCAAAATACCCCGTAGAAACAATTGTGGAAAACAATGGAGATTGTGACCTCTTCTCATTTGTTGCAGCGTCAATCATTAAGGCAGGCGGCTTAGACATTGTGCTCTTGTATTATGAAAGCGAAGCCCACATGAACGTTGGCGTTAGCCTTTCACATGCGCCATACGATGCAAGGGAGCAAGCGTACTACGTGACATACAATAATATTCGATATTACGTTGCCGAATGCACGGGAGGAGACTGGCAAAACGGATGGAGAGTTGGCGAATGCCCAGATAAATTGAAAACTGCTTCTGTACAAGTAGTTACGCTTGAAAGCTGCGAACAATGGGCTCCAGGACAAGTTTCTGCAAGTTACAAAACATTAGAAACTGCAATAATATCACTTGACATTTCGCCAACATACCTTATCCAAGGAGGCACAGTTACAATTTCTGGACAACTTTCACCAGTCCTCCAAAACAAGACTCTCACAATCTATCTAAAAGCAAACAATTCACCGTGGACAGTTATAGATACGGTCACAACCGATTCCGATGGAAAATTCACATACGCATGGAATACAGAAATTGGGGGCATATGCTATATTCGTGTAAGTTGGTCTGGAGATGATAATTATTCTGGAGCAGACAGCCCAACTCGAACCCTAACAATTTTATCCACATTCTTTGTTTTGTTATTGGCCGTTACTATGCTTTTAGTCTGTTTGGGCATAGTCGTATTTTTCATATCAAGACAACCCCGACAAGAAATTCAAGAACCACAATCACCAGAAATCCCGTATTGACAGAAAAAGCTTTTACTTTCGCACAAGGTTTTGAATTCTGATAAAGACATTCCTTTAGCTTGAAATGGTGTGAATAGAAAATGTTTATAGCTTTCATTATAGGAACCGCTGGATCTGGAAAGTCTCTGCTCACAGCAGCCTTCAGCGAATGGCTAAAAATGTCCAAACAAAATGTTACAGTTGTGAACCTCGACCCAGGAGTATTAACGCTTCCATATTCGCCTGATGTTGATGTTCGCGATTACGTTGACGTTGGAGGTTTGATGGAAAAGTACGGTTTAGGTCCAAATGGCGCGTTGATAATGGCTGCTGATTTGATTGCAGATGAAATTGAACAAATTTCGAAGGAAATTGAAGATATAGAATCAGACATTGTTCTAGTAGACACTCCAGGACAGATGGAACTGTTTGCTTTCAGAGCAAGTGGACCATATATTGCCAGCGAGCTCACAAAGGAGCCTAAAGCCATAGTTTACCTGTTCGACGCTGTTTTTTCTGTTAATCCGCTTAACTATGTTTCAAACCTTTTCCTTTCAGCAGCAGTGTACAACCGTTTTCTTCTACCTCAACTGTACTTATTGTCAAAATGTGATTTACTTCCAAAAGATGAAGTTGACAGAATCGTGGATTGGTCAGCTAATCCAAAGGCCTTGGAAACTTCAATTGAACAAAAACTTGAGGGAACAAAGCGTTTGCTGAGTAGGAATATGGTGAAAGCGATCTACCAAATCGGTTTGAAATTTTTGCTGGTTCCAGTTTCAGCAAAAACAAATGAAGGAATGATAAATTTTAACATGACTCTGGAACGCATTTTATCTGGAGGAGAAAAATACACATATTAATAATCTCTCATACAATTCATGAAGTTTCAGTGATATTTAATAGCTAGTTATTCAACAAAGTCCAAGCTGCTGCAAATGCGCCGTATTCAGCTTTTTCTAAGCTGTCAGCGCTTACAACAACTACGACATCATTCTCTTTAGGACATAAAAAATCAGTTATTTGCCTTGCAGCTTTCGGAAAATCCTTCGCTACATCACTGCTTATAAATGGAAGAATTAAGTGCCCACCCTTAAACATGATTGTTACAGCTCCTCTCGCACCCATTATTATTGCCGCATCACGTTGTTCCATACCCGACTTAATTTTATGCCCACGATTTTTCATTAGAATTGCAAAATTGTAGTCGGCAAGGGTCAGCTCGTTTTTTCCAATTTCAACTTTTTTTTCAAAAATTGATTTGTATTTTTCCCAGAGTTTCCAACCCTTATTTGTAAGGCTGCATCCCGCTTTTGATGTTGCAACCAAACCAGCATCCTTTAATCGACCTATGATTGTACGAGTTGCGCCTTCGCCAACGTTTAGGTTTTCAGCCAGCTTGCTGCGACCAATCGTCTTTTCTGCCATAAGCTCTATTGCACGTAGTATGTGAAATACTGAAAATGTTGGAGAGGGACCAGGAGCCTTTTCGCTCGTAATTTTCTCTAAAAGTTGCTTAAACATGTAGGGCATGAATTTCACAAATATAGTTTAGACTATTAGCTATTAAATTATTATAGATTAGAAATTTGCGAAAGTTCGAGATCGGCTTCTAGAAGCTGCTTTTTCTAGAATAGTATTCTCTGACTATACCGGCTGTTAACGCGACCAAACCAACTGCCAACAAATAGATAAGTGGATAAATGAATACTGCAAGCATAGCCTCGTATGTAATCAGAGATGGCAATAGTGGCGTGAAAAACACTGTTATCCATATTATAATGAAAGTGGCGATGCACCCAATTCCAAGGCCAACGGAAAGCCCGTGGACGAAGCTACTTCTATCTTCTTCATGATTGTTTAACCTTAAGCTTTTCTGTTTTTCTTGCCCTTGTCTCTGCTCTGTCGATTCTTCAGAAGCTACGTAGGCTTCTTGTTCGTTTTGCTGCTCAACTACCTCATGCTCAACGTTTTCTTCATCTGCCTCTTCTTCGTAGTGAACTCCTTCTTGCTCTTCTTGTTCGGCTTCCATGATGTTCGCCTCTTGTTGTGTTTTGTTATGGAAGTGCATTAATAAAACTATTCAATCATAGATTCTAATTTCGAATAAGAATTGATAATGCATAAAAAAAGTTTATTTTGAAACAAGTTTGGGTGTAAGTTGTTCTATGGCATTCTTAAGTTTATTCCACTCATCCAAGTTTCTTATGTTAAACTTATGTTTCCTTTTCCAAGCGTCATTTCTTTTCTGCCAAAGATACAAGCCAATAGATCGTCTTCCGTAGGATTCGAAGGCAACTATTGCTTCCCACCATTTTTCGCTTTTGAAAATTGTAACGTAATCAACAACTTTATAGAATTCGGATATGGGTAATTTTTCACTTGCTTCGACCATATTTATTCCGCCTTTTTCATAATTTTTAGTCTTCAACGTTTTAAGTGTTTAAATTATGTGGTGTTATAGATGTAAAAAAACTCCCATCCGTGAGTACGTCCATGCTTGAGCCATCTTTGCTGAGGATTTTCACTGTAGGTTTCGAGACTAGGAAATCCATGTGGTTTTTAGATTTGTTTTTTCCTCCGGGCATGTCAGTATTGTTGCCGAAGGCTATGTGAATTGTGCCCAACACTTTCTCCATTTCAAGGAACTCTTCTACGAATCGTGCTTTCGGGTTTATTCCAAAAGCGAATTCACCAACAACGTTTGACCATTCATCCATATTCAACGAGTCACTAACCTTTGCCAACACTTGTTGGTTTTCCGATGAACAGTCTTGTACTTTACCATTTCGAGCAGTTAATTTGACAGGAGTCTTTATTGGGCCTATTCCGCCTATAGCTGTGTCGCACACAAATTTGCCTTCAAGAGAATCTTCTACAGGAGCGACGATTACTTCACCTGTGGGTAGATTCATCCATTTCATTATTTTCCAGTCAATCATAGTGTCTGTAAAGAAAGGTCTTCCTTCAACACTCATGGAAATGTCAGTGCCTGCCGGGTTCGTGATTTCTACTTTGATTGTGCGGCTTAATTTTTGAATCAGACTTTGTGCGAAGCCTTGCATTTGTCTATGCTCTTTTGTTGTTAGGGCTAAAGCTCCTTCTGTAAGCATGTCTAAAGTAACGCCAGGGCAATGACCCAAACGTGTTCTTTTGTCCTTGGTTTCCATTTTGGTTAGCTTTATTCTGAAAGGCGTCTCTTCACGAGTTCCACGCAGAAGATTGATGTAAATGTCTGGTGCTTGCTTCAAGATTTCCATAACTTGCGGCGGAATTTCTTTCCTGAAAACGTTTGCATCAGTTTTTAGTTGCGTTAGCCGCGTTTGAAGCCCCAATTTTAGGGCGCCATCTGCAAAAGCCTTACCAACATCCATCTTTTCATCGTCGCAAAAAATAACTATGCTTTGTCCTTTCTCCGCTTCTAAGACGCATTCCAACGCGTTTTTGGCAGCTTTCCAAGCATCCATGTCAACATCAGCTCAGAACGAGTTACAAACAAGTAGATGATAAATCTTTGCAAACAGTTTCTGCCAATTCTAAAAATCTAGTATGTTTGGATTTTTCCAAGGGCTAGTTCCATGCAGAATTTGTTTATGTTTTCAAGTTCATTGTCCAGTACATCGTTTATTTCGCGTTTGACTTTACTCAAGTTGTTGTTGCCTTTCATTATGACTTGGGCTGCTGCAACTGCTGGATGATCTATCGGACTGCCTATTTTGCTCAGCAACCAAATGTAGACTTCTTCAACATCTGGCACTTCTTCATAAACGTGTTGGGCTATTTTGTATGTAAGGACATTGTAGATTTTTCCTACATGGCTCACTGGGTTCTTGCCTGCCGCAGCCTCGGAGCAAAATGGCCTGTTTAATGATATTAAGCCGTTTACACGGTTTCCTCTGCCCACCTGTCCGGAGTCACCGCTGTCCGCGCTTGTGCCTAAGACAGTTAGGTATAAGCCTCCAAGCCCTCTTCCTTGCACGTCCAAAGTGTTCAATTGCACGCCAACGATTTCGAAATCCGTGTTGACCGCAACAAACTTGTGGATTTCGTCGAGAATTTTTGCTTTCTTTTCAAAATAGTCTTCTTCGCTGTTTATGAAGCGGTCGACAAAAGCCATGGCAACTGTTAATTTTAAGTCGCTGTTGTTTCTGAAGCCCATGACTTTTATGTCTTCGCCAGACTCTGGAAAACGTTTCTTAAATTCTTTGGAGTTTAGAAATTTTTCGGTTTGTAAAACTATTTTCTCTGTTCTTGTCATGGGCGCATATCCAACAGCTGCTGACGTGTCGTTGGCGCCTAAGACTTTTCCTTTTCGCTTGAAGATATCCGTGAGACCTGCTGAGCCTGGTTTTAGTTCGACTTGATATTTTACGTGTTTTTCTGGGTCTATGAAACGCATGTTTTTTCTAAACCATTCTTTGGCGACATTTACGGCTATTTCGTCAACATTTATTTTTGTGCCGTTAAATTCCGATGTTGCTCTGTCGCCAAATACAAAAAGCATTGGCTGTTTTACTACGCCTCCGCCGAATCTTAGCTCGGATTCTCCGGCTGCAAGAAGTGATTTGTCTACATTGTGATGTAGTATTGTGCCAGCCTTCTCCAAGTATTCTTTGCTTAGGCGTATTGAGATGCTGTCCATAACCGCGTCGCATATGTAATCGGGATGCCCCAAGCCTTTTCTTTCAACTATTTCTAAGCGTTGTTTTTCGAGGGGTGTTTGTTTTAGGTCTTCTACCAGAATGTTTCGCATGCTGTTAACCTTCCTTTTTGTGAAGTTTAGGGTTTATGCACACCAACAAATATATATTTTACTGTATTATTTATTAAATAAAATAACTGGTGGTTATATTTTGCTAGTTACGGGTGCTGCACTTAAAAAGCTAAGGATCGAGGCTGGATTGACGCAACGAAAATTAGCGGAGCTTGCCGGTGTCTCTCAGGCTCATATTGCGAAGATAGAGCAGGAAAAGGTTGATCCGAGGCTTTCAACGATAAACAAGATTCTCCGCGTTTTGACAGAGGGAAAGGAGAGAAAGTGCAAAGACATAATGACTAAGGGAGTGCTTTTTGCAAAACCAGATGATTATGTTTTTAAAGTGAGTGAACTGATGGTGAGGCATGGTATTTCTCAGATGCCTGTGATTGATGGAAACGTGGTTGTCGGGACGATCACGGAGGAAAGCATCATTAGAAACTTAAACCTCAACATAGCAAACGAAAAAGTAAAGAAAATCATGAAACAACCATTGCCAATAGTTTCAGAGAATACGAGCGTAAATGCAATTCGCCCCTTCTTGGAAAAGCATCAAGGTGTACTGATTGCAAGAGGCAGAGAAATTGTTGGAATAATAACCAGGTCTGATCTCTTAAAAATAATCACGTGAGAAGTTTGAAGCAAACACAATTAGAAGGATTCAACCAGAAGGCAAACAAGGCAATCGCGGAGCTGAAGATGCAAAAGCCAGAGAAAACCATAGTGGTTCACCATGACGACGCAGACGGCTTGTGCTCAGCTGCGATAGTTAAAAAGAGTTTAGAAAGAGAAAATATACGAGTGGAAACTTTTTGTTTGGAGAAAATCTATAGAGAAGTGATTGAGGATTTACACTCAAAGGCTGACCAAACAATTCTTTACGCTGACATAGGCTCATCGCATGCAGATCTTATATCGGAATTAAACAAAGGCAGAAATCTAACCATAATTTTGGATCATCACGATCCCAAGCCGTCTAAAGATCCGAAAGTTTTAGATTTGAACCTTGAAAATTATGGCTTTAAGGGTGAGACAGACTTTTCTGGCGCTACGTGCTGTTATTTGTTTGCGAAAGCCTTAAGCGAAAAGAATCTGGATTTGGGTTATTTGGCTTTGGTTGGAAGTTGCGAAATTCCAGAGGGTTTTGCGGGAATAAACAACATGGTTTTGGAAGAAGCTTTAAAAAATGGAGTGGTTCAGCAGAAGGGCAAAAGTTATGAAGTAACGAAGCTTAATGTGCGCGTTGATGCCCTATTTTCGAAGCTTCAGATTTTGGGTGCTGTGGGTTATTATGAAGATGGACCAGAAATCGGAATAAACACTTGCCTAGAAGGATTGAGCAAGGAAGCACAAGAGAAGGTTGACGTTTTGGATGCTAGACGCAAAGAGGCTAATCGCCAGGTTTTGGGGAGGCTTTATCGTGAGAGGCTTAAGGAGACAGCGCACATTCAATGGTTTGATGCTAGAAACGCATATGCTGGTATGGGAACGAAGGTGATTGGGCAATTCTGCTCCTTTCTATCCTATCAGACGCGTTTGATAAAGCCGAACAAATACATCTTAGGGTTTGTTGATGTGCCGTCGGAAATTCCGAAATGGGGAAAACTAAAGGAAAGCTTTGTTAAGGCTTCTGTTCGCGTGCCTAAAGCTATGCAGTCTCCAATTGACAGTGGAAAATTGCCTGGCGCCGTGAATCTTTTGGATATGGCTTCTGAAGGTTTTGGCTTGGCGGATGGGCATCAGTATGCTGCAAGCATAATATTGCCAATAGATAAGAAGGAGACGCTCATAGAGAACGCAGAAAGGCTGATAAAGGTAGACTGATCAATGGGCACAATTGATATCAAGACTCTTTTGCCTCGTGGCAAGTCTAGCCCCTCCATATATATAGATTGAACTTCTGATATAATTGCCACTCGTTAAAATCCTGCTTTTATTGGGTTGCGCGGTTTAATGAGTTCTCTTAGGATTATTGTTGCATAGGAGCCGCGATACAGCATAAAGCTGACTTTTGCTTTGTACTTTGATGGGTTAGCTGAATCATGCGAGATCTCTTCAAGCGAAAAATTGTTCAGCGGAGTTATGACGGTTCGCAGTTCTCCTCTGCTTGCGATTTCTGGCATGGCTTTTATTTTGAAGTTTTCTGGTTTAATGCTTTCTTCTTCTAGGATTTGCTTTTCAATTTCTCCTTGAACACCAAGCGAAGAATGTTGCCTAAAACCGATCAGTGGGATGGCTAACCGCATTTTTCCAGCTTCGATTGCCTTATTAATCTCCTTCAGCGTTTCAGCACTTGCAATTTTATGCATCGTCAACATGGGCAATCCAGAACGCTCCACATTCACAACATAATCCCCAACCTTTGCCCTATCCAGCGGAAGTCCCCTAGCAATTCTTCTGCTTAGAAACTTGTTAAAGAGATAGGCTTGATAGGCTTGGGGAAAAAGTTTTCGCAATTTCACTGGCAGCCTTCTGAAGGCACCTACAAAACCATCTGGTTTATCAGCCAAATACCTAAGCATTAACCGCTCATAACGCAATTGTTTAGGAAAAATTTTCAACGCATACTGAAAATCTTGTGTGGCTCGCAGTTCTTCGCGGGCTTGTCTAGATTCTGGATGCTCATAGCGGCTGGGTTTAGCCAAAAACAGCATGGCTGCTTTCTTAAAGTTGCCTTTAACCATGGCTTTTCCAACCAGATGTGTTATCAGACGGGTTGTGCCAAAGCGTTGATGACCGAAAAAGTTGGGAACACCGCCTAAAGTTTGGAGTTCTTGGATTGCTTTTGTTACTCGTTTTTTGATTGTGGATTTTGAGTGGTTTATGGCGTTGATTGTGATGGTGAAATTGTTTCCTAAGAGATAGTATGGCGAAAGCTTGTTGCGGAAATAGCCCACAGAACGGATTTCTATGTCTTTGAGGTGAACCTTTTGAATATCTTCTGCTGAAACGCCTTCAACTGTAACGTGCTGAGCAGTAACAGCTTTAGCGTCTTTTATGCCAGCAATCTGAAACTGCCATGCGTTTATGCCAATTTGCTCAGCAACAGCCCTAACCGCTTGAAAAGTGTCCCAATTTCGCTTAGCCAGAACGCATAGTAGATACCTGTCTTTAACAGCAGAAGAACCCAACACTTGACGTTCAGCAGATTTGCCTATCTTCGCCTCAGAACCATCAACAAGCACTTCCTCAACAACAAAATCTTCCACAGACCTTCGGATTACCCCACCAATACTCAAAGATTTTGTGGCATATACTTCAATTCCCATCATTCTCTCAAGCTTAGGAACAAACAAACCTTTAACGCCCTTTTCTTCTAAAGAAGAGGAAGCTTACCCGTTATTCTATCCACTTTTTCAGCAGGAGCCGGACCAATTCCTAGACAGGTTACGGTTCCGGGCGGAATCTCGGTAAGCCCTCTATCGATTATTAAGGCGTTGGGAAGTGCCAACTCCTTTGCTTGCTTTTCCAATTTTAACAATTCCTTTTCATTTTTCACTTTCACGGCTATTTTGCATTGTCCTTCGCTTATCCATGCTTCCCACCATGTTTTATGATGTTTGCGGGCTTCTTCTGCTGCCGAAACCGAAGCGTGTCCAGCTTGAGCTGCTGCTTTACCTTTAGTTAACTTCAAATCAGAACGAAAAACAATAACCTGCTTGTAGCGAAACTCGCTCATGCCAATTTCCAACCGTTTCTAACAGTTTATTCTCCACAGATTTTAAGGATTTGCAGACAAGTAAAGCAGAAAGAAATAGATGAGCGCGGTTAACATTTTAGGGTTTCGCAAAACCTTCAAAAGAGCTTGCCCCTGAAAATCTATGTCCTTAACGTTTTGAAGAGCCTTATCCAAGCCAAGCTTTATGCAAAAATCAATGGCGCCATCAAGTTTCTCATCAGACATTGCATTCAGCGTTTTCCTCATCCTAAGCATAACATTCACATCGAAACCCAAAATTTTTTCGCACCGCTTTTGATAAGCCCGCAAAAATTCTGAAGAAAAATCACCCCTACGCAACGCCTCATAGGCAATTTCAGCTGCAACTCTCGCACAATTCATACCAAAAATTACGCCGCCCCCTGTGGTTGGCTTGACATGAGAGGCTACATCGCCAACCGCTAAAAGCCCGTTTGAATAAGTTTTTGGAATTTGTCCTCCAAGCGGTATGGGGTGAAATGCAGTTTGCAAAATTTTTGCCTTACGCAATTTCTTTGAAGCCACAGGATGTTTGAGCATAAGTCTTTGCAGAAGCTCTTTTGGATTTCCAGTTTTTGCAGCTAATCCAACCTTTGCCTTGTCATCATCTTTAGGAACTAACCATGCGTAAAAGCCTGGCGCATAATCCTTCCCAAGAAAAACTTCAACCATGTCAGGCTCTGTGTCTTTAACGTTTTCAACTTCCACCTGCACAGCATTAACAAGCATACGAGGGTTAAGCGAGGATAAGCCAGCTTGCCTCAAAATCCTTGAGGATGTGCCCTCAGCATCGATAACTATTTTAGCCAAAAATCTTTTACGGCTTTTATCATTTTGTTTGGCAATTACTCCTTTAACGAAACCATTTTCAATAATTAGGGATTCAACATGCGAATTTAGGCAATATTGAACACCAGCGGTCTCTGCCTTTTCTGCGATGTATTTGTCAAAAAGTGCGCGATTAACAACGCATGTTACTGAAGTGGGAAAGCGCACAGAAAATTTCCCGCAGTTTGGCGAATAAAAATTTGCTCCCTGAAAAGTGTTTTCAATGATTTTAGAAGGAAGCGGATATAATCGCAGATTCTTTAAACCTTTAATGCTTAGGTGGCCAGTGCAATATGATGGAATGCCAATTTCGCCATGCTCTTCGAAAACTGTTACATTGGCGCCGAGTTTTGCGAGGTTCAGAGCCGCAAAGGAACCGCAGGGTCCTCCTCCAACTACTATCACGTCTGAAACAGTTTCCATTTGTTACACGCTTATGCATAAAGTCATAATTGCCTATGTTACAAGTTCAACTCGTCTTTTCCCGCGAGCCATTGAGGTTGTGCGTATTTTTCCGCCGATTTCTAATCGCATCAACAATTCATTAAGATCCTTGAAGCCCAAATCCTTAAACTCTTCGCTCAAAGCGTCGAAAAGTTCCGTGTCTGTCATGGCGCCTTTCTTGTTTAGAATTTCCAATAAAACAAAGTATGAAGGACGGGTTTTCCAAGTTTTGACAGGCATGGGCTATGCTCCTAAGCAACCGGCGTTGCTGGTTTCTGCACTTGCCGAACTTGTTGCATGAAATTCTTGTACCATTTTTCCATGTCAGGCGTGACTGACGGCCCCATCTCTTTAATTGCCTCTTGAAAATCTTTCATCGCAACTTCTTTGGAGTTTATGTCTCTCCTCAAAGCGTGCATGGCTGCTTCTCTGCAAAGAGCGTCAATATCTGCGCCTGAATAATTCTTACTCATGGCAACTAACTGAGTTAAATCCACGTCTTTAGCCAAGGGCATGTTTTTTGTGTAGATTTTGAATATTTGAAGCCTACTCTTTTCGTCGGGTTCTGGCACGTAAATCAGCCTGTCAAATCTTCCAGGTCGAAGCACTGCTGGGTCCACGATGTCTGGTCGATTTGTAGCCGCTATAACAACTATGTCTTCCAAAGCCACGATGCCATCCATTTCGGTTAGAAGTTGGCTGATGACGCGTTCTGTTACGCCGCTGTCTGCGAAGCCTAAGCCTCGGCGAGGCACAAGCGAGTCCATTTCATCGAAGAATATCACTGCAGGAGCCGCCATTCTGGCTTTTCTGAAAACTTCCCTTATGGCTTTTTCTGATTCGCCAACCCATTTGGAGAAAATTTCTGGACCCTTAATCGTTATGAAGTTGGCTTCGCTTTCAGTGGCGACAGCTCTTGCCAAGAGCGTCTTTCCGCAACCAGGAGGTCCATAAAGAAGTATGCCCTTAGGCGGTTTTATGCCAAGCCTATCAAAGATTTCTGGATTTTTCAAGGGCCATTCTACAGCTTCTTTAAGCTCTTGTTTGACGTTTTCCAGTCCGCCGATGTCTTCCCAGTGGATTGTAGGCACTTCTATGTATACTTCACGCATGGCCGTCGGCGTCACTTCTTTGTAGGCGTTCGTGAAGTCCTCCATTTTGACTTCCATTTTCTCTAGCACGCTTGGCGGTATGCGTTCTTCTTCAAGGTTTATTTGCGGCAAATATCTACGCAGGGCTTTCATGGCTGTTTCTCTGCATAGGGCTGAGACGTCTGCGCCTGTGTATCCATGGGTCATTTCCGCAAGTTTCTTAAGGTCAACGTCCTCTGCCAATGGCATTCCGCGAGTGTGAATTTGAAGGATTTCATGTCTTCCCTGTTTGTCTGGAACACCTATCTCGATTTCTCTGTCAAATCTTCCCGGTCTACGCAGGGCAGGGTCAAGAGCGCCTGGTCTGTTAGTGGCGCCTATAACTATCACGTTTCCTCTGCCAGACAAGCCGTCCATCAAAGCGAGAAGTTGAGCCACCACACGTCTTTCAACTTCACCCGTGACTTCCTCTCTTTTAGGTGCTAAAGCGTCCAGTTCGTCAATAAATATTATGCTAGGAGCATTTTGTTGAGCTTGTTGGAAGATTTCTCTGAGGCGGGCTTCGGATTCTCCGTAGAATTTGCTCATTATTTCAGGTCCATTGATTGAGAAGAAATTAGCCTCGGATTCGTTTGCCACGGCTCTAGCCAGAAGCGTTTTACCGCAGCCGGGTGGACCGTGAAGAAGCACGCCTTTCGGAGGCTCTATTCCAAGTCTCTGGAAAAGTTCAGGATGCCTCAGTGGAAGTTCAACCATTTCTCTTACTCTTTGAATTTCCTCGTGTAGTCCTCCTACGTCTTCGTATGTTGTCCGTGGCAGTCCTTTTCCTTCAGGTGCTGGTTCATTTAGGATTGTGAGCCTCGTCTCTGCTGTGACTTTTACTATGCCGTGTGGGCGGGTTTTTGTTACAGTGAACGGTATGGCGTGCCCGAGCATCATGACAAGTGTTGTGTCGCCCTCAACAAGTGTCCTTTCCATCAAACGGTTTCTAACAAAGTTTGTGAAATCTTCGTCAACATTTAATCGCATGTCAACAGGAGCGAGAGTTATGCCTAAGGCGGTTTTAACTTTGGCTGGTCTGACAATGACGTATTCGTTTATGGCTACTCCAGCGTTTTTGCGCGTGAAGCCGTCAATTCGCAGTAAGTCGCGGTTTTGATCTTCACTGTAGGCTGGCCAGGCTATGGCTGAAGTTGTTCTTTTGCCAACCATTTCTATTACGTCGCCCGCGCTTATGCCTAGTTTCTGCATTGTTCTCTGGTCTAGGCGGGCTATGCCTCTTCCGACGTCTCTTTGTCTTGCGTCGCCGACGCGTAATTGTACTTCACTCAATTAGGATTCTCTCCATACAGTTATTTGTATGATGTGTTTCGAAACAAGGGTTCATTACTATATAAATGTTTAAGGCAACTGTTTAAGATTATCTGCTTGTTCTGCGCACCATAAGCGTCTGAAATTGACTTATCTCGCTTATTCCTTCCAGCTTCTTCTCAACTTCCTCAAGAATGCCCGTCTGATCCTCTGGAAATTTGATCTGAACCAATAAGGCTTTCAAACCAAAGGCTATTGGCTCTTCTCCATACCCATAGACAGAAGCAAACTCGGGCAAGCACTTTTCAATTTTCTCTTTCAATTCGTCAAAATTCTCGATTACATCTTTTGGAAAGACTTTATAGGTGATTATAACGCTGCCCATTCTCAATCCTCCAATTCAGCTTATGGTCCGATTAAACCGCACTTTGGACACTTATACGGACGACCAAACTTTCTGCATTTTCCGCAACGCCTTATCAAAATTTCTCCACAGTTTGGGCAAAGAAACTTTGTGGCTTCTGTTCCCGGCGGAATTGTTTTACCGCAACTTGAGCATGTAACCAAAGTTAATGTTGCTGCTCTTTCAGTCATTAGGATTCCTCGGCGATGGTTCTGTAATTGTAAGACTCCTTTATATCTTCTATGTCTTGTCTTCGCAAATTTATTATCAGAGTTTCATGCCTATAATTCACGGGATTGTCTTGGGCGTAAACCTCCGCGACCTAGTTCCAAAAACTGCTGTTAGACTTGAGGATTTAAGTGGAAAATCCATCGCAATAGACGCTTACAACGCTCTATACCAGTTCTTAGCAATAATCCGTCAACCAGACGGCACACCATTAAAAGACGCCACAGGAAGAATCACGAGTCATTTAAGCGGTCTGCTATACAGAACAAGCAATCTTGTGGAATTAGGCATCAAACCAATCTTCGTCTTCGATGGAATTCCGCCAGTACTAAAAGAGGTTGAGATCAAAAGGCGCATGAAAGTGAAGGAGGAGGCGCTGGTAAAATATGAAAATGCCTTGAAAGAGGGCAAAATCGAAGAAGCCCGCATGTACGCGCAAGCCACATCACGTTTGAAAGATTACATGGCGGATGACAGCAAACGCTTATTAGATTTGATGGGAATTCCATGGGTTCAAGCGCCAAGCGAAGGAGAAGCCCAAGCATCACACTTAGCAAAACGCCGAGACGCGGATTACTGCGCAAGCCAAGACTATGATAGCTTGCTTTTCGGCGCCCCAAAACTCGTGAGAAACGTGACAATTTCAGGGCGCAGAAAACTTCCAAGCAAGAACATCTACATCGAAGTTGTGCCAGAAGTTGTTGAGATGGAAACAGTTCTCAAAGAATGTGGAATAACCTATGAGCAGTTAATCGACGTAGGCATACTTATAGGAACAGACTTCAATCCAGACGGCGTAAAAGGTTTAGGACCTAAAACTGCCTTAAAACTGATAAAAGAGCATGGAAACCTAGAAAACGCCCTGCCACACTTGAAAAACGCGGAGTTTCCCGCTGAACCACAAAGAATCAGGGAGATTTTTCTGCATCCGAAAGTGACAGACAACTACAAAATAAAATGGGAAGAACCCGATGTCGAAGGTGTGATAAACTTCATCTGCAGAGAAAGAGATTTTTCAGAAGACCGGGTGAGAAAAGCCCTAGAAAAAATGCAGAAAGGCACAGAAAAACTGAAAGGAAAAACGACGCTAGAGAAATGGTTCGGATGACATTCGCAAGGATGCAATAGCACATTTCAAACAGAAACTTTAACTTGATACCTCGTCAATACTACAAGTTCCTTAAAAAAGGCGAAAAAATCATGGAAAAAAATCAGATTTCCCTACCAATAGACGAGCTGCCAACAAAATGGTATAACATTGCACCCGACTTGCCTGAACCGTTGCCTCCGCCAAAAGAACCTGAAACTGGTCCATCACGCATGGAGTTTCTCGGCAAAACTATGACAAACACATGCTTGAAACAGGAGATGACAACTGAAAGATGGGTTCCAATTCCCGACGAAATAAGAGAATTGTATATTCAAGCTGGACGCCCTCGTCCACTCTATAGAGCGCGAAAACTGGAAAAGCACCTAGGACTGAAGAAGGTGAGACTTTACTATAAACGCGAAGATTTGTCGCCCACAGGCTCGCATAAAGTCAACACAGCACTGGCTCAAGCCTATTACGCAGCAAAAGAAGGAAAAACAGCTCTAGTCACCGAGACTGGAGCAGGTCAATGGGGCAGTGCTCTATCCTACGCAGCCACAATTATGGGGCTTGATTGCGTGGTCTTTTGGGTGAGAGCAGTATACAACTGGAAAACGGATCGGCGCACACTAATGAAACTTATGGGAGCAGAAGTTTTTGCCTCACCCAGCAAAGAAACAAACATTGGACAAACGCTTCTGGCTAAGAATCAGAATGATCAAGGATCATTAGGCATAGCCGTTTCAGAAGGTTTGGAATACGCCGAAACCCATGAAGGAAGCGTGTACTGTCTAGGCTCTGTTCTCAACCATGTCCTTATACACCAATCAATAATCGGCTTAGAAGCCATAAAACAGTTCGACCTTGTTGATGACTCTCCAGACTTAATAATAGGCTGTTTAGGCGGGGGTTCAAATTTCGGCGGTTTAGCCCTACCTTTTGCAGGCGAGGTTCTGCAGAAAAAACGTCAATGCGAGTTTTTAGCAGCTCAATCCGAATCTGCACCTAATCTTGTTAAGGGCGAGTATCGTTATGATTTTGGCGACGTAGCCGAACACACGCCTCTGCTCAAAATGTACACGCTTGGGCATAAGACTGAAATGGTGCCAATAAAAGCTGATGGTTTACGCTATCATGCAGCGGCGCCTCTCATCAGCGCTCTTCGAAATCACAACATTGTAAAAGCAGTGGCTTATCCAGCAAACGAAAAAGCAATTTTCGAAGCTGCAAGAACCTTTCTGCAAACTGAAGGATGGCTTATAGCGCCAGAGTCAAGCTACGCGGTGCGGGCTGGAATAGACGAGGCATTGAAAGCTGAAAAATCTGGAAAAGAAAAAGTTATATGCATGAATATAAGTGGTCACGGTTTCTTGGATTTACAAGCATACAAAGAAAAGCTTTCCATAGAATAACCCTAAAATCTGTGGCCGAAACGTCCAGTTAACGGGACGAAGGCTACTCCGCCTAGGTTTTCCTCCTTAGTTTTTCCATCAATTCCCTTAGTGATTTTCATAAGACTTTGGAACAGATGCGCGCTTCCAACAGGGATTACCATAATTCCGTTAGGTTTTAGCTGTTCAATTAGAGGTTTTGGAACGTCTGGTGCTGCTGCTGTCACAAGAACTCTGTCGTAAGGAGCCTTTTCAGCATAGCCCATTGAACCGTCAGCGCAGATTATCGTTACACGGTCGCCATATCCAGCGTTCATAATGTTTTTTCTTGCGAAATCAGCCAACTCTTGAATAATCTCCACCGTATACACGTGTCCCCATTCGCTTCTTGGCGCGTCTTTAGGGGCAATTATCTCAGATATTGTTGCAGCATGCCACCCGCATCCTGCTCCGATTTCCAGCACTTTGTGACCGACTTCTAATTGGAGGGCTTCGTTCATTATTGAAACCATGTTTCGCCTAACCCAGCAAAAAGCTAGGGTTATGTGGCGCCGAGACGGTCTGCCCAAAACCAATTGGAAGTGGAGTATCCACGGCACTGTAGGATTGCATGTTTTCTGGAAGGAATTTTGCGCGCGGCACTGAACTTATGGCTTTAATCACCTTCGGCGAGCGGAGAATGCCTTCTTTTATCAGGCTGTCAACGAGTTTTTCCCAATCCTTTTTCTCCAAACAAAGCACCAAACAAGATAATAGCAGAATAGACTTTTAACGTATTGCATTTTAAAGGGGGTACATCTTACAATGAATGAAAAAAGCGGAGGCTTCAATTATTTTACGGTAACGGACTTCGCTAAATTTCTTGGAGTGTCAGGGTTGTATCCTCTTTCAACAGCCATGTAATACGCCAGAAGCTGCAACGGAATGACAAAGGGTATAGGCGATATAACATCTGGGATTCCCTTAGGAACCTCAATGTAGTCTTCAGCCAAATTCTTTATTTCTTCATCGCCTTCTTCGATGACTGCGATTATTGATGCTCCTCGGGCTTTCATCTCCATAATGTTACCTATCAAGGTTTTGTGGGTTTCATCTTTTGGGCAAATAAAAACTACTGGAAAGCCAGGCTCCACGAGGCTTATGGGTCCATGTTTGCTTTCTCCCGCTGGGAAGGCTATGGCTGGCACGTAGGCTATTTCCATAAGCTTAAGTCTTCCCTCATAGGCTGTGGCTGTGCTTATTCCTCGGCCTAGGAAGAAGAAGGTTTTTGCATCTTTGTATTTTTTCGCAATCTGTTTTATCTTTTCCTCTTGCGTCCGGATTATCGTTTCAACAGTTTCTGGCAATTTCTGGAGCCGTTCTGCAAGAAAGTCCATTTCATCCTGCGAAACTTTGCCTCTTTTCTTTGCAAGTCTGAGAGCCATTTGTGCAAACACAGAAAGCTGGGAAGTGAAAGTTTTTGTTGCTGCAACTCCGATTTCTGGGCCCGACTGCTGGCCAATGTAAACTCGTGAAACACGCGTTAACGTTGAACCAATGGCGTTAGTTAATCCGAGAATGGTTGCTGCTCTTTGACGGGAGCAGTTCACAGATGCAAGCGTGTCCGCAGTTTCGCCAGATTGGCTCACAGCCAAAATTGTGCTGTCAATGTTGACTGATTTGCCATGTTGCTCAACAAATTCTGAGGCTATTACTGGGTAAGTTACCAAGAACGCAAGTTTGGAGAACATGTATGACGAAGCCAAACATGCGTGATATGATGTGCCGCAAGCTACTAGGAAAAGTTCATGGGCACGGTCGAGAAAAGTCGCCATCAAATCAAGATAATGCTCCTGCAGCCTAAGAGTGTTCCTCAGACAAGCAGGTTGCTCATGAATTTCCTTTAGCATGAAATGCGGGTAACCCTGTTTAACAGCCATTTCAGGCGTCCAATCAATAAGCTTCGGCTCCCGCAAAACAATACTAGAATCAGCTATTTTCCTAATTTCAAAACCTTCCAAGGAAAGCGTAACAAGCTCTCCATCCTCAATCACAACCGCTCTGTTGGTTAAAGGCAGAAACGCCGGAATGTCAGACGCAAAATAAATTGCATTCTCATTCACCCCAACGACAAGTGGGCTTTCATTTCTAGCGCATATTATTTTGTCAGGCTCTCTCGTTGAAATTACTGCAATTGCGTATGATCCATCAAGCTTTTTCACGGCTTCCAAAACAGCATCAACAAGGCTCAGAGAAGGATTAACCTCTAAACTTTCTTCAATAAGATGAGCTATAACTTCCGTGTCAGTCTTAGAGTTGAAAACGTGACCGCGATTCTCAAGCTCCAGCTTCAGTTCGGCAAAGTTTTCTATAATACCATTGTGGACAATGGCTATTTGCCCGTTGCAATCAACATGTGGATGCGCGTTAATTTGCAGCGGCGCACCATGCGTAGCCCACCTTGTATGTCCAATGCCGATGTTTCCAGGTAAGTCATCAAGGTTAAGGAGGTTGTGGACGTCGTCGATTTTTCCTTGGTCTTTTTTTATGTAAAGCTTGCCTTCATGTAATGTTGCTTCTCCAACCGAATCATAACCGCGATATTCAAGTCTTTTAAGAGCCGTGTGAATTATAGGCGCAGCGTTTCCATCTTTTAGAATGCAACCGAAGATACCGCACATTTTTAGGTTTCACTGTCCTTTTTTAATCTTGCAAGCTCTATTCAAGCCTTTTCGACGCTAATAAGCTTTTTTAGGAGAAAATTTCCACTTCTAAAAAATTTTTAAAAGTATTTGCATCGTTCAACGCGAAGTTTTGCGCTTA
Source organism: uncultured Candidatus Bathyarchaeia archaeon (assembly GCA_964558305.1). Classification (GTDB taxonomy): domain Archaea; phylum Thermoproteota; class Bathyarchaeia; order Bathyarchaeales; family Bathycorpusculaceae; genus CAZLCE01. The sequence continues at coordinate 59,364 of CAZLCE010000001.1, forward strand.
AATAATTGTTGCCTTCGTAGAAGCTCTAATAAAAATGTTATAATAGTATCCTGTCTCAGGCAAGCTTTAATGGCTTGATAGAATCAGTGAGTTTGGGGTTATGCTTATGGAGAGCCATAAATAGAATGCCCAGAAAGGTATACGAAAATTCTAGAACAGTTATGTTCTCTGCCATTAATAAAATTTTAATAATAGATGCTATTTTATGCTTATGAAAAGCCATGGATAAAAAACTGCTACTCCACGAAGAAAACAAAATGCAAAAAGTCAAGGAAATCATGATAGTTAAGGATCCGCAGAAGCTTAAGATGATTCTGAATAAGCTTAGCTGGAAGATTCTAGTCATGCTTTCTGAAAAGGAAATGTATCCTTTAGAAATAACCAAAAAATTGAACATTCACGAGCAGATAATCTATTATCATATAAGGAAACTTGCAAAGGCTGGGGCAATAGCAGTTGTCAGAGAAGAAGAAAAGAAAGGGGCAATAGCAAAATACTACAAGGCAGTTTCGTCAGCATTTGGAATAGAACTTCCACAAGAATATCGGACACTAAAGAAACTTTCTCTTCTCGGAATGGATGAACAAATCCAAAAATTCTTCCGAGAGTTCATCAAAGAAGACGGTGCATTTGACGGAAAAATAGTCGTGGGAAGCCCAACACCTCATGGACCCTTTAAAACAAGCGCAAGAGATGGCCACTACGCATCTTATCTAACATTTTTTCTGGGACAATTCACCATGATACCTGAAGAATTCGCGATAAAGCTTGACGTTGACGTGAAAGCTGAAAAAGAAGAAAAAAACAACCTAATTCTCGTAGGCGGACCAGGAACGAACCTTCTAACGCAAGAATTGAATGATTATCTGCCGATAAGATTTAACATGCAACCTTCAGCGCAAGGCTTCCTGTTCGGCGGTTTGGTTTCAAAGAAAACCTCGAATGTTTACACTGCAGATGTTGTTGGGTTGATAGCAAAAATTGCGAATCCATGGGATAAAACCAAGCAAGTTATAGTCTTGGCTGGAAACAAGGCAGTAGGCACAAAAGCATGTGTTTTGGCTTTAACAAACTTTTGGCAGAAAACCTTGAAGGGCTATGAGGGCAAGGATACGTTTGCAACGGTCATCCAAGGGTTCGACCTAGACGGCGATGGAAAAGTCGATTCAATAGAGGTTCTCGAATAAACTTGCAAAGTGCAGAAATAAAAGAAACAATTTTTGCTTATGGGCACGAAAATATCCAAGCAACACATAGAACAACATTCGAAATCACAAAGGAAACCCAACTGTCAAAAAAAGGCGATTGCATCATTGCAGTTTCAGCGAACAAGACTATGGCAAATTTAAGTTCTGAGTTTAAGAAATATTTGCGTAAAGAAAACGCTAGGATAACCATTTTAATCGAAGCCGATGAAATTGCCGAAACAGTAAACGCTTTTGGAAGCCCTCGGCTAATTCTGACGCATCCAAACGATATGGTTGTAAGGAAAAGCAACTATATTAGTAACCGAACATTGGCAATTCAAGCAAACAAGGCTGCATGCGATTTATCAAGGAAGCTTGTGGAAAAACTGAAAAATCAAAAACAAAAAGTGAAAATAACATTAATAGTGAAAGTTTAACGAATTTTTGTATCCAAAACTGCTTGCCATTCATAAGGCGCTGTGGCACGAACAAGCTTGGAAAAAAGAATCTTTTCCACTCTTCTTCCGCATTTTTCAACAGCCTCAGTAAAACGGAGCTTCATATTTTCTAACGAGTTAGACGCGTCGATAAAGCTGTAGAAATGCACAATTCCGCCCGTCGGCTTCAATGCTTCACATGCAGCATCCACAAACTCTATGGCCTTTTCAGGCAAATTCATGATCACACGGTCCGCAACGCCTGAAAGCCTATCTTTGACAATTTGTTTTGAATCTCCTAGAATTGGATTGACTTTAGCTTCAACTCTGTTAAGTCTAATGTTTCTTTTGAGAAACTCGATTGCGTGTGGATTCACGTCTATAGCGTAAAGTTTAACATTTTCATGAGTTTTTGCGATTAGGATTGCGAAGGGTCCAACGCCTGTAAATAAGTCTATAATGGTTTCGTCTTCTCTGACTAGTGATGCGACTCTTTTATGCTCATACGAAAGGCGTGGAGAAAAATAGGCTTTGGTGAGGTCAACATAATATTGACAGCCATGCTCCCTATGGACAGTGTCGGTTTTGGTTTCTCCAGCGATTAAGGTAAATTCTCTCGTGCGATAAATGCCACCTACTGAACCAGCTTTGGCAAGCACCGTCCGCACATTTTTCTGCGTTTTTAAAACTGCTTCGCCAATCACTGATTTGTAAAGGTTAAGCTCTGGCAGAATCTCAATCGTGGCGATGTCTCCAACAATGTCTATCGCATGTGGCAGATTAGCCAAAAGATGCGGGGGAAGCTTTTCTTCAAGTAATTCGGCAAACGTTTTTATTTGCCTTCTCTTTTCTGGAAAGATGTAAGTTGAAAATTCAAGATTGGGCGTGTGTTCCTTAAGCGCTTCTAGTTCCTTTTCTTTTGGATGGCGAATAAGCGGAATATAGATGGAATCGGCGTTTTTTTGAATTTCCAATTCTTTGTTAACAATTTCAAGCTTATTGAGTAGAATAATGGTTTTCTCGCCGTAAATTCTTGAAACTTTAGCGCACAAGGATTTTTGAGGCATTAAATCACGATCTATTTTCTTTTAGCGTTTCGGTTATTGTCTTCACTTTTTCTTTAACCATCTCGAAAAGTGTTTTGCTTATGAAGCCTCTTTCTAATGCTTTTTCAAGTTTTTCCAGGTCTAAAACCTCAACAGTGCCCTCTGGTTGGACGCAAATGTCAACTTCCAAATCCACATAGCGTATTGCCTTTGGATAGACTTCGACCGGCGTGTTCAAGTTCATGTATGTTCCCTTCCACTCTTCGTTTTGTGAAAAGTATTTTGTTATTATGCACCATTCGCCTAGTTTTGTTTCACTTACTGCCTTGTCTCCTACTTCTTTTTTAACGCCTAATCCGTCGTAGAAGCCGTTGGTTCGAATTGTTCTACTGTACTTGATTTGTCTATCGTCTAGGCTTTCTATTGTCGCTTGTCCCAAAATGAAAACAATCCCGCTTAGCTTAACATGTTCAACATCCACCAGCGAACCAGCTTCTGGAAATTCGTGTAGAACCTGTTCTTTGAAGGATTTCTCCACTTCGTTTCTATTTTGTCCTTTTTCTAGGAGTTTCTCAGCACTTTCCAATGCTGCTGAAACTTCGCCTCCACAAGTCTTGTAGAAGTGATGTTTATCCAAAGTTGGGGCAACGGAAGCCCTTAATTGGTCTAAGTTCCTTTTAGAAAACCATGGAAATTCCACATCCATGAAATATGAACCTTCAATTAAAAGTGTTGGAGTTTCCGCGCAAGGTGCTTTTTCATTTAGCATTTTAACTTTCTGGATAAGTGTGGCTACTTCGCTTTCCAATGTTTCCCTTGACTGTTTTGCGGCAGATTCACGCCAAATAATTCCCCAACCTTCAGGCGCAAGTGCCTTTCCCAAGGCGTAAAGTTCCGCGCGTTTGGTTAAATCGCGAATTTTTAGGCTAACCCCAACCTTGCTGTTTTGTGCAAGAATGGCGTGGTTTCCAACGATCTTCAAATTTGTGGTTAAAAGTGGCTGTTTTGTGCCAATTCTTCTTCTTTCAACTTGAACTATCAATTGCTCCTCATATACTCCCGCAGTTTCAGATTTTGGGAGTCTGCCTACGACGTTGCCGCCAATATCAACGTAAACGGAGTTTTCGTTTGATTCAAACAATTTGCCTTTGTATATCCCGTCAACGCTAACCATCCACTTTCGGGTTAGAACATCCGAGAATGATGATTGCAAAATAGCCCGGAGTTTGCTGACCGTTTCAAGTGTTCCGAGAACTCTTATCCCCTGCAAGTCGTATCTATCTTTTATTACAAGATCTGGCGGAGCCGAATCATCTGAAAGTCCAAAACGATTCTTTATGGTTAAAGATGGCTGGACTATTTGGAGGCCGTTCTCTAAAAGCATTTTTGTCAGAGCCGTTGAATAAATCCCTCTAACTTTAGCTCTCATCACGGCTTCCCACTGCCTTTGCATTTAGCTGGTTTTCTCAATCTTGTAAAGTCCATTCACTTTTTTAACAGTGAATTTCACGTTCAATATTTTTTCTATAAGCCAAATGTTTGTTTCCAAATGCTCCGAAATTGTTCGCGTTAGATACGCAGACTTTTCTTTGGCTAATGCCATGTAGGGAATCAGCATGTCAGCCAAATGCACATCAACCGTAGGCATTGCGGAAATCTCTGCATAGAGTTTTTCAGCTGCTTCCATTCCAACTGTTTCGCTTGTTTTTCTAAGTTCGCCGATTGCGTCGGCCCCTAAAATTGCGCCTGTGTCTGTTTCAGCCCACAAGACAAGAGAACTGCCTTTCTGCAGCGGATTGGACTTATCGTTTATTATTTGGACATCCGTTATGCAGCCCTTTTCCTTTAGATATTCATACGCAGTTTTTGCCTGGCGTTCAGCAACCTTTCTTTCAGCCAAGAATGTGCAAACGGAAACTCCTTTTATTGTTTTTACTCTGCCGAAATCTTCCAAACGTATTTGTTGCAGAGAATCGCAAGGCTCAACGGATAATGTTACTTCACCCATGCCTTTTGGGTAATAGCCATACCTATGAACTGTTAAAGAGGCGTTCATTCCCATGTGCTTTAAAGTTGGCAACAGCACGAACCGCATGTAATTTATGGTTGGCGAATGTGAAACATCTGTTCCACCCTTTGAAACACGTAAATTTACGGTGTTTTCTGCAAAGGCGCAGATGGGCAGAACTGTCATCAGAAGCATTGGAATACTTCCAGCAGTGCCAATTTCAGCCTCCGCAATTCCGCCCTTAACCTTTTTGGGCTTAAACCACAATTCACGGGAGCTAACACTTGCACCCTCCAGCTCAGCATCACACAACCTCGCAGCCGTTAAAACCGCCTCTAAGTGTTGAGGTCTTAGACCTGGTTGCGGTCGATTTTGTCTAATGTTGCAAATATGCAATGGTTGCCGTAGTATCGCGGCTAGAGCAACGGACAGCCTGAGAATTGTGCCGCTTCCGCTTTTCTGGCTTCCGTCAACCTCAATCAGATATTATGACGCCTCCGTCTGCATTTTTCTTTTTCACTAGAAAAAGTCGTAAACAATTAATAAATGCGTTAACTATAAAGGATTTGGAAGGATGAAGGTTAATATGAGCGTAGATAAGGAAAAGGTTGAAAATCTAACAAAGCGTGTTGACGAACTCGTAGTTATTTTGAATGGAATAATGGAGGACCTTCGACAAGTTTCAGCTTCATTAAAATCTCTTGCAGTTTCACAAATTACTCAGCCTCTGACTGCCCCCCCACCGCTTCCGACAGCGCCGCAACCAATTCCAGAAAGAACAAAAGGCTTAGAGGACATCAAGATGATGTTTCCAGATGATTTAGAAAATCTGCTAAATTTTGAAGAGAAAGAGGATTACATTATGATAAAACCACGCCAATTTTTGGGTTCGGAAAACTTTGCAAAGATAGCCTCAATAGTGCGCGGAATAGGCGGAGACTACATAAGCGCTGGAAAAGCGTCGCACTTCAGAATACCGAAAAAGAGAACTTAAAAATTAGAAACGGTACCCATACCTTACTTTAAAATCATTAAACTCGCCAGTATACTTCTCCAGTATAACTTGCACATCAGCGACTCGTGCCCCAGGCGGTCCACGCTTACAAAACTCTACCAGCGCTTTCACATCTCTTTCTTCGCCCTCAAAAACCGCTTCAACCCTGCCATCTGGTAAGTTGCAAACCCAACCTTTCACACTGCGTTTTTTTGCTTCATCTCTCGTTTCCGAGCGAAAGAATACGCCTTGCACTCTGCCACTTATGAATACATGCGCTCTAATCTTCATGAATTCACCGTTTGCAGCGAATGCCTCTGGAAAAGTTTCGTTGTTTAGGATTTATGAATTTTCACTTTAACTTATCTCTCTCCACCGTGTCGGCGTGTCGTTTCAGCATTTGCCTTAAAAGCGTTTGAATGAAGCTGATTTTAGAAATGAATCGCATGTTAAATAGTTTGAATGGAAAATTGCTGGTTTACGCCTCAAGTTTTGCATCTCGCGAAAGTCGAATGAAGTCTGTGAGCATGGCTGCGGAGAGAATGGCAAATATTCTAAACTTGAATGTGGAAGTAGTGACTTTCAGAGAGAAATTTGCGCCGATATATGTTTATTATAAGAACGGCGACGAAGAACCAATTCCGATATACTGCAATAAAGGAGAAAAATCCAATATTCAAGAGATATGTAAAGCCTTAAGGAGCATGATGTTCGTGTTGTCTTTTCACCCGAAGCATTCGGCTCTAAAACAGATGAGAAAAGAGATCATGCGGTTTTCTTGAATTTTATGGCTTGATTTTCAAGCGTTATCTCATATGCCTGATTTACATCAAAGTCTATGCCTAATTGCTCATACTCCTGTTCTGTTAAGAACAAGATTATTTTCGGAACCGCAAATTCTCCCCTTGCAGGGAACATCGGCAACTGCTGCTGCACAGCTTGGAGAACATCTTGCACGACCTTTGCCTCTTCAGTTTGCGGTCTAATCGCAAAACGCGGAATCTGCCGTTCTTCAATCAGCTCTATGCGTTTTCCAAGGTTACCGTCTAAATCTCGAATGGATTCGATTTTGTTTACTCTAACACGGAACATGATTAATCATAAAGTGTATAGTGGTTTTGCTATTTACACTTTCTGAATTTGCTTAATGAATTTTACGTGTTTGAACCCATGTAAACTCGAAAGCCATCCACACATTTTTCTTATGAGAGGCTATTCCATTTCTATGGTTGCTGGCGGTTTTGGAGTAACATCATAATAGACTGTTGACACGTTGGGACATTTTTCAATTACTTCTTCTGCAACCTTTTCCAGCGTTGCCCACGCAATTTCCGAAACAGTTGCCGTCAAGAAATCCTTGGTTTGAACAGCCCTCACGCCTATAACGTAAGGCTTCTCCTCTTCCAAGGCTTTTATTGCATAAAAGACTCTTGCAATTGCAGGGTTTTCAGTAATTATTTTTGTCTGTATAGAAACCATGTTTTGGATGGTTGTTCGGTGAACCTTCCCATTCATGGTTTGGACTTTTATGCCTAATATTTCGCCGTAGCGTCTTTTACCGCCTTCTACTCCCGTAGCCTTGTCTCTAAAGATTGTCAGTTTAACATGCCGAGAGGGTACATTGAGTAGCCGTGCCACTGTTTCTTGGATGTGAACAACTTTTGATTGTTGCAAAGCAGCCTCTTTATTGTCAACAATTACCGCAAAGTATTGGCTGGGCTTATGCTGAGCAAGTTCACGTTCAACGATTGCGGTAGCCTTCTTTAATGTTTCCAATTTGTCACCGCGTATCTCTCCAACTACGCGAACTGATAAGCCTGGGCCTGGAAAGGGTTGTCGTTCAGAAAATTCAGTAGGCAAGCCAAGATATCTTGCGACATTTCTAACTTGTTCCTTGTATAATGTTAAGAGAGGCTCAACCACTTTAAAGCCGAAACGTTCCATTGGGTTTATGCCCATCTGCTCTAGAACATTGTGCTGTGTTTTTACGCCGCCTACAGTTTCTATAATGTCTGCCTTTATTGTGCCTTGAACAAGGATTTTGCAGCCTTCTTTTTTGGCTGTTTCGCTTAGAGCTTGATAGAAGGTTTCTCGAAACACTTTACGCTTTTCTTCTGCATCGCTCAAACCTTTCATTGCCTTAAGAAACCGCTCTTGGACGTTAACTATTTTCATGGGCACGTTGAAAGGCGGCTTTGACAAGATGTTGGCTACGTGTTCTGGCTCGCCTTCGCGCATGAAAGCGTCATCCAGTATCACGCAGACGAGGTTGTCCCCTATCGCCTTATGCGTTAGCACAGCACAGGTTGTGCTGTCAACACCACCAGAAACAGCAACCAACGCTTTTTCATTACCAATACTATTTTTCATCTTTTCAACAGCAGCTTCGACAAAACTTTGAGGTTCAAATGCCTCCAACACTCTCACTGCTCCTTAAAGACTGTTAGTTAGCAATTAGCCGTTTTATGATTTGCGCCTAAAAGAGAACTCGATTATTTAGGCTTGAAGACAACATTTTTAAACGAAATTTCATTCTTACTGTTCACATGTTTTTACAATTAACAACAAAACATCAAAGCTAAAATTGTCGAATTCAAATAATCTTTTAAAAAGTCGACGGATTTTCTGAAAAAAGAAGGATTAATGGAAGGATTTTAAGGAATTAAAGTTTTTCTGCTTGGGCTTTCCTATATTAGAGAAAGTTCAGCGTGGTTCAGATGAAAACAGAAGAAGCAAAAACAGTTGTTGCAGCAGCAAACGAGTTAGGCGAAAGTTATGCAGATTTAATTCAAGCCACAAAAGGAACAGCGAGAGAAGCAAAAACGGCAAAACAGTTGTGGCGGGACGGAAACAAGTCGAGACTCATAAAACTTGGTTTAGCATTAATAGTATTTCCTGAACCTACTCCAATAAGTGAAGCCATAGGCTCCATTCTTGTGGCTACAGGGGCAATACAGCAAGGAATCCGAAAACGCAGCATATACATGGACGATGTTTTCAAAACTTTTCACAACACGCTGAAAGAGATACACGATATTAAGCATGACGTTTGAGTTTTTAGTCAAATTTTATATTTGCTACATGTTATATGCTTGACATGTCTAGGGGGAAAAATGTTTGAAACTCGTTACAGTACTGCTACCTGAAGCTTATCTGGAAGGATTAGATGAGCTTGTAAGAGCAAACATGTATCCGAGCAGAAGTTCTGCAATAAGATCAGCAGTTAGAGATTTGCTGAAGAAGGAGCTTTGGGAAAGACGCGGAAGATAATAAACTCTCTTGAATACATTTTTAACCATGTTTGCAAACCTGTTTTGTTTTCTACATACCTTTGACTCGGTGCGCTCTAAATAATTCAAATTTATTACTAGATAGCAAAGTTTAAAAGATGGCTACGCAATTTGTGTTGGTCAATTGGTTGTTAGGTGGTAGAGCACAATAAGCCAGCTGAGGACCATGAAGGAGAAAATCCAGTTTGAATTTGACATTCGTAGCCCCAGTTGCTGGGCTTTCAGCCCTATTCTTTGCCGTTTACCAAGCCTACCGTGTGCTCCGAAAACCTAACGGTAAAACAATGGTTGAAATCTCCGACGCCATCAAGATAGGCGCCACAGCTTATTTGAACCGTCAATTCAAAACAGTTTCAATAATTGGTGCAGCTCTCACCGTGATTCTCTGGCTGACTCTCGGTGTTTCTTCTGCCTTAACCTTTGCTGTCGGCGCGCTCTTCTCCGCTCTCTCAGCATATGTTGGTGTGGTCATTGCTATTCGAACTAATGTGAAGACCGCCGAGGCAGCGAAACGAGGCTTCAAAGAGGCACTTGCAACTGCTTCTCATAGCGGCACAGTTGTAGGTCTCTCGTTGACTGGACTGGGGTTGCTGGGAGTTAGCGGACTTTACATCTTGGTTGGCGATCCGCTCTTTATTGTCGGTTTAGGTTTTGGCGCCAGCCTTATCGGCTTGTTTGCGCGTGTCGGCGGAGGGATATACACCAAAGCCGCTGACATGGGAGCGGATCTGGTTGGCAAAGTGGAAATGGGCTTTCCTGAAGATGATGCCAGAAATCCAGCGGTTATTGCAGATCAAGTCGGAGACAATGTAGGCGACATTGCTGGTACAGGTTCAGATGTTTTCCAATCTTATGTGTGCGCAATGGTTGCCGCCATGATTATTGGCATAACAGTACACGGTAATGATGGTTTGACGTATCCTCTTGTGGTTTTGGGAGCTGGAATTATTGCGTCGATCGTTGGATCATTTTTTGTTAGAACCAGAAATGGTGATGCAAGACAAGCTTTGAACAAGAGCATGTACGTTGCTGCCCTTGTAGTTAGTGCTGCGTCGGCTTTTGCAAGTTGGCTGATTTTCCACGATTTGTATGCCTTTTATGCCACATTTGTCGGTGTTGTAGCCGTTATACTGTTTGCATGGTTAACCCAATATTACACATCGCCTGATAGTGCCCCGGTAAAAGCAATCGCAACTGCATCAAAGACTGGCCCAGCAACTAATATCTTGATGGGTTTTGCATTGAGTTTTGAAAGCACGGCTTTTCCCATTATTGTTTTTTCGGCGGCGATTATGCTCGCTTACCATTTTGAAGGCTTATATGGCATCGCTCTTGTGGCGGTTGGTTTTCTCTCAATAACAGCTACGTTCATCGCAATGTCCTCTTATGGCCCGATTGTGGACAACGCCCGTGGCATGATGGAAATGGTTGGTTCAAACATAGAGGAACAGAAAGTCATGGACGCATTGGATTCTGTGGGTAACATCACAAAGGCCGTTTGCAAGGTTTATGCTATAGGCACATCAGCCCTAGCTCAGGTGGCGCTGTTTTCAGCTTACGTTCAAGCAGCGAAGCTTCAAACCATCGATGTTATGAACACTTCGGTTGTTGCTGGACTGCTTATAGGGGGAATGTTGTCCTTCATATTTTGCTCCTTAGTGATAAAGGCTGTTGGAAAAGCTGCCTACAGCATGATTAGAGAAGTTCGAAAGCAGTTTAGCGAAAACTTTGGACTCACCAACGGAGAAGCCAAACCCAACTACGCCAGATGCGTGGACATCAGTACAAGAGCGGCTCTGAGAGGCATGTTACTTCCAGCCGTTCTATCCGTGGCTGTGCCTTTAGGAGTTGGTCTTACGCTAGGTCGTGAGGCAATGGGCGGCTTAATTGTTGGAAATCTTGTGACAATGCTTCCTCTTGCTTTAATCATGTGTATAGGCGGAGCGGCATGGGATAACGCAAAAAAATATGTTGAAGCTGGCAATTTGGGTGGAAAAGGAACGGCCACGCATGATGCAACAGTTATTGGCGACACCGTCGGCGACCCATTGAAGGACGCAGCTGGGCCTTCGCTAGACATATTCATAAACTTGATCGGAACAATAGCGCTCTTGTATGCAACCTCATTGCTGACTTATTCACTTATTCCTTAACGAGATGGTCTGCCCACACTAGCAAGCTCTTTTATCTGCTTCGCAGACTCAGCAGGATTTTGGGCACCAGTTATTGCTCTTCCCACAATAAGGTAAAGGGCACCAGCCTTAAGAGCGGATTTTATCTCTCCGCCTTGTGCGCCTATTCCAGGCGAATATATAGGAACTTTTTCTCGGAGTATTTCATGCACTTCTTTTATTTTCTCTGGGTATGTCGCACCTACAACAGCGCCATCCGCATCATATTTTAGGGCTTTTTTTGCAAATGAAACATATTGAAGCGTTTTCTCGCCTGTTTCAGCATCGATGACTGTTTGTCCGTAGCCTTCGCGTGCTGCTTTGTGGCTCATGTATACTAGGAGAATTACGCCGCGCTGCAATTTGCGGGCAACATCAAAAATTGGTTTTAAGCCTTCCTCCCACCCGATGAACGGATTAGCAATTAAAGCATCAAAGCCAGCAGCATAATAATATTCAGCTATGACTTGGTTTGTTGAGCCAATGTCATTCGCTTTGCAGTCCATTATTGCCAGCAGTCCCATTTCATGCGCTTTTTTCACAAGTTTTTGAACACCATTAAACGTGCCTAGTGGAAGAACTAGATGGTGATTAAATTTTACAGCGCAGAGGTAGGGATTAACTGCATCCAAAACACGTTCCGCCTTAGAGAAGAGGCTCTCGCGGTTTTCTGGTTTTTCAAAGGGAAAGTCAAAGGCTAAAATAATGTTGGATTTTCTGTTTTTCGCTGTCTGCTCCATCTTAGCACGAAATGACAAACTTAAACACCGTTTCTTATTTGGATGTTGAATTAAAAACGTTTATCATTTCGATTTCTCCGCCAGAAATCAGCTTAACATAGGACAGTGTTGTTTCCACAGCCTCTCTCAGCATTTGCTCAGTTATCCCTGGAGCACCATACCCAACTATGAGCACGTTCTTCGTCTCTTCTGTAATTTTTGTATAGTCTGCATCTCTGTGAGGATAAATACATAAAATCCGTTTTTTGTCAGCCAAAATCAGCATCTTATCCGTTAGAGCTAAGGACCTGCTCATTCCGATTCCAGTGAACGCTTCTCCGTTTTCTGCAAATCGCACGCGAAGAGGCACATTCAGTTTTTCCTTGTCAAATCCGCTTATTGGAATTACGGTTTTCATTGAAGCCAAATTGTAGGCGTCAACAACCGTTGATATGCGTGGAAGCTCATCTCCATGCAAAACTCTTCTCAGTAAGGCTTCTCCTGACGGCCTCGTTTTCGTCGGGTCTATGTCAAGCTTCCAATAAAAGTCTCTGTAGGATCTAACTATCGAATTGGTTTTTAGTGTTTCAATGTTGTATTTGGCTTTGACTTCTTCATACACGGTTCTTTTAAGCTTTTGAATTTCATCATTCTCTTTTTCTATGTGTACCTTATTGATTATGCCTACACTGACAGAGAGTTCTGGAAACTTCTTCGAGACCTCCGCAGACCAATAAACCTGATTTTCCATGATTAGCACGCATCCTAAACTTATTTTAAACGTTAGATATTTAACAGCTTTAAAACAAATCTTCCAGATAATTGCTTTGAAAAGTCAGCGTGGAATAATGATAGGGGAGCTTGCAGCTTTAGGCGCTGCAATCTGCTGGACAATATCGGCGATACTCTATAAGAAGGCTTTGTTAAATGTGAGACCGATCTCTGCAAATATTGTGCGGTGCACATGCACAAGTGCAATTTTGATCCTTTGTTTTCTAGTCCTTGGCAAAATTGGAGTTTTAACAGAGTTGTCCTTCAGTGTTGGTGCTTTTGCATGCGCAAGTGGATTGATTGGTTTGGGTTTTGGCGATACTTTGTACCTATTTAGCTTAAAGCTGATAGGCGTTGCGCGAGCTGTTCCAATAACATGCATATATCCACTGTTCAATCTTTTGTGGGCAACTTTCTTAGGAGAACCAATCACTTTATCAGTAGTTTTTGGAGCGGCAACAATAGTTTGTGGAATATGGCTTTTAAGTCAAGATCAAGAAACGGGCACCGTCGAAGCGCAAAAGAAAATTTTGGTCAAAGGCATCGTTGCTGCTTTAGCAACTGCCATAATATGGTCGGTAAGTATAACAATGATAAACATTGCTGTGAAAGAAACGCCGGACTTTGATCATGCTTTAGCCATTAATGCTTTCAGAGTAACAGCAATTGGAATTTCTTTTCTGATTGCGGCTCCCTTAATCGACAGAGATTTCAGCTTTCTAAAAATACAAAGAAAAACGTTAATCACTATAATCGCCGGGGGAGTAGTAGCACTAGGATTAGGATGGTTTTTCCTAACATTCAGTTTCATAAACACCTTAGAATCACGGGCTGTGCCAATATCTTCGACGACTCCTCTCTTTTCAACACTTTCGGGAATAGCCTTTCTACGCGAAAAGGTCACATGGAAAAATGCAGCAGGTTCAATAATAATTGTGATTGGAATTTTTCTGATTTTTATGGTTTAACAAGCATTTGCTCATACATCCATTTATTAGTCTAACGACTTGTATGGGCAACTTTTACATATTGCATTAAAAAGTCATTCTCAGAAGTCCCTCGCCTCCATAAATCTGCGTCATAAAACTTATAAGTTTAAAGCTATGATTGTCGGTGTGGGTCGTGAAGACCCATAAAAGTGAGATCGAAAGAACTTCTGGTAAAAGTAAAGAAGTTAATCTCTATTTTCTCACAGATGTAAAAGCCAAGTGCAAATTGCTTTCTGATTTAGGCGTGTCTGATGTTGTTTACGCCATTTTAAAGGAGGATGTTAGTTTTTGACTAAAGCAGTATTAGCACTAGAAGATGGGACGATTTTAAGAGGCAAAGGGTTTGGTTATCCTTGCGAAGTTTCAGGTGAAGTCGTGTTTAGTACAGGTATGATGGGCTATACTGAATCGTTGACGGATCCATCCTATTTCGGTCAGATATTAATTCAAACCTATCCGTTGATCGGAAACTATGGCGTACCACCCTACGCAATAACTGATGACTTTGGAATGCCTTTACACTTCGAATCTAACAGAATCCAAGTCAAAGGTTATGTCGTCCATTCACTTACTCAAAATCCCAGTCATTGGTCCAACAAAAAAACATTGAGTGAATGGCTATATGAGCAGGGGGTTCCAGGAATAGAAGGAATAGACACACGAGAACTCGCCAAGAAGATAAGAGTAAAGGGTACAATGCTAGGAATTCTGAAAGTAGGAAGAGAAGCGAATTCCAAAGAGATTAAAGAGAGATTGAAGACGGTTGAAGATCCAAATAGAAGAAATCTAGTGAAAGGAGTAACTACGCAAAAGCCAATACTATATAGTTCTGGAAAATCGCCCAAAGTTGTTTTAGTCGATTGTGGCACAAAATTTGGCATATTAAGAAAGTTGTTGCAGAAAGGCATAGATGTTGAGAGAGTGCCCTATGATTATTCGACTGAAAAAATCCTAAGATTAAACCCTTCAGGAGTGGTTATCTCTAATGGTCCAGGAGATCCTAAAAAATGTGAGGAAACCATTCGAACCGTCAAAGAAATTTCAGAAACTAGCTTGCCCACGATGGGAATCTGTCTTGGCAACCAAATTCTCGCCTTGGCGGCAGGTGCAGATACCTATAAATTGAAGTTTGGACACAGAGGACAAAATCATCCTTGCATAGATTTGTTCACCGAAAAATGTTACATAACAAGTCAAAACCATGGATACGCTATCGACGCTAAGAGTCTAAAAGGAAGTGGATTTGACATTTGGTTCAAAAACGTGAACGACGGAACTGTTGAAGGTATAAAACATAGAAAAAAGCCAGTTTTTGGAACTCAATTTCATCCAGAAGCTTCGCCTGGGCCTTACGAAACTGAATTTCTGTTCGATCGCTTTACAGAAGAGGTACAGAAGTTTGCCAAAGCTTGAACAGATAAAAAACGCTCTGGTTTTAGGAAGCGGAGCAATAAAGATTGGTGAAGCTGGAGAATTTGATTATTCAGGCGCGCAAGCCATAAAAGCTTTGAAGGAAGAGGGAATAAAAGTAATACTTGTCAATCCCAACATAGCAACAATCCAAACCGACAAGAAATTTGCTGATAAGGTCTACTTTCTTCCAATAAATCCCGAATTTGTTGAAAAAATCATCGAAAAGGAAAAACCAAAAGGAATACTCCTAGGGTTTGGAGGACAGACAGCATTAAACTGTGGCATAGAACTGGCAGAAAAAGGAATTTTGGAAAAATACGGTTTGAAAGTTTTAGGAAGTGGAATAGGCGCGATAAAGGTCGCAGATGATAGAGAGTTATTCAGAAAAACCATGCTGGACAATGATATACCGATCCCGATAAGTAAGAAGGCGAATTCTATTGATGAAGCAATTCAAGTTGCCAGTGAGATAGGATACCCAGTAATGGTGAGAGTTGCGTACACGTTAGGTGGACAAGGCTCAGGTGTAGCGTACAACAGAGAAGAATTGGCAGAAATAGTCGCAAGAGGACTAGCCTACAGCAGAATCAAACAAGTCTTGATTGAAGAATACCTTGGAAAATGGAAAGAAGTAGAATACGAAGTAATGAGAGACTGCAAAGATAACTGTATAATAATCTGCAACATGGAAAACTTTGATCCAATGGGAATCCACACAGGAGACAGCATAGTCATAGCCCCCTCCCAAACCTTAACAAACAGAGAATATCACATTCTGAGAATGGCCAGCTTCAAAGTCATACGATCTCTGGGAATAATAGGTGAATGTAACATACAATTTGCCATAGATCCCAAGTCTGAACAATTCAGGGTAATCGAGGTGAATTCTCGATTATCAAGGAGCTCAGCTCTCGCATCAAAGGCCACTGGCTATCCCATAGCATATGTGGCTGCAAAGCTTGCTATCGGTTACACCTTACCTGAATTGATAAATAAAGTCACACAGGTAACAACCGCTTGTTTTGAACCTGCATTGGATTATGTTGTAATTAAAATTCCTAGATGGGATTTTCAAAAGTTCAAATATGCCAACAGAAGGATAGGGACTCAAATGAAGTCTGTAGGAGAAGTCATGGCTATTGGCCGAACTTTCGAGGAAGCTTTACAGAAAGCAATCAGAATGCTCGACATAGATAAAGAGCTGACAGATGTTGATGACCTAGAAGTTGAAAGAGACGATATTTTTGCTGTAGAGACTATAGAGTATGAGCTAGAAAAACCCACCGACAGAAGAATATTTTACGTTGTTAAAGCACTACAATTAGGCATAAATGTAAAAAGAATCCATGAGCTGACAGGCATCGATTCTTGGTTCTTAAATAAAATTAAAGGCATATTAGACTGCCAAGAATTACTGAAGAAGAATTTTACCCGTGAAAACTTGAAAAAGGCTAAACAATTCGGTTTTTCAGATAAGAAAATCGGCACTATAATCGGCAAAAGCGAAGGAGAAGTTAGGAAAATTAGAAAATCGTTGGGCATATTGCCTGTGACAAAGCAGATAGATACTCTTGCGGCAGAGTGGCCTGCTGCCACTAATTATCTGTATCTCACCTACAACGGTCATGCAGATGATATTGAAGCTTCAAGAAAAAGAAAACTGATTGTTCTTGGCTCTGGATGTTACAGGATAGGTTCCAGCGTCGAGTTTGACTGGTGCTGTGTGAACTTGGCTTGGGCTTTGAAGAGGAAAGGTATAGAAGAAGTGATAATGATAAATTATAACCCAGAAACTGTCTCGACCGATTATGACGTTTTAGATAAGCTGTATTTTGAAGAATTGACTTTGGAACGAGTTCTAGACATAGTTGAAAAAGAGAAACCTAATGAAGTAGTTGTAAGCGTAGGGGGACAGATACCAAACAATTTAGCTATGAAACTCACTAAAAACAATGTCAAAATATTAGGAACTCTTGCCGAAGACATAGATAAAGCAGAAGACAGATCAAAATTTAACGCAATACTTGACGAATTAGGAATAAAACAGCCTGAATGGAGCAAATTAGAAACAATTGAAAAAGCAAAGAAATTTGCAAGGAAGATAAGTTATCCAGTGCTAGTAAGACCGTCTTATGTTCTCTCCGGGTCAGCGATAAATATTGCTTTCGATGATAAACAATTAGAGGAGTACTTGAAGAAAGCGACTAACATATCCAAAGAGTGCCCCGTAGTTATTTCTAAGTTCATCACTAATGCTAGGGAAGTTGAAGTTGATGGAATCTGTGATGGAAAGAACGTTTTCATAGGCGCAATAATTGAGCATGTGGAGAATGCGGGGGTTCACTCAGGAGACGCCACCATGTGTATACCATCCACAAACATCCCAAATAATGTCAAACACAAAATACGGAATTACACGAAGAAAATAGCCAGAAGACTGAACATACGGGGCCCCTTTAACATTCAGTACGTAGTGAAAGATGGGGAAGTTTATGTTATCGAATGCAATTTGAGAGCGTCTAGAAGCATGCCCTTTGTTTCAAAGACCACAGGGATAAATCTGATGGATATAGCGGCAGACGCAATACTTGGAAGAACCATAGAGAATGGTGAGGCTTCTGCAAGTAAATTTGGGGTGAAGGTACCTCAATTCTCTTTCATGAGGTTGGAAGGCGCAGATCCCATAACTGGAGTAGAGATGGTCTCAACAGGAGAAGTTGCGTGTTTTGGCAGAAGCTTTGAAGAGGCACTTCTGAAGGCTCTTGTGGCTAGCGGTCACCGCATACCTATGAAGGGAGATTCAATCCTCCTCACGGTTGGCGGGCGCAAAGAATGCATAATTGATACGGCAAAGAAGCTTTCAATGCAGGGCTTCAAAATATACGCTACAGATCACACTGCTGAAGCTTTGATTAAGAACGGAGTAAATTGTGAAGTTTTGCATAAGGTAAGTGAGAAAAGACAACCAAACATAATGGATTATTTAGTGAATCAAAAGATAAAAATGGTAATCAGCGTCGCAAAATTAGAAGGGCCAAACGCCCTGCAAGCGTTAGATGATGATTATGTAATAAGAAGAAAGACTGTTGAATTTGGGATACCTATTATAACAAATCTTGAACTTGCAGATACTTTGGTAGGCGCCATTCAAAAAATGGAATCAAAAAAATTTTGATTAGCGGAACGAATTATTCGATTGAAAGAAAAGAAGTCAATCTTGCGAAAATTCATGTCTCTCTTTTTCATAAAATTGCTTTACGCTTCATGGATAGGAAAAGCGGTATAGTTTTATACTTCGCATTGTTTTAAAGGGAAATTTGGCGGACTGGAAAGGTCGCGTTTGCATGTCTGTGTCTCCGAGTGTTCGAGAAGTTCTTGCGAGGAGAATTGCTGGCGAGATTATCCTCTCAAACAAGCCTGGGGCAACAATGCGTAAGTGGCGCGAGCTTTTCGCTGTTTCACAGATGAGTCTTTCTGAGAAGATGGTGCTTTCATCATCTGTCGTCAGCGACTACGAGAGCGGCAGACGCGAAAGCCCGGGAACAAAGTTTGTCAGACGGTTTGTTTGGGCGCTTTTGAAGATTGATGAGGAGCGTGGAAGCCGTTTTATTCGAGAGTTCGCTAAGTTGACGAGTTCGCCGAGTATGGCTATTTTGGATTTACGAGAATTTCCAATACCGGTTCGTTTGGAGTATTTGTGTAAGGCTATTAAGGGCGAAGTTGTGGCTTGTTCGGGCAAATTTGTCAGGGAAGTTTTGGGTTACACTGTTGTGGATAGTAAGAAGGCTGTTGAGACGCTTTCTGGGTTGGAGTATTCGCAGCTTTTTGGTGCTACAACTGATCGCGCTTTGATTTTTACCAATGCTGAGAATGGGAGTTTGCCCATGATGCTTGTGCGGGTCAGTAATTTGAAACCGCGGGTCGTGGTTTTTCACGGTGCAAAACCGGATGCGCATTCAATAAAGCTGGCGGAGTATGATAATGTGCCTCTAATTTATTCAGCCTTGCCCAGCGTTGAACAGTTGGTAAAGTCTTTGAGGAAGCTTTATCGTATTGCGCTTCGCAGGAAACTTGGCAGGCCAGTCCGCCCGCCTCCGAAGATAAGCGCGTAAGGAATAGGTAAATGATACGTGTTGGATGTTGTGGTTTTCCGACTTCTATGAAAAGGTATTTTGAAAACTTCAGTCTGGTGGAGTTGAACAGCACTTTTTATCAGTATCCACGCATGGAAACGGTTGAGGGCTGGCGTGAAAAGGCTCCTGGAAATTTTGAGTTTAGTGTTAAGGCGCATCAGGACATAAGTCATAAGGCGAAAATGAAGGTTGACGAGTTGAGTCTTCAGGCTTTTGAGCGTGTGAAGCAGATTTGTAAAGTTTTGAATGCAAAAATAATGCTCATTCAGACGCCTGGTTCCTTTCGACCGGATAGGCTTGTTGACGCTGAAAAATTCTTTGAGAAAGTGAATTGTGAGGGGTTGTTTTTGGTTTGGGAGACGCGGGGGGCTGCTTGGGAAACTACTGGGGTGCGTGAGAAACTTGGGCGGGTTCTGGAAAGATTGGGTGTTTCGCATGTTACTGATCCGTTTAGGATTATGCCAGCTTATGCGGGTGATGTTGCCTATTTTAGGCTTCATGGTTTAGGCGAAAGGATGTATTATTATCAGTATAGTGATGCGGAACTGCGGAAGTTGAAGGAGTTTGTTGCTTCTTATGAAGGGAAAGGGAGGGGTGTGTATGTTTTGTTTAACAATCTTTCGATGTTTGAGGATGGGATGCGGTTTATGGAGTATTTGTCGAAGGGGACGTTTCCGAGGGTTACTGGTTTGGCGGGTTTGGCGTCGGTTAAGGGTGTTGTTGAAAAGACGCGGTATCCAATTGCCAAGAGCATGTTGATTAAGAGGCTTGGGTGGCGGCTTGTGGAAGTTGAAAAGGGGAAGCAGGTTAGGCTTGAGTCGGTTTTGGCGGATTTGCCTTCTAAGAGCTTCAGAAGTGCTGATGAGTTGGTTGATGAGATAAGGTCTGTCAAGAAGTTGGGCGGTTGAGTATTCCTGTTTTTTCGAGTTCTTGTTTTAGTTTTTTGAAGTCGGTGGTTATTTGTTCTTTGTATTTTGCGCTGTATAGTGCTGCTGCTGGGTGGAATGTTGGAAAAACTGTTACATTAATGCCTAAAACAGTTGCTTCATAGAATTTTCCGTGTGCTTGTGTTATGCTGTTGAATGGTAATTCAGCTTTCGAGAATATGTATGCTGTGGAGTAGTTTCCGAGTGTAACGATGATTTTTGGTTGGATAATTTTTATTTGCCTATCCAAGTAAGGCGTGCATGTTTGAATTTCGTTTGGCATTGGTTCGCGGTTTTTGGGCGGTCTGCATTTTAGGACATTGCCTATGAAAACTTCGCTTCTTGAAAATCCAATTTCAGATAGTAAGGTTTCGAGAAATTTGCCTGCAGCGCCCACGAACGGTTTTGCTTTGGCATCTTCTGAGTAGCCAGGCGCTTCGCCGATAAGCATGATTTTGGTTTCTGGGTTGCCTTCGCCTGGAACAGCGTTTTTGCGGGTTTTAGAAAGTGGGCATTTTGTGCAAACTATGACTTCAGCGGCAACAGCATCTAAAAGTTTTTGTTTGCTCATTGCGGGTTTTCTCCGTTGAATGATCTTTTCTGTTTCTGTTCTTATAAGCGTGGGTGTGAAATGGATATGAATCAACTGGTTTGAACTTGTAGTCTCTGAAGTGAAAAATTAAACTTATTAAAAGAGAAACTACTCTAATAAAAGAGTATCCATGTTACTCATCAATTAGACACTTTATCCTACATATTTCTTCTTGTTAACAATGTTTCAAGTACTCGTCCAAGGTTTCACTAGACTCTAAGAAATCTTCGTATAAATCTTTTAGATCTTGTTCTGTCGGTTGTTCTTGATAGCCAATAGTGAAATCTTCGTAGTACTTAGCTAGCGCTTTTTTAAATTGCTCAAAGGTAACTGAACATTTTGGCATACCCTATCCCACTTTTTCTATGTTTTGGAAGCTACTGTTTGTTGCTTTTCTAAATGCGCTTTGAGGCGTTCTAATGTTCGGATATAGTTAGGAGAGAGATTTCTTTCTTTGGCATGCCTTAATCTCTCCTCTACAGCATTTACTGTGGGCAACGCAGCCTTAAGTTTTTCCCATCCAGTCTTCTTTTTTAAAGCCTTCATTTCTCCTTGGTTAGATGTAGAATGAGGTACGCTGGAGACCGTTGGTGTCAAGATGGGTTTCGATATGCCTTTCTTCGCTACTGATCTCTGGTTCTTCACTCGTTCTTGGAGATGAGTGCGGAGTTTTCTCGCATCTTCTCTTTCTATTACTTCAAACCTATCATCTGCAAGAGGGTAAGGCGAATAACCAATTTTTTCCAAAATTATAGGCTTAAGTTCACTGTCTATCTCATATCCATAGCTGTTACGCCCTAATGCTTTTGCAGCTTTTGTCGTGGTTCCTGACCCTAAAAATGGATCTAAAACAGTCTCGCCGACAAATGTATATAACTTAATTAGTCTCATCGGAATCTCCTCAGGAAACGCAGCTATTCCTTTCTCAAGTCGATTTTCAAAAGGGAGAACGTTAGTGATTTTCCAAACCGTTAGATACCATTTTTCTAAGGCATATTTCTCCAAGTCTATTTTGGAAGCTTTTCTGATTTTGGGGTCAAGATGTTTTACATAAGTATAGTCGAATTTGCCTTTTTGAAAAATGATTATGTTTTCTTGTATGTTATCTGGGTAGAAATACATCGGATATGGATGCTGTAAGACTACTCCACTGCGTCTACTGATTCTGATGTAGCCTTCTGGTTTTTGCCAAATTATTCGGTCTCTGTATCGAAAACCAGTTTCAATCATTATCTTTGTGATGTCTGAAACCACTGGATACTTTTCTCCTTTAACGAGCATATCGTCCGTAACAAAAGCCGCAATTCTTCCAGTAGCCATAACTCTATACAGTTCTTTTGCGAAGGCACGGATAAGTTCAAGAAATTCGCCATAACTGTTGAATAAATCTGGGTAATCAAAAGGAGCGTTATAGTAAGGTGGAGAAGTAACCATTAAATGAACTGATTCATTTGGTATTTCATGCATGTCTCTACAATTTCCAAATATGATTCTGTGCCACGTAGATGTCATTTCTATTTCACACCTAATTTTTTTGCATACTCCTCGATAGCCGCATGGATGGCGTCTGTTTTTAATATTCTTGCTGGAGTGTTAGTATTCTTTCGTAAGGCTTCAACTATTTTGTCAAGTAGAATTCTGGTTTTATCTGAGACGTAAATCATAGGCATTGTTTATTTCCCTACAGTATGCTATGTTGTGATAGTATTTAATAGTATCTCCTATTAGTATGCTCGCCAAGTTAAATTTCTTTTACAATAATCTCTAAGCATACAATAGCCTTCACAGCCAATTTTGGGCTTAATTTGACAGAAGGAGGCTCTGGGGCATGAATCGCACGCTATTCCTTCCAAATTGTCTGGACAGCAGTTGATTCCTATCTGAAACGCTCCATGGTCAACCATAATACAGTCTCCACTATTCTTGTTTGTTGCTTCCTGAATTGAAGGTCTCATGCTGGAAGCTACGATAACATTCCATCGGCTACTACTTCCCTTCTTTGCCTCATGAATTATCTCAGAAACCAGACCAGTTCTTGCGAATATCTTGCCTACGTGACCATCTACAGGCATTTCAAAAAGCGCTTTATGCCATTTACCATTAGAAACATCTATTCCCAAGTTTGGATGTCCTATCCACGAGATATACATTCTTACAGCTTTCTCTCGTAGAATTGATTCGACAAGAGGATTACTGTGCAGAAACGCAGTTGCTTCTCCCGGGGTCTTGCATCGACCTAGCTTTTCCGAAAGGTTAGCCTTGTTTAACATCATTTCATATGTGAGAAAACCGCCAACTCTCAGAACAAACCAACCGAAACGAGGCAAGACCCTTCCTATTGCTGGAGAGATTTTATATTTTTCTTTTAAAGGCACTAACCTGTTTATTTGCATGAGACAACTTTGGGGTTTAAAGAACAAGTTATCGCCAAATACCGTATAGACGTTAATAGCAGTTTTTCTTGCAGAAGGAGACTCTGCCTGTTGATCCAAGAAAGCTGTCAATAGTAAGAATCTTGTCAGTTTCTCCTTGTCTGAAGCTACTTCTTCAGGTAAGTTATTAATTATGTCTGCAAGCTCTAAAGGTTGAAGAACTTTTCCAACATGCTCTAAAATTCCAATCATTTGCTTGCTCTCAGGAATAGCAGCTTCATTCCCTACGTCAGATTTGATCAATCATGTCACCTTTGTTTACTAGTTCGACAAAAAGTGTAATTATGGTTTGCGATTTGCCATGTTCAAGGCTCTCGATTTCAACAATAAAATCAGCCATCTTCCAAGCTATCTTTACCCAGCCTTAGCCAACGAAATCCAACAACTAAAAACTCTAATGGAAGGATAAAACTACATTATGACTTTGGGTTTCTTGCTTGTCAGTTTAAAGTAATATGCAGTGAATTCGTCTTCACTTGTTCCATAAAGCTTTTCAATGTATAGCAATGCCTCTTTCAAATTTTTAGCAATTGGAATGACATCCCTAAAATTCGAATCATTAACGACATCAGAAAGTTTTCCTTGCTCCTTTCTAATGATTTTCCCCTTCAACATCCATTTACTACAAAGAAAAACTGCTTTATCACCCTTTTCCATCCTCCTTTTTCTAACCTCAACACGTTTGCGTCCACTCCTTATCCAATCAAAATTCTCCTTCTTAACCATAAATAAAGGCATACAAACATCAATCCAAAATAGGTCACACTCAAACTTATAACACTTAAGAAATAGCAAACCTACCAGAAGTTCAATCGATATATAAGGGAGGGGGTAGACATCAGAGACTCAGACAACTAAACATCCTCTCAACCAAACTTTCTAAAAACAACAACAATTCTGCAACTAATTAAACTTCTAATACCACCCTTAAATACCAGCAAAACAAACTCAAACACAACAAAAACGGAGGGAAAAACCTCACCAATACTCGAACCCTAACCCAAAATTCAATCTATAAATAAGGGGGCTAGACACACACAAAGACAGACAGAGCCTCTAAAACATACGCTTTAGGGCTTCTATGCCTTTCATGCCAACTTCAACACCAAAACCCTTCGCCCTACTCGTCACAGCCTTAATCTCCGCGCCAAGCACATCCTCAAAACTCTTCACTCCACTAACCATTACAGCAGCCACACCAAGCCTTTCAGCCGCCTCAACATTCAAAAAACCACACATAACAAACCCCTTCTCAGCAATAATCAAAAGCAAAGGCGGCGACCCAGGCAAATCCACACGCAAACCCAAACAATTTTCACCATCAACCTTAACAATCATAACACTAATCATAACAAACACCTTTTAACGACAAACATCACATAAACAACTAAAAAAATAAAAAACTATCGCCCTGGAGAAAAAGCTGCGCCATGCTAACAAAACTAAAACAAAAAATTCAACAAATGCTCGCGGCAGAAGCCAAAGCAGCCCACAAAATCGGTTTAACACCAAACAAAATAAGCACAATAGGCATAATCCTAGCCATCCTATCAGCCCTAGCATACACACAATGGCAAAACCACCCGCTTTACCTCCTACTCGCAACAATTCTCCTTCTACTCTCGGGTTTCTGCGACGCCCTAGACGGCGTAATAGCCAGACTCTACCAACAAACAACAACATTCGGAGGCTTTCTAGATTCACTGCTAGACAGATACGCAGACGCCGCAGTTTACATGGGCATAATTTTAAGCGAACTATGCGACGCACGATGGGGTTTAATAGCCCTAATAGGCTCCTTGCTCGTAAGCTACAGCCGCGCCAGAGCAGAAGCCGCAGACATAAAAATGGAATCCATCGGCATAGCAGAAAGAGCAGAACGCATAATCATACTAGCAATCGCAAGCATAATCGCAACCTTCTGGCAACCAAAAGAAACAATAAACACAGCCATAATCATACTCGCAATACTCACAAACCTAACAGTTCTACAAAGAGCATTACACATTTACAAAACATCAGAAAAAAAGAAAACTAAAACCTAAAATCTTCTTCTCGGACGCGTCCGCCGCTCATCCGCAGCCCTAACCTTCACAATACCACGATGCACAGCACACGAAATACAATAATACTTTGTGTCAACCCAACCACCCAAATACGTACCCTTCTGCCGAAGCTCCTTAGCCAACTGCGGATCAACAAGCGAAGTTCTATGCGTAACCTTCTTAGCCTTATCCCGCGGAACAAGCTGCCCACACATAGCACACTGAACAGGTCCGCTCATGCCTTTGCTGCCCTTTGATCTACCACGGCTCTTACGCTTAAACGGCAATACTTTTCTACCCCTTTTATCTCTTCAAACAAGTAAATGTAATGTCCACCTTATATATCTGTTCTCAACTTCAAAATAGAAGCAATGTTGGCTTTTGCATCAATTTTTGGAATAATTTTTCCAGAAGACGAAGTGATTAAGGTTGTGACTCCCGGCCCATGACCAGCCGTTATGCAGTTGGTGTGCACGACTATGCCAACAGATATGGCGCCTTGCTTGTATATCCTCCCAAAAGAATGGTCTGCGTCAAGTATAGCCACTAAATCGCCAAGTCTTAAATCATCAAGCTCATACTGTTTCCTGACCTTCTCATCGAAAAGCTGGATGTCATAATCTCCAGAATAAGTCTGGTTCGCTCCTAAGCCTGAACCCATAATAGCTGCCGGAATCTTGTGCGCGACAGGGATCTCTAGCTTATCGCCCTTGTGTTTTGGCTTTAAAGCCTCGAAAAAGTGCGGATCAATATTCATTACTTTTACATCTGGAAAATCTAGAAGCTTGAAACCAACTCCAAACGCTTTCACGAGTATTTTATCGCCAAGCATAAGTCTTTCAAATATTTTTGGCTGAAAATCCACTAGGATATGTTCTATTCCACCGTGTTTTCCCGTCACAATCCCTTTTGCGCCTTTTGCATCTCCTGTGACAACTACTGCTTCATTTCCAACGCAGGAAAGTACGTTGAGGGCGGTATTTGCACCTTGTCCAGAACGTGGGTCATTTTCCTTGTTTTCCACGCTTACGCCTGGTTCAACGTGGTCTGCTTCCCATCCGCATGCTGGATCGCCAACTCGCACGTTGTAGGTGATTCCTCCAACGCTTGGCAAAACCATAGGAGCACCTTGAGCCGAGATATTATAGATTCCTCTTCCAAATACTGGGCTTGCTATTTCGCCAAAAACCGAAATTTTCACCAGTTTATCAACGTTTGTTTTTAACATTCGATCATTCCTCGCATTAGGTTATGTGCATTAGCAATCAGACACTAATAAAACTTAACATGCCCAGCAGAAATTATTGTATCTGCGTGAAACATGACAAGTTTTAAATGTTGGATGCTCATTTTGACTTGAGTGACGCTTAGTTTAACGCGATTATACCAACATGTGGCTGAGAACAATGTCAGACATCGGATTAAGATCTAAAATGCTAGTTAAAGACGTGATGAGCAGCCCGGTTGTAACCATCGAAGAGGATGCATCTACAAACCGAATTGCGGAACTCATGGATAAACATGGTTTAGGCTGCATAATAGTAACGAGTAAAGATGGAAAACCTCTCGGGATAATCACAGAAAGGGACCTAGTTGGAAGAGTCTTAACTAAAAACGTCAAACCGGACTCCATAAGAGCCAAAGAAGTTATGACCTCACCTCTGATTACTATAGAGCCCGATGCACCAATAAACGAAGCAGCCAGAAGGATGAGCAGACTAAACATCAGAAGATTAGGAGTCATATACAAGGGGCAGCTCATTGGATTAATCTCAAGCAAAGACGTTCTAGCAGTAGTACCCGAACTCATAGAAACAATCCAAGAACGAGCGCTCATAGAAGGCGAAAACAGAGTTCAAAAAGCAAGGAGAGAATCAAAACCCCTTGCAGGATATTGCGACGGTTGTGGAACATGGTCTGATAACCTAAAAGAAGTTAATGGAGAATTTCTCTGCGAAGATTGCAAGCTTGAATTAGAAGAAGAGGAATAAGAGAGGCGATTTTTTGCGTGTTAAAGAAATTACGGACGAAAAACACCCGTTCATTTATCAAGATGAGCTTGCAACAAAAGCTCGCGCAACAATACGCGATTACGCCCTAAGAATTCTCCCAGTAATAGATGAAAATAAAAAATTGTTAGGAATAGTTTCTCGCAGCGAAGTAATGGCTATTTCCTCTTCCATCTCGCCGATAAGAGTGAAAGGCATAATGGCAAATCCCAAGTATACTGCGACTATTGAAGAAGACGCGTTTTCCGCGGTTAAAGAAATGATTCGACAAGACGAATGGTACGCACCGGTTGTAAATTCGGCCCAAGACAAAATTTACAAAGGGATCTTAGGCTTAGAAAGCTTCATTGAAGCAATAATTAAAACGAGTCCAGAAAAACTTTCTAAGACAACTGAGGAAGTGATGTCCAAAAACATTGTGACATGCTCTCCTGAAGATGAAATTGACAACATATGGCGTCTAATGCAAACCAAATCCTTCGCTGGACTGCCTGTTGTAAGGAAAGATAAGCTGGTAGGCATCGTTACTCAAAAAGACCTCCTCGAAAGTGGTGCGTTATTGCCAACATTTGAGTCTAAAAAGGGACGTTTTCGGGCTTCCACAAAAGTCTCTTCAATAATGGAGACACAAGTAATTGCAGTAGAACCTCAAATAAAAATAATAAGAGTTGCTAAAATCATGGTTTCAAAAGACATTGGAAGAGTTCCAGTCGTGGATGAGGAAGGTAAATTGATTGGAATAGTTGACAGGGAAGATGTTGCCAGATTACTCGTCAAATGAGGCTGAAACAGTTGAGTAGAGAAAGCTTTAGAAGAACATTAAGGGAAAAAGGCCCGCTCTCTTTAAAGGTTCATCCTTCGAAGAAACACGAAGGCGAAATATTACACGTTGCAAAAAGTCCAGTCATTACAATAGCGCCTACTACACCGATTTATGGCGCAATCCAAACAATGTCAAAAGAGGGATTCCGTCGAATACCAGTGGCCAATCCTGGAACAAAGGCTCTAGAGGGAATAATAACTGCTACGGACATAATTGATTACTTGGGCGGCGGAAAAAAATTTGAAATAATCCAACAAAAATTTGGCGGAAACTTTTTCAAGGCTATAAACGAGGCGACAAGACTCATAATGACCCAAAACGTTGTTTCAGTCAAAACTTCTGCAAAAATAAGCGAGGCAATCGATGTCATGAAAGAAAAAAATCTCGGCGGTTTGCCGGTAGTTGACGAGGAAAATCATGTTAAGGCAATAATCACAGAAAGGGACATTGCAAACCTGTTTGCCAACAGAGCAAGCGGCATACCAGTTTCTCAACTGATGTCGGAAAAAGTGGTAACCGCATTATCTACGACAACGATATTTGAAGCTGAAAAAACAATGACAACGCAAGGCTTCAGAAGATTGCCAATAATTTCCGACGGCAAAGTAATAGGCATAATTACAGCAATGGATATTATACGGTTTTTCGGTTCAGGAAAAGTTTTCACATACCTGCGATCTGGAACTATAATACAAGTCTTAAACACGCCTGCACTTGAAATAGCCACAAAAGAAGTCTCAACCATCGAACCAGATGCAGATGTGGGTCAAGCAGCAAAAATAATGCGAGAGAAAAACATAGGAGCTGTGCCTGTTGCTAAAAACCAAAAGCTCGTGGGCATAATAACTGAAAGAGACTTCTTCAAAATAATAGAATAGCATACACGATTGATTGCAGAACTTTCATTAGCTCTGAAATCTTGTGTTTTGAAGTTTAGTAGGATTTTGGCAATCCCAGAACATGTTCGCCAATGAATGCCAAGGCCATTTGATGAGTTACTGGCGCCAGCCTGATTAGGTTTACTTCTCTCCACCAACGCTCCACGTCATACTCCACTGCATAGCCATAGCCGCCCAGAGTTTGCATGGCATGATAGACAGCTTGGATACCTGCATCAACCGCTGCAACCTTAGCCATATTAGCCTCAGCGCCGCAAGGTTGCCCTCTGTCGTAAAGCCAAGCAGCTTGGTAATTAAGTAATCGCGCCGCTTCAATCTTTGCTTTTGCTTCTGCAAGTGGGAACTGAAGGGCTTGGTAAGAGCCGATGGGAACTCCAAAAACGTTTCTTTTCTTAGCATACGCAACAGCATTTTTAATGGCTAAAAGCCCGATTCCTGCTGCGGCTGCTGCGAAAGACATTCTTTCAGGGTTCAGAGTGTCCAATACGAGATACCAGCCTTTGTCTTCCTCTCCGAGCAAGTTTTCCTTAGGAATTCTAAGATCACTGAGGTAGACTTCGCAGGTTTTTGAGTAGTGGATTCCATGTTTTTCTATGGGCATAACCTCAATTGACGGATTAGGCAGGTCTACTAGGAATAGGCTTAAGCCCAAAGTTCTTTTTGGAGCCTTTTCTATGGGAGTTGTTCTTGTTATGAGGAGCATTCCTTTAGCCCTGTCCGCGCCTGAAATGAAGGTTTTGCGTCCGTTGATTACGTATTCATCATGATCTTTTACAGCCATTGTTTGAGTGTTCAAAGTGTTTGTTCCAGCGTCAGGCTCTGTTAAAGCCATGCAAAATTCCAAGCCCTTAGCGATTTTTGGTAAATACTTCTCTTTTTGTCCCTCGTTTCCATGTTTTACTATGGATAAGCCTCCGAAGATGGATGTTAGACACAGAAGCCATTGTCCTGCTAATCCACAGCTTTCAGAGGTCAAAGTTTCCATAGCTAAAATCATTTCAAACATTCCCATTCCGCCTCCACCGTACTTTTCTGGAATCAAAATGCCTACAAAACCCGCTTCAACCAAAGCCTTCCAGAAATCCTCGGGGAATTCGTGATTTTTGTCTTTCTCCCTCCAATATTCTGGAGGGAAGTTTTTAGCTATCTCAGAAGCTGCTTGAACAACCATTTTCTGTTCAGCAGTTAATTCAAAGTTCAAACTATTTCACCAAACCACTTTTTCTAAGGTAATAGCATTTTGAGTTAAAAACATATTCTTTATGCACACACTGAAATCAACATGCATCCTTCACTTAGTGCATATTCAGTTATTTTGATAAATTAGAAAATAGAATAAGCTTTTAACATTTAACCCTACGTATTCAAATGACAAAAGGGCGGCCCAATTTGATTGACCTAAAACTGAGTAATGCAAAAGCATACGTAAACAAAAAGATAGTAGACTGTAGCTTAGCAATAAACAGCGGCAAAATTTTCAAAATAGGCAAAGAAACAAACATGCCCAAAGCAGAGACAAAAATCGATTTGCAAGGACTTCTGGTTTTGCCTGGTTTAATAGACGCCCACGTACATCTTCGAGACGAAGGAAAAGCTTACAAAGAGGATTTTTATAGCGGAACAGCCGCCGCAGCAGCAGGCGGAATAACAACAGTTCTGGACATGCCCAACAATGACCCAGTAACCATGACCGCTGAAACTCTTAGAAATCGGATGAAGATTGCGGAAAAGAAAATTTTGGTTAACGTTGGCTTTTACTCTGAATTTCCAAAAAGTCTAAAAGAAATGGAGAGAATAGTAGCGGAAGGCGCTGTAGCCTTTAAACTTTTTATGGCTGAGCAGGTCGGCGGCTTAAACATTGATGATGATTATGCCCTATCAGAAGCCTTCAAGATTGCTAGTAAATTGAAGATTTTGGTGGCTGTTCATGCAGAAGACAAAGCGACCTTAAAAAGAGCTGAAGATGAGTGCAAACGTGCCCACTGCAACGATGTAGAAGCATTTCTAAAGGCACATTCAGAAGGCGCAGAAGTGAAGGCTGTGAAACGCTTGCTAAACATTGTCAAACAAACCAGCACGCATGTGCATTTTTGTCACGTAAGCACTCAGAGCGGCTTAAAGGCGATGGTTAATGGAAAAAAATCTGGAATGCCAATAACTTGCGAGACAACACCTCACCACCTATTGTTGTCGGCTGATGACCTAAAAAAGGAAGGAACTTTAGCGTTAACCATGCCGCCAATTCGAGAAAAAAAGCACATAACAGCCCTTTGGAACGGGATTAAAAATGGCTGGATCGACATTTTGTCTTCAGACCATGCACCCCACACTTTAGACGAGAAGAAAGCAAAGGTTATTTGGGATGTCAAGGTTGGTATACCTGGCTTAGAAACAACGCTTCCACTTTTGCTCACGGAAGTGAAACGTGGAAGATTACCGATAGTCGATTTAGTTAGGCTCATGTCGGAAAAACCTGCAGAAATTTTCAAACTGAAAGGCAAAGGCTACTTGAAGGAAGGAAACAACGCAGACTTGGTTGTTGTGAATCTGGACATAAAGCACAAAATTGACGCGTCAAAATTTCACTCAAAAGCAAAATACTCCCCATTCGACCAGCGCACAGTGGAAGGAAAACCCGTTAAAACATTCGTTAACGGTCAATTAATCATGGATGACGGAGAAATCGTCGCTAAAGTAGGAAGTGGAGAAATAATTCGGAGAGAATAAACCTTTGAAGTTCATTGCGGATGGAATGCTTGGAAAACTGACACGATGGCTCCGCATTTTGGGGTACAACGTGAAATACTCAACCAAACTAGATGATGCCCAACTAATCACCGTAGCCAAAAAAGAACAAAGGATTTTGCTTACGAGAGACTTGGAGCTGTACCAACAAGCCACGGCAAAAGGAGTTGACACGTTCTACTTGAAAGGACAAACAGAAGAAGAAAGACTGGCAGAACTCGCAAACAGGTTCGACATAAGACTAGACGTAGATATGACAACATCAAGATGCCCAAAATGCAACACCCAAGTGAAACCGATTCCAAAAGCAAAAGTGACTGATAAAATTGAAAAAAACACGTTTCAATACTACGACGAGTTTTGGAAATGCCCAAAATGCGAACAAATCTACTGGCAAGGAGCACACTGGACAAAAATAAGAAAAACACTTAAAAAAGCAAAGGAAACCCTAGAGAATATTAGGAACAAAAGGTAAACTAGCCAGCTTAAAGCTTTCAGGGATTCTAATTAAGAAATAGGTAAACAAAATGAGAGATTATTATGTTTATTTTTCTTTCAGAAGCCATTTCAAGGGAATATCTTGGTAAGTGTTGTCAGGCAGTGTTCGTCTGATAGTTATCGGTAAGATGCCTGCCTCAAGTTCTTTTAATGCTATATCTATTGGTCCTGAAAAGCCTTCGGAAACCTCAACAAGTATGGGGGCGCCCATGGATATTTGGAGAGCCCTAGCACCCACTATCCTTGCTTTTTCGAAACGAGTGATTTTAGGAGGACCTACTAAAATCTTCTCTTTTTTGGACGTGTTCTAATACTCCCCAGCGCCTGGATAACCCATCCCTCCTGGGGGACCACCTGGCGGTGTTGGAGGAGCCTTCATCTTTCCAGCAGCGATTACGTCGTCAATTTTTAGAATCATCGAAGCAGCTTCTGTTGCTGACTTTATTATTTGTTTCTTAACTGCTAGGGGTTCGAAGACTCCAGCTTTATTCATGTCTTGAACTTTTCCAGAATGAACCTCTATTCCAGCCCATGTTTCACCTTTTTCATGTCGCGCCCTCAACTCGGACAATATGTCTATTGGGTCTAAACCAGCATTTTCAGTCAGCGTTATTGGAACGGCTTCAAAGGCTTCTGCAAAACTCTTAACCGCAAGTTGCTCTCTCCCCGGAAGAGTTTCAGCATATTTTTTAAGCATCCGTGAAATTTCAAGTTCAGGTGCCCCGCCTCCAGCCACTATTTTTGGCTCTTCAACTACATCTCGAACAACGCATAAGGCGTCATGCACTGATCTTTCTGCTTCATCCACTATGCGTTCTGTTCCTCCTCGTATCAAGATTGTAACAGCCCGCGGGTGTTTGCATCCTTCCACAAAAGTCATTTTGTCTTCGCCTATTTTGCGTTCTTCAACGAGACTGGCGTAGCCCAAGTCTGCTGAAGTTATGGCGTCTAGGTTTGTCACTATTTTTCCACCAGTTGCTTTTGCAAGCTTCTCCATGTCTGATTTCTTGATTCTCCGAGCTACGAGTATTCCTTTTCTAGCTAAGAAGTGCTGCGCCATGTCATCAACGCCTTTCTGGCATAGGATTACATTTGCGCCAGCCGCAATTATCTTGTCAACCATTCCGCGTAGCATTTCTTCTTCTTGTTTGAGGAAGGCTTCCATCTGTTCTGGGCTTTCAATGTTGATTTTTGCGTCGAACTCTGTTTTTTCAATCTCCAATGCAGCGTCTAGAAGTGCTATTTTGGCTTTTTCTACACGTTTTGGCATTCCAGAATGCGAAACTTCCTTGTCCAAAACTATGCCTTGAATGAGCTTTGTATCCCTTATTGATTCACCAGGTTTCTTTTCAACTTTAACATCATCTATATCTACCTTATACTTGTTGCCTTCTTTTTCTGCAACTTCAAGAATCGCTTTAACTGCCAACTCAGCTAAATATTCTCTATGTTCAGCTACGAGCTTGCTTGCCATGGAAGTCATTGCAGCCTTTTTTGCGTATTCCTCCATTTTTGATTCTGTTGGTATTGCAATTTTCTCCAAAACTTCCAGAGCTTTTTCTGAGGCTTTTTTATATCCATCAATTATTATCGTCGGATGCACGTTTTTCTCAATTAATTCTTCAGCTTTACTTAGCAGTTCGCCGGATGTTATAACTGCTGTTGTTGTTCCGTCACCAGCTTCATTATCTTGTGTTTTAGCAACTTCAACCATCATTTTGGCTGCTGGATGCTGAATATCCATTTCATCCAATATCGTGCGCCCATCACTTGTTATGGTTACGTCGCCGAAGCTGTCCACGAGCATTTTATCCATGCCTTTTGGTCCGAGAGCACTTTTTACGGTTTCAGCCACTATTTTTGCAGCCATTATGTTTGTATGTTGAGCTTCTCTTCCTCTGCTTCTGCTTGATCCTTCCTTCAAGATTAAAACTGGTGTTCCTCCAGCTGGTGCAGATGATGACAAATCTCAAACAACCTCCTTTAATGCGTCAACAAGAGAAACAGCATTACAATATAAATTTTTCTGAAAGGTTAGCTAAAGGTTAGGATGTTAGACAAACTTTTTTAAATTTTAAATCGCTTTGAGCGTTGTCTTCAAACCGGCTCCTGTCAAGATTATTACAGCTCCTTCTCCTTTGGAGATCTCCTTGTTTTTTAGTTGTTTCTCGTAAGCTGCATAAGCCACGGCTGAGCTGGGCTCAACATAGAAACCTTTCTTTGCGAGCTTCTTGAAGGCGTTGAATATTTCATCTTCTCCAACCATGGCGGAATCGCCATTTGCTTCTTCAAGGCGTTTGATCATGAGGTCTAATAGAGGAGGGTTTACGCTCATCAAAGCATCGGCAATAGAAGTTATCCTTTCTGGCGGCGTGTAGCTCAAGTTTTTGAGGCGATGATAAAGCGGCGAAACTTGCTGCGTTTGACAAGCCACTATTTCAGGCATAGCCTCTATAACATTGGAATCAACTAAATGCTTGAACCCGCTTATCACGCCTAAAAGCAGAGTGCCAGCAGAAACAGGCAAATAAACGCGCGCTTGAACACGCCAATTAAGCTGCTCAGCTATCTCGTAGGCAAGGCTTCTTGTTCCATCCCGAAACAAAGGATGAAATATGTGCCCAACATAGAATTTTTTCTTTACAGCTTTTTGTGCTTCTTCAGCAACCTTGCTCCGAGGACCTGCAACTTTGACAATTTCTGCACCATAAGACTGGATTTGATTAAGTTTTGGTCCAGCAACATTCTCTGGAACATAAATTTTCGCCTTTAATCCTGCGCGGGCTGCATAGGCGGCTATTGAGGCTCCTGCATTGCCAGAAGAATCTTCGAATATGTAGCCTCCCGCCTTCTTAATTAGGCGATGCAATGCAGAGACTAAAAGTGTTGAGCCTCTATCTTTAAAAGAACCCGTTGGGTTCAAATTTTCAAGTTTAAAATAAATGTTGTCTGAAAATTTGACTAAAGGCGTCCAACCCTCACCTAAACTTACAATTTCCGTCTCCTTCACGTATGGAAAAAATTTTGAGTACCGCCAAACACCATAATTTTCTCTTCGAATCTTCTCAGTCTCAAAATCTAAGGAGATTTGAACATTCAGTGGCTTACCGCAGGAAGAGCATCTGAAATCTAGCAGACTAAGAGAAGACTTGTTGCATGATGAACAATTTATTTCATATTTCATAGATATCAATTCATAGCTTAGAGATGCTAAGGATAAATTTTCTCTTCTTAATTATTAGTTGTAGAGTCGAAGATAATCCACTAGAAGAAATGAAGTTAATGGAGTTTACGCATGTTTTTGCACTTTAGACCAGTTCTAAGCCTTTCTTGAAGGCGTTTACGTTTGCTTCTATTGTATTTTCGGGAACACTTTCCCTTATGGCTTTTTCCAACGCTTCTTTGCTGACTACCTTGGTTATTTTTGTCAAAGCACCTAGCATGACCATGTTTGCGTATATGCTTTCTCCGAAGATTTTCCTAGCAGTTTCGGTGATTGGTATTTTGAATGTTTTAACTTTTGTTTCAGGAATCTTTTGTACATTGCTACTGTCAACTATTAACACTCCGTTTTCCTTCAAATGCTTCAAATGTACATCCAAGGATTCTTGATTCATCGCCACTAACACATCGCACTTTCTGACGGCTGGAAAACCTATCTTGGTGTCTGAGATTATTACTTCGCTTCTAGCCATGCTGCCTCTTGCTTCAGCTCCATAGGTTTGGGTTTGCAAAACATTTTTTCCATCATATGCTGCGCCTTTCCCCAATATCTGTCCAGCTAAAACTACACCTTGACCACCGTGACCACCTATTCTTATCTCAATTCTGTTTGGCACTTGCCTGCACCTCCTTCAACATCGCGTAAACAGTTTCAACAAGCGTTGGACGTCTTCTCTGCATAAATTCTCCAATAACAATCTTTTTTTCAAGTTCTTCTTCACTCATTTTTTCTGCTTGCCTGACTGAAATGGCGCTTTCTTTGAACCACTTTAGCATTTCTCCAACGTCTTTGAACCCGGCTCTTCTGCCGTACGCTGTTGGACACTGACTCACAACCTCAATGAATCTGAAGCCCTCCAATTGTAATGCGTTTTTAATGGATTCTTTTAGGTCGCTCAAGTGCGCTGTTGTCCATCTTGCAGAGTAGGCTGCTCCGGCTGCAACTGCAAGCTTTGCTGCATCTAAGGGGTATTCAAAGCTTCCATAAGGCGTGGTGGATGTTTTCGTTTTGAACGGAGTTGTGGGCGCAACTTGCCCTCCAGTCATGCCATAAACCATGTTGTTACCCATTATAACGAGAATGTCAGTGTTTCTTCTTGCTGCATGAATAAAGTGACTTAAACCTATTCCAACAATGTCACCGTCTCCGCCGAAAACAACAACGTTAAGGTCTGGTCGTACAAGCTTTATGCTCGTCGCAACTGGTATGCTCCTTCCATGAAGAGTGTGAACAGAATCCGCAACGTAATAAGGCGAAGGAATCCATGAAGAACAACCTATACCACTGGCAAAGACAAACTTGCTCAAGTCCTTATGTCCCAATTCATGGACAGCCCTCAGAAAAGTGTCACTCAACGAGAATAATCCGCAGCCTGGGCAAAAAGGCAACCTTAAGTCTCTCATGTATTTGCGAGATGAGAATGCCTCAGCCATTCTACTTTCCTCCTTCTATTTTTGCCAAAATTTCTTCAGGCGTAATTAATTCTCCACCGCCTATCTTGTTCAAGGGAATTACTTCTGTTTGGCATGCGACTCTTTTAACTTCGTAAAATATCTGTCCCAAATTCATCTCTGGAACAATTATTTTTTCAGCAGTTTTTGCTAATCTTTGAATGGATTTTTCTGGGAAGGGCCAAAGCGTCTTTAGGCGAGCGTAGCCTACTTTGATTCCGTTTTTTTCTGCTTCTTCAACAGCCTCGTAAACTGCTCGAGATGCGGCGCCGTAAGCAACTACGCCTACTTTGCACTTGTCAATGTTATAGCTTTCCACTTCAACAATGTCATCTGCGTGATTCTTTATTTTGTTGTTGATTTTCTCCACCATCCGCCTATGAACTGCTGGATCTGCTGTAAACCGAACTCCATACTCATCATGGGTTGAAGCAGTAACAGCAACGTTAAACCCTTCCCCAACCGACGGCATCGGCGCAACATCTTCTAAACCAAAGAACGCTTGGTCATCAGCCTTTGGTTTTTTGCGATTGATTATCTTTATGCGCTCTAATGGTGGCACAGTAACCTGTTCTCTAAGGTGAGCGATAACTTCATCTGCCAAAAGAATAACAGGTGTGCGATATTTTTCTGCTAGGTTAAAAGCTCTGATGGTGAGTTCGAACATTTCCTGAACAGAATTAGGAGAAAGCGCAATTGCAGAGTAGTCACCATGGGTTCCCCAGCGCGCCTGCATAACGTCTCCTTGAGCGCATTTAGTTGCCTGACCAGTGCCAGGTCCAACTCTTTGGACGTCAACTATGACGCATGGGGTTTCAGTCATAAATCCCCAGCCTATGGTCTCCTGCATCAGACTAAAGCCAGGTCCAGAGGTTGCGGTCATAACCTTTTTTCCGCCCCAGCTGGCGCCCATAATCGCGCCTATAGAAGCCAATTCGTCTTCCATTTGCATGAATATGCCGCCAACTTGTGGCAACCTTTCAGAAATGTGCTCAGTTATTTCGTTTGCAGGTGATATTGGATATCCTGCGAAGAATCGGCATCCAGCGATTATTGCGGCTTCAACGCAAGCCTCATTTCCTTGCCAAAAGAATGTTTTGGAAGAGAATGTTTTGGAAGAGAATGGTTTCATTTTGCTTCTCCAATTTAGTTTTAAACTTTGAGGTGTTTATATTTCTTTTAAGAGAAGTCGGATCTCTGACTTTAAATGTTGTGTGCGTGAAACGAAACTTTTTATTGTTGTAATTGCTAACCTTGAATTTTCTGATCAAGAATTTAGAGGCAGAGTGGCTTGAAGAGGGTAATTGTTTGTCTGAAACAGGCAGTTGATGTTTCGCAGTTAAAAGTTGACTCTGCGACTAGACAGCTTATAACAGCTGGTGCGCCAAAAAAGATTAGTGATTTTGACAAAAACGCTTTGGAAGAAGCCGTAAGAATTAAGGAGAAAAATAGTGGAGTAGAGGTATTCACGGTAACTGTGGGTTCTGAGGATGCTAAGGCTGTTTTACGTGAGGCTCTTGCGATTGGTGCTGACAAGGCTTTTTTTGCTTACGATCCAAGTTTCCAAGACATTGACACATTAGGCACAGCTTACGTTCTGACTGAAATGATGAAGAAAATTGGAGAATTCGATTTGGTTCTTTGCGGTGAAGCATCATTGGACAGTTTTTCCGGACTTGTTGGTTCAAGATTAACCGAGTTGCTTAATTTGCCGCAGATAAGTTCTGTGAGAAAGCTTTCAGTTGAGGGTGATACTGTGATTGGAGAAAGAACATGCGAAGATGCGATTGAAATTGTGAAGGCTAACATGCCAGCTTTGATAACAGTTACACGCGAGATAAATCAGCCGAGAATTCCGTCTTTGATGATGATAATGAAGGCTTCGAAAAAGGAAATAGTCACATGGACTGCAGCAGACTTGGGCATTCAAAAGGAGAAACTTGATTCAAAAATTGAGGTAATCGAAGTTTTAGCGCCCAAAACAGAACGGAAAAAGGTCATGATAACTGGCGAAACCGTGCAGGAAATCGCGGACAAATTGGCTAAAGCGTTAATCCAGGAGGGTGTTGTGGGAAGGTGAAAAGTTCATGAGTGAAAGCAAGGGAGTTTGGGTTTTTTCAGAGAATTATGATTTAATGTTGGAAATGCTTTGGAAAGGACGAGAAATAGCGGATAAACTGCAGACAGAACTTGCTGCTGTGTTGGTTGGTTATAACGTGCAAGAAAAGGCGAATGATTTAATAGAATATGGAGCGAACAAAGTTTATCTTATTGACAATCCAGCTTTGACGCGTTTTCAGGCTGAAGCTTACCTAAGCGTTTTGTATAATTTAACAATGGATTATAAGCCAGAAATATTTTTGATTGGTTCAACAAAAAATGGCAAGCCTCTTGCGGCAAGACTTGCAACCCGTCTTGAAACAGGATGCATCCCTGATTGTAACAGATTAAACGTTGACGAGCAAAGGCGGTTGATAGGCGAAAGAATAACCTACGGTGGAAACGCTTCCGCAAAAATAACCTTCAAAACCAAACCGCAAATAGCAACCGTACCCTCAAGGGCGTTTGAAAAACCCACACCGCAAAACCGTGGCGGACAAATAATAAAATTGGATGCGAAGATTGAAGAGCCAAAGACTCAGATTGTCGAAACAAAACTGCTTGAAGTTTCAAGCATAAAGATTGAAGAAGCTAACATCATAATCAGTTGTGGAAGAGGCTTGGAAAAGAAAGAGGACAAGGTCTTGTTGGATGAGTTAGCGCAGATTTTAGGGGGGCAAGTCGGCAATAGTCGACCGTTGGCTGAGGATCGGAAATGGTTTACTGAATGGGTTGGATTGTCTGGGCATAAGGTTAAGCCGAAGCTTTACATTGCTTGCGGAATTTCAGGGGTAATTCAACACGTGGCTGGAATCCGCGATTCAAAAGTAATAGTGGCAATAAACAAGGACCCAGAAGCGCCGATATTTGAAGTTGCAGACTATGGAGTGGTTGGTGACTTATACGAAATATTGCCAGCACTGAAAGAAGCATTAAAAAAGCAACTACGATAACAACATACTTTTAACACAAAAAATAGCCAATACGGATAGACCTCCTCTAGGTTTTTGCTGACAATGCCGATGGGGCTGTCAGTGAAAAAATAGTCTAGCCACCTTTTATACATAGATTGAATCCATAATAGACTCCCAGTATATTTTGAAACATATATTCATTCCTCACTTTAAATGCGAAAGAAAGTGAAACCAGCGAAAGTTTTTTCCGAGCTACTATCTAATTAAATGATTTAGTGTGTGGAGAGAATTAAATTAATTTGATACATGAAGATATGGGTTAAAGGCTGTGTGATATAGATTACCGATATCAACAAGTTCATCAGTAAATTAGCGCGAAAATTTGAAGTTAAAAAAATTAGAAAAAGCGACTCGACTCACGCTTTTGTTCACGGTGATTCATTAGAGATTCTCAGATTCTTTCCTGATGATTGTATTGACATGATTATAACAGATCCTCCATATAACATAGGATTAGATTATGGCGTTTGCAAAGATAAACTAGGAAAGGCAATCTTTATTGAACGCTGTAAGACTTGGTTGGCTGAATGTGCCAGAATTTTGGAAAAGAAAGGCAGCATGTATTTGATCAGTTATCCTGAGATTAACGCATATCTGATGCCCTTTTTGGATGACGTTCTAAAATTAAAATTCAGAAGATGGTTAACCTGGCATTACCCTACAAACATAGGGCATTCACCAAGAAACTTTACAAGAACCCAGAGATCAATACTATACTATACCAAATCCAACAATTATGTTTTTAACAAGCAAGAGATTATGCAACAATATAAAAATCCTGACGACAGAAGAATAAAAGAACGAATAGGAAAGGGGGTTGAGGGAAGAGGAGCATATGACGTATTAAAGTTAACTGATATAATCGAAATAAACAAAAAATATGATGCTGAGGATTTGATTGAGTTATTAAAGCCTGTAGAAGATGCAGCATTAATAGATGTTTTGAATTTTAATTTATTGAAAAATGTCTCAAAAGATAGAATAAAGGGGCATCCTTGTCAATTACCCATCGGGTTGTTAAGAATTTTGATCAAGGTTAGCACTAATCAAGGAATGTGGGTTTTAGATCCCTTTGCAGGAACATTTAGTGTTTCAGCGGTTGCTGCTGAATTAAAGCGAAATTCGGTAGGCATTGAACTTAACTCAGAATATGTGAAAATGGGGTTGAGGAGGTTTAAGTGTGAGCAAGATTAGCACCCTTCATGAAAAAGAAATAGAACTCGTCTCACTAATGTTTAGGAAGTCGGGGATATCTACTTTAAGTAAGTTCAAACTGCCCAAAGAAAAATCAAAAAAAATATTTTGTGATATTGATGTATTAGGGGTTTGTAATAACATTGTTATTCTAGTTGAATGTGTGGGTGAAGAATCATTAGGTAATAAAATCAAGGATTTTGATTCAGAGACAGAAATTATAAAAGACAAATTCGATCATTTCATAAGATCTATAAAAAATGATCAATATTCTTTTTATAAAAAGTGTAGAACAACATTTGAAGACTTGAAAAGCGAAATAATAGTCAAAAAATTAATTGTTGTCTCAAGTAGAGAAAATGTAGACGAGGAAAAAAAAGTATGGAAAGATAAATTGTTCATTTGGGGAAAGGAAGATGTAGAGTATTTCAAAATTATCTCAGATACTACCTATAATCACTGTAAATTCGAGATTTTCCATTCTCTTGAAATAAAACCCAGCGATATAATTGAAAAAAAGCATGAAGAACCAACTTCAGTTTCTTACATTGCGACTGGAGAAGAAGATGAAGAAAAATACATCGTGACTTTCCCTGCGCCTGTCCGAAGTTTGCTGGAGAGAAGCTTTGTTATGCGTTATCATTACGATCCAGAAAAAGGTTTTCAAAGACTATTGGATAAGCAAAAATTGAAGAGAATGCGTAAATATCTTCTTAAAGAGAAAAAGCCTTATCCAAATAGCATAATCGTTGTACTTGACCCGGACGTGAAAATAACAAAATTTGACGCCAAGAACTTTTTTACCTCAAAGATCGCTGAAGATATAAAAAAAACGAGGGGAAAAAACCATGTTTTTGGTAAATGTACCGGATAGATATGATGCTTTTATTGTGATAGATGGACAGCATAGGTTATTTTCTTTTTCACAAGATGAATATCATAAATTCGAAATTACAAAAAAGGATAAAGAATCCAGATTAAAAAAAGAAGATGCAGAGATTAAGAAATTAGCCGATGAATTGCAATTGATAGTTACTGCCATTTACTTTAAAAAGCCAAATAATAAAATAATCGACTTTTCTTGTCGGCTGTTTTTTGAAATAAACACAACCCAAACAAGGATTAAACCTGAAGATGTAATTAATCTTACTGTAAAGCTTGACCCAAAGAACCCTACTAGTAAAGCAAATGTGATGCTCGAAAAACTTAACCAGAAGGGGGCTCTCTCTGGAATGATCAAAACAAGGTTTTGGCAACAAGACCGAATCAAAATAACTTCTCTCATCAGATACGGTGGGATTAAGGACATCTTCTATGAGAAATCAAAAACGCACAAAATTTTCTATAACATGTTTGAAAAACAGACAAAGATAAAGGATTATGTTAATTTTTGCTATATAATAATTGAAAATTATCTGTATACGTTGAAAGAAGCGATTAAAGAAAAACACGGAAAAAAATACAAGCAAATGTGGTCTGATGTCAATCTTAAAGAATATTATGTAACAGCCGCAGTTTGCATAGGCGCATTGCTTAGGCTACTAAGGCATTTCCTTTCCAAGGAAGATCAAGTTTTTGAAATATGGAAGAAAATAACGGATACTACTTTTAAAGGTGATATAGAAAAGAACATCAATAACCAAGAACTTATGAACATGTTCAAAGAACCCATGAAAATCATAGCTGATTCTTTTAAATTTAACATCGGTGAGTTTAAGAAAAAGGGATATGCGGCAAATAGATGGGCTAAAGTAGAAGCTGACATGTACTATTCGATTCAAGATCGGTTTAAAGAAAAAACTTTTGGAAATATTAAACTCATTAAAAAATCTTTAAGAAAAGATGAGTAGTGCTAGAACAGATATTTAGAAAAGCCATTTCAAATGGCGACATTTAAAAAAACAAAAAGGTTTGGGTGTTTATTTGTATGCTATGAATTCTTTGCCTAGCAATTCTCTTGCTATGACTGTTCTCTGAATGTTGGTGGCTCCTTCAGCTCCGATGCAGTAGGACATTATGCCGCGTAATCCCATTTCTAATGGGCATTCTTTCGTGTAGCCGTACGCGCCAAGCCATATCATCACACGCTTGTAGATGTCAAATGCCAAATGCGGCGCAATAAGCTTGCACGCAGCAATGTGCTTCGTCACTTCCAGTGGCGTGAACTTGTTTTCTTTGTAGCGTTTATCCATCATCCAAGCAGTACGGTAAGTCAACGCCTTCAGAGCTTCTAGCTGAGCCCAGTCGTCGGCTAACTCAAACTGGATGCCTTGGAATTTGCCGACGGGTCTGCCAAATGCTTTTCGCTCTTTTATGTATTCTATTCCGATTTCAAGTGCCCGTTTAGCCGCACCCACGCAAACAGCAGCAATCAATATACGGGCTGTGTCAAATCCTTCCATGGTCAAATAGAAGCCCTTGTCCACTTCACCAATACGGTGAGAGTCAGGCAATCTTACATTTTCCATAGCAAAGCCGCCTGTGGAAATTGCCATTCTACCCATGTCTTCAAACCTCTTGTAGACTTCAACACCGGGTGCGTTAATGGGTAAATAAAAACCTGTCATTCCACGATGTGAAACTTCAGGTGGTGCAGGGGAAGTTCTAACAATAACAAAGTAGCCACCGCCCATCTTTTTAGCTTCTTCTGTGCCACTAAGATATAATTTCTCCCCATTGAGAATCCACTCGTTTCCCTCTCTTCGTGCCACGGATTTAAAAGCCGCAACATCAGAGCCACCGCCAGACTCAGTGGAAGCTATACCTATGAAAGCATCACCTTTAACAGCCTTTCGGATAACGGTTTCACGCACTTGCCCGCTACAATACTTGTCAACAACATAACCCCATGAACAACCAACAAGCCAAAACACCGGTAAAGCAATGCTAATATCAGCATAACCAAGCTCTTCTGCAGCAATACAAGCTGTAATCCAGTCAACACCGGCACCCCCGTGTTCTTGCGGGATGGTCATAAGAAGAAGACCTAAATCGCCCATGCTCCTAATAATCTCCTGCGGAATCTCACACTTGTTATCCATCTCCCTAATTTTCTCTAATGGCAGTTCTTTTTGACACCATTCACGAACAGCTCTGCGGAAAAGGTCTTGCTCTTCGGTGAAAGTAAAATCCACCATAAATTTCACCTTTAAAGTGTAACTAACATAGCCTCAATAAATATAAGAGTTGTTCGACTAATTCAATGAAAATTTTGAAAAGGCAATAATGAGTAGCCTACATTGATGATGACATGCATTAATACACAGAGACCTTAGCAACACCATTTATTTTAAGAAACTTGGTAATTAATTCTCCGGGGATTTTTTTCTCAACTATCAATGTGAGTTTGGGTTCTGGCGAAAGCTCTGGGTCATCCACAATCGCTTGTCTTATGCTGAGACCACTTTTTGTCAGAATTAAGGCAGAATTAGCCAATATACCCGGTATTTTGGCGTCAACAGGCGTTATTTCAACAACTCCTAGATTCAGATGCTTCGCAATCTCCCTCAACGAGTGCCCAGCAGACCTTAGACTTTCAAATATCAGCCGAAGTTCACGGTTGGCCTTAATGGCGTTCAATGTCTCATTTACTGTTCGTCTGTCTACTCCTGCAACTCGGGCTATCCGCACTGGTGGGACTTCAATTTCGTTGAGGTAGATCTTTCCGTTTCTTACGCTTAGTCCATTTTCTACCATGACGCGGGCTACTTTGAGCCGTTCCGG
The DNA here is from genome assembly GCA_964558305.1 of uncultured Candidatus Bathyarchaeia archaeon. GTDB lineage: Archaea > Thermoproteota > Bathyarchaeia > Bathyarchaeales > Bathycorpusculaceae > CAZLCE01. Next base: position 104,156 of record CAZLCE010000001.1, read on the forward strand.
GTATCCTTCTAAATATTTTTTGATGTTGCTCCACATTTTACGAGAACCTTAATGTATAATTTTGCGCAATAAAGTATAAATATGTTCTTGCTATTATAAAGTCGCTTAATGAACCTTAATGTATAAAAAAGTACGTAGGAGACCTAAAAATGGCACCTAGAAAAATAATGTTAGATGAGGAAGAAATACCCAAACAATGGTACAACATTTTGCCAGACCTTCCAAAACCATTACCTCCCATGATACATCCAGAAACAAAAGAACCCATAAAACTGCCCCCAGTCCTGTTCCCAAGCGAATGCCTAAAACAAGAATACAGTGAAGAACGCTGGATAGACATACCTGAAGAAGTGCGAGACGTGTACCGATTGTGGAGACCAACACCGCTTTACAGAGCAACAAACCTTGAGAAAGCACTGAAGACTCCGGCAAAAATCTACTACAAATACGAAGGCGTGAGCCCCCCAGGAAGTCACAAGCCAAACACTGCTGTTGCTCAGACCTACTATGCCAAGAAGGATGGAATGACAAGGCTAACAACAGAAACAGGCGCAGGCCAATGGGGTTCTGCACTGGCGTTCAGTTGCATGTTGTTTGGGCTGAAGTCAACTGTTTATATGGTAAAAACAAGCTACAATCAAAAACCCTACAGAAGAATTATGATGGAAACCTGGGGAGCCGAAGTCTTCGCAAGCCCAAGCGACAGGACAAAGAGTGGCCAGAAGTTTTTGGAAGAAGACCCTAACAATCCAGGAAGCCTCGGAATAGCAATAAGCGAAGCTGTAGAAGATGCGCTCACCCATCAAGATGAGGCAAGATACACTATAGGAAGCGTCATCAACCATGTTCTCCTTCACCAAACAGTCATCGGACTAGAAACCCAAAAACAACTGGAAATAGTAGACGACTACCCCGACACAATCATAGGATGCATAGGCGGAGGAAGTAGCTTTTCAGGGTTGTACTGGCCCTTCTACCACGACATGATTTCTGATAAAGCTCCTAATGATCCCGAATTTATAGCTGTGGAACCCACCGCATGCCCATCCATAACAAAAGGATATTACACGTATGACCACGGAGATACTGCTCGAATAATTCCTTTAGTTAAAATGTACACGCTTGGGCACATGTTTATACCTCCACCCATTCATGCTGGCGGATTGCGTTATCATGGAAAAGCTCCAACACTCTGCTTACTGAGTAAAGAAGGCATCATAAAGACTAGGGCTTATAACCAAATTGAAGTCTTTGAAGCAGCCACGTTGTTCTCCAACACGGAAGGCATACTTCCTGCTCCAGAACCTGCACACGCCATAAAAGCGGTGGTTGACGAGGCGCTGAAATGCAAGAAAACAGGCGAAGAAAAAACCATCTTGTTCTTACTATGCGGACATGGCTACTTTGACATGCAAGCCTATGATGATTACAAAAGTGGCAAGCTGCCTCCATACGAGTATCCAAAGGAAAAAGTAGATGAAGCCATGAAAAAGCTCAAGAAACTATACCCTTGGCTGGATGGCGAACTTAGAAAGTTCGAATAATCAGGGGTAAATTGGAACTCCTTGCATGAAAAGGTGAACGAGCAAGTGACGCACGCCATTTTGACGGAGAAATCAGATTTAAAAATAGCTTTGCTGCCCATTGACGAGTTAAAGCCTCATGAAAGGGGTTCTCCACTTTATCTAGAACTACTCAGACAAGAGATTCTAAAAGATGGCATGTTGAAATATCCCATAATAGCAGACGAAAAAACACGCGTCATCTTAGACGGAATGCATCGATGGCTTGCACTAAAAAGTCTTGGCTATAAGCTAATGCCCGTCATACTTGTTGATGCCTTCCAAAACCCGAAAATACGTGTCGGAAGAAGAAGAATCCACCGGTATATAAAGGATCCAGATGAAGAAATAACCATAAAAAGGGTCATATCGGCTGGACTTAGCGGGCGCTTAATGAAGCCTCGAACGACAAGGCATTTCTTTTCTTTTTCAAAATTTCAGCGAATCAATTACCCATTGCACTTATTGGGTAGTCATACCCCACAAGATGTTTCAAAATACCTCGCCAAAATGAACAGAGAAGAATGCAGTCAAGCCATTAAAGAATGGCTGAAGGAAATCTCTGAAGAACTAGAGTTTCTGACAAAAAGAAAGGAAGAAGTAGAAAAGGAGAAGGAAGAATTCCTAAGCAGAATCAAAGGCTTGAATATCAACTGTCCAGTTTTCTGATGGCTTAAGGCTTTTTTTCAATAAAAATCAAACAGCAGAGATTATTAACATAAAGGTATCATAGCATAATTGTTAGAAGGCGAAAGGATGATTCCAATTAATGCTCCGCAGATAGGGAAAGAGGAAATAGAAGCTGTCGTCAAAGTTTTGAAAAGCGGTTTGCTGACGCATGGACTTGGCATGGGTCCTATGGTTACAGAGTTTGAAGCTGCTTTTGCAAAGTTTGTCAAGGCAAAAAAGGCTATAGCTGTAAACACCGGAACAGCCGCCTTGCATTTGTCAATTGCAGGAATTGGCATAAAGCCAAGGGACGAGGTAATTCTGCCAAGTTTTACCTTTGTTGCAACCGCTGAAATCGTCGTCATGGCTGGAGCCAAACCAGTTTTTGTAGATATAAACCCAGAAACGTACAATATTTCTCCAAAAGAGATTGAAAAAGTCATAACAAAGAAGACTAAAGCCATAATTTCAGTGGATCTTTACGGTTTGCCAGCGGAAATGCAACAGATAAGGGAAATTGCTGATGAACATGGATTGATGATTATTGAAGATGCGGCTCAAGCCCACGGCGCGACCTACAAGGGAAAACCTGCTGGAGCATTTGCAGACGCCGCGTGTTGGAGTTTCTATGCAAGCAAAAACATGACAACAGGAGAAGGTGGAATGATAACAACGAATAATACTGAACTGGCAGAGAAGTTGCAGTTTATGAGAAATCATGGAGAAAAAGAGAAGTACAAATCCCTAATGCTTGGATACAACTATCGCATGCCAGAGATGCAAGCGGCAATAGGCTGTGTTCAACTAAGAAAATTGTCAAAGTTTTTGGCTAAAAGAAACGAAAACGCGAAGAGATTAACAGAAAAACTCAAAAAGGCAAAAATATTGCAGTTACCAAAAGAACCTCAAGGGTACAAACATAGCTGGTATCTTTACACTGTTAGAATGAAAGGCGCAAAAAAAGAAGAAAGAGACAAGATCGTTGAAGAATTAAAGCGAAAAGGAATAGGTGCTGAAGTATACTACATGCATCCTGTGCACCTCATGTCATACTACAGAAAATTTGGAAAATGTCGACTTCCAGAAACAGAAAAAATAGCAGGACAAGTGTTTTCGTTGCCAATCCATCCAGGCGTCACTGCGGAACAGATAGACTTCATAGGTGAAACGGTTTTACATCTCTTAGGATAGTTTGCAACGTCAAAGTTTATATGGAATGATTAGGTAGTATTGAACCCCTTATTCGGGATTCTGAGGATGGATGGAATTATGCAGAAGACTAAGGTTATTATAATGGGCGCAGCTGGGAGGGACTTCCACAACTTCAATGTATATTTCAGAAATAATGACGCGTATGAAGTGGTAGCTTTCACAGCCACGCAAATCCCTGGAATAGAAAGTCGCCACTATCCACCAGAGCTCGCAGGTCCAAACTATCCAAAGGGCATACCAATCTACCCTGAAGAGAAACTGCCGAAACTCGTACGAGAAAACGATATTGACCAAGTTGTTTTCGCCTACAGCGACGTTTCACACGAATACGTAATGCATAAAGCTTCCATAGCATTAGCAAGCGGAGCAGACTTTCGCTTAATGGGACCAAAGACAACAATGCTGAAAGCAAAAGTTCCAATTGTTTCCATTGGTGCTGTTAGAACAGGTTCAGGGAAAAGCCAAACCTCTCGGCAAGTTGCAAAGTTTTTGAAAAACAAGGGCTTGAGAGTTGTGGTAATTAGGCATCCGATGCCCTACGGAGATTTGAGAAAGCAAATCTGTCAACGTTTCGCTTCGTATGAAGATTTGGATAAGCATGAATGTACGATTGAAGAGAGAGAGGAATACGAACCTCACATTGATAACGGCATAATTGTCTACGCTGGAGTTGACTACGAGAAAATTCTGCGAGAAGCAGAGAAGGAAGCAGACGTAATAGTTTGGGATGGAGGAAACAATGACCTACCCTTCTACAAACCAGATCTACACATAGTTGTAGCCGACCCACACAGAGCTGGGCATGAGATTACTTATCATCCTGGCGAAGCGAACCTGCGAATGGCAAACGTTGTAATAATAAATAAAGTTGACACGGCAGATCCACAAAAAGTAATGCAAGTCAAAGAAAATATACGCATGGTTAATCCAGACGCTACAGTTTTAGATGCATCATCACCAATAACTGTTGACAAACCAGAGCTGATCAAAGGGAAACGTGCATTAGTAATCGAGGATGGACCAACACTGACGCATGGCAATATGCCTTATGGAGCCGGAACCATAATAACGAAAAACTCCGGGGCGAGCGAGATCGTTGATCCGAAACCCTATGCAATAGGTTCAATTAAAGAGACTTATAAAAAATATGCGCATCTGGGAGCAATCCTTCCAGCGTTGGGTTACGGTGAAAAGCAAATAGCTGAACTCAAAAAAACCATAGATGCGACTCCTTGTGATGTGGTGGTAATTGGGACTCCCATAGATTTGAGAAGAGTGATGACCATCGAAAAGCCAACAGTTAGAGTGAACTACGAGCTCAAGGTGTTAGGACCAGTTTCCCTAGAGCAAATCTTGGAAGATTTCCTCAAACAAAGTGGAAAACAATGAGCAACGAAAAGGCAGAAGTCTCACGCATAAAAGTAAAATTCGTAATCGAAGGTTTAGGGGAAGCAGAAGGAGAGCTTGTACGCTTTTTGGCGCCTAGAACTGTAGACATGGTGGTTAGAAAGCTCCCAATAGAAGGCAGGGCAGCCCTATGGAAGGAGGAGGTCTATTTCGAAACATCGATTAAAATGGGAGAAGAAAAAGCTAAAGGCACAATTGAGAAGGGAACAATCGCGTTTTGGCCTATGGGAAGCGCCATATGCATATTTTATGGAGAATCTCAGCCTTACAGCCCAGTAAATGTCTTGGGCAAAATTACTAAGAATTTGGAATTGTTTAATCAAGTAAAAAGCGGAACAAAAATCAGAGCAGAGCTCCTAGTAGACTAGGGAGCTTTCGCTCCAGAATTTTAGAAGCCTTTCACATTCTTCCACTATTTCTTTAGTCTTGCTTCTATTTTTTAGCCTTTCAAGGAATTTGATGCGTTTTTCAACTGAGCGCTTTTCCGCTGTGCCTCCGTAGTAGAGTTTTCCTTCAATGTATTCTTTCATGTGGTTAGCTTTTTGTATGAAAAGGCTGGCGGCGTCAACTGGATTTTCCAAAGCATATTTATTCGCCCAAATTGCTGCTTCTGCCTCGCGAAGTTGGGTTAAGCCGTCAATTTCTGTTATGTTGCGAATGTATGTCCTTAAAAAACTGTAGTAACCCGCGGTTTTAACAAGCGCTAGTGCCTGTTTTGCTTTCTTCTTGAAATCTGGGCTTCCCTTCACCCTTAAGCGGTGCTTATAGCCCTTATCGGTGAGTTCTTTCGCCTTTTTTACTTCCTCAACGGTGTAAATTCTTTCGGGAAAGCTCAATTACATCCTAACCATCCGTAGTTAATGACGATTACATAAAAAGATGATGGGTTGAAACTATCGAAGTTAATCTGCCTTGTATATTTTGATGTTGTGGCTTCCAGAAACAAGCTGGATCGTGCCGTTTTCCCTTAGCTGTTCCAAAAAGTCTTTTGCTGCACTTATTCTTATGTTGAACCTTGAAGCCATAGCATACGGCGTTAAAACCCGCATCTTCTTTAATTCGCCAATAATTTTTTCGTTTTTCAAGTCTGGTGGGATGATGCTCAACGGTTTCTTTTCTCTTGGCGGCCCTGATTTTTCCTTCTTCTTTTTCTCTTCCTCATCTTTCTTCTCTTGCATGCGTTCCATTTGTTTTAGGCCTAGCTTCTTTTTTCCACCCATGCTTACCAGCTTCTATGATTGAAAGTTGCTTCTCTGCTTCTTTAGGCTTTCTGCACCTAAGCGTACTGGATTATTTCAGCTTTATGCTTGCTTTGCCATTCTTTAATCGGAATCCCAAGTTTTCTTTCGATTTCAGGACGGTGGATGGAATTCATTGTGCAGAACGGAATTATACGCCCGTCTGGCACTACGTAGTGGATTACGCAACGTTGAACCCGTTCCAAATCGAAATTGTACGGATCCATGAAATGCATTGCAGAAAGCAGTATAGACCTTCTTTGAAGGTCGCCTAATGCTTCGTAGCTTCCTTCTCTCAGAACACGCCAAACATGCTTTCTTAAGAAGCTGAATTTCACATACCTTAAAGCACTCGCCAAACGCAGTTTAGCCTTGCTTTTACTCCCCTTCGAAGCGTCATCATAAACTTTTTTCATCGTCCCAATGAATTTGTCTACATTTCCATAACGAGTGATCGGGATTATTTCGCCATTTTCAACGAAGAGATACGTCGCCATACCACAATGCGGATGCGCAGTAAACTCCACATAACGCTTATCTTTTAGCGCTCCGACAGCCTTTGAAACTGGCACAACCGTAGGCACAGGATAGAAGTCTGAGACTTTTATTTTGCCGTTTGTTTGCTCCTCCACCAGCCTCATAAAGTCAGGAATTGTGATGCGCATTTTCTCCCTTTCTTTCTCTGGAAGTCTTCCGCAGAGGGAGACAGGTTGAACATTCACACATCTTATTACGTCGAAGTTTTGAACCGCGAAGCGTATGATGTCGCCTAATTGATTGTCATTCACCCCTTTAATCAACGTGACGACTAAAACCATGCTCTCTATTCCAGCCTTGCGGCAGTTTTCAATAGCCTTCATTTTAGTGTCAAGCAGATCTATTCCACGGGTGAATCTGTAAACTTCAGATGTTAAGCCGTCAAATTGCAGATAAACCGTGCTCATTCCAGCTTCTTTCAATCCTTTGCAGTAGTCGACGCTTTGTGCAAGTCGAACGCCGTTCGTATTTACCTCAATATGGCGGAAGCCGAGATCCTTTGCCGTTTGAATAAGTTCGAAAAGATCGTTACGAATCGTGGGTTCACCACCAGAGAATTGGAGGGCTGTTGCAGGTACGGGATCGTTTTTGCGGAGATTTTCCAGCATATCCTTAACCTCTTCGCTAGATGGCTCATACACGTATCCTGCGGCAGCGGCGTTTGCAAAACAGATGGGGCATTTAAGATTGCATCGGTTTGTGACATCAATTATTGCTAGGGCTGTGTGGGATTTGTGCTGTGGACATATACCGCAGTCGTATGGACAGCCATTGACTGTTTTGGTTCGAGGATTCTTTAAGCCGTCGCCGTCGTACCTCAATTTTTCAGCGCGCAAGTACTGTTCATAGTCAGACCAATAGACGTCTTGGAAAAAGCCGTGTTTTGGGCATTCCTTTTTTATGTACACTTTACCGTTCTCTTCGAAAATTGTGGCATCTAACACCTTTAGGCATTCGGGGCATATGCTTTTGGTTTCTTTAATGAACTGCATGTTTCCACCATGCTATTCAGCGCATGTCTTGAATTTTAGGAGTAGAATATAATAAGGTTTCCAAACCTTTCATAAGGTGATTGAGGGGATTAAAACTTGCTCATAAGCGAAAAAGCTAGACAAGTTTTACGCGAAATTGGGTTAAACGCTTACGAAATTGATGTTTATGTTGCTTTGCTTGAAGGTGGACAAATGACAGCAATGGAAATAAGCAAAAAAGCAGGTGTTCCTTACTCGAAGATTTACGAGGTTTTAAATTCGCTCAAAGATAAGGAATGGATTAAAAGTGTTGAAAGTCGCCCAAACAAATACTATCCAACATCACCGCCCGAAGCCCTAGCAACCGCGAAACTTGAGATTGAAGAAAAATACAAAGATTGGGAGCAAACAGTCGCCAGTGAACTGCAGCCTTTGTATGAGAAACGAGAGCTTGTTGAACACCCAGACATACTAATACTGCATGGGCAAAAAGGAATTGTGGCTAAGCTAGAGGAGACTTTCAAGAAAGCCGCAAAAGAAATAATGATTGCTGCACCAGAATTCGCAAAAACCATGATTGCCACTGCGACCGTTTATCTAGAGATGCTGCAGAAAACTCATGTGGACATCAAACTTATGATTGCTGGTAAAGCCGAAAACTGGGCGAAGTTAAGATTGGCGCCGATTAGCGAATTAAGGGCGAGGGAACAAATGTTTGGAGGAGGAGTAATCGTTGATGGAAAAGAAGCCATGTTGTTTCTGGGAGAAGAGAAACCGAGTTTGGTGATATGGAGTAATCATGTTGGTTTGGTGAGATTCGCCAGAGATTATTTTCAGTTTCTGTGGGATTCTTCGAAGAAAATTTGACTTGAGAAGCGAGAATTTTTTCAAAAGTTAAAAAGAAAAGAGAAACTTGTAAGAGAGGCTATCTGCCCATAACTTTTTTGGCGGCTATTTCAATATCCTCTGCCTTTATTGTTTTTCTCCCAGCATGCATTGCAAAATCTAGGGCTTCTCTTGCGATTTTTACGCCGATCTCCTCTAAGGCTTTGGCTAGTTCTTTCGCTGCTGCTTCGCTTACCCTGTCGGCTCCAGCTTTTTTGCATAGTCTATGCATTGGGGCTACAGCTAATTCTAAATCGACCATAAAGACTCCTCGGTAGCTCTTTTTCTTATTTAAAGCAATATTTAACGTTTATTGTTGCTTATTTGCTGAAAATTGTCCGTCAACGTCTGTGATTCTTAAAATAACAGGGGAAATTATAAAAAGCAAATTCGAATTAGTCTAGTGAAGCTGTGGATTTCAAATGGATTTCGTTGACGCACACATACATCTTTCAGATGCTGAATATTCGGGGTGTATTGAGGAAATAATAGCCGAAGCCAAAAATTCTAATGTTGTTGCTTTAGTTTCAAACTCCATGAACTTAGCAACAAGCGTTAGAAGCCTAAAACTTGCTAAGCAATATCCCGAAATGGTTTATGCCGCTTTAGGCATCCATCCATGGAACATAAACGCTTTAACAGAGGATGAACTCCAAAAAACGTTAGAGCTGATTTCAGCGCAGAGAAAGCAGAGCAAGGCGCTGATTGCAATAGGTGAAATAGGGTTAGACCACAAATACGCAAAGATATGGGACAAGCAACTAATGGTTTTTAATGAAATGTTGCGTTTAGCCGAAAAGCTTGATTTACCAGTCATAATTCATTCACGTGGCACAACTGCACAAATAGTTGAAATGCTCCCTTCATACAATCTCAAAAGAATCTTGCTTCACTGGTTTAGCAATCCAATAAGTGCGCTGTCTAAGGTTATGGAAAGGGGATACTACATTACCGAGGGTCCACCAGTGGCTTATTCTCGTGGCATATGCGAAGTTGTCAGAAGAATACCATTAACCAACTTGTTGACCGAAACGGATGGCCCCGTACGCTTTCTTAAACCACCTTTTAATGGCGAGAGGACAACACCAGCCTTCATCCCAGCGGTTGTTAAGACCGTAGCGGAAATTAAAAAGATGGATGCTGCAGATGTTGCTGAACAAATAATAAAGAATTTTGAGGAATTTTTTGGAGCAAAGTTAAATTAGTCTTATCCTTTTATGAAAGGTTTAATTCAGTCAATGTTTAGCGGGCTGGAAGTGGAATGATCAATATATGCTTGGAGGAACTTAATGCTTGGGAAATGTTCGAACAGAACAGATTAAGCGAATAGCTAAAGAACTTATTGGTCGTTTTCCCGACAAATTTTCTAATAATTTTGAAAACAATAAACATGCGGTTGATACGCTCATACAAGGAGGAACAACAAAAGTGAGAAATCAAATTGCCGGATACATAACACACGCATTTGCAGGAATGCAAACGTCATCGGTGAATGAAAATCCAGAGGAAGGCCAGTAACCTTATTAAAATACGCTTATTTTCTTAAAAGCGCAAGAGAGGCTTATGCGCATGATGGATGAATATAGAAAGGGGTGGGCACTTCGATATTTGCGCGAAGCAAAAGCGGAGCTTGAAGCCGCGAGAAACATGCCTTACATGGCTCCAAGCTTGGTTTTAGAAGCCATCAGAAAAGCAAGAAACGCCATTTACTACAGCCTAGGAGAGCCAGCGTTCATAGAAATTGTCATACGAGAAACAGCGGAGAAAACACAAGAAATAGTTGACCCAGTTTTAAGATGCCTAGTGGAAATCGCAGAAGCGGTACAGCAGCTAGCGCAGGTAGAAGAGATAGATGGAGAGAAAGCCATGAAGCAAGCAGACAGTCTGATACAGCTTGCATCGGACATTGTTGAAGCTTTGACAGGAGAAAAAGTAGAGGAATAAGAAAAGCTATCGATTTTTAAGAGCCTTAGATATGCGGTCTAAAGCCTTCTTAATATTCTCAACAGAATTTGCAAAAGACAAACGCAGATAACCCTCACCATATTTTCCGAACGCTGTTCCTGGCAAGACAGCAACGCCAGCCTCATTAAGTAAGTAATCCCCAAGCTTCTTGGAATCCATTCCAGTTCCTTTTATGTTTGGAAACGCGTAGAAGGCTCCATGCGGCTTCTTACACGTTATGCCTTTAATGTTGTTTAAACCCGAAACAATGACTTCTCTTCTCTTTTTGAACTCTGCATCTATTCTGTCCACTTCATCTTGTGGTCCTTTTAGGGCTTCGATGCCAGCTATTTGGGTGAAAGTGCATGTGCAAGAGTTAGAGTTAGTCATGAGTTGTGCAACTTTTTGGGCTAAATCTTTTCGCATCACGCCATAGCCAAGTCTCCATCCAGTCATTGCATAGGTTTTTGAGAATCCATCTAAGAGAATCGTTTTTTCCTTCATTCCAGGAAGCGAAGCGATGCTCTCATGTTTTCCCTCATAGATTATTCTGCTATAAATTTCATCTGAAAGCACAAACACATCATCTCTGTTGGCAACGCAGTCAGCTATGACCTTCAAATCTTCCTTAGTCAAAATGCCGCCTGTCGGGTTTTCTGGCGAATTCAAGATAATCATTTTAGTCTTTTTTGTGATTTTTTCTTTAACATACTCTGGATCAAGCCTGAAGTCGTTCTCCTCTTTAAGCGGTATGGGCACTGGTTTGGCTCCAACGAAGTTTGCCACTGATTCGTATATTGGGAAGCCTGGATTTGGATAGAGGACTTCTTCGCCTGGATTTACCAAGGCTAGTATGCCGAAGAACATTATTGGCTTGGCACCTGGTGTTACAACAACTTCGTCTGGATCTACTTTTATGCCTCGGGTTTTTGAGATGTATTGTGCGATGGCTTCTCGTAGCTCAGGAATTCCGGCGGATGGGCCATAGTGTGTATAACCTGCATTGAGCGCTTTCACTGCGGCTTCTTTAATGTTTTTTGGTGTGTCAAAATCGGGCTCACCGATTTCCAAGTGTATGATGTTTTTTCCCTGTTTTTCAAGTGCTTTTGCCTTTGCAAGCACTTCGAAGGCTGTTTCTGTTCCCAAAGTTTCCATTCTTTTAGCAAATAGAGAACTCACTTAAACCACCTTGATTTGGAAGTGAAAATAAGGAAGTATTTAACGGTTATACTTGCCTACGCTCGAAATTCATGTTTAAACTGCTATTGTTCTGTCAAGTTTCTAGGAAGCTTTTGATAATGGTCTTATCTTGAGCACGTCTGGATTAACCAGATTTGGTGGTTTCTTTCCTTCAAAGAATGCAACAAGGTTTTCTGCAACCATTTCAGCCATTCTAGAACGTGTTTCATGACTCGCACTGGATATATGAGGAGCAACAACCACATTGTCAAGTTTAAGCAAAGGATTATCCACAGGCGTTGGTTCCTGTTCGAAAACGTCTAGTCCGGCGCCAGCTATTTTACCTTCTTTTAGGGCTTGATAGAGGGCTTTTTCGTCGACAACAGGTCCACGTGAATTATTTATCAGATAAGCGGTTTTCTTCATTAGCTTAAGTCTCTCTGCGTTTACCAAATGATGGGTTTCTTTCATTAACGGAACATGAATGCTGACAAAATCCGATTCTTTAAAGAGTGTGTCCAATTCTACGCGTTTCGCACCCATATCCTTCTCCATTTCTGGTCTAGGCACAACATCATAGAAAAGAATTTTCATGTCGAATCCTTTGGCTCTTTTCGCTACGGCATATCCAATTCTTCCTGCGCCAACAATGCCTATCGTTGCATTGTAAATGTCTCTGCCTAACATCATGCTGGGGTGCCAACTAACCTTCCACTGTCCAGTTCGAACATACTTGTCAGCTTCGGCAACACGTCTCGCTACAGCCATAAGTAAAGCCCAAGCGAAATCTGCCGTTGTATCAGTCAAAACTTCAGGCGTGTTAGTCACGTAAATTCCTCTTTTCGTGGCTTCTTGCACATCTATGTTATCAAAGCCCACAGCCATCTGAGCAACAATCTTCAACTTAGGCGCAGCATTAAACACTTCCACGTCTATCTTGTCAGACAAAAGCGGAGCAAGCGCGTCAACATTCCTAGCCTTCTCTATTATCACTTTTTTTGGCGGCGGGGCATACTGAGTCCAAACTTCTGCGTCAAAATATTTTTTAATTATTTTTAAGCCTCGTTCAGGAAGCTCGCGGGTAACATAAACCTTCGGCTTTGGCACACAACTCACCAAGCAATATTTTTGCGAAATTCTTTATTAACATTGACTTATTACATTTATGCATTAATCTTTGACAAACCATGGCATACTCAAATGATAACAATAAAGAATAAAGAAAAACTCGCCAAAAACGGCGAAACTCCGCTTAACAGAAAAGCTAGAGCCCTAGCCTTAAGAAGTCTCGAATATGCATTGAATATGGCAGACCCGGAGCAGATAATAAAATCGAAACTTTTGCTCAAAAACTCGACTCTCCATGTAAATGGGCACTCATTTGACTTGAGAAAATTCAGAAACGTCTACGTTTTAGGCGGCGGCAAGGCAAGCGGTTTAATGGCTGAAGCCCTGGAGCAGATTCTGGGCGAGTATGTAACAAATGGACTTGTAAACATTCCCCACGGCAGCAAACCAGATACGAAAATTATAAAACTTCATGATGCAAGTCATCCCGTTCCAGACGAGACTGGTGTAGAAGGAACACGCCGTATGCTGGAAATAGCGGAACAAGCAAAAGAAGATGACCTAGTCGTATGTTTGATTTCAGGTGGCGGTTCAAGCCTCATGCCCTTGCCACGCGGCAAAATCTCAATTGCTGACAAGAGAGAACTTACAAATGCCCTGCTCAAATGTGGCGCAACAATAAACGAGATTAACACTGTCAGAAAGCACATTTCAGATTTTAAGGGTGGTTGGCTCGCAAAAAAGGCTTATCCTGCTACAATTCTAAACCTCATTCTTTCAGATGTAATGGGCGACCCATTAGACTTCATTGCCTCAGGTCCAACAGTCCCAGACTCAACAACCTTTAGCGATGCTGTAAAAGTTTTGAAAAAATACGGTTTATGGGATAAGGCTCCTACATCTATAAAAGAAGTTTTGTCAGACGGAAAGAAGGGCATTATTCCAGAAACTCCAAAAGCTGATGACGAAGCATTCAAGAAAGTTTACAACGTTGTTATTGGAAACAACAGATTTGCAAGCCTAGCCGCCCTTGAAAGGCTCAAGTCAGAAGGCTTAAACGCACTTTTGCTGACCGCAAGCTTGGAAGGAGAAGCAAGACATATTGGAATAATGCTTGCTTCAATAGCTCATGAAGTCTCTATGTCTGGAAACCCCATTCAAAAACCAGCTGGTATAGTAGCGGGCGGAGAAACAACAGTAACCGTTACTGGAAAAGGTTTAGGCGGAAGAAACCAAGAATTAGCTTTGGCAGCCTCACTAAAACTGAAGGGAATAGATGGAGTAGTTATTGCCTCGTTGAGCACAGATGGCATAGATGGCCCAACAGACGCTGCAGGAGCAATAGTTGACGGAAAAACATTAGCCAGAGCCGCAAAAATAGGGCTAAATCCAGAAGAACACTTGGCTGATAACAATTCTTACAACTTCTTTTCAAAACTGGATGACCTTGTTTTTACAGGCCCCACGGGTACAAATGTTAACGACATCTCCATAATAGTGATTCTATAGGCAATTGGAAGGAAGATAAAAGATGACTATAACTGTAAGGTTTATCGGTGCTTTACGTAGTGCATCAGGCAAAGACAAAATTGCTATAAAAATGAAAGATACCGTTCAGTTAAGAGAATTCATAAAAAAAATAATTAAAGAGCAGCCTAAACTTAAGCGTGCACTAATCGACTCTGAACTTGAAGATCCGAGGCCAAATGCCTTGATACTTGTGAATGGAAAAGAAATCAACATTTTAAATGGTTTAGAAACCCTGCTGAAAGATGGGGATGAAGTAGTTTTTGTTCCAGTCCTACATGGAGGTTAAAATGGCATGAGGTTATATGCTGTTAAGACAAGACTTGTAAAAACTGGCGATGATTTAGTTGAAGTTATTTTAGAGGCATTAAAAGAACAAAATTTGCAACTTGAGGATGGCGATGTATTGGCTTTAGCTTCAAAAATTGTGGCATATTCAGAACAGCGTCTAATTAAATTAAGTGAAGTCAAACCGTCAGAGAAAGCCAAAGAAATTGCAAAAGAGTTTTCTTTGCAACCAGAATTCGCAGAGCTAATTATACGCGAGGCTGACAAAATTTATGGTGGAGTTGAAAAAGCCGTATTAACCCTCCAAAATGGAATTTTAACCGCCAATTCAGGGATAGACAACAAAAATGCGCCTCCAAGCTTTGCTATTTTATGGCCAAGCGATGCACGAAAATGGGCGAAACGTCTCCAAGAAGAAATTGAACGCAGGACTGGAAAGAAAATTGCCACATTGATCGTTGACAGCGGTTTAATACCACTCAGGATAGGCACAATTGGTCTGGCTTTGGCTGTTGCAGGATTTAAGCCGATAAAGGATCGAAGAGGAGAGAAAGACCTCTACGGAAAATCAGTGGTCATTACAAGACACGCGATTGCGGATGACTTGGCTTCTGCTGCACATTTGCTGATGGGCGAGGTTGCTGAGCAGACACCCGTTGTGTTGATAAAGGAAGCTCCTGTCGATTTTGATGGTGATGCTGTTTACGGCGGCACAGAAATGATGATGCCATTCAAAGAATGCATTTTCATGGGAACATTTTTCGCCGATTTGCACGAGTAAATAGTTGTTTCAAATTTGCAGACTCTAAAATTCTGAACAAAGGTGCACTTATGAAGGTTGCCGATAGCGCAATAATAATTCGTTCAGCCGGGTACAGAAATGTAAGGCTCTGCCATAAAGCCGTCCACCAACCAACATCACCTAAAACAATAATCTCGAAAACTAAAGAGCCAGCAATTTGACCCGACAATGTCGAAGCTAAAGAAATTATGAAAAAGGCTAGAAGAAGTCTCGAATTGTTATTAGAGTTCAAGCTTTTCACAGCCCAAGATTCAAGAGGAGATACCAGAATTAAAAAGCCGATTATTTGAAACCACATCGACAGAGGAAAGAGCCAAGCAGGACCTATAACAGGATAAAAACCGAAAAGAATCAAAAATAAAAGGTAAACTAAGGCGCATAAAATTCTTCTACCTCTGAATAACAAGCCAACACTTAAGGTTGTGATTATACCTGAAAAGAGACCCATCGGAGAAAAAGATAATGCGAAATATCCAATAACCCCACCCAGAAACGTGGATAAAGCGCCTAAATATGGGCCTAGAGCCACACCGATTATCAGCGCCATAATCGCCGCCACAGTGATTGTTTTGCCGGGTAAGCCAAGTATCGGAGAAAGCGGCATAAAACCGAGAACTGCATACAGCGCTGAGAAGCATACGGTTATGGCAATTTCCTTAGTTCCAAGCTTCGTGTCGATGGGCATTTTTGTAACTCTTCTTCACATTTATGGAAATCTAATTATTTGACATAATTTATAAATGAATACATGCCGCATCCAATAATTACTTTGACCACAGATTTTGGCTTGAGAGACCCTTACGTTGCGGAAATGAAAGCCGTAATTTTGCGCATAAGTCTGAATGTTACAATTGTTGACATAACCCACAACATAGAAAAGTTTAACATAAGAATGGGCGCGTATGTTTTGGCTTCCGCATCTCGATATTTTCCAAAAGGTACCATCCATGTGACAGTTGTGGATCCAAGTGTTGGAACGAAAAGACAACCTCTACTTATACAAACAAAACATGGCATCTACATTGGACCAGACAATGGCGTGCTAGCTTTAGCTGCAAAAAATCAAGAGATAAAGCACATTTACAAAATATCAAACCGTGAGTTTATGTTACCAAAAGTGTCTCATACATTCCATGGAAGGGACATTTTCGCGCCAGCAGCAGCCCACTTAGCAAAAGGGACATCGCCAATGAAATTCGGATTAGAAATCCGAGAAATTGTAACACCCAAATTTGCTAAGATTACCAGAAAGAAAGATACGTTGATGGGTGAAGTTATACATATAGATGACTTTGGTAATATAATTACAAATTTTAAAGAAAAAGAACTCAAGTTAATGAACATTAAGGATGTTGTTAACATCAAGCTCGAAAATATAAGGCTAAGATTGAAGTTGTGCGAGTCTTACGCAGAAGTTAAACCACACGGATTGCTAGCTCTTATAGGAAGTCACGACTTTTTCGAGATTTCAATAAACCAAGGAAGTGCTGCAGAAGTCTTCAAAATTAGAAGCGGAGATAAAGTTACACTTTATCGCTCTTAGTTAAATCCCGAAGTCTGTTGACACCGTCTATCTCTCTTATAAAAGTAGCCACACTTCTTGGAACTAGTTTCTGCCAGCTTTCATCTTTTAGAATTCTCTCTCTAATTTCGGTTGAAGAGTAAAGTTTTCGTTGATGAAAACGCATAGCCTTAACCGCGTATCCAGCCTCTATGAACAGCCGACGCGTCAGCGGTTCATTGGAATACACAACGTCAAATTTTGGAGTGTACCCCTCAACAGCGGAGACCCACATCATGTGCAAATGCATGTCGGGAACAGGAACAATCCAAATCCGTGAGCAATCCATTCCAGCATCCTCCAAAGCCTTACGAATCATGGTCAATCTTTCGCCAGCGGTAAACGGATCATTAATGCGATGGCTGTATTGGGCACTACCGATGACTATTACTAGTTCATCAACCTCTTTCGAAACCTCTTTTATCGCACCAAGATGTCCAAGATGAAAGGGCTGAAATCTACCAACAATAAGCCCACGCTTAACCATGAACTCTCCCGTTCAGAGGTATCATTACTTCGCTTTTATCATTTGCGATTCTTAATCACAAAAAAGCATAATAGCCACGGCTTCAATTAAACCATTTCTTATTTCTTTTTCAATTTCCCCAAAACAAACTCAACTGGAGTCACTCGCAGTTTCTTGCCATTTACTAAAATTTCTCGCTCAGTAGCGTAGCCCCGTTTTTCACGACTTAAAAAGTCAAGTTTCACGTCTAAACCGCCACCATACCCGCCCAAAGTGAAATCTGAACAAACAACTCTATGACATGGAACAATTGGCGCAAAAGGATTCGTAGCCATAACACGTCCAACAGCTCTAGGACTCCCGCCAACGACTTTAGCAACAGAGCCATAAGACGCCGCATAACCTACAGGAATCAACGAAGCCACCTTAATCACCTTCCTCGCATAATCTGACAGATGTTCTGTGACCAAAGAAACTTTGTCAGAAATGTCCTTTCCATCATAAATATCTTTCAACAAAGCAATCACATGCTCAACGAAAGCTGAAGGTGCATTTAACTGCTGAAATGGCACATCAAAAGGAATGCTTTCCAACAAACCTTGCAAAGCTCTTTCTTCGCTGGAAGCAAACATCGTGGCAAAAACCTTTTCGCCTTCGCAAGCAACTCCAAACCAAACATCATCCACGTTTTTAGCGTAAACATCTATCATCGCGCATTCACCTTTCCAGAAAAGCTAAAGAAACAGCATAGTATTTTAGCTCTATGGTGAGCGATGTGGGCGCGGCTTCATATGAGCTAGTAAAATGTGGAAATTGCGGAAAAACTTTGGGATATGTGCGTATGGATGTTAAAATTTTTCCTCCAAAAAATGGGTGCGGCTTGTTTCAGGTGGTCCATTAATAAAAGTAGAAAAAGATGTTCTATGTGAAGAATGCCTTAGGCGATCAAAGAAAATGAATGAAAAAGTTTAATCAATGATAAAACAACATGATTAAGCTTAATGAAAGATTATAATCTGAGCTAAGTCACAAAAAAGAGGGAAATAAAAAGTGCAATCCAAATCGAAACTTCTTAAAGTCCTTCCCATCCTAGTCTGCAGAAAAGGACAAGTTAAAGAAAATTTCATCGAAGAAAAGATGAAACAACTCGGTGAAAACTTGAAAGTTGACGTTCAGATCTTGAAGGATGTCATTGTTAACGAGGAAGGAGATACCACGCGTCTAAAAGAAAATGTGGAAAAGGCAGACGTTATCCTCCTATACAAGCCTCACCTAGGGCTAGGCAACTGCGTCGTCAAAATCTCCGACTACAACCTTCCAATAATCCTTTTCAACGATGAAGGAATGATCAACAATCCATTAGATGCTTTGGAATACGTATATCCAAAGGAAGAAGTTTGGGTTGCCATTGATTATCAAGACATAAACAATTATTTCTCTGCACTTTCAACCAAGAAAAAGATGGAGCAAACAAAGATACTAATTTTGAACGCAGATTATCCCCACTGGGAAAGATTCCTTTGTCGCATTCAAGGAGGCCGTGAAGCCATCAAAGAGAAACTTGGAATAGAGCTGGAATATGTAAAAAGCGAAGATGTGATAAAAAGATGGAAAAACATGGATGAGAAACTTGCCAAGTCAATGGTAGAAAAATGGATGAAAGAAGCGGAAAAGATTGTTGAACCAGAAGAAAAGGACATCATGGCTGTTGCTAAGCTGTACTTAGTGATGAAGGACCTGCTAGAGGAGAAAAACGCGCACGCAATAACCATGGCCTACGGCGAAAATCCGTTACCAGTCCCTTGCGTCGCATATACTAACCTAAGGGATATAGGAGTGCCTTCTGCATGTGAGGCAGACATCATCTCCCTCCTCTTAATGATAATCCTCAACTACATCGCAGAAAAGCCTTGCTTTATGGGTAACACCTTCATTGATATGGCTGATGAAGCTTTAATAATTAGTCATTGTGTGTGCCCCCGAAAGATGGAAGGATATAATGCAAACGCAGGGCCTTACACGTTAAGACGCTATCATAGGGAAAACTTCACTGGCAGTTTGACAGCTTTTGTAAAAATGAAAGTAGGTCAAGAAGTAACCATCTGCCGCTTGAGCGGTGACTTAAAGAGTATGCTGATCGCAAATGGGGTCATTGCGGATTGTGTAGAGATGGGTGACAACGCGTACTGCAGAGTAAAGGCAAAAGTGAAGATAAAAAATCCAAAGGAATTTATCCATAAAACTTCAGGAAACCACCACGTCATGGTTTATGGCGATTATAGAGAACAATTGAGGAAGCTGAATGAAGTCTTGAGTATAGCTACCATTGAAGTATAAACGTGTTATGATTAAGTTTAATAAGTTGCTTGTGTATATCACGAAAGAAAGGTGAATTGCATGGAAAAGCAAGGTCAACAAGGCGGATATCTTTGGGTTCCAGGCGCAACAACCGTTGGCGCAGTATGCTCGGACGGAGTCATTCTAGCCTCTGAAAAACGTGTCTCTTATGGTTACCTTGTTGTCAGCAAAGGTGGCAAAAAAGTTTTCAAAATAACAGACCACATAGGCGCAGCGTGTGCAGGACTCGTTTCTGACATGCAAATCCTCGTGAGAGAGGTTGAAGCCTACGCAAACTTGTTTAATCTAGATGTTGGCAGAACAATCTCCGTCAGATCAGCTGCCAAACTTATGTCAAATCTTCTCTTCAACCGCCGACTAGCACCATTAATCACACAAACAATCGTCGGTGGAATGGACGAAGAAGGCCCATCACTTTATGTGCTAGACGTCCTAGGCTCAGTAATACCTGACAAATATGCGGTTGTAGGTTCAGGAACGGAAATAGCCATGGGTGTGCTAGAGGAAGGGTACAAAGAAAAAATGACAATTGAAGAAGCAAAAGACTTGGTAACAAGAGCAATAAAATCCGCCATAAGCAGAGACACTATGAGCGGCGATGGCATTGATTTTCTGCTCGTAACCAAAGATGGAACAGCCGAAGAATCAATAAAATTCTAAATTCCAAATTTTTAGCAAAAGTTTAAACAGAAAAAAGCTAAACACTAGTTTCTGCACAATAAGCTATCACATCAAATGGAGAAAGCATAGGTTGTCATTTCAACTAAACCTAGAAGAAGGAAAGATGCTCGTTAAACTTGCACGCAAAGCTGCAGAGGAATACCTAAAAACCCGAAAACACATCACAGTCCAAGAAGACATTCCAGACAAACTTCTGCAGTCTTGCGGCGTATTCGTTACAATAAACAGCATAAAGAACGGAGAAAAAGAACTCCGAGGATGTATTGGCTATCCATACCCAACTACTCCGCTGGCTCAAGCAGTTATCGAATCTGCCATAAGCTCAGCAACTCAAGACCCACGCTTTTACCCGCTCTCGCTAAGTGAACTTGACAAAGTAGTCTTTGAAGTAAGCGTGCTAACACCGCCGCAGATAATAGAAGCGAAAAAACCAAATGAATACCCGTCCAAAATTAAAGTTGGAAAAGATGGGCTGATTATTGAAAGAGGAATGTTTAAGGGTCTACTTTTGCCGCAAGTGCCAGTTGAGTGGGAATGGGATGAAGAGGAATTTTTATGTCAATGCTGTATTAAAGCGGGGCTGTCACCTGACAATTGGTTGCTAAACGGCACTAAAGTTCACAAGTTTCAAGCCATAATTTTTGAAGAGGAAAAACCGAAAGGAGAAGTGAAGCGTAAAACCCTCGGCAGGAAATAATTTTATGCGTGTTTATTTTGCTCCCTGCGGCATCGGCTTAGGACATGTGGGAAGATGCGTTCCAATAGCCAAAAGAATATTGAAGAAAAAAGCCGAGCTAATGTTTTCCACTTACCGGGAAGGCATACGCTATGTTGAAAGAGAAGGTTTTCCGCTTATAAAGGCTCCACCCATCGGTTTTCAAGTTAAACCAGACGGAACCGTAGATTTTAGACAAACAGCAGTCAATCCTGGCCCCTTTATCGCTTCATTGACCCTTTTAAATCAAATTAACGCTGAAATTCAAGCTATTGAAAGTTTTAAACCAGATGTTGTTGTTTCAGACTCTCGAATTTCTCCTCTTTTGGCGGCTAGAATTTTAGGAATCCCCAGAATTTGCATTTTAAACCAGTTTCAGGTGATAATTCCACGGAAAAAACGTTTTTTACGTTTAGCAAAATTCGCAGATTCCGTAACTCTTACGATCATTGGGAAAATGTGGACAAGCGGAAACACCGTTTTAATACCAGATTTTCCATCGCCATACACGATATGCACAGGCAACCTTAAAATTCCGAAATCCTATAGAAAAAATGTAAGGCTAATTGGACCAATATTACCTGTGCAACCTGATGAGTTGCCGACTGAAGAAGAACTGCGCGAAAAATTAAGATTGCCAGCCGATAAGCCCGTCATCTTCGCTCCCATAAGTGGGCCAATAAGGGAAAGAGCCTTCTTAACTGGAATTTTGCGGAAAATTTTACTAGAGTTTCCCGAAGATTATGAAGTTGTCATGTCGCTTGGCTATCCCAATGCCGAGGATAAACCTGTACGACACGGCAATGTGACAATTTACAAGTGGATTCCAAACCGTTTTGAATACTTGAAAACTTGTGATTTAGTGATAGGACGCGCAGGACATGGAACCCTAACGCAGTGCATGTGTTACGGTAAGCCCATGATTCTCGTGCCAACACCCAGCCACACAGAACAACTTAGCAATGCAAAACAATCTGAAAATCTAGGCGTCGCGAAAACTATTCAACAGAAAGAACTGAACAAAGAAAAACTTCTGAAGTGCATTCAGCAAATCTTGAAAAGTGGGACTCCTGAAAGGCTTAAGGAGATTCAGAAAGAAGTATTAAAATATGATGGTTTAGAAAATGCCGTAAAAATAATAACTGAAACAGCCGAAAAGAAGCAAGTATTTTAAGTTAAACAATCATAAATGAAGATATGTTCCTGCCACGGAAAATTTTGGAAGAAAAACTTCGAAACATGCTCGCTGAAGACATTGGACAAGGAGACATAACAACTGCATTAACAATTCCAGAAGACACCAAGGCAAAAGCGGAAGTAATGGCGAAAGAGTCAGGAGTTGTTGCAGGAATCGAGGAAGCAAAAATCCTTCTAGAAAGTCTAGGACTTACGGTTGAAGCTTTAGTCGCAGATGGAGAAAAAATAAAAGCAAAACAAGTCTTGCTGAAGATTTTTGGAGACGCACGGACAATACTTTCGGTTGAGCGCGCACTTCTAAACATTCTTTCACGCATGAGTGGCATAGCAACAACTACAAGGAAATTGACAGAAAAAATCAGAAAAGCTGGATTTAAAACAAAAGTTGCTTGCACGCGAAAAACAGCGCCCGGTCTTCTATATTTTGATAAGAAAGCTGTTCTCATAGGTGGCGGTGACACGCACAGACTTCATTTGGATGATATGATTTTGATAAAGGACAACCACATTGCAGTGGTTGGAAGCATTGAAAAAGCTGTTAAAATAGCTAAAGAAAGCGTTTCATTCAGCAAAAAAATTGAGGTTGAAGTTTCAAATGTTGAAGATGCTTTGAAAGCCGCAAAGGAAGGAGTAGACATAATCATGTTGGACAATTTTTCTCTAAGACAAGTAGAGAAAGCAATTAAATTACTGAAAAAGACGAGATATTTTCAGAAAGTTTTGTTGGAAGCTAGTGGTGGAATAACAGCTGAAAACGCAATAAAATTCGCTTCAACGGGCGTTGATATCGTAAGCTTAGGTGAAATAACAGACAGCCCGAAAATATTGGATATGAGCCTAGAAATTACAAAGGTTTAGAAAAAATAGACCATCATTAGCCTTATGTGAGCATTACTATTAAGGCAATTTCTATTATCGCAGCCGCAAGCAGTATCACCGCGCAAATTGAAATCAATATGCAAGCATTTACAAGCTCTCTTCTAACATTATGATGAATTACGCGCCAAATTAACCAAACACTCTCAGCAAACGCAGTAGAATATGCCAAAAACTCCAGCCATGCAACAGGAAGAATAAAAAGCAAAAGAAAACTTGTAAAAGGGGAAAGCCCATGTGCGATGCTATCTGCAGCGATTAAAACACCAGTATTATACAACGCGTAAAAACCGAAAATGGGTCCCGCGATGGGCACGAACATTAATAGGCATATCATGAAGTTGTTTCCGAAAATAAATTGCAAACTAATATTTTGTCTCAACTGCTCAACTTCCTTGCTCATGGAATCTGCTTCTTCAAAGCTGAGCGGGGTTAATACACCAACAGCTGTTATAACGATGGAAAGAAGGAAGAAAATTATGATTGTTAATATTCTTTTAATCCTTGGCGGAGAATTTTTCCAAAAACTGAACACCAATTATGTTCACCATTTTTAACCTTTGTTTTTTGGGGTTATTTTTAAAATTCGGAACCCTCT
Source organism: uncultured Candidatus Bathyarchaeia archaeon (assembly GCA_964558305.1). GTDB lineage: Archaea > Thermoproteota > Bathyarchaeia > Bathyarchaeales > Bathycorpusculaceae > CAZLCE01. The sequence continues at coordinate 127,897 of CAZLCE010000001.1, forward strand.
TGCGCATGGGTTTAACATTTCCATAATATTAACTTTTTTCAAGATTTCTTTTGTGTCTTCTGTATAGCCTCTGATGTCGTGTTCTGCGGTTACAAGGGAGTATAGATAAACTCTGTTTTCAGCTGTTTTGGGCTGGCACTTGGAAGGTAAACCAAGCAAGAGTGTTTTATTTTCTTCAACGGCTTTTTCAGCAACATATAATATTGCGTGTGCGCCTGCTGTTAGCTCCGCGATTCTTACAGGGATGCTTTCTTTTCCTATGGCTAAGACTTCAATTCCATACTTTTGCGTGATTTCGCCAGCAATTTTTCTCAGTCTTGGCAAAATTTTTAGCAGATGGCGTTTCGCCTTGCTAGAAACTCTCATGTTGGGAAACTGAATTGGAGACAGTTGCTCAAGGGAAATTGCTCCAAGAGACATGTCAAGGTGCACAACGTCAGCCTTCACTTTCCCAAGCAACTCTCTGCAAAGCTCAGCTTCATGCACTATGACTTCATGTCCTTTTTCCGCGTCTGCAAAAATGGGTTCAGCCAAAAACACGTTTGGCTCTCTATAAGGTGGGCTAACCATTACTGATGCAGCTGCAACAATCGACATGGGTTCAAACTTGTCATTCAGTATGGCTGAAGAAGAATCCGCAGCGACTATTCGCAAACATTTCACCTTGCTCTTATAAGAAGATAGAGAGAATTTAGCTTTGTTGCTAATCTACATACCGTCTTAGATGCATTCCTAAAACGAATATTTCTGAGCTTTTGGCACGACTTGCCTTAGGCTTAATCACTCTCACAACTTCAAAATTCTGCTTTACTTTCTCAACGAAATCGTTCAGCATGTCTCCTTGAAAAACTTTCACAAAAAAGTTTCCAAAAGGTCTAAGCGTCTCAAAAGCAATTTTCAGTGCTTCGTGTGCCAAGTCTATCTGGCGAGCATGATCAACTTCCCATATTCCAGAAATGTTTGGCGAAGCATCCGAGATCACGACGTCAGCTTTTCTTGGAAGCATCTCCATAATCTTCTGCAGCGTTTCTTGTTCAGTTATGTCGCATATTATTGTTCGAACGTTAGATTGCGGAAAAGGCTCGATGGATTTCAAGTCAACTCCCAAAACAAAACCTTTATTCCCAACAATTTTCCTTGCAGCTTGAACCCAACCGCCTGGTGCTGCACCCAAGTCAATAACAACATCGCTATTTTTCATGAAGTGATACTTTTCTACAGCTTGAAATAGTTTGTAGGCTGCCCTGGAGCGGTATTTCTCCTCTTTAGCTTTCTTATAATAATAATCTCTTTTCCTATCTTGAACCCACGCTTTAGGCAAAACTAGCTGTCACCTATCAAGCCATGCTCGGCTTGTGCTATGGAGATAATCCATTCCGTTAGCCTTTCGCAGTTATGTGGCGAAATTGAACTTGACGGATCGCATCTGGGATTATCTGGGCACATTAGGCATGGGCAGTCGGCTATGGAGTCTATTGATGCGGGAATTCTCTTTGGGTAAAGCCTATAAGTCCACCTTCCATCACGGAGTTCCTTCTCTCTGCGAATTAATCCCTTGTTTTCCAGTTTTATGGCTATTCTGGAGCCTTCTCTGCTGCTCGCCCCTAGTTTGCGCCATAGTTCTGACTGGAGTACGCCCTCATATCCCGTGTTTATTATGAATTGCAGGGCTTTCTGTTCTAAATCGTTGTGTTTCGGCATTTTTATCAGTTCCAATTCTTCCATGATAATATATATGTGCAGTTTTAAATAAAAATATGTATGGTTAATGTTTGAAAGAAACTATGTTGAAGGACTAGGAAAATGAAGAGGAAAAAGGCAGGTGAATCCTACTGTTTAGGAATCGAATCAACAGCAGATGACTTCAGCGTTGGAATATCAACTTTCAGCGGCAAAATTTTAGCGAATATAATAAGCGCCTATGTGCCAGAAGAAGGCGGTATTCATCCTCGAGAAGCAGCAAGACACCACGCGGAAGTGGCAAGCAAAATTCTTTCAGAAGCCTTCAAAAAATCAGGAATAAGACCCCAAACTTTATCAGTAATCGCGTTTTCTCAAGGTCCAGGTTTAGGTCCATGTCTCCGCACAGGCGCGACCGTAGCGCGTGCCTTGGCTTCTTATCTTGACATTCCACTTGTGGGAGTCAACCATTGCATAGCACATCTGGAAATAGGGAAACTGAAAACCGGTGCTAAGGATCCAATAACATTGTATGTTTCGGGCGGAAACACGATAGTCTCAGCCTTTGATTCTGGGCGTTACAGAGTTTTTGGTGAGACGTTAGATATTGCTCTTGGAAACTGTTTAGATGTGTTTGCAAGGGAAGCAGGACTCCGCCAGAAGCTAGGCATGCCCTTCGGGGCTATTGTTGAAAAACTCGCCACAAAAGGAAGGAAGCTTATTTCTTTGCCATACACGGTTAAAGGCATGGACATGTCATTCAGCGGCTTGCTAACCGCTGTAGTTAACCTGCTCAAAAAAGGAGAATACAAAATCGAAGACCTATGTTATAGTCTTCAAGAGACAGCATTTTCCATGGTCAGCGAGGTTACTGAAAGAGCCTTAGCTCACACAGAGAAAAGAGAAGTATTGTTGACTGGCGGTGTGGCTGCCAACAAAAGGCTGCAGTCAATGGTTAAGTCTATAGCGGAAGAACATGACGCTGAATTCTGCGTTGTGCCAAGCGAATTCGCGATTGACAATGGTGCCATGATCGCATGGGCAGGCGTGTTAGCCTACACGCATGGCGTTGTAACGCCTGTTGAAAAGAGTTTTGTAAGGTTGCGGTGGCGGCTTGAAGAGGTTGAAGTTCCGTGGATAAAGTAAAACAGCCACTGTTGATCAAGAAGGGAGCGGAAGCCAGCCTTTACCTTGCAGACTGGCATGGTAGAAAAGTGATAATGAAAAAACGCTTACCAAAAAAGTATCGATTATCAAAGCTTGATGAGCAAATTAGAACGTACAGAACGATTCATGAACCTCAACTGATGCATGAAGCCAAAAAAGCTGGAGTGCCTACACCGACAATCTTTTTGGTTGATATCAAAAATGCCACAATTATAATGAAGTTCATAAAAGGTAAACAAGTAAAGCAGTTGTTAGGCGAACTCCCCCAAACCAAAAGACAGTGCTTATGCGTTGAAATCGGCGAGTCAATAGGCAAACTTCATAAACACGAAATAATCCACGGCGACCTAACAACATCAAACATGATTCAAAATTCTGAAGAAAAGATATTCTTTGTGGATTTTGGGCTCGGCGAGAAAACTGATGAACTGGAAGCCAAAGGAGTTGATTTGCATCTTATGAAGAGAGCCCTTCAAAGTATACATTTCAGATACGCGGAGGAATGCTTCAACGCTGTGATGGAAGGCTATTCCAAGGTTTGCGATGCTGAAACTGTGAAAAATGTTTTAGATAAAATAAGGGAAATAGAGAAAAGAGGGCGTTACATCGCTGAAAGAAAAAACGTCGAGAAGAAGGCGTGAGTGCAAAAATGAGTTTTCAACTAAAGGGCAGGGTCATATTCTTCGCGACAAACAACATTAACAAATTCAACGAAGCCAGCAAACTGCTGAGCGAGTATAAGATAACTGTTGGTATGCTAAAAGTTAAAAGCTTAGAAATTCAAAGCAACAACCTGGAAGAAATTGCAAAAACAAGCGTTTTACAAACCTTTGAAAGATCTCACCTCCCAATAATAGTTGAGGATGCTGGTTTATTTGTAGATGCGTTAAATGGATTCCCAGGACCCTATGCCTCTTACGCCTATAGAACGATAGGTAATAATGGTTTACTCAAACTAATGGAAAATGTTGAAAATAGAAAAGCGAAGTTTCAATCAGCAGTGGCTTACCATTCTGCAGAATTGAAAACTCCAATATGCTTCAAAGGCGAAATTCTTGGAGAAATAACGAGAAAAGAGCGAAAGGGAAGCTCTGGCTTTGGTTTCGACCCAATTTTTAAGCCAGCAAACAGCGACAAAACCTTTGCAGAGATGACCATCATGGAAAAGAATCAATATTCGCATCGCGCCAAAGCATTGCGAAATTTTGCAAATTGGTACAAGAAAACATCTGTTTAGACTTTTTGAGATTCAACACAAAACAAGATGCTTCGGTTACAGTTTTATTTGACAATAATTTTAAATATCCGTCTACATTCGCTCATACAGAGCCTAAAGGGATAAGACATGCCAAAACAGGAAAAAGGAAAATCTCATCAAATAAGACCAGTCAGCAAGCGAGCTCCAAGCTGGTGCAGATACCAACCAGAGGAAGTGGAAGCCCTAGTCATTAAACTGGCGAAAGAAGGAAACCCCCCAAGCCGAATAGGAACCATACTAAGAGATCAACATGCAATCCCCTTAGCGAAACCGATAACAGGAAAGACAATAACAAAAATCCTCAAAGAAACAGAGCTTGCACCAGCAATACCCGAAGATCTAGGGAATTTACTTAAAAAAGCCGAAAGTCTCAGTGTACACCTTGAAAAAAATAAAAAGGATTTGCATAATAAAAGGGCGCTTCAACTTACAGAGGCAAAGATCCACAAGCTTTCGAGACATTACAAACGCGAGGGTGTTTTGCCGCCGAAATGGAAATATGAGCCAAAAATAGCCTCTTTAACCTAATTATCATGCTCATAACAGCACTTAAATCCTTAAATAATTTAGCTTCTTACCCTACTGTGATGACAATGACTTTAGAAGAGAAACAAGTGGCGGACTTTTTAGGTTCAGCCACGCAAGCAGCAAAAAGGATTTTGGAGACCGTTAAAGAAGATGGATCCATCTATGCTTTTTCGCATTTAGACGCTGATGGGATTGCAGCTGCAGGGATTATTGGAAAAGCCTTGTTTAGACTTGATGCGAAATTTCGAATTAGAATAACTCAGTGGATTGATGAAAAAATCTTGGGAGAAATTCTTTCAGAAAAGCCACAATTGATAATTTTCACGGATTTTGGGAGCGGCTACATTGACTTGTTAAATGAGAAAGTCGCAGATTTCAAAATAGTGGTTTTAGACCATCATCAGGTTATAGATAAAGAGTCAGACAATTTTGTGCATGTAAACCCCCATTTGCATGGGATAGATGGAGCACGGGACATCAGCGGCTCAGGCGTCGCCTATTTTGTGGCTAAGGCAATTGACAAGGCTAACGTTGATTTGGCGCCTATAGCTTTGGTTGGAGCCCTCGGAGATTTGCAGGATAAATATGATCAGCGAAAACTTGGTGGGGTGAATGAAAAGATAGTTGAAGATGCAACAAGTGCGGGTCTTCTGATTGTTGAAAAGGACTTAATATTTTTTGGTAGGGAAACACGTCCCATTCACAGGACTTTGGCTTCTACGACTAATCCTTTTATTCCGGGCATAAGCGGTGAAGAAGATAAAAGTTTAGCTTTCTTGGCTAGTTTGGACATTAAGCCAAGGCACGGTGAAAAGTGGCGGGCTTTGAGGGATCTTTCTGAAGATGAAAAAAGAAGACTGTGTTCGGCTCTTGCGGATTATTTGCTTTCAAAAGGTTTACGTTACGAAGTTGCAAATCTCATAGGACATGTTTACATTTTAAACCGCGAGGAATCGTGGACTCCACTTAGAGATGCTAGAGAATTCGCTGTTTTGCTGAATGCCACTGGTCGTATGGACAAGCCAAGTCTTGGCGTGTCTATTTGCATGGGTGACAGAGGCTCAGCCTTTGAAGCAGCGAACAAAGTGTTGGAAGAGTATAGGCGAACTATAAACAAATATTTAGGATGGGTTATGGAAAAGGCTGAAAGGATGAAAGAGTTTGAGAACATTTACGTTGTTTATGGGGAAAACTTCATAGAAGATAAGATAGTGGGCGCAATCTCGTCTATACTGTCGGCAAGTCTTCCAAATCCTGAAAAGCCGTTAATTGCGTATGCCAATGTTGAGGAAGAAGATTTAGCGAAATTTTCTGCGAGAACCATAGACATAGTGACCAACAAGGGAGTCAACCTTGGAGAGGTTATGCAGGTTGCGGCTGAAAAATGTGGTGGAAATGGTGGTGGTCATAATATTGCGGCGGGAGCGCAAGTTCCTATGGATAAGATTGATACTTTTATTACTGTTGTTAACGAGCTAGTTGGAAGACAGTTGAGAGGTGAACATATTGGAGGCTGAAATAATATTAGAGTATACTGATGCAAAAATTGCGGAAGCCATAGCCAAAGCGGTTTCGCCAGACAACTTCAAAACCCCAAGAGGTTTATCCATTAAGACAATGTGGGAAGAGAGGAAAGTTGTTACACAAATAAAATGCGAAGGAAAACTGCCGACATTTATCGCTACAATTGACGATTTACTTTTTTGTACTTCGACAGCGGAAAAAACCCTTCAGACAACAAAACGGATTAAGTGAAAGACGAGGTCTTCATAGTTTACATGTTTGAGTGTTTTCTCTGTTCTGTGTAACTAGCCCCCTTATATATAGGTTGAGTTAAGGTTTGACTGGCGAGTGTTTTGTTTTCGCATTGAATTTCGGCGGATGATTGCTTTTATCGTAAGGTTAAATAGTTGATCTATGGCTAAAGTTAAAAGGTTAAACGCAAGTTATAGGACATAGTTGCATGTGAACAAGATGCTAGATATAAAACTAATCCGCGAAAATCCAGAACACGTGAGAAACAACTTGCAAAAGAGGGGAAACCCTGAAAATCTGAAGATGCTAGACGAACTAATTGATTACGATAAGAAATGGCGTCAACTCCTAACGAAATTGAATGATCTACGTCACGAAAGAAGACTGATAACAATAGAAATCGCATCACTAAAAAAGAACGGAAAAAAAGCTAAGCAAGAACTTTCAAAGGCAAAAATGGTTGATGTGGAAATCACAATTTTGGAAAAGCAAGTGAACGAATCAGAAGAGAAAGTACGCTATTATCTTATGCGGCTTCCAAATCTCATCCACGAATCCGTTCCAGCAGGCAAGGATGAAAATGATAATGTTCCAGTACGAACTTGGGGAAAAACTCCCAAATTCGGCTTTACCGCCAAAGATCATATAGATTTAGCCTTAAGCCTAGACATAATAGACATTGAAAGAGCTGGAAAAATCGCTGGAGCCAGATTCTTCTACCTTAAAAAGGAGGGCACTTTGCTGGACATGGCTCTAATGAATTTTGCCTTAGAAGAAATGACTAGGAAAGGTTACATACCAATAGAACCGCCTTTTCTGATGCGGCGAGAGCCCTACGAAGGCGTTGTAGCCTTGAGCGATTTTGAAGACGTGTTGTACAAAATTGAAAATGAAGACTTATACTTGATTGCAACTTCCGAGCATCCGATGGCGGCAATGTTTATGGATGAAGTAATAAAAGCAGAAGATTTACCGCTCAAACTTGTTGGAATAAGCACAAACTTTAGAAAAGAAGCTGGGGCGCATGGCAAAGACACACGTGGAATATTTCGGACTCACCAATTTAACAAGATTGAACAGTTTATTTTCTGCAAACCCGGAGATTCGTGGAAAATGCATGAAGAACTGATACAGAACGCTGAAGAGCTTGTTCAAAAACTTGAGTTGCCATATCGCGTGGTGAACGTGTGCACAGGTGACATTGGAACAGTTGCCGCAAAAAAATACGACATAGAAGCCTGGATGCCAGCGCAAAACTCTTACGAAGAGATAATCTCATGCAGCAACTGCACAGACTATCAAGCTAGAAGGTTAAACATAAAGTACAGGGAGAAGCAGGGAGAACCGCCTAAAGGGTTTGTTAATACTTTAAATTCGACAGCTTTAGCTACTGGAAGAACGATTGTTGCAATACTTGAGAACTACCAGCAAGAAGACGGTTCTGTTACTGTTCCCAAAGTTTTAAGAAAGTACATGCACGGCATCGAGAAAATAGAGCCAAAACGGTAAAACTTTTAATACTCTAATGAGAATCTTCAAGCCACATTTGGAGGATAAACGTGTCTTCAAAAAAACGTCTACGAGATAAATGGCGAAGCAAAACTTGGTACATGGCAGTGGCGCCCCCATACTTCGGAAACGTTGAGTTAGGAGCAGTGCCAGCGGATGAGCCAGAAAAACTGATCGGAAGAATAATCGATTCTACGCTTTATGAAGTCACAAACGACTTTGCTCACCAGTATTTGAAAATGTATTTTCAAATAACTGAACTTGATGGAAAAACTGCCCGCACAATATTTAAAGGACATGAATATTCACGAGATTATTTACGAAGCCTTGTCAGAAGAAGAACAACAAAAATTGACGGCTTATTTAATGCAACCACAAAAGATGGACACAAACTGCGGATAGCTGTTTCGGCTTTTACGCTCTCAAGAATTAGGACAGCGCAAGAGAAAGCCATACGCGTTATTATGGAGAAAATCGTTAAGGAAAAGGCCGCAGCCCTAACATTAGATCAGTTTGCACAAGAAATCGTCCTTGGAAAAATAGCGTCTGATATATATAATGAAGCAAAAAAAGTAGTCCCATTACGCCATGTAGGCATTAGAAAATCAAAACTTGTAACGCAGTTGACGTAGCCGCAAATACAAAAAACTGGGTGAATTTAGCCCTTAGTCAAAAGATTTTTACCGTATTCGTAACCTTTTTCAAAAGCCGTCAAGTTCAGTTCTTCTGTCCCTTTAGGTATATTTGCCTTAATTGATTCTTTAACAGCTTTTTCATCTAACGCGCTTGTGATAGCCACAAACGCGCCTAACATGACGATGTTTGCGACTATTTTTCTTCCAAGCTCTTCTGCAATTTTCGTAGCAGGTACTCGAAAAATTTTGGCATTTTTAAGTTCTTTCTCGTTTGGGATCATGTCAGGGTCCATGATTATTGTTCCGTCTGGTTTCACGTTTTCTGCATATTCGTTGTAGGCATGTTGAGACATCACCACTAACACATCAGGCTCCACCACTTTTGGAAAATCTATTGCTTCTTCTGATATTACAACTTCAGATTTGCATGCGCCGCCTCTTGATTCTGGACCATAAGACTGTGTTTGAACAGCGTTTTTTTCGCTGTAAATGCATGCTGCTGCAGCTAAGATTATTCCAGATTTAATTATTCCTTGTCCGCCGAAACCCGCAAATCTAATTTCAATTCGCAAATTTGACTTACTCTCCTATTGCTTTTTCGTTAATTTGAGCTATTTTTTCATGAAGCAATCTTTCGTATGTCACTTCTTCTCTATCCACAAATTCACCTAAAGCAATTTTTTCTGGTGTGATTTCTGTTTTTGATGGGTCAGAAAAGCTTTCTATCACAGAAGCGTTTTTGAACCATTCCATCATTTCAAGTCCCGAACGCATCTTGTTGCGTCTACCGAAGATTTCTGGACAGGGTGAAACCACTTCAATAAAGCAGAAGCCTTCCTTTTGTAACATTTTCTTTATTGATTGCGTTAGTCTTCTTACATGTAGTGTTGTCCATCTAGCTACAAAAGTGGCGCCAGACGCGGCTGCTAAATGGACTAAGTTGAAGGGATGTTCAATATTCCCATAGGGAGTGGTGGTTGTAAATGATTCAAGCGGTGTTGTGGGACCTTGTTGCCCGCCAGTCATTCCGTAGTTGAAGTTGTTTGCACAGATTACTTTGATTCCTATGTTTCTTCTCGCAGCATGTATGAAGTGATTCCCACCTATTGCAAAGAGGTCGCCATCCCCACTTATGATTACGACTTCCAACTCTGGATTTGCCAATTTCACTCCGGTTGCAAAGGCTATTGCGCGTCCATGTGTCGTGTGGAAGGAATCTGTGTTTGTGTATCCTGCTGTGCGTCCAATGCAGCCGATGCCAGAAACAACCGCCAATTTGTCTAAATCTTTTTGTAGTTCATCCAACGCGTGAACGAAACAGTTTAGCACGATGCCATTTCCACAACCGGAACACCAAATGTTAGGCATCATTGCTGAGCGTAAATATTTTGAAAATGGATGTGCTGTTTCTTGAACCATTAAACATTCCTCCTTATCACTTCGAGAATCTCATTTGGGGTGTGAGGGTCTTCACCTAACTTTGAAAGAAACGCCACAGGAGTTTCTTTAGCCACTCTCTCGACTTCTCGAACCATCTGCCCGCAATTCATTTCTGGAACGACTATTGCCTTCGCTTGTTTAGCCACTTTTGCAACATGCTTTTCTGGGAAAGGCCAAAGTGTAATTAAACGCAAAAGTCCAGCCTTTATCCCGGCTTCTCTTGCCTTTCTTACGGCGCTTAAGGCGGCTCTTGCGACTATTCCATAGGAAACAACCACAACATCTGCATCTTCAAGCATAATTTCATCAACCTTCACTATTTTCTCTGCATTCTTGTTTATCTTTTCACAAAGCCTTCTGACAAGTCTAGTCTGCACTTCTGAACTTTGCGTTCTTGGATATCCATGCTCATCATGCGTCAAACCCGTAGCGTGAAAACGGTATCCTTCTCCAAAACAAGCCATCGGAGGAACCAAATCATCATCTGGCATAAACGGCTCATACTTATCAGGCGAAACACGCGGCTTTTTACGATTAACTATCTTGATATCGGAAGGAGGAGGTATTACGACTTTCTCCCACATGTGCGCAACAATTTCGTCTCCCATAAGTAAGGTTGGAACCCTGTAGGTTTCAGACAAATTAAACGCTTCAATCGTCAAGTCGAACATTTCCTGCACGGAAGAAGGCGATAAGGCAATAATCCCATAATCTCCATGAGAACCCCATTTTGCCTGCATCACATCTTGCTGCCCAGGCAATGTGGGTTGTCCTGTGCTTGGTCCGCCTCGCATTATGTCCACAATCACGCATGGAGTCTCTGTCATAACGGCTAATCCTATGTTTTCTTGCATGAGACTAAAACCTGGTCCAGAAGTGGCTGTCATTGCTTTTAAGCCTGCATAGGAAGCGCCGAGAACAGCCGCTATGGACGCGATTTCATCTTCCATTTGAATGTAAATCCCGCCGAATTCAGGCATTCTCTCTGACAGGTGCTCAGCGATTTCTGTTGCCGGCGTAATAGGGTATCCACCGAAAAATCTGCAACCAGCCGTTATTGCGCCTTCTGCGCATGCTATATCGCCGCTCATAAAGTGGGCGCCTGTAAGTAGCGCTTTTTTTCTAACCATATTTAACATGCTCCTTCACATGGTTTTTCAACCACAAAAATTGCAAAGTCTGGACAAACGACAGTGCAGAAACTGCATATAATACATTTGCTTTCGTCCACAATTTTTGGAGGGTGGACGCCTCTCGCGTTTATTTCTTCGGATTCTTCCAAGACCTTTTCTGGACAAAACTGGATGCAAAAACCGCATCCCTTACATTGGTCTTTAATTATGTGAATTTCTGCCTTTGGACGCTTTACTTTTTCAATGTCAAGTGGTTTATGTCGGATTCTCATAGGCATAGTTAAACCTCGCTTGAAGCCTTTTCAAAAACTTTTTTGGCGCTTTCTATTTCTTCGGGCGTGACTTTTTCTACTATGGCTTGCATTTCACGGATTTTGGAGGCAAATCTTTCGCCTTCCGCCGCTGAAGCCCACAGTAATTGTAGCCTTTCTCGTTTTAATCCTTGCTGCTCCATTTTCTTCCATAACCGTTCTACACGTTTCTCTGTATGCTGATTAGCGTTTATGTAGTGGCAGTCGCCCGGATGACAGCCAGCAACTAGAACTGCTGCGGCACCTCTAGCAAAGGCATGCTCTACGAATTTTGGCGCAACCCTGCCTGAGCACATGGTTCTTATTATGCGCACATTCGGCGGATACTGCATTCTACTAACTCCAGCAAAATCTGCACCAGCATAAGCACACCAGTTGCAACAGAAGGCAACAATCTTTTTTTCTGCTTCATGCTCTGTTACTGCGTCTATTTGTGCCAAGATTTGTTCACCTGTGAAGTGATTTTGGGTCAAAGCATCAAATGGGCATTCTGCTGCGCATGTTCCGCACCCGCCGCATGCGGCTTCTATGATTTCGATTCGCTTTAATTCTTTGTTTAAGGTTATAGCGTTATAGGGGCAAACTTTTACGCAAAGTCCACATGCCTTGCACTTTTCAGCGTAAGAAATGGGCGTGATGGCTTCAACGGTTACTTTTCCCTTAGCCATCAGTATGCCTGCTCGGGCTGCGGCTGCGCTTGCTTGTGTCACGCTGTCCTTAATGTCTTTAGGAGACTCAGCGCAGCCAGCGAAGAATATCCCGCCAGTAGCAGCGTCCACAGGCCTAAGTTTTGGATGCGCCTCCATGAAAAAACCGTCTTGAGTTCTCGAAAGCGTTAATAATCTTTGTATTATTTCGCTGTCCTTTCTGGGCTCCAAACCTATGGAAAGAATTGCCATGTCAACGTTCATTTTATACAGTTCTTTTTGGAGAGTGTTTTCTCCGATGAGCCATAGATTATTGGTTTTTCTGTCCTCCATTATTTCCGCTGGAAGCCCCCGAATGAACACGACGCCTTCTTTTCTCGCTCGCTTGTAAAGGTCTTCGAAGCCTTTTCCATAGGCTCGTATGTCAACATAGAAAACGTAAATTTCCGTTTCAGGCCAATGTTCCTTGATTAGTAGGCTGTCCTTTATTGTATTCATGCAACAAACATTGCTACAGTAGGGTCGTTCGCTCCTGTCGGATCGAGAGCCGACGCATTGAATGAAAGCTACACGTTTAGGGATTTGCATGTCACTAGGCCTTATTAGTCGCCCGCCTGATGGTCCACCGGCGTTGATTAGCCTTTCAAATTCAAGTGAGGTGATCATGTTTGGGTATTTACCGTATCCATAGTTGGGCAATGTTGACGGGTCAAATACATCTGCGCCTGTAGCCACGATTATTGTGCCGACTTCAAGCTCGACGGTTTCGGGTTTCATTTCAAATTTTATTGCTTGCCGTTCGCATGCTTTCATGCATTTGTCGCAAACTATCACGCCATCTTTGTTCAGGCATATGCTCATGTCGATTGTGTACGTGGATGGAACTGCTTGGGCAAAAGGCGTGTAGATAGCGTGTCTTATGGCTAAGCCAGCATCAAATTCGTTTGGAGCAATAATCGGACAGACTTTTGCGCATTCATCGCAAGCAGAACAATCTTTTGTGACGTATCGTGGCTTTTTCAATGTCTTGACGTGAAAGTTGCCGATGTATCCTTTAACTTCGACAACTTCGCTGTTGGTTAATAGTTCAATGTTCGGGTGGTGCCCAACATCAGACATTTTAGGTGCAAGAATGCATATGGAACAGTCCATTGTTGGAAAAGTTTTATCTATTCTCGCCATCATTCCGCCGATGCTTGGCTCCTTCTCAACTAAATACACGTTATAGCCAGTGTCAGCCAAATCCAAAGCAGCTTGAATGCCAGCAACTCCGCCTCCTATAATTAATGCTTTTCTGGTTATCGGTACTTCAATTTCTTCTGCAGGTTGAAGCAAAGAAGCCTTTGCCACGGCCATTTTCACAAGGTCTTTAGCTTTTTCTGTGGCTGCCTTTCGATCGTGCAGATGAACCCAACTGCATTGTTCACGTATGTTAGCCATTTCAAAAAGATACTTGTTTACTCCAGCTTCTTCGCATGCCTTTCTGAACGTTGGTTCGTGGAGCCGCGGTGAGCATGATGCTACTACGACGCGGTTGAGTTTATGTTCTTTGATGTCGCTTTTTATTAGTTCCTGTCCTTGGTCTGAGCATGTGTAGCGGTTGTCTTTAGCTAGAACAACGTTAGGAAGGGTTGCCGCGAACTTTGCAACTTCTTCGCAGTCCACAGAACCAGCAATGTTCAAACCGCAGTGGCAAACATAAACCCCAACACAAATTTCTTCGCCGCCTTGTTTAGGTTTTAACTCTTTCTTTTCTATCATCGCATTAGCCTCCTAAAGACTTTAGGTAAGTTTCGATTGATTCTGCAGCACATTTTCCAGCTCGGATTGCCTCAATCACAGTTGCTGGTCCAGTAACGACGTCTCCGCCAGCAAAAACGCCTTGCAAACTGGTTTCCATGGTTATGGGGTTGACCCAAACTGTTCCATCTTCATTAACTTCAATTTCTTTTGGCAAAAACTCCAAGTTTGGGGCTTCGCCGATTGCAAGAATCACCATATCCGTTTCTCGTGTAAATTCCGAACCTTCTATTGGAGTTGGTTTTCTTCTTCCAGTTTCGTCTGGTTCGCCTAATTGCATGTGAATACATTCAATGGCGGAAACTTTTCCATTCTTTCCCAGAATTTTTTGAGGGGCAATCAAAAATTCGATTTTTATGCCTTTGTCTTCTGCTTCTTTAACTTCCCATGGATTTGCAGGCATTTCTTCCCTAGATCTACGATACAGTATGGTTGCTTCGTTTGCTCCAAGCCTTAAAGCAGTTTTCGCAGTATCTATCGCAACATTTCCGCCGCCGATTACAACAACATTTTTTCCAATTTCCATTTTTTCTCCAAAATTAACATTCCACAAAAAGTCGAGGGCGTGAATTACGCCTTCCAAGGCTCCGCCTTCAATTTTTAATTTTTGGCTTTCATGGGCGCCTGCACCGACAAAAATGGCTTTGTATTCTTCTTTCCATAAATCTTCAAAATTCAAGTCTTTACCAACTGTTGTTCCAGTTTTTATATCAACGCCTAAACCTTTCATAAACTGGATTTCCTTGGCTAGAACTTGCTTTGGCAGGCGATATTCTGGTATACATTTTCTTAACATTCCGCCTGGTTCAGAAAGCGACTCAAAAACTGTAACTTCATATCCCTTTCGCCTTAGCTCATACGCAACCGTAAGTCCAGCAGGTCCAGAACCTATAGCAGCAATTTTTCCTTTAGAAACTTTTGCTTTTTTCTTTCTTTTTCCTTTCTTCAAAAATTCCTCACGCATCTGTTCAATCTTTTCAAAGATTTTTTCCCTATCCAAACCTGCGCGTTCTGGATGAAAACAAACCGCAGTCGTCACAAGTGGTAGCGGGATATTTTCCACAATTTTTTGGAGAGCTCTTTCAAAGGACTGGGTATATCCCTGTTCTTTGGCGATTGTTCGCATGAAGAGAAATATTTCAGGCAGCCTTAAGGCTTGTGGACAATGCCTATAGCAACGGTAACACCAAGCACAGAGCCAAAGTCCATCCGAAGCCAAAACATCCTTAGGGTTTAAGAAAATCCTTTCCAGAAGCCATCTTGGATTGTAGCCATTTTTCAACAATTCTGCCATAGAGCAGCTGGCTGTGCAAATACCGCATTCATAGCAGTATTTGAGTTTGTCAACATCTAAGAGTCTTTCAAGAATTTCCCTGGAAATCATGGTTTTTGCGGTTTCCAAGTTTTGAACCCTCTCTAGTTTTGGAGTTTCTCATAGATATAAAGGTTTACAAACGTAAAGGTTTTGGCGTTAGGCAAAAGAAACGCGCGAGACCTCAAACACATTTTTATTCTAATAAAAACAATAAAAAGCGAACATGGGGCGAAGAGCAGAATGAGGAACGTGAGGATTGTTTTATATGGAATCGGCGCCGTCGGCAGTTTGATTGCGAAGTTTTTGCTGGAGAAAGAGGGCGTAGAAGTAGTAGGCGCAATTGACATAGCAAAAGACAAAGTAGGCAAAGACCTAGGCGAAGTATTAGGCTTAGAGAGAAAACTCGGAATAAAAGTTTCCAATGACATTGACGCTGTGCTTTTAAAGGCGAAGGCAGACATCGTCATTCACGCAACCTCATCCTTTCTCAAGCACACGTTTTCACAAATAATTTCAATCATAAAACACGGCGTCAAAGTAGTATCTACATGCGAAGAACTATTTTATCCATACTACACAGAACCAAAACTTGCAAAAAAACTTGACACACTCGCAAAAAAATACGACACGACAATTTTAGGTACGGGTATAAACCCCGGTTTTCTCATGGATACACTGGTGATAACGCTTACTGCTCCATGCCAAAAAATCGAGAAAATCGAAGCGGTTAGGGTTATGAATGCTGCCACGAGACGACTGCCATTTCAAGAGAAAATAGGTGCAGGCTTAACAGTCAAAGAATTCCATAAGAAAATCGAAGATAAACAAATCACGGGACATGTTGGGCTTGAACAATCTATTGCAATGATTGCTGACGCCTTAGCATGGAAACTTGACAAAATAACTGCCGAATCCGTCGAACCAGTAATAGCCAAAAAACCTGTAGAAAGCAAACACATAAAAGTTAAGGCTGGAGAAGTGGCAGGTTTGAGACAGAAGGCAAAGGGCATAATGAAAAACAAAGAAATTATTATTTTGGATTTTCAAGCATACATAGGCGCTGAAGAAGAATATGATGCTATAACAATCAAAGGCATTCCAAACATCAACCATAAAATTCAACCCTGTGTTCACGGTGACATAGGCACAATAGCAATAATTGTCAACTCGATTCCCAAAGTAATTAATGCGCCGGCTGGCTTGCACACGATGAAGGACGTTTCAGTACCATCAGCCGCAATAGAAGACATAAGAAAATACATTTCATTATAAACCATCTTCAACTTTGGGGATCGAGTTGAAAGCCAAAATTGATATTAACTGCGACTTGGGCGAGAGCTACGGAGAATTTAAAGTCGGAAACGACAGCGAAGTAATGCCATACATAACTTCTGCAAACATCGCCTGTGGATTTCATTCAGGAGATGCGATAACAATAGCTCAAACAGTTAGGCTTGCCAAAAAGCATAATGTTGCTGTTGGAGCACATCCTGGTTACCCGGATCTTCTCGGTTTTGGGAGAAGAGAAATGCAGGTGACCCCTGAAGAAGCAAAAAACTATGTGATTTATCAAGTGAGCGCGCTTCAAGGATTTGCTAGAACAGCCAATGTCAATCTTCAACATGTAAAACCTCACGGAGCCCTTTATAACACGGCGGCAAAAGATGAAAAACTCTCCAAGTCGATAGCGGAAGCTGTTAAAGCATTAGACAATAGCTTAATAATAGTTGCACTTCCAAAATCAGCTTTAGCTAAAGTTGCCGCTAAACATGGGTTACAAGTAGCAAAGGAATTTTTCGCTGATAGAGCCTACAATCCAGATGGAAGCCTCGTTGCAAGAAAACAGCCAAACGCAATAATTCAAGACCCGCAAAGAGTTGTTAAGAGAGTGATTAAAGTGGTTAAGGATGGAACCGTCTTGGCCGCTAATGGCGAAATAGTAGAGATAGGTGCTGTACATACAGTTTGTGTGCATGGCGACACGCTAATGGCTGCAAAACTTGCAAAGGCGCTGAGAACAGGATTAGCCAAAGCGAGCATCGATGTAAAACCCATAGGTAGTTTTATTTAACGAGATTTTCGGGCCCTATTATGAACACGGAACAGTATTCACCTACTCGATACTTGCCCTTTGGTGATAGAGCCCTGCTAATAGAATTTGGCAATACAATAAATTTGAAAATAAACCGCAAAGTCATCGCTTTAGACAAAGCCATTAGGAAAGCAAAGATTAAAGGAATCGAAGAACTTATTCCAACTTACCGTTCATTGCTCGTTCTATACAACGTGTTGGAGATAGATTATGAACAGCTTGTTTTTAGCGTAAAAGACATTGAAAAGGCATCAAAGAAATCACGCATAGAAAAATTGGGAGAAAAAGTTACTATTCCAGTTGTTTATGGCGGAGAATATGGGCCAGACCTCAGCTATGTTGCCCAATATCATGGGTTAACTGAAGAACAGGTTATCAAGCTGCATTCTAGAAGAGAGTATAGAGTTTACATGCTGGGATTTGTCACTGGATTTCCCTACTTAGGAGAGGTTGCAGACGAAATCGCAACACCCCGTCATGAAACACCAAGACTAAAAGTGCCCGCAGGCTCTGTTGGTATCGCAGAAAAACAAACAGGCATATATCCATGTGAAGCACCCGGAGGATGGCAAATAATAGCTAGAACGCCACTGAGGTTATTTAACCCACTACAACAACCTCCAGCGCGTCTAAAGCCAGGAGACACTGTTAAATTTGAGATAATCTCAGAAAAAGAGTTCAAAACAACCGAAGAAAACACAACAAAAGGTATATGTGAATATCTACCCGAAGAAAAAACTAAAAAGATTAAAGCTTTACAAGTGTTAAAGCCTGGGTTCTTCACAACAGTTCAAGACTTGGGAAGATATGGCTATCTCAAATATGGAGTTCCGATTTCCGGTGCAATGGACATGTTTTCCTTTGTAACAGCAAACCTTCTAGTGGCAAACAATCCAGACGACGCGGCTCTTGAGATAACCCTCATCGGTCCAGAACTTCAAGCTTTGACACGAACTCAAATTGCCATAACCGGTGCAGCCATTTCCCCAAAAATTAATGGCCAAAATGTTTCAATGTGGCAAACATTGAACGTACAGGAAGGCGATGTCATCTCCTTTGGAAAAATGGAGAGTGGATGTAGAGCATACCTTTCGATAAAAGGAGGGATAAGCACGCCGCTTGTGCTTGGAAGCAGATCGACTTATGTACGCGGTGGATTTGGAGGAATAAACGGCAGACAATTAAAGACAGATGATATAATCAAAGCATTTGATAGGGCGCTTCTCAAAGTTAAATACGAAATGCCAGAAGAACTAGTGCCACGATTTACGAACCACTTCAAAGTTCATGTAATTTGTGGGCCACAAGCGGATATGTTCACTGAAAAGGGAATGAATACTTTCTTTTTCAGCAAATATAAAGTTACATTGGAAGCTGATCGTATGGGATGTCGACTTGAAGGCCCCTTAATAGAACATAAAGCGAAAGCAGAGATTGTTTCAGACGCACTTATACCTGGCGCAATTCAGGTTCCCAAAAATGGAAAACCAATCACTATATTGCGAGATGCTCAAACGACTGGAGGATATCCAAAAATAGCCGTGGTAATCACCCCGGATGTTTCTTTGCTTGGTCAAGTCAAACCCAATGATACGATAGAATTTTCCAAGACCACGTTGCGCGAAGCCCGCGAAAAACTTTACGACTATTATAGGTTGGTTAATGGTTTGAGCAGGACGCTGTTTAGGAAATAGTAGTACATTATAATTGTACGATAACATCTTTCACTAATAGGTGTATTGGAATATCTGATTCAATGATTAGCAACATGTCTGCTGTATTATTTTGATGTTGTCGCTTCCTTGGAATGTACATTCAGCTATTTCGCCAGCTACTGTTAAAGTCACCATTCCAAATTTCCTTGCAGACTGGTAATTCTCTAGGATTAGATCTATCATTTTTTGTCTTTCAAACTTTACCATTAAGTCGGGTATTCCGTCACAATCACAATCTCCAATATGGATAGGTGTTAGTTCCACGGGGATGGTATCATTCAACATGATTGTGGAGACATCAATGTCGCTTAAATTGTAACCTTCTGAAAGTTCAATATGTGCAGCGATCCACTTGCCCTTACTTCTTAAATTTAATGCTTGGGGATAAATAGCCACAGTTGCAGTTATCACGGTGGGAGCAGTTTCTCCAAAGTGCTTAGCTATCAGAAATAAGTCCACTATGTTTACTTCATCGTCTCCATTGATGTCTGCTCGCGAATTCCATCTCGGATGACCAAGGTAGGAACCGTACGCTTCGGCTACTATGAAGAGGTCATCCATGTTCACTGTTCCGTCACCGTTTAGATCGCCCACAATTCCACACGCATTCGCTGGATGAATACTAAATGCGAACATCGTCACGTTGAAAACAATCAATACAAGTGCTATTCTCAAAATTATTCTTTTCACTAGCTTCCTCTCTCCAAGATTTAGAGACGAATTTGCATAAATAAACACCCATGGAAGAATCTTCTAGTGCAATAGAGTAAAAAGATAACGTTTATAGAATCCGCCAGAAAATAATTGCACCACGCTTGGTGGTTGTATGACTAGCAATGGAAGAGTTCACAAGAGGGAGGCATTCTCCCTTTTAGACATGATAGGTAAAGTGAAAAACAAATCGGGTTTTCAAAAGGCAGGAGCAATTGCCATGTTCATTGGCGTAGTTCGGGGAGAAACCTTGCAAGGTGAAAAGGTTCAGAAATTAATGTTGGAGGCTTATGAAGAGAACGCAAATGAAGTGCTGGCAAAGATTTGCAGTGATTTAAAAAAGAAGCCAGGCATAGTTGACGTTCAAATCCACCATTTACTCGGCGAATTTAGCGTTAGCGAGGACCTTGTATATGTTTTGATTGCAGGTTCCCATCGCCGGAATGTTTTTCCAGTTTTGGAAGAAGCTGTGGAAAGGTACAAAAGAGAGGTTCCAATTTTCAAGAAGGAGTATGTTTTAACTGATAAAGGCGAGGAGAGGGCCTACTGGGTAGAAGAAAGTGAAGGTGATGCTTGAGATAGCCAAGCGCGCAGCTTATGTTGGCGAGGCATCATTTTAATTATCATTATAAAAATGGCTCTCAAGTGATTATGGTAGCTATCGTAACATTGAGAAGGGTTATATGTGCAACATTTAAAATAATATAGAAAGGAGATGGCAAGACTATTGGAAAAAAGAAGTTATGCCTGGTTTGAAAGACGCCGCAGAACAAAAGCATTGGATTTAGCCCACGAGCAAATAGCAAAAGCTCTGGACACGGTGACTTTGCTTCATCAAGCCGTAAAGAGCATTTCAGAAGTAAAGGAAAAAGAAGCAATGCAACAGATTGAAAACCTTTTCAGAGCCGAAGAAGAAGTGGATAAACTGCGAAAGGAAGTTTTCAAAGAATTATCCAAAGGCGCAGCTCTATTTGCTGATTACCGTGAAGATTTGCTTCATCTCGTGAAACGGCTTGACACTCTTGCAGATCACGTAAAGGATGCGGCAAGATGCCTTGAAATGCTTGTAGAAGCTAAAATTCCAAAAGAATTATGCGAACACACAGTTCATATGACCTCTGTACTTGTAGAATGCGCCCATGCCTTGCGCGGCAGCATCGAAAAAATTGCAGTAAATCCAGCCGAAGCAATAGTAGGCGCGAATAACGTTGAGAAAATTGAACACGAAATTGATGAAATTTATCTTAAAACCAAGGCTTTATTCGTTAAATACAGCGAACAGATGAACAGTGGTACCATGGTGATATTTGATGATTTGATTGAATTCATCGAACAAGCTGCTGACATGTGCGCTGATACAGCCGATTACATCGTGATACTTGCAAGCAGAGAGTAAAATGTGTCCGTGATGCGATGTTATTAGTTCAAATCTCTGATGTTCACTGCGGTCCAATGTTTCGCAGAGAAAACCTAAAGACAGCTGTTAGAGAGATTAACGAAATGTGTTCTGATGTTGTGCTGGTCACTGGTGATCTAACAGAAAACGGTTTAATTTCAGAGTTTAAAACAGCAAAAAACGAGTTAAGGAAACTGAAAACGAAAAAAATCATCTACGTAAGTGGTAACCACGATTATCGCTCAACAGGCTATCTGCTTTTCAAAGAGTTTTTCCCTTTCTCGCAAATAACAGAAATTGAAAACACCGCAATAATAGTCCTCAGTTCAGCAAGACCAGATAGAGACGACGGTGAAGTTGGCCACAGACAGAATCTATGGCTTGAAAAAGCTCTTGAAAAATATAAAAACAAGGTAAAAATCGTAACGCTACACCATCACATAATTCCAGTTCCAGACACTGGAGCAGATCAAATAACAATTATTGACGCAGGCGATGTTTTAAGAAGCCTAACAAAATCAAAAGCAAATTTGGTTCTCTGTGGACATCGCCATAGACCATGGAGGTGGAGGATGGAAGACATGCTTGTGGTTCACGCGGGCAGTGTATCATGCGAAAAATTGAGAGGATTTTTCTGCAATTCTTACAATGTTATAACAGTTGAAGGAAACAAAATTGAAGCCAAATTGAAGATAGTCGGCGGAGACTTTGCTGACTTTAGCGAAATAGTTAAAAGGAGAGAAATTCTGCAGGAGTCAGACATATCGCAATACAGCGACTCACTGGCACGTTAATAGAATTTTAGTTTTTCTTTCATAATCATAGATACTTAAAAAGTTTGCCGGGTCGCTTATATATTTGGAAAGAAAGGGCGAGTTATTTACTGATCAATAGCTTGCTTCTGCAAATTTTCCTATTCTTTGCTAAGCGTTATTTCCATTGTTGAAACCATTCGAGCTCTGTTTTCGCCTTCTCTTGGTGGCATCTCCTCTGTTCCTATGTTGACATTGCTTATTTTTAGGTCTTTCAGGAAGCGATTTCGGGATATTTCGGCCACGTCGACTGCTGTTGTGATTGCTCGTCCTCTGGCTTTTAGAGTTATTTCTTTGGCGTTGCTCGCGGATAGGCTTGTAATAATCGCTAGAACATAGCTCATTGCAGGTTTACTTCCAATGAAAATTGTTTCTGATTTTTCTGCCATTTTACATCACTCCTTTTTATTGTTGATTGTAGCGTGTAACGTTTGCTGTGTTCTTCTTCATCAACAACAGAACGTTACTGTTCCAAATAATGCACAGACTTCCTTATAAACACGATTAAATCACAGCGCATCAGAGAACATTGCTAATCTAGTTTTTCCAAAGCATGGAATCCAATTAAATGAATTATGCTTCCGCATTTATTACATTGCAAAATTATTTTTTCTAAACTGTCTTCTTTCATTACTGGTTCTAAAATTCTGTAAACATCCTCAGATTTATCATCTGGAGATATTTTAATTCCGCATCGTGGGCATCTAAAATCTCCGCTTCTTTTTGTTTTCGATAAGTCTATGAGAAATGACTTGTTTTTTCCCATCTTTTGAACCGTCAGTGCGATGAGGAAGAAGCTATGACGTATGTCATATTTAAGCTTTTACAACCCGCAATTATCGTTTAGTAAGCGTCGATATTCCTTTAAGAAAGATTCACGCATACGGATCTTCCGCTCTTCAAGAAGAAAGGAAGAGTCAATAGCGTTGAGGCTAAGCTTGAAGAGTTCAGGAACCGTAAAGCCTAATTTTCGGTGGAGTTCTAGGTACTCGTTATTCATGTCAGTGCCGAACATTGATGGATCATCGGTGTTTACAGTTACTTTAAGGCCTTGGTCAAAGAAGGCTCTGATAGGATGCTTCTCCAGCGATGGAACTACTCCTGTTTTTACGTTGCTGATTGGGCACGCCTCGATTGTGATTCCTAGCTTCAGAAGATAGTCCAGCAATTTGTGGTCGTTGTAGGCTGCAAGCCAGAGTAATGTCTCAGGTCTCGTTGAACCAACTATGTGGACATGCTGCTCCGCTTTAGGCAACGCCCTTATCAATTTTTCAATGCCCATTAACCGCGCCAAAACTGAATAAATATCTTGCATATAGCGTTTCTAAAAAACCAAAAATGCGGGGGGTGGGATTTGCACTCCCCCCAGCGTGGAGAAATCTCCCGCAAAATCCCTTTTTTCTTTCCCCAAAGAGGGGCGCTCTGGGCAGAAGCGCCATGCGTCTATTACTATTGGAATCAGATATGTTTTTATAGCGTTCACAGATGCAATAATCTTACCTGTGCACCACCGCATACGGTTGGGGAATTATGGTTAATGATTTCTTTCTAGGGTTTGCAGGACATGCACATACTAGAAACGATTTGGAAGCCGATCCGACCAAGGATACGCAATTGAGAAAGGAGAACAGCGTTGAGGAAGCACAAAGGCTTACTGAAAAAGTTCTGGACAAGATTGAAAATGACATTTCTCAGGCTGGGCACGATCTGAGAGACGTGAAACTGCTGATGCTTTACTCTAGTTACCGAGGTGAGACTGAAGACAAAGACAAAATCATCTGCGAGGGCATTCTGGACGCCATAGATAGAAGATTTAGAGGAAAAAGCGCGGCGGAACAGCTTCGTTTGATTGGACATACAACAGGCGGTGAGATAGAAAACGAAGACCTCGAGTTGAAGAAAGTCTCAGGAATCGGCTACAACGGCCTATCCCTCTTAGCCTTGGTTACGAATTACCCCATTGGCATTGGACGAACATGGGGTTTCGATAGCGAAAGAGGAGCCATGGAAAATGGCAGAGAAATGGCTCATGATGCTTGGATTGATTTTAATCAAAGCGCAAAATCCAACGAGCAGCTTCAGAAAAGTAAGACTCTTCTTGTATTAACGCAGGGGGCGAGAATTGGAAAAGGAGGCTGGGAATACTTTGTGGCTGCAGGTATTGCAGACTTTCTTAGGAGTTACCATGAAACACGAATAGCAAATGTGATAGGTGGAGTTAGTGGTGATGGTATCATTGGTCAAAAAATGCATCAATTCTACGGCAGAATCGGCGCACTGCCGGAACTCAGAATCCTCGACAATGACGCCGTCTGCGCTTTAATCCCTAACCTAGCTGAGCCCTCGCTTGGCTTTGACGTGTCACCGGTCAAAAGGATTGGAGAATCCCACATCTTCCATTTTGACCCTAACGCAGAACCCAAGTTCAAGTGCCTCAAGCGAATAGGAGATGAAGACCCTCGAAAAGTGCACGCTAGAATAATATACCAAAATGAGACCCAAATATCTTGCGAAAAAGGCTTGCCCCTACCCAGCGAAAAAGAACTGTTACAACAGATTTCAGAAATCGAAGGAATACCTTTGAATTTGACACTGGCCAAGTATGCGTTTGCCTTTCCGTTTGGAAACTATGCTCCGGCAAACCTGTTGCGTGTGCACGGTCCGATTTTCGAGCTCCTGCAGCCCATTAGGAGCCACGACCCCTCCATACCTGGCTACATCGTTGTGATTGACCATGAAAAAGTTCAGAAAGGAGCGCGGAACGTCTTTAACATGCTTAGAGAGAACCGTGGTTTCAAGGAGAGAGACATTACCTTCATACAGTCTTGCATTTCCCGAAGACTAGCTGAGATTATTGCTGGATGCAGCTCGAACACAGAGTGCCAAATTTTCAAGGAAGCACTAACTTCAACACAAGTATTTGGATTCTTGGCCTACGGAGAGTTGTCGTTCACCCATCTTCTGCAAGAGCCTTTTGTCTACAACTTCAGCTGTTGGGGAATGATGCTTCGCTCCGTGCCCGAAAAAGAAGATAAACTGCAAGAGGCAGAGATTGCACCTACAGGAAAAGAGACAATTCAAGCTCCACTTGCTTTCAAGTTCAAGACTGAAGCCGCACGTTTGGTTTTTGATCATTTGGTTAATGCTTTTATCGACGACTACATGAAGCAAAGACTATTCATCGAGGAAGCGGGCTGGAGGAGTATGGTGCAAATAGCAAAGAATGCTCATGTTTCTTTTAGAAGCGTGTACGGTGATGAAAGACAACGTGGATCAGCCATATCTGAGCTTGAGAGACGTGGACTCGTAGAAATCCGAATCTTCACAGGCAAGCGAGGACGCGGTGGAAGAATTACTAAAGCAAGAATACCATACGAGAAAGAAATAATGAAGAGATATATTGATGCCCAAGTTGCTAGTAACCGGTAAAAATGGATAAGCCTGCGCTGAGTAGAATCCGTCAAAATCTGTCTTTGTTTCTGGTTTTCAGTCATTTAATTAGAAATTCAGCCGTAATGATTGAGATGTTCCGCAATTATTCGATCTTTCCACCTTTGCTCCGTAAATTGAGCGTGGATTTCCGTGAAAAATACCTACCTATTTTTACCGCTGGAGTAATGTTTGAAGAAAAAAGGAGAAGTAGAAAATGAAAAAAGTCTTGTTACCTATTGTCGCCCTACTAATATTATCTGTGATGCTAATAGCTCCAGCCAAAGCAAAGACCAAAGAACCGTACAGCTCTTACATCGAAAGTGCCTTGATCGATCCTGGTAAGCAATGGGTCAGTGAGGATGGCATTCTACACATTCGGGATTCTTACTGGGCGGGCACAGAAGTAGGCACACTTGGCACCAGCAAATTTGAGGACTGGTTGTCGTTCAATATCAATTTGGCAACTGGCGAAGGAACCTTCAGCGGAAATTGGCTACTAACCTTTGAAGGACGCGGTACATTTTCGGGAAGCGCAACAGGCAAGATCTCACAGGGATACTTAATCACCGGAATGTTCATAGGCACACATGCCACGGGAGAATTTGAAGGCATTCAGAAAAAGGGTTCACTAAACGGGATGCTAACAGACCCAACACACGCTATACTGTATGCTGAAGGTACAGTTTACTATCCATAGAAACAAACGCCTTGAGCCCCCGAAAAACTATACCTTTTTTTTGTTAAATTTGTGCGTCAATTGCATAATAAGACAAATCATCATACTAGCAGACGAGTCGGGAGAGATTTGAATATGTCACGGAAAGGGATGGCTTCAAAATCTACAGAAAACGCAAGTAATCTCCCTCAAAAAGTGTGGGGGTTCGTTGAAAAGTGCGGGGGGTGGGATTTGAACCCACGAACCCCTATGGGATAGGCGCCTCAGGCCTACGCCTTTGACCATGCTTGGCAACCCCCGCTCAAAGGCTTGCTCTTTATTTTTTAATCTGCGGTTGAAATTAAGCATTGCCTTACTGCTAAATAGAAAAAAAGGAAAAAGACAATGGTTGTTCAGATTATGTGGAAGTCTTCCTTTATTGTTGTCAATACAACGTGAGTGTTAGTTCGCTCCACGTATGGTAGAGCTAGAAGGCGTTTTGTAAACTTGCTCAGTTCTTCTCGATTCTTGAATTTTGCGATTATAACGGCATCTGTTAAGCCTGTAACGTCATATACACAGCACACGTTCGGAAGCCTCGCAATCTCATTCTCCATCTCCAAAAGTCTTCCTTTAGAAACTGTTATTTCGCTTAGTACCGTTAATTCGTAGCCGAGCTTTTCATGATCAAGCAAAGCCGAATAGCCTCTAATTATGCCTTCATTCTCCATCTTTTTAATCCGCGATAAGACTGTGCCTATGGAAACGGCGCATTGTTTGGCTATCTGTCTTGAAGAAAACCTAGCATCCGCAGTTAGCGCCTTCAAGATTTTGACATCTGTCTCATCTAAACGCATTCTAAATCACCAAATACTGCACAATTATCCAATTAACAAATGATGTATTTAACATTTGCCTTCCAATCTGGCAACAAAGTTTTTATATTTATAGAAATAATTCATTATACTGTAAATTTGCTTACAGGTGCAGAAAACATGGTATACGAAAAGCCGCAGACAATCCGAAACTTCGACACATGCTTGAAGCTTATGAAAAACGCTGACTACATCATCCTACACTTTACAGACATGCTAGGATTCCTCAAAGGCAGAACAATTCCAGTGGAGGAAGCAAAAAATGCTTTAAAGGAAGGCGTAGGCTTTGATGGCTCCTCAATAATTGGCGGAGTTGGCATAGAAGAAAGCGACATGGTCATGAAACCAGACTCATCCACATTCACAGTTTGTCCCTACTACTTTTATGACAAAAGTGTCGTAAGCTTCATCTGCAACATATATCGCCCAGACGGCAAACAATTTGAAGGCGACCCGAGACTTAACTGCCAAAAAGCCATAAAAAAAGCGTTAACAGAAGGCTACGAAACAACCGCCGCAGCGGAATTGGAATTTTATCTCGTACAAAAAAACGAGAAAGGCGAGGTTCACCCTGTTGAAAACCATCTTATAGACAAGCAGAGGTATTTTGACGTAGCCCCTGATAGGGATGCCACAGAATCCTATCGAATGGATTTGTCTAACGCCTTATCCACTATGGGAATGACCGTAGAGCGGCAACATCACGAGGCAGGCTCAGCCCAAAATGAAATCACGTTCAAATATTCAGACCCACTAACCACATCGGACAATATAATGCAATACAAATTCGCAGCCAAAGCCGTAGCAGACAGAAAATACGGTTGGATCGCAACATTCATGCCTAAACCATGGTTCGGTAAAGCGGGAAACGGCATGCACATTCACATGGGACTTTTCAACCCAAAAACAGGCGAGAACCAGTTCTATGACCCTAAAGGGTACGCAAACATCTCGCAAAAATGCAGATATTTCATAGGCGGCATTCTGGAGCACGCAAGAGCCCTCTGCGCCATTGTGGCACCTACGGTAAACAGCTACAAAAGACTGGTGCCAGGATACGAAGCCCCAGTGTACACAGCATGGAGCAAGAAGAACCGTTCAGCCCTAATAAGAGTACCAGAATATTTCCCAGAAAAGGAAAAAGAAGCCAGAATAGAGTTTAGATGCCCAGATCCGCTTTGCAACCCTTATCTTGTTTATACAGTGGTGCTTGAGGCTGGATTAGACGGCATCAAAAAGAAGATTGACCCAGGAGAACCTGTAGATGAGAACATATATCATCTCACTGAAGCCAAACGAAAAGAGCTCGGAATCCAAGTCTTACCGGCATCGTTAAAAGAAGCCTTAGAAGAGTGGCAGAGTGATAGCATCTGTATGCAAGCTTTGGGCAAAGAAAACGCTGAGAAGTACATGACGCTTAAAATGCAAGAATGGAAAGAGTACGAGCCACACATACCAAACAACAAAAGTGAAGTAACCCTGTGGGAATTGCAAAAATATCTTTACGCATAGCATTAGCAACCTTAAATTATTAGTAAACACGAACTTTTCATTCTCATGTGGGAAAGATGCAAAATGAAATATGACACTATACTAGTGCTCGATTTTGGCGGACAGTATTGTCATCTTATAGCAAGAAGAATCAGAGAACATAGAGTCTACTCGGAAATAGTCCCCCACGACATAAAACCAGAAGAAATTAAAACCCTAAACGAAAAATTCAAGGTAAAAGGTCTAATTCTTTCAGGAGGACCAGCAAGTGTTTATGAACCAAACGCGCCAAGACCAAACCCGCAAATTTTAGAATTGGACTTACCGATTTTGGGCTTGTGTTATGGACATCATCTTGTGGCGCAAATGGTTGGGGGAAAAGTTGAGCCAGCTATCCATAAGGAATATGGGATAGCCTATGTCAAAATTGACAAATCTGTAGGTGTTTTGAAGGGGCTAAGCGAGAAAGAGAAGGTTTGGATGAGCCACGGTGACACGGTTTTTACAATTCCGTCTGGATATGAAGTTTTGGCTCACACGGAAAATTGTCCAGTTGCCGCCTTTAGACACAAGGAGAAGCCCATCTATGGTTTACAGTGGCACCCGGAAGTCATTCACACAAAAAATGGCATGCAAATGCTCCATAACTTCATCTTCGAAGTTTGCAAATGCGAAACTAACTGGAAAATGGAAGACATAATAGAAAAAATGGTGGAAGAAATAAGAACGGAAGTTGGTGAAGAAAAAGCCATAATAGCCCTCAGCGGAGGCATAGACTCCAGCGTTGCAACCGTCCTCGCGGCAAAAGCATTAGACAATAGGCTTACGGCAGTTTTTGTTGACCACGGGTTCATGAGGGAAGGTGAACCAGAATTTGTGAAAAGCGTCTTTGGAAAGTTCAAGATAAACCTCGTAATAGCAGACGCACAAGAAAGATTTCTAGCAAAACTTAAAGGAGTCACAGACCCTGAAAGAAAAAGGAAGATCATCGGCGAAGAGTTCATAAGAGTTTTTGAGGAAATTGCGGAAAAAACAGGCGCTGAATATTTAATCCAAGGAACAATCTATCCAGACAGAATCGAGTCAGGTTTTAGGAAGTTTTCGGATAAGATAAAGACGCACCATAACGTGGCTGGTTTGCCGACTAAAATTAAGTTTAAGAAGATTGTGGAGCCGCTTCGTGATTTGTATAAGGATGAGGTTAGAAGAGTTGCCAAGATGCTTGAATTGCCAAAAGAAATAGTTTTCAGGCAACCGTTTCCAGGTCCGGGATTGGCTGTAAGAATCATTGGAGAGTTGACTGAGGAGAAGGTTAAAGTTGCGAAGAAGGCGGATAAAATTGTGAGAGAAGAAATTGAAAAAAGCGGTTTAGAAGAGAATTTGTGGCAGTATTTCGCCGTTTTAACAGACACTAAGGCTACTGGCGTGAGAGGCGATGCTAGAGCTTATGGTTATGTTGTTGCTGTTAGGGCTGCGGAAAGCCGCGAGGCTATGACGGCTAATTTTGCAAAAATTCCCTATAGTGTGCTGGAGAGAATTTCGACGAGGATAACTAATGAGGTACCAGAGGTTACTCGTGTTGTTTATGATATAACTCATAAGCCGCCAGCAACAATAGAGTGGGAATGAAAAAGCTTCTAAACTTTGGATAATTAGATATTTAGGTGCTCATCTTTTTATGTAGTAAAGAGGTTTGACTGGTTCGGATGAAGTGGAAGATGAAGAGAAACTTGCTGCAGAGTTAAAGGGTAATACATTACGGGTCTATCTGTATGTTTTAAAGTCAGCGGGTAATGTTGGCGTCAGGGAGGTTCAGCGAGCTTTGGGTTTTTCAAGTCCAACGTTAGCTGTTTATCATCTGGATAAGCTTGCGGAGTTGGGCTTGATGGAGAAGAGGTTGAGGGGCGTGTTGCTGGCGCCTTATTGGATATTTATGATTCCCATAGTGACGGTTATGATGTTTTATCCCTCGGCTTTCAGCGCATATGGAACATCTTCTCCTCCCAAACCGACAATACCTTCAGAGAATTCTGGGACGCATGGAACACCAGCTACCCTCATCCGAAAAGCGGGTCTCAACTACAAGAATGGACAAACACCCTCATGACCATATTCCAAAACAGCATAGATTACCGTGGAACTGGTGACGTAGACGCCAATGGTGACGTTGACATGCAAGATGGATACATCATAAGTAAAGCCTTCGGCTCTTACAAGAACGGCCCCTACGCAGAGAAATGGAATCAACAAGCTGACCTAGACTACAACGATAAAATCGATATAATAGACCAATGGATATGGTCTCGAAACTTCGGAAAAAGCTACAACTGCTAACCCACCATCCTCATCCAAACATAGCCATCAACGGGAACAAAGTCTAAACTTTAGCCTTTCACGAAATCGTTTTATTACAAAGTAATCAATATTAAGTTTGCAGTTTGAAACGGTGGAAAAACCTTTGAAAGCTCTGATTCTCGCTGGAGGCTTCGGTACAAGGCTAAGACCAATAAGCTGTACTAGGCCAAAAATTCTCGTCCCAGTAGTCAACAAACCGTTACTGCAATGGACCTTCGAAAGACTAGCAAAAAACAACATCACAGAAGCGATACTCGCAGTCAACTACCAAACAGAAGCCTACATAAAACAACACAAAATTCCAAAAAGCGGATTAAAAATCAAATACTCACGAGACCCACTGCGAAAGCCCCTCGGAACTGGCGGTCCGATAAAAAAAGCTGAAAATCTCGTAGGTCACGACTCACCATTTTTGGTCTTGAACGGCGACATATTCGCCGACGTAAACTACACAGAAATCTTGAAAAAGCACAAAGAGGAAAAAGCTGTGGCCACAATTGCCCTTCACAAGGTTGAAGACCCAAGCAGGTATGGAGTCGCAGAACTAGCAGATGGCAACCGCATAAGAAGATTCATTGAGAAACCGCGTAGAGAAGCCGCTCCATCCAACTTGATAAACGCTGGCGTTTATGCTTTGAGCCCCAAAATCTTTGATTACATCCCAAAGGGAAAGGCCGTCTCGATTGAACGTGAAGTTTTTCCAAAACTAGTAGAAGAAGACACGCTTTTCGGGCATGTTTTTGATGGTTTATGGATGGACATAGGCAAAACAGAAGAATATTTACAACTGCACAAAACTCTTTTAAATTCATTTGTTAACAAGCAAAAACAAAAGATCCGAGCTAAAATTGAAGTTAAAAATCCCGTGGCTTTAGACAAAGGAGTTTCAATAGGAGAAAAATCAGTCATCGGACCCTACGCAGTTTTAGGACGAAATGTCATTGTCGGAAATAATGTTCACATAAGAGATTCTGTAATTTTACCGCGGGCTGTTATAGGTAATTTTTCCTCAATAAACGGAGCAATAATAGGCGAAAACGTAATAGTTGGAGAAAAAGTCAAAATTGGAAAGGGCTGCATTATAGGCGACCACGCAAAAATTAAAGATAATATCGCACTCGTTGAAAATGTTTCCATCTGCCCCGCAAAAGAGGTTTCTGAAAGTGTATTAACGCCAAAATGCATGTATTAGAAAGGAGAATATGCCAATATGTTAAGCTCAAGACGCCTATTTGGGACAAACGGAATCCGCGGAGTCGCCAACAAAGAATTAACTCCCGAAATGGCAATTAAAATTGGAAGTGCCATAGGAACATTCTTCAAACATGGAAAATTTGTAGTCGGATACGATGCTAGAACAAGCAGCCCCATGCTTGCAAAAGCTGTTATAGCTGGTTTAAACGCGACTGGATGTAACGTTTTGTTTGCGGGCATGGCGCCTACACCCGCACTGCAATATGCAGTAAAAAATCACAAAACAGACGGAGCAGTGATAATAACAGCATCCCATAACCCGCCAGAATTCAACGGAATAAAAGTAATCTGGAATGATGGAATAGAGCTTTCCCGTGAACAAGAAATCGAAATTGAAAACATATTCTTTGATCAAAAAATATGCCTTGCAGAATGGAACAAAATAGGAACAACGTGCGAATTGCCAGGGGTAGTTGATGAGTATATAGAAGCTATAAAAAGGCATGTGGATGCTGCAAAAATAATGAAAAAACATTTCCATGTCGTTGTTGACGTAGCAAACAGTGTAGGCAGCCTAGCCGCACCACGCCTTTTACTAGATTTGGGCTGCAAAGTTACGACTATAAACGCAAACATTGACGGAACATTTCCTGGAAGACCCCCTGAACCCCGCCCAGAAAACCTTAAAGATTTAGCCTCAACCGTAAAGGCGGTTGGAGCAGATTTAGGCGTAGCCTATGACGGCGATGCCGACCGCTCAGTTTTCGTAGATGAAAACGGCGAAATCTATTGTGGAGACAAAACCTTCGCTCTGGTTGAAAAATACTTTCTAAAAGCCAATACGGGCGAAAAAATCGTCACACCAGTAAGCTCCTCCACACTTGTTAAGGACATCGCAGACGCCTATAATGGAGAAATTGTATGGACCAGAGTGGGAAGTGTAACCGTTTCTCAGACCATGAAGAGACTTAAAGCAAAACTTGGCGGGGAAGAAAATGGCGGAATCTTTTATAGTCCTCACCAATCAGTAAGAGATGGAGCAATGGCAACAGCCCTAATCTTAGACATTATGGCAGAAACAGGCAAAAAACTCTCAAAACTCCTAGCAGAACTGCCAAGATATTTCATTGAAAAAGGAAAAATCGACTGCCCAGAAGAACTAAAAGAAAGAGTATTGAAAAAATTAGTTGAACAAGTAAAAGGATTAAACACAAACACAATAGATGGAGCAAAAATATGGTTTGAAGACAAAAGCGCCATCTTGATACGACCAAGCGGAACCGAACCAGTTTACCGCCTTTATACAGAAGCAAAGAACAAGGAAAAGGCATTAAAACTCGTTAACGAATACAGTTTAAAGCTTAAAAAGATAATTGAAAGTCTAAAAAGTTAATCGCTTCTTGAAAGACTCATTGTGGAGAACGTCCCCATGTCACAGTCAATATTGTATGCGGAACCAGAAGATGTAGATACAGCTGAGAAACGCGGAAAATACATAGTCAGCATCATAGGTTGCGGGCAGGCTGGCGTTCTTCATGCTTGTCTCTTCGCTGATGTTGGATTTAAAGTCATATGTGTGGATGCAGACCAAGCAATAGTGAACCTTCTCGCCAAAGGGAAAACTTCCTTTCTAAGACAAGAAATAGAATCTAAATTGAAAACTCACGTAAAAATTGGACACTTAAATGCTACAAGCGACATTAAGGGTGCCGTTTCCCAAAGCGACGTCATTGCCATAACGATCCCTATGAAGATTGACGTAAACAAAAAGATCAACTATTCAAACATGGAAAATGCTTGCAAATGTGTAGGCTCAAGTATTCGTCGCGGCTCCTTGGTCATCCTCATGAGCACAGTTGGATTTGGTTTCACAGAAGGCGTGGTTAAAGAGATTTTGGAAAACACTTCAGGATTTAAAGTAGGTGATTTCGGTTTAGCCTACTGCCCGATTCCATTCATGGATGCCCAATCTTTGGAATCATTGGCAAATTATGAGCGGATAATTGCAGCGCCTGAGAAAAACAGCTTAAACTCCGCTTCAATCATTTTAGAAAAAATCACGAAAAAAACTGTTAAAAAAGTAGCGAGTGTAAAATTAGCGGAATTGGCCACGCTTCTTGAGATTACCCGAAGAGATGTAAACATTGCTCTCGCTAACGAATTTGCTTGTTTCTGCGAAAAAGCAGGCATGGACTACTTGGAGATTCATAAATTTTTGAATTATAGCGCTCATGACACGGTTTTTCTGCCGACACTTGCAGAAAACATTCGAAAGGAAGACCATCTTTTACTTGAAGATGCTGAAAATCTAAACATGAAACTCCGAATTCCCACTATTGCCAGAGAGATAAATGAGGGAATGATTAAACACGCAGTCAACTTGACTAAAGATGCGTTAGGAGGATGTGGAAAAACATTAAGAAGAGCAAGAATCGCCTTGCTCGGAATTACACAAACACCAAACATCAAAAGTTCTCCAAAAATCACGGTGAAAGAACTTGCTGCGGCGCTAGAGGCCAAAGGTGCAAAAATTAGCCTTCACGATCCATACTTTTCAGACAAGGAATTGACGGATATCTCTTATTCCTTCAAGAGGAACCTACTAGAAGCTGTGGAAGGAGCAGACTGTGTGATAATATTGACGGGCCACGACCAGTTTAAACATCTCAACCTTAAAAAACTGAAAATCATCATGAAAAAGCCAGCCGCCATCGTTGACCTTGAAGGAATCATGGAACCGGATAAAATTGAAAAAGAAGGTTTCATATATCGTGGTTTAGGAAGAGGAGTTTGGAAAAAATGAAAAAGTTAGGCGTAGCAGTTATAGGAACAGGGTTCTGGGGAAGAAATCACGCGAGAGTCTTTAAGGAATTAGAAGAAACAGAACTCATTGCTGTCTGTGATATAAATGCTGAAAGAGCCAAAAATGTAGCCAAGCAATTCGGTGTAAAATCATACACAAACAGTGGAAAAATGCTGAAGAACAAAGAAATCAAGGCGGTTAGCTTGTGCACTTGGTCAACAAACCTCGCAAAGGAAGCATTAAAGGGTCTG
Source organism: uncultured Candidatus Bathyarchaeia archaeon (assembly GCA_964558305.1). Classification (GTDB taxonomy): domain Archaea; phylum Thermoproteota; class Bathyarchaeia; order Bathyarchaeales; family Bathycorpusculaceae; genus CAZLCE01. The sequence goes on from CAZLCE010000001.1 coordinate 162,857, forward strand.
AAAGCAGGGAAGCACGTCCTAGTTGAAAAACCCATGGCTGCAAACGTTAAACAAGCAAAAGAACTATTGGATACGGCTGAAAAAGAGGAGCTACACCTTACCGTGGGTTTTTTGATGCGCTTTATCCCAGGACTACAACACATCAGAAAAACAGTTGAAAGCAAAAAAATTGGTGACCTCGTGTGCGCTATGGCAAAAAGAGTTTCTCAATGGCCACAAAGAGTAGGCGATGTAGGCGTAGTTAAAGACACGGCAATTCATGACATAGATGTTATGAGATACATTTTCAACGAAGATCCGATTGCTGTTTATGCTAAAATAGGAAGCATGAGACATAGAAAATTTGAGGATTACGCCCAGATAATGCTCACCTACAAGGGCGGAAAAAGCGCCTTCATAGAATCTAACTGGCTAACACCATACAAGACGAGAACATTAGTGGTCACTGGAAGCGAGGGCATAATGAAACTTGATTATATAACACAAGAATTAACAATCGAAGATGCAAAGGAAACGGTACAGCCAAGATATCCATGGCAAGAACCCCTAAAGCTTGAACTTAAGCACTTTGCAAATTGCATTCTAAAAAAAGAAAAGCCCGTAATAACCGGAATAGACGGGTTGAAAGCTCTTCAAATAGCCGAAGCAGCAATAAAATCTTCAGCAAAAGGCAAAGTGATAAAGCTAAAATAAAAAAATGGCGCCCAAATTCTCATTTTGCTTTCACAGTTTTAAAATTGAAGGGCTTACCTTCTAACAGAATATTTTCTGGGATTTTTTCTTTCCATTTTTTGAGAAATGGTAAATCTTCGTTTTCTTTTCGCAGTTCGTCGGGCAACATCTCTGGAATTTCATCCCGAATTGGGTACCATCTTAAACATTTTGGGCAAAGGATCAGCCCTTCAATTATCTCCTCTTTTTCTTCAAAAACAAGCAATTCGAGCGGATGATGTTTATCTATTGGACAGGCGAGTATTTCCATTAATTTTCTTTTCATTTTTTATCCACTTCTCCACATCAATATTAAGAAAGTGTTTATTAAAATTTGTCAAAACGCCTTATGTGGATATCTAAGGCTATTTGGTGCCAATTCGGACCTGTTGTCCTAACAACTCGACCAGTTGGCATTCCAAAGTCTACATTCAAGTTTTCAAGTTTTCCAACTACTTTCCGCTTGACCTTTTCAATCGGGTTCTCATTTTTCTTTGCGTGTTCAAAATCGTAATAATGTACCCATCCTCCTGCACCTTTAAGGGTTAGAAGGGCATAAGGCAGGTATTCAAATGCTTTTTCAGGTAGGGGCATAAGAATTCTGTCTGCTTTGTGGTGGAGTCTTGTTTCAATGACTTCTTTTGCATCGCCAAGAATTGGAATAACTTTTCCATAGACTCGATTCAGTCTAATGTTTTCTTCCATACGATGAATGGCTGCAGGGTTAACGTCAACCGAATAAACCTTTTCAGGATTAGAATGCTTAGCAATAATTATGGAAAAGCAACCTACCCCAGCGAACATGTTTACAACAACTTCACCGTTTTCAACCAGTTTTGCAATTCGCATTCTTTCGTAGAAAAGTCTCGGTGAAAAATAGCATGTCTCAACATCAACTGTGAATGAGCAACCAGATTCCTTATGAACAGTGGTTGTTTTATTTTCTCCTGCAACATGTACTAGTTTTCGAAGCCTAAAATCTCCAAAAACTGGGCTTGTCTGAGCCAAAACCGTTCGAACATTTTTATGATCATTCATAATCGCTTTTGCAATAGCGTGACAATATCTTTTGGAAGTTTCTGTTAAGCGTATGATCGCTATATCTCCCACAATGTCGTAAGAATTGTAAATGTTAGTCAAGTCTTCTGGAGGGAGAATTTCGGAAAGGAGCTTTCTTAAACGTTTCTTCAATTTTAGCCCCTCAAGTTACAAATTATAACAGCGTCTGGAAACATTTAAAAGCAAAATGGCTCTCCTTTTGTAGGAAGAGGAAATTGGCATGGAGAAAGTAGCTGCTGGAATCGTTTATGAATGTGTAAGATGTGGAGCAAGGGTTCCTTCTGAAGAATTGGAACTTCGCGGCGGAGAAATAAAGTGCATAGTTTGCGGGTATAGAATCTTGAAAAAAATAAAGCCGCCAGTTGTTAAACGTATTCCAGCAAGATAAAAAAGAACTGGCGAATCAGCTACCCAAACCATTAAGAGTTGATCCATCTAGATTATTAAGGCTCTAGTGATGGTGTCAGAAGATTTCTTTTTCCCCGATTTTGCGAAGAGTCCTTCCTCGAAGCTTCACTGTTGGACCGATAATTTCTTCTGGTTCTTTTTCTACGGTTTTTCTTTTCACAGTTTCTCCGCAGATTCCTCTCGGAAGCAATCGTCTTTTCATGCAAATGGCATATCCGCAGTTTGCAACATTGCACGTTTCTTCGGTCAATCTGCACCATACGCCGCCTTGACGATAGACGACAGCGTTTTCCGTGCACTTGAAGAACTGACATGTGGGAAAACAAGTTTTCACTTGAGCCAACACATGCACATCCTTTGAACTATTTTCTATTAACAAAACTTGTAGGCTATTCCTCTAACAAATATATTCTACAAGAGTTGATAATAAACTTTTTTCCCTTAAACTCCTTATCTCAACTCTAACTTTCGCTTTTCTGCGCCTGGAGGCGTTTTCTTCTGTAAACTTCTAAGAAGAGAATTAAAATTAGAGTCACTACGATTATTATTGCTATTGCCAACTGACTTGTCTCAATCAGAAAGCCCGCCAAAATAACGTATTTCTCTATTTTAATCTGAATAATCTGAATCGTCGTTGAATCGTCAACAAATAAGCTATTTTGTTCGTAAGGTTGCGTTTGGCCTGGTAGGTAAAGGGCTATCTGCAAGTCTCCGCCGATAAGATTGTCAAATGTAACTGTGCCATCGGATTGTGTTTGGCCTAAACGCGTTGCTAGATTTTCCCGTTGTAGCGTTATATTCGCGTTTGGAATTGGTTGCCCGAAATAGTCAACAACCTTAATTAAAACATTTAAACCATAAATTTTGCAGGTTACGGATATGTTCTGATTTTGGAACAGGTTTACGGTAGTCTCGTTCAAAAGTATTTCATTTGAGTAAACTTTGACTGTGTAGTTTCCAATGGTGCAGTCCAAAACAGCTAAACCATTACTATCTGTAGTTTTGTTATAATCTAACCCACCCATTAATTCTTGAACTTTCACATTGACGTTCGTTATGGGCTGATTATGCGCATCCGTGACGTTAATTTGCAACGTACGTGCTGGACAGAATATTGTTACGTCAAAGTATGCTGTTGCAGGCAAATCGGAAATTGTATTGTTTCCTTGATTGAAAACTTCTCCGTAGCGTGAAGCGTTTATCGTGTAAGTTATGTTTGGAAGTAAAGAGTGCAGTTGCAACATTCCTGTAATGCTTGTTTCGCTAAAATCTGCGCCTGTCTTGTTTTCTTTGGCATTCAAATTTGTAGTGTAATTATAATTCAAACTTATGGAAACCTGTGGAATGCTGAAGTTTTGCGCATCTATCACATTTATGTTCAGAGTTACTAGTTGGCATGTAAAATTCAGCTTATTTAACCATTCACCTGATGTAAAATTCACCTCTTCTTTTGCGATTGAGAAGTTGATTTCGCCGACTCTTACATTTTTAAAATATGCTTCGCAACTGTAGTCGCCTAATTCAAGCGTTGAAACTGCCAATCCGTCTGCGTCGCTTGTGGTATTATGGTAAGTCTTAGATGAATTATCGTATGTCTTAACAAAAATATCGGGTACAGTTTTGTTTGCGAGGTTGAGTGTGAAGATTTCTGTTTTAAAGCCTGGAACAGTGAAGATTTGAGTATCGCTAGCATTTTCCTTGGATTTCGGTACTGGTGTAATGTTTAGATTATAATTTCCAAGCGTTAGATTTAATGGAACCTCCCAGTTTACGTCAATGACACCGTCTGTAGCGGTCCAATTTATTGGAGTGCCGACGATTTTATCATCGTATTTTATAGTGAGCGTGACATTTTCGTTGGGCGGATAGTAATCAATCGCCTTGATATTCACAATGTCGCCTCTATGGTATTCGCTAGAGTTTGTTAAACCAATAAAAAATTGGCTTGCTGTGGTCTCACTGAAGATTATTTGATATGTTCCAGTAAAGTTAGTGTTTGCACCACTTGAAAAGTCGTTTGGATAGGTTAAATTGTCGTAAAAATCTCCTGTAAAATTTGTAGTAATATTTTTCAAAGCTTCATATTTTAGGTTTCCTGATGGAGTTTGAACGGTGACATTAGGATATGTATAGTTTGATTTTCCTCCTGTCATGTTTATAGAAATTGTCACATTTGCTCCTTGTTGAAGTTGAGCAGGGGATTCTGGGACGTCTGGTTTGAAGGAGTATGACATTAAAACTGTAAAAGTTGTTGTGTCATTTTCTCCAGTTGCTGTATCAATTATCGTTACATTATGGCCGCCTTCTGGCGCATGGAGGACAATGAATGACGCGTTTACATTATTTTCCGTGGCGAGTCCACTGGTAACATTTTCTCCATCAAATTGTACAAGGTATGTTCCGTTTACTGTAGTTATGTTGGCTGTTAATTGAACACTTGTTCCGACGTATCCAGAAGAAGGATTTATCGAGATTACTTTCGTCTCCGCTCTGACCTCATGTAAAAATGAAATAAACAACAATGCAGATGTCAAAATAAGCAGCAAAAATGTGAGAGACTTGATTTTCTTGAACAAGCGTTTCTCCAAATGTTTTCCCTCAAATCTCGTTAGGATTTGTGAACACTTCTAATACTGAGAACATTTTAAACTTTACCTTTTTCTTGTTCAAGTTTATGGTTAAATTGCCAAAAACACGAATTACAACAACAATTTTAATTGGCATCTCTTCAATATTAAAGTTCGAAGTGATGTGAAACATGATTGACGAAATTTTGAGTTTAGTACAGAAACACGAGCAATGGCGTGTAAGGGAATGTCTAAATCTCATATCCTCTGAAAATGTCATGAGCCCCGCAGTTAGAAACCTTCTTTCATCGGATCTGGGACATCGCTACACGGCAAGAAACCGCTTCTACATGGGCACACGCTTCACTGATGAGATTGAGCAATATGGTGAAGAAGTAGCAAAGGAAGTTTTTAGAGCGGAAACTGCAGATTTGCGCCCCCTCTCTGGACACATTGCAGATTTAATTGCCATAGCCAACTTCGCAAAACCTGGAGATACTTTTATGTGCGTTTCTCCGGAAGATGGAGGATATCCCGGAATGTGGCTAGAAGGTTTAGCAGGACTTCTCAACATTAAGCCAGTGCCTTTTCCTTTCTCAATGGATGACATGAATGTAAAGGTTGAAGAAGCAAAAGAAGTTATAAAACGCATAAGACCCAAAATCGTGATTTTCGGTGCAAGCAAAATTACTTTTCCACATCCAGTTAAAGAATTAGCCAAAATTGCCAAGGAAAATGGTGCCATTGTAGGATTTGACGGTTCACATGTTATGGGACTTATCGCAGGCGAACAATTTCAAGCTCCGCTAAAAGAAGGTGCACATGCCTTGTTTGGCTCCACACACAAATCCTTTTTCGGCCCGCAAGGAGGCATAATCCTAGCAAATAAAGAATACGGAGAAATTCTTAAAGAAAAAATTTACCCCGCCTTCGTGGATAATGCCCACTGGAACCGCATCGCAGCATTAACCTTGGCATTGGCCGAGATGAAAACATTTGGAAAAGCCTACGCGAAACAAGTGGTTCGTAATTCGCAAACTTTGGCAAAAGCTCTTTACGATTATGGCTTCCCTGCGATTTGCAAGCATCTAGGGTTCACTAAGTCACATCAGGTCGTATTGAATTATAGTGATTATGAGAAAGGCAGAGCCGTAGCAGAAAAGCTTCAACAAGCAAACATAATTTCTGACTGTGAAATAAGGCTTGGCACATGCGAAGTTACGCGGCGCGGAATGAAGGAAAAAGAAATGCTTAGAACAGCTGAGTTAATCAAGAGAACAGTTCTGGATGGAGAAAAACCAGAACGCATAAAAAAGGATGTTGCTGACCTTTGCGCTGAATTTCAAAATGTTGAATATTGCTTTGAAAAGTGAAATTGCTTTTATTACGCGGTCTTTCTTTTTCCTTTAGAATTGTAAGTAGCATCGTGAAGAGTGAAAAACCTTGGAAACTTTGGTTCCAAAATCGCTAATAGAAGCACTAAAAAAACAGAAATATCACTTAGTGGGTGGGCATTCGGCTGTTAAAAGGTGTAGATGGCTCTATGAGACGCTAATTCATAATAGACCATGCTACAAACAGAAATTCTACGGAATAAAAACCCATCAATGCATGCAAATGACACCAGCCCTCTATTACTGTACGCAACAGTGTTTATTCTGTTGGAGAGCACAAAGCGGCGACCTTCAAATTGAATGGAATGAAATGAAACTGCCAACATGGAATTCACCAGAAGAAATTGTTGAAGAAAGCATTAAGGCACAACTTAAAATTCTAAGTGGATACAAGGGTAATCCCAAAGCAAACAAGCAGAAATTCAAAGAAGCCTTAACCCCTAGACATGTAGCCATAAGCTTGACAGGGGAACCAACGCTCTACAAGCCCATAGGAGAGTTGATTCAAGCCTTCCACAAAAGAGGATTCACCACATTCCTTGTATCTAATGGAACTCTGCCATCTGCACTGGCAAAATTGGGCGGAGAGCCAACACAGCTTTATGTTTCTGTTTGTGCTCCAGATGAAGAAGCATTTAAGCATGTTTGCCGTCCTCAAATTCCGAAAGCTTGGGAAAAATTGAATGAAACTTTAGACCTTTTACCCAGCTTCCAATGCCCAACTGTGATTCGAATAACGTTAGTGCGCGGTTTTAATATGAAAAATGTAAAAGGATATGCCAAACTGGTTGAGAAGTCTAATCCGACGTATGTTGAGCCAAAAGCTTACATGCATGTTGGGTTCTCTAGGCTTCGTTTGGGTTATGAGAACATGCCAAATTATGGGGAAATATGCGAATTTGCAGCGCAATTGGCGAAGGAAACTGGATATAGCATCATTAATGAATCGCGGGACAGTCGAGTTGTATTATTGAGCAGACTTGAAAAATCTATACGGTTCAGTGATGGATGAGATTTCTTGCAAATGATTCAGAAATTTTTTAATAATTTATAGAGTTGATTATTCTTCCGTCGATGTAATGAGGGAAAAGATTATATAGCGTCTCCATTATCTAACTTAGTCTTAAACCAAAGATTAAATCAAGGTGTTAACAAAAATGGTTAACGAAGGAAGAGGACGCTTGTTCAGAAGGAAAGACGGTAAATTCTTGATTTACCTACCAAAAGACTTAGCCGAAGACAGCATGTTCCCATTCAAAGGCTCAGACTCGATATTCGTCAAAGTGACCTTCAAACTAGGAGACACCAAACTGCTCATAGAGAAATGGAAAGAACCTCCACCACCAGAACAGTAACACAATACAAAAGCTGTACAAAACCTTACTCTCCACTTTTTTAGACATTCAACCTAAAAGATACAATAAAATACTTATTCGCCCCTTTATTCTAAACTGACATGGACGTTGATTTTATGCCCTCCTTAAAATCTGTTTTAAGAGAAATAAGAAAAGAACTTAGGGAAAAGGAAAAAGTTCGGGAAAACCTTCAAAAGGACATGCGAAAAGCAACAAGCCTTTCAAAACAAGTAATACTATTGATTCACCAAAAAAGGTTAAAGGAAGCGAAAAAGCTTCTCGAAACAGCAAAAAGTATTATTTCAAGGCTTAATGATGCTTCACTCACGTACCCAGACATTGTTCACAGCGGATTATACAACGCCGCACTTCAAGAGTTTTCCGAAGCAAGCATATTTCTAAACTTAATTGAAGAAGCAAAGTTCATAACGCCTAAGGAAATTAACGTGCCTTCAATCGATTACGTGCTTGGGCTAGCAGATGTTATAGGCGAGTACAGACGTTTCGTGCTGGATGCTTTGCGCGAGGGAAACGTAGAGGAAGGTGAAAGGAGCTTGCAAATAATGGATGAAATCTACATCGAACTCATGGCTATGGATGAAGCTTACATGCTTATTCCCGGTCTTAGAAGAAAATGCGATATTGCGAGGAAGATTATCGAAACCACGCGCGGAGACATAACACAGGAAGTACGAAGAAAATCGTTAGAGGAATATTTGAAACGTTTTGAAAAATCTACAAAAAGGAAAGCATAAGCCAAGAAAGGTTGATTGAATGGATGTTACTGGGATACGGTCTAAATTTTCAGTTGAAAAGGCACATAAAGCGCAGTTAAAGTTGTCTAGGCAAATCGTTTTTGAAGATAAGCTTCCCAAAAAAATCAAGTATGTCGCTGGTGTTGACGTCGCTTATACAAAGAACTTCTCTATTGGTGTTGTAGCTGTTTTGGATTACAACACTCTAGAACTTGTGGAATCACAAAAAACCCTTTACAAAACTTGTTTCCCATACATTCCAACGTTGCTTTCTTTCAGAGAAATTCCACCAACGGTTTTTAGCGTTAGAAAGTTGTATGTGCAGCCAGACGTTTTTCTTGTTGATGGTCACGGTTTTGCGCATCCTTACCGTTGCGGGTTTGCAACCCATCTGGGTCTTGTAGTAGGTAAACCAACGATAGGCGTGGCAAAAAGTAAGCTGTTGAGCGAAGTTGAAAACGTTAAAGCTAAAGAAGACACTGTTTTTCTAAAACATAAGGATGAAATTATTGGCGCAGCCGTTGCGACGAAACATGGAAGTAAACCTGTATATGTTAGTGTTGGACATATGATTTCGTTGAAAAGAGCCATCCAAATCGTTAAACATTGCACACGCAACAACCGTATTCCAGAACCAATTCTAAAAGCTCATGAAATAGCAACCGCAGAGAAACGAAAAATCAATAACGCTTTAACCACTAACAACTAATGAGCGTAATGAAAGTTGCTTCACCTAAAACTCAAAGCATTAGCAGATAAAATTCGTGACAAAAACCTTCGAAAAAAGGTTATCGAATTTTTGGAAAATCCAACATTTGAGATAAACGGGAAGAAGTATTCTGGTTTACCTCTTGATACATCGCCAGCTGGATTGTCCCACCACCATTGCTATCCAAGCGGTTACATGGAGCACATCGTTTCAACAGCCAACCTCGCATCTTCAATATGCGATTCCGTGGAAAAGGTTTACCACGGAAAAGTGAACCGAGACATTGTTATGGCTGGTGTTTTGTTGCATGACATTTTTAAGCCCCTCACGTATTTTGTGAATGAAAATGGAAGTTATAGCCCATCACACCTAGGTGATTATCTGGATCATTTATCCCTTGTGATCTCTGAACTTGTTCGAAGAGGCTTCCCATTAGAGTTGGTTCATGTGGTTGCAGCTCATCACGGAGATTACGGCCCAATCAGACCACACATAATTGAAGCCTTAATTTGTCACTTAGCTGATCTAACGGATTCACGTTTAAACGGTGAAGTCTTAAACGCCGCCGCGTACCTCATGAGAAAAGCCACTGGCGAAGAACTGCCTAGATTAACTTCGAAGGAGGCTTTCGAAATAGTTCATTCGAAGGCTGTCGAAGGCTGGGAAGGGGTAACAAAAACAGTCGAAAAGATAAAACGAAAAAGAAGAACACAAAAGACTTAATAATTGTTGCCGCTTGAAAAAAGAGAAAATGGCGGTTGTGAAATATGGAAATTTCGTTTGAGGAATTTCAAAAACTGGACTTTCGTGTTGGAAAAATAATTGAAGCAAACCAAATTCCAGGCTCACGAAACCTGATAAAGATGATTGTTGATTTTGGAACAGAGAAAAGACAAGCTGTAGCAGGACTTTTACAATGGTATAAACCAGAAGCTCTTGTAGGTAGAAAATGTGCTTTCATACTTAATCTTCAACGGAGAAAGTTCATGGGCGTCGAGTCGCAATGTATGATTTTAGCCGCAGAGGACGACAAAGGCAATGTCGTGGTGTTGCAGTCAGAAAGGGACATTGCAGAAGGGAGTAGAATACATTAAAACCGCCTTCGGAATCAGAGTTTACCTAATAATAGTTAAATATTTCTTATTATCTAGTTAATGAACTAATTTGTGAAGGAAGAATATAAATGAGAAAGGCATTAGGTAAAAACGTGGTTGAACTTTTGATTGTTGCAATATTACTGATGACCTTTGTGCCAAATTTTGCATACGCCACAAATGGTCTTGAATTAGAAATAAGCCATGAATGGGTCACTGATTCTCGTAGCTACTCCATGGCAGACGCCATAGGAGACATTGATGGAGACGGCGTCACAGAGATAGTAACTGCAGGATATTTCTATAATTCTACATTAGGTTTTTACATGGGTGAGTTAAACATATGGAATTGGAATGACACGAGCCTAGAGGAGGAACATAAGGAGATTTTTGAACCCTCAGATACATTGTCAAGTGATACAAGATTTTATGGTGTTGCGATAGGCAATGTTGACAATGAAACAGACATGGAAGTGGTTGTGACAGGATACGGAAAAGTCTTTGGTGTAGAGGAACAGGGACTTGTAATTGTTACAAGTTGGAACACTACAGCAATGAAGATAAAGGCAACTATGTACTGGCCTTTAGAATTGAATGAGACGAAGTTTTTTGGTTTAGCAATAGGCGATGTCGACAACGATGGAACGAATGAAATAGTAACTGTGGGTTACAGGAATTCGACAAGTCTTTCAGGACAGGGCTTTCATGGAGCAATAACTATATGGAATGTAACTGAAGGCACCTTAACACTTGAAAAAAGTTATGAATGGATTACAGGTACAGAAACCGTCTGGGAAGCAGTAGCTATAGAAGATGTAGATGGGGACAATACTTTAGAGATCATAATCGCAGGCGATTTCTTTGATAAAATGCTTGGTCATGAATGTGCTTTGCTCAAAATATGCACATGGGATGGTTCCTCACTTAATTGGGAAGTCAGCACCCAATGGTATACATATCTTGAAACTTACACTACGGACGTTTCAACAGGCGATTTAGATTCTGATGGAACTCCAGAAATAATAACAATAGGATATTATGAAGGCGCAGAAGGCTATAATGCTCAGATTAGGGTGTGGTCTTGGAATGGCGATGCACTGACGCTGAAAACTAGCGCGGAAGGCGGTTTGGCAGGGCCCCTAACAGCCACTATGGGCAGAACTGTAACAATAAATGATGTGGATAACGATGGAGAAAACGAAGTGATTGCAGGTATAGACGTTGCACAGTTTTTGTGGTCCGTTCCGACCATTAGAATTTTCTCTTGGGATGGAACAAAGTTAACTTCGGAAGACTATTCAAATTGGGAGAATGCAACATCCATTCAAGACATTGTCACTAGCGATGTAGATAATGACGGGATAATCGAAGTTGTAGCGGCAGGATACTACAGTTCTTTCATGTTGCCAACCGGCAGGTCTCTACTTGGAATTTGGAGTGTCAGCAAAGTTGAAAGCCTAATTACTGTTACGTTAAGCCCAACAAACATTGTGATTGGCAACCAAGTCATAATAAGTGGAACAGTTACAAATGAGACAGGCACAACTCCAATATCAAATGTGGAAGTAACAATAGAGTATTCACGTGAACCGTTGCCAGTTTTCACACATTTGGCAACAGTTACAACAAATGAAAATGGTGAATATAGCTATTCATGGATTCCACAAACAACTGGACAATACACTATCAAGGCTAGCTGGAAAGGCGATTACGGACATGAAGGTGCAAGCAACACGGCAACATTAACAGTTGAAAAGGCATCAAGTCTAATAGCATTAACATTATCAAGCTATACAGCAAAAGTGGGAGACACTGTAAACGTTAACGGCACATTGTACCCTGCAAAAGCCGCTCCGATAACCCTAACATATGAGATGCCAAATGGCACAATAATAACTGAAACTGTCAACTCAAATGACGCAGGCATATTCAGCAACACACTTGCGGCTAACCAGGTTGGAACATGGACTATTAAAGCAAGTTGGGATGGAGACGAAACTCACGCAGCAACAGAAAGCTTGCCTGCACTACTAAGCGTTTCGAAAATCCAAAGCGCCTTAACGATATCTGCATCGCCCTTAACAGTTAACGTAGGCCAAAACATCACGATAAGCGGAACATTGACGCCCGCACAAACCGCCATGGTGACAATAACATACACCATGCCCGACGGCACTTCCACAACAAAAACCGTTACATCTCTCAGCACAGGAGCATTTACGGACATTATCAAACTTAACCAAGTTGGCGTCTGGCAGATTAAGGCAAGCTGGAGTGGAAACGAACAATACGAGGCAGCTACAAGTATTTCAGTAACAGTTCAAGCAGTTGACCAGACAACTCCAATTTTGGCGATGGTTGGCTTAGGACTAGGCTTAGTAGCTTTGATATTAGCTGCTATAGGAGTTATAGCATCGAGAAAGAAGACGAGAACGCAGCCGCCACCAACAGAAGCTCCGCATTCAACTTAAATCTAAACCATATTTTTTTCTTTTTAACTCAACAACTTTTTTATAGCCTCAGCCTTTTCGCTTCCAGCCAAGTATTCAACCATTTCAGTATCCAAATCAAGCCATTTGGCAATTTCAGCAGCCATTTTCGCGTTATTTCGGAAAATGATACGCAGATAAGGAAGGGTTTCTTTTGAAGCCCTGATAGCTGATATGTGATGTTTGCGTTTAATCTTAAACCCGATGTTTAGTTGCATTGTGCGTTCAGCTTTAGACCTTGACAACATTTGTATGCGCACGGGAAATTTGAAAGGTATCCATCCATGAATTTTGGTGTTTTGCCTAGCCATGGCAACACCAGCAGTCATGTAATCAATTACATAACGTGTGAAGCTCCAATCTTGAGTGGAGCGTATTCTACCGCGATAAACGTCTGCCATTGAAAGAGCATCCATGGCCCTCGCTAAATCATGTGGGTCTGTTAAGTGTGCTGGAACATTTTCATATATCCACTCAAAAAGCATGTCAATGTCAACATCAGCCATGTCCACCGACTGCTTCGCACTGGTACATGTTTTTCCATAAATTATCATTCTCAAAACGTTGAAAATAGTTTCTTGTCTGTCGCGGTAACCAAGCCAAGAAACATCCTCATAAGTTAGCCTTTCCTTGCCTTGAGCCAAAGCCTGGAGGTCATTCACTGCAGAGCGCACGTCGCCCTCTGAGCGTTGAGCAATAAATTTCAGCGCGTTTTCATCGGCTTGAATTCCCTCAAGTGTACAAATGCGTTTTAAGTGTTTCATAACCTCGCCTGCTGGTGGCTTCTTAAATTCGATTAGTAGGCAGTAGTTGCGAAGATTTGAAAAGCGTGGGTCGTAGGCGTTGTTGGCAATTAAAACTATTGGAGATTGAGCATTTTTCACAATGTCAGTTATTGCTTTCACTCCACCCTTATCTGCAGCGCCAGTTAGCCCATCCAACTCGTCTAGAAGAATTATCCTTTTTCCGCCAAAAAGCGACCCGTACTGCGAGGCTAATCCTGCAAAACGGTTTATGGCTTCTTCTGTTCTGTAGTCACTAGCGTTTTTCTCTACAAACTCCATTTGATAATCGTTAGCCAAAGCTTCAACAGTAACAGTCTTTCCGATGCCTGGCGGTCCATATAAAAAAGCAGCCCTCTTTTTGGGAGCACCTCCTTCCCAAGACTTAACCCAATCGAGAAACTTTTGAATTGCCTCTTTGTTTCCAACAATCTCTGCTAAGGATTTTGGCTTATACTTGACCGTCCAAGCAGCATACAAAATTCTGCACCTAACTTGTCTTTTTTAACTCGTGTCCAGCTTCAACAAGTCTAGCTAATAATGCGCTTAGCTGAACCTCTTCATCTGCCCCTTCAACAAGTCTGTAATCTATTTCGCCCACAACGTCTGCTAGTTTTATCTTCCATTGCTCTGGAATTTCTGTCCTGAAGATTTCTGTGTGGATTTGGCGGATTATGTCGCTTCCAGCAACCCCATATTTTTGAATCATATCCCGCAGTTGTTTTCTCGCTTCTAGAAAATTGCCACTCATAACGGTTTCAATCATTTTTTGCACATCCGCTGGATGAGCCCTTCCAGTGATTGAATAGACGACTTTCGCGTCTACAGGTTTATTTAACGAAGCTGCGGCTTGCAAGGTGTTTATCGCCCTTCGTAAGTCTCCACCGCAAACTTCGAAAATTGCGTCTAATCCATCCTTTAGGAGCTTCACATTTTCGTTTTCTGCAATGTGTTTCAAATATTTGTCTTGTTCTTCTCTGGGCAAGAAAGTGAAACGGAATGGCGCACATCTAGATTGAATGGGCTCTATTATTTTTCCGCTGTAATTTGCAATTAAAATGAATCTGCATGTTTCTGTGTAGCGCTCCATTGTCCGCCTTAAGGCTTGTTGGGCATCAGCGGTCATGTTATCCGACTCGTCTAGGATCATTATTTTGAAAGGAATTTCGCCGATTGATCTTACCCTTGCAAAAGTCTTCACGGTTTCCCGAACAACGTTAATTCCCCTCTCATCGCTTGCGTTCAATTCCATAATATGTTCTCTATAAGCATCACTGTAAAGGTCTCTCGCCAAACAAAGTGCAGCCGTGGTTTTTCCAGTTCCAGGTGGTCCCGCAAAAATGCAATGAGGCACATTTCGTGATTTAACAAAGCTTTTCAAGCGTTCAACTATCTCTTTTTGATCAACTATTTCGTTGAGTGTTTTGGGTCTGTACTTTTCAGTCCACATTTCAAAGCTCATGGTTGATCGCCTCTTACTTTTAGCTATAATAAATAGTTTAATTAATATGCTGTTCTAGTAGAAGTCCCAAATGTCTATTAAAATTTCACTGTTGCCTTTTTTCAAGTTGATTTTTCTTCTTTTTCGAGGAAACCTGTTAGGAATACGGCGTACTCGCATGGATGTTCATTTTCGCTTTCTTTTTAGGGCAACGTTTAAATGTCTACGAAAATTACCCATCATGTCCTAAAAAGTTTGCAAATGTAAAGGTGAGAGAAAATGAGTGAACGTGTACATAGAAACAGTGCTTATTTGAACGGAAAATCAACCACTGGAACAACAACGCGTGTTAAAGACACAAGCCCAACCAGCGGAATGTGCCCCATATGCATCCGCGACTGCCCAATAATGTGCGAAATCAGCCTATCAGGCTTTAGGGGAAGAGAAGCACTCTACCCAGAACCAGTGCAATTCGGATACAGCACAGCAGGAGCCCTCAAAGACTTCGGATTAGACTGGTCTCACTTCAACATACAAGCCGGCTTATTTGAAGCCCTTGGAATAGAAGAAAATTCGGATGTTGCCGTTTTCCCAAACGCAAGCACAGAAACAAATGTTGGAGGCATACCGCTTAAAATTCCTATCTTAACTGGCGCGTTTGGCTCAACAGATGTTGCAAGACTAAACTGGGAAGGCTTAGCCATAGGCACCGCTCTTTCTGGCGCGATAATAATAGTTGGAGAAAACGTCTGTGGCATGGACCCTGAAGCACAATTTACAAAGGGCAAAGTAACTTACTCAAAGGAGTTGAAGCGAAGAGTTGACCTATTCCGAAAGTTCTGGGATGGCAAATACGGAGACATTGCAGTACAAACAAACGTTGAAGACCAAAGACTAGGCGTTGACGTCTACGCAATATCAAAACTAGAAGTAAACGTAATCGAAAGAAAATGGGGACAAGGCGCAAAAGCCATCGGAGGCGAAGTTCGAGTAAGAGACCTAGATAAAGCCATAATGCTAAAGAAAAGAGGCTACATAGTAATCCCAGACCCAGAAGACCCAACAGTGCAAAAAGCATTCAAAGAAGGAGTTTTCAAATCGTTTGAAAGACACAGCAGAGTAGGCATACCAAAAGAAAAGAGCATGGTAGAAGACATAGAATGGCTGAGAAAACAAGGCGCAAAACACATAACACTCAAAACTGGCGCTTATAGGCCTGCGGCTGTAGCTTACACAATGAAGATAGCATCCGAAGCCAAAATCAACGCAGTATATTTCGATGGAGCAGGCGGCGGGACAGGTATGAGCCCGGTTCCAATGATGGACGAAATGAGCATCCCAACTGTGTACCTAGAAGCCATAGTCCTCAAATGTGCGCAGATACTGAAGAAAAAAGGACGATACGTGCCAGATTTGATTATGGCTGGCGGCTTCATAAATGAAACACAGATTTTTAAGGCAATAGCAATGAGCAATTTTGGAGAAGGCCCCTTTGTGAAGGCTGTTTTGATGGGACGTTCGCCAATAACAGCGGTAATGAAGGCAAGCTATTTCAAGCAACTGGCTGAAGAAGGCAAGCTGCCAAAAACCTTTGCAGACAGGTACGGTGCTGCACCAGAAAAGTTCTTCATCGCTGCTCCAGAGCTGAAAGAAAAATACGGCGAGCGCTTCAAGGAAATACCATGGGAAGCAGTAGCCCTCTACACGTATCTAACAGACCGCATAGGCGTTGGATTAAAACAACTCTTAGCAGGCAACAGAAAATGGAAGCTGGAGCTCATAAACAGAAACGACTTGATGAGTCTCTCAGAAATGGCAAATAAGGTTACAGGCATACCATTGCCGAATGAGGTAGAGAAAGACGCGCTCGAAAGAATCCTAGAATAACATACCATTTTCTTCCTTTTTATTTTTCAAGAACAACCCTTAAAAATTAATAGGAACAACCTTAGAGAAAAGTAACGTAAAGAGGAAACTTTTATGGAAAAATCGCAAACAGCGTTATCAGTTGCATGTGAACAGTTAAGAATAGCTGCTGAAAAACTAAACCTCGAACATGGAATACATGAAATGCTAAAGCATCCGAAAAGATCACTTATCGTTTCTATCACAGTAAAAATGGACAATGGCGAAACGTGCGTCTTCACTGGTTGTCGTGTGCAACATTGGGATGCAAGAGGGCCATTTAAAGGAGGCATCCGATATCATCCAAACGTTACATTCGATGAAGTAACTGCATTAGCAATGTGGATGACGTGGAAATGCGCAGTTGCAGACATCCCATATGGCGGCGCAAAAGGCGGAGTATGCTGCAATCCGAAAGAAATGTCAAAAGGCGAATTGGAAAGATTGACAAGACGATACACTAGCCTACTTTTAGATTTTATCGGGCCATATCGCGACGTGCCAGCGCCAGACGTTTACACGGATGCCCAAACCATGGCATGGATAATGGATACCTACAGTCAATTCAAGGGCTACAGTGTTCCAGAATGCGTAACAGGAAAACCAATCAGTGTTGGCGGATCTGAGGGAAGGGAAGAAGCCACATCGCGGGGGGTTGTGATTTGTGCAAGGGAAGCCGCCAAACATTTGGGTTTAAAGCTTAAGGACGCAACAGTCGCTGTTCAAGGCTTTGGCAATGTAGGTTGGAACGCCGCTAAGATAGCCTATGACATGGGTTGCAAGATTGTTGCATTAAGCGATTCTGCAGGTGGAATTTACTGTTCTAAGGGACTAAACCCTTACAAGATATACGAGCACAAGTCCAAAACAGGTTCTGTTGTTAACTACAAGGGATGCGAAAACATAACAAACGAAGAATTACTTGAGACAAAATGCGACATACTAATACCAGCAGCTTTAGAAAATCAAATAACAAAGGCTAATGTAGCCAGAATAAAAGCGAAGATGGTGGCGGAAGGCGCAAACGGACCAACAACTCCAGAAGCAGACAAGGCGCTTCATGAAAAAAAGATATTCCTTGTTCCAGACATCCTAGCAAATTCTGGAGGAGTAACAGCGAGCTATTTTGAATGGGTTCAAAACTTAACACGCGAACATTGGACCTTAGAAGAGGTAAACCGTAAATTGGAAAACAAAATGGTAAAGGCTTTCAACGATGTTTATAGATTAGCAAAACAAGAAGAAAGCGACATGCGGACAGCGGCGTTGATGCTTGGTGTGGGAAGAGTAGCTGAAGCGATCAAGACGCTGGGTTTATGGCCATAGCAAGGCAAAGCGCATTTACAGTTTCAACTTTCACTTAAACGGCGCCGTTTGAACTACCATTTCGAATTTTCTTTAACACGTTAATCAAAGTTTTTAAACTGCACGTTTTATATCTGCTCCAATGCAATAGCTTTGAAGCGGGAAGGAGAAAAATGCCCAAAGGAGTTTCAATGAAAATTAGAGATTTGGATTTCACTTTTGAAAACTCAGTTGCAAAAGTTATCGCGAATAGGAACTGCCCAGAAATCAAGCTTGCCGGTTTAAATGTTGGTCCTTTTGAAGAAGGGAATGAATATGAAATCCCGTATTGGATAGCTAAAGAGCTTGAAAAGTCCGGGGTCGCACGTTTTCGTGAAGAAGAACGCTTAGATGCAACTAAACTTTACAAAATTCAATGGACAGAACGCGCCCAAACAGCTGGACAAATATCCAAACTGCCAGAGAACTTCTACCCAAAACTTCGAAGATACCTTATGGAATTAAAGGAAGAATCGGCTAAATCTCCGGAGAAAATGCGCGAATATGAAAGAGTTACACAATTAACTAGAGACACTGTAAATTCGCGATTAAAGAAAATTGTTTCACTCGCCTCAGCACCAGCCCAAACCGAACAAGTACTAAAAAATTTTACAGGCGAGGAAAGATTTCTTTATGAACAGCTCTATAATCGTATTCATGAGTGGCGAGCACAAATACTAGAATGCGAGGAGGCAGAAGAGTGGCAGAAGAGTTAGAAGTAGTAGATCCGCAAGAACATTTCTTAGAATTTTTCAAAACGGAAAAATACCGCCAACGAATTTCGCAGATGGCAGTGTCGGGTAATACATCACTAATAGTCGACTTTGAAGATTTATTGGCTTTTGACAACAGGCTCGCCGAAGGACTTTTAGAAAAACCAGATGAATACTTGAAACATGCCAACAACGGGGCTTATGCACAACTACAGATAGAAGAACCTGAATATGCCGAAAAACTGGAAACAGTAAATGTCAGAATTGTGCGACTTTTAGAAGCTGCGCAGTTGCGGAAACTTGGTTCAGATCATATTGGAAGACTTGTACTGGTTGAAGGCATAATTGTGCGCTCGACACCCGTTCGCCCTATGGTTATGCGAGCAGCATTTAAATGCAAAAGATGCGGCGAAATTACGCCAATAAACCAAACGGGACAATTCCTCAAAGCACCCTTCGTATGCAGCAATCCTTCCTGTGCCGCAAAAGGGCCATTCGACTTCGTTCAAGAAGAATCCACATTCATAGACTCCCAAGATCTTCGTATGCAAGAACGACCAGAAGACCTTCCGCCAGGCCAGCTTCCACGAACATTACAAGTTAAGCTTGTAGGAAGTGAAATAGTTGATGTTGCACGGCCTGGAGATCACGTCTCTATAGTCGGCATAGTTCGTGCTGTAGCGCCGTCGCTTCCGAGAATTGGGAGACTTCGAACGTTTATTTTACATTTAGATGCCAATTCAATCGAAGTTTTGGGCAAAGAACCAGAAATAGCACTTCCATCACCAGTAGAAGAAGAGAAAATCCTTGAACTTGCAAAAGACCCATGGATCCACAGGAAACTGATGAGCTCAATTGCCCCATCAATTTACGGATACGACCACATAAAAGAGGCAATAATGTATCTCCTCTTCAGTGGCGTGCCCAAAACTCTTCCAGACATAACGATAAGAGGGGAACTAAACGCTCTTTTGGTAGGAGACCCTGGAACAGCAAAATCTCAACTTCTACAATACGTGGCGAGAGTCGCACCTCGCGGATTATACACCTCTGGACGTGGCACAACTGCAGCAGGCTTAACTGCCGCTGTCATACGTGAAAGAGGTGGCGGAATGAGCCTTGAAGCCGGAGCATTAGTATTAGCTGATAAGGGAATCGCATGCATCGATGAAATGGATAAAATGCGTCCAGAAGATAGAGTTGCAATTCATGAAGCCATGGAGCAACATACAGTTTCAGTTGCGAAAGGTGGCATCGTCGCAACACTTAATGCAAGAACCGCTATACTCGCAGCAGCAAACCCAGCATTAGGAAGATACGAACCGCATCGCACGGTGGCTGAGAACATTTCTTTACCTGTCACAATACTTTCAAGGTTTGACCTAATTTTTGTTTTAAGGGATGTACCCAACAAAGAAACGGATGGTAAAATGTCAGAGCACATTCTTGAAATTCATAGAAGAGGTTTGAGCCCCGTGGAGCCGCCAATCTCTCTAGAGCTTCTACGGAAATACGTGAGCTATGCAAAAGGAATTAAACCTGCGTTAACAAACGATGCAATAAAACGTCTCAACGATTTCTATCTAGCAATGCGTTCAGTAAGCGAAGCGGAAGGCTCACCAGTTGCGATAACGGCACGCCAACTCGAATCCCTCGTACGCTTAGCTGAAGCAAGAGCCCGAGCAGCCCTCAGAAAAGAAGTTCTAGCTGAAGATGCTGAAGCAGCCATTGCAATAATGAAGAAGTCTCTAGAAGAGGTTGGAATAGATCTATCTTCGTATAAGTATGATATAGACATCATAATGACTGGGAAACCCAAAAGCGTAAGGGACAAACTGCAAACGGTTCTCTCCACATTGATGGAAATGGAGAAGGAAACAGGGATAGTTGAAAGGACGGCATTCTTGAACGAGTTGGAAATGAAGTACAAGATTTCAAGAGGCGAAGCAGAACGCCTAATAGGGCAATTGTTACGCGAAGGAACAATTTACGAGCCTAGAGAAGGCTACTTAAAGAAGACATAGAAATTCGCTGAAGTTTAATAGAAAAAGAAGAAACTGCTATTGTGCTGCCTCAATGTTGGTTTCTTTGTAGTACTGAGCGTTAGAGGTAAAGATTGTTATGCCCACCGTGGTACCAACATCGTTCAAGGCGATGCTATCAGGGCGCATTATATAAACAACTATCTGCCAACCTGATTTTAATGTTAAATCAGTTTCAGCTCTTGAAAAGGTTCTTGGCGCTCCTTGCACAGTGATGTTAAAGCTTGTGCCAGTAATTTCAGTTGGTGTTACATGCAGATCGTCTGAAACGGTCACGTCTTGAGCTCTCCAATAATAAACATCACTCCAATTGCTTTCTTGCCCCCGCACTGAAATTTTGTCAATCACTACGTCCCTTCCACCAGTATTCACAATGACTATCGCCGCTTGAGCCCAACTGCTGGTTGTGTTGTACCAGACGTGCTGCTTAGTCGGGTGTAACGCTTCTTCTTGCACTCTTGTTGTAGTCACGTTTACAGCGTAAAGGGTTACAATTGTTGCCAGTAATACTGAAACCACCAAAATTATCAGCGTAGTAACGACGACGCTTAAACCTCGCTTATTCCTTGTCCAATTCATACCTTCATCTCCAAACTCGAATTTTTATTAAACATTTAAAATGGAAAAGAATAGTAAAGACGCTTTGTACGTCACAAAAACTAAGCAATCTAACGATTATTATTCACAGAATCAATTGAAAGTCAGAACTTTGCAAAAATATTTTGAATAAGTCTTAACAAACAATTTGAATTAAGATAGTATAAAAGTGATAATTAATGGAAGCAGTCATGATTGTTGTTGGCACACGCCCAGAAATCATAAAGATGGCTCCTATCCTCAGAGCCTTACAAAGAAGCAGAATACCGTCAATTTTTGTTCATTGCGGTCAACATTACGATTACAACATGTCACAGCAGTTCATCGAAGAACTTGAACTCCCAATGCCTGACTACGAATACAAAGTGAAAGCCTATTCACAAGGTGCACAAACCGCACAAATAATGACCAAAATGGAACACTTGATGAAGATTTTGCCTAGGCTTATTTTGATAGAAGGAGATACAAACGGAGTATTAGCAACAGCGTTAGCGGCTGTCAAACTTGGGATATCTGTGGGGCATGTAGAAGCTGGATTAAGAAGTTTTGACCTGCGCATGCCAGAAGAACATAATAGACGGTTGACAGACCATGTATCTACTTATTTATTTGCACCTACAGAAACAGCCGAGAGCAACTTGAAAAAAGAAAACATCTGGGGGAAAATTTACGTAACTGGAAACACAGTCATAGACGCTGTAATTCAGCGCTTACCAATCGCAGAAGAGAAATCAAAAATATTGGAAACTGTTCATTTTGAAAAATTCGCTTTAGCAACTGCCCATAGAGCAGAAAACGTAGATGACTTCAGAGTTCTCAAAAGTTTCATGGAAACCTTCGCAGAAGCCCCCATGCCAATCGTCTATCCAATGCACCCTCGCACAAAAAAGAGAATGCAACAAAACAAAATTTACGATAAAATCAAGAAGTCGAAAAACATACAGATTTTACCACCGCTCGGTTATTTTGATTTTCTAGTCTTGATGAAAAAATGCGAGATGATAATGACTGATTCCGGTGGCATACAAGAAGAGGCAACAGCACCTTGCATGCGAAAACCTGTTCTGGTCACGCGTCTTTCCACTGAAAGATCAGAAGCCGTCGAGGCTGGTTTTGCTGAAATCGTTGGTGTAGAGAAGCGGAAAATACTCGGAGCAATGGAAAGCTTGTTGGAATGTCCAAGAGAGTTACCGTGGAAATCTCCTTATGGAGATGGGCATGCCGCCGAAAAAATCGTTAGAATTTTAAATGAAGAATTGGATCTCTAGCTTTAGGAAATATACGTGATTTTCTTATCCTCTTTTTTCCGCATTTCCTCAGACCGCAAGGCTCTTTTTTCCTCAATTTTCTGTAAACGCGTGACCATCCTCTCTGCTTTGGCAATTTCTTCATCCAAACCCGTCAAATTCACGTCAAAACCAAGTACCGTTTGCAATACTTCCAAAATGCTTTTAGCAGCCTTTGGATCGGGTAAGTACCCTCTAGTTTCACCTAAAAGGCAAAGAGCATCAACCTTCTTAAACCGTGCCAAACCCAAAATTAAGCCGGCAGTGCCAACAATAGGGCTCCCCATAGGACTTATCATAGCCTTAGCTTGCAAAGCCCTGTTTAATAGTTCTTGATTTGTGGCTGCTGCAATGACTTTAGGCTTGTCCTTCGCTTCTATTCGATAACCGCCTATTGTAACAACCATCCTTGCATTGTATTGTTTAGCGAAATCCAGTATACGGTCAGAAATTTCATACTGCCCTTCAATTGTTTGCGCTTGACTATCGCCTGTAAAGAATATGAGGTCGTTTTTTCCTTTTTTATTCTTCCAGAAGTGAAACGTTCCTCGCAGGAGCCTAACGTTTCCTTTCTTGCTGACGAGCACAAAATACGGAAAATGAGGGGAATAAAGGTAAGCGAACCTTTCGGCCTTTAATTGTTTGATTAAATAACGCGTGGCAATTTTACCAACAAGCCCTAGCCCTGGAAGACCCTCGATTAAAATGGGATTGTTCAATTCAACTTTTACAAGTTCCTTGATGAACGTCTCCTTCACTTTGTTGCACCTTCCCTTTTTAAAGCCATCCTATACTTGAGATATTTGTCATCAGGCGAAAACTTTGGCGGATGTGGCACTCGAACCTTTCCACTACAATATGGACATGCATCTTGCTTTAAAGTATATTTTCCGCATCTTTCACATTTTCTTAAAAGCCAGACCATCATTTTTCCCTTTTAAAGGAGCCCTGTCCGCCAGCTTTGACAATGTTTGAAACAATGTTTTGAGCAACTTTTTGCAAAATATCTTCTGCACGTTTATAATTCTCTGCAAGAACCTCAATGCAGTATTTTGGCGCAGCAACAACATAAAAACGAAGTTTCGCATCTCGAGATTTTTCAGCTTTTTTAGCGGTTAAGAAGGCTTCTTTGATGATTTTTACTCCGTTAGGCTTTGCACAGCGAAGTTCTACTATGCCTTTTACCTTAACCATTGGTACATGTATTCTTTCTTTCACAACTTCAGCAAGAGCAGGTGCGAACTCCTCGGATACACCTATTTTTGTTAAAAATTCTGCGCCTTCTTTCGCAACTTTTTCGAAGCCTTCATATAACCCGTATTCTTTTTCCATAGGCGCTCCTACTTTTTCATAGACATCCTCTAGTGACATGCCAGTTTTTTCAGCGACGCTTCGGAGCAAAGCCTCAGCTTTTCTTTCTTTCTTCTGGAACATAATTTTCTCAATTTTTTCTCTTTTAGTAACTCTTCTAAGAGACAAATCTACGTGTCCTTTTTCTATGTCAACTCGCAAAACTTTCAAAACAATTTTTTGCCCTTCACGAACAAAATCACGAATGTTTCGGATCCAAGAAGAAGATATTTCGGAGATATGCAGCAACCCCTTTTTATCATATTCATCCAGTTTTACATAGGCACCGTAATCAGTAACGGTTTCTACGGTTGCTATTACTAAATCGCCTATTTCCGGCCATTCCTGTTTTTTAATTGCCATTAGGAGTATTCATCCCTATTCAAAAACCGCGACTATTTCACCTTTAATTATCGCTTTTCCACCCGATGGTTCTGCAAGTTCGGTCCCGCAAACGTTGCAATTAACTCTGTTTACGGCGTTACTGAAGATCATTTGTTCATTACCGCATTTTAGACATTTTACTCGGAGGAATCTGCTTCTTGGTCTTGGAATAAGTCTTTCCCATTCAGTCACAAAGCTAACCTCCAAATTAAGCAATGACTAGTTTCCTTAATCGTATACCCTCTCTATGCCTTATGTAACCGCAGACTTTACATTTCAGTTTCAAAGTTTGTTTTTTGGTTGTTTTTGCAAAGTCTCTTTGAAGAGGATATTTTTGTCCACCGTAGCCTTTCTTTTCCCTTTGGTGATGACGTTCGCCTTTAGCTAAAGGCCTCCGCTTTCCAGCCTTATAGAGAGTTACAGTATGAATTTGATGCTGTTTACATCTAGGACAGAATGTCCTAATTTCTTTAGGAACGTTCACTTTGATCACGACCAGCTTTGCATAAAGAAAAACACACATACTCTTATACTTTTTCGCTTCGTTGAAATCATCATTCATCTATTCTGTTGAATATTCTGACATGATTCGAATAATCTGTGGAAAGAAATCAGCTATTTTGTGACTTTCTTAGCCTAGTTGAACACACTATTTTTCTCGTTAACATTGCTGCAAAGACTCCGCTCATAAGGCCGAACATGAAAATCAAGATTCCCACTGTTGTATAATCTGAATTTATGGGCATTAGAATGAAAGCCAACAAGCCTACTAGAAAGCCAATAATGAACGTCACAAAAGCTAACACTAGAGAACCTCCGCTAAAACCTTCGTTATTATTCATTTCGTGACACCGTTAACCGTTTCAAGCTATTAGCACTGTTTTTCATATTAAAGAATTTCTAATGTTTTAGAGTGTGCCAATAGAAATCGCTTTTAAATGAGTGTTTGGATAGTTATGTTGCACCTTGGAAAATGGGGAAGGCATATGCCAATTACTGGACAAAACACTAAGTGGATCATCAATGTTTTGACAAGATTCCTGCCTATCATGTCATTCGTCATCCCACTAGCCATCCTCTATTCGTTATACCCATATTCATTCGAACAAGCATACCAAGGTCGAACGCTTCAGCTCTTCTTTTTATGGTTAACCTCTTTGGAGATTGTATTGGGCTGGGAGAACTTGCAGAACCGCAAAATCGGCAAATTACGGTCAAAGAGAACAGTGTTATTCATTGTGAGTCTGCTACTTCCCACAATATACATAATCGCTGCCAATTATTACGGGGTGAATCTTGCAATCGAGAGGTCTTTTTTACCATACTTATTGAACGCTAGTTGGGACCCAGTTCCGGGGCATTTTGCACGCTTAATGCCTGTCTCATTCGAATACTTGGTTTTTGCGATATTTCTCTGCCTAATGGTGCTACTGGCTCATGGGATTAACGATCTTTCGAATTTCTCAATTTCCATATTCTTTTCGGGAATTATCGGGACAATTTTTGCGATAGACAATTTATATCCAGTAGGAAGGTTCACACCTTTTCAAATACTTGTTCCAACATCAGCTACGCTTGCGGCAAATGCTTTAAGTCTTATCGGGTATCGAACAAGCTTAATTTTTGTAACAGATCCGATTTATGGTTATATGCCTCTTTTGAGCGTTGTAGATCCAGAAAACCCTATCAGAAGAGCGTCTTTCTATATTGCTTGGCAATGTGCTGGTGTAGAAAGCCTTTTAATATATACTGTTACCATTTTGTTGTTTTTAAGAGGAACTAAAATCTCTTGGAAGATGGGGGCAGTCTATTTTGCAGTCGGTGCAATAGTGACTTATTTCATAAATATTTTCAGAATACTGAGCATTTTTTTGATTGCCATGGATTACGGCAGCGAATCCTCTCAATTCGCAAGTTTTCATGCATACTATGGTCCTTTATACTCCATAATATGGATAGTGTCCTATCCGTTGATAGTAATTGGTAGCCGAATTTTGTGGGGCAAAATAAGAAGCAGAAAAGGAACTGTCCTTAGCCCATCCAAAGAAAAAGGCTGATTTAGCAAAAGATGTCTTCAGATTGTTTCGACTTTTTCAGCCAAACCTTGTTTAATTAGAATTTTGGCATTCTCTATCGGCAAAGATGCAATATCTTCAATCGCGAAGGGCCCATATGTTTTCATGTCCGCCCCGATTATCGCTGGTACATTCTTAAAAAAGCGTAGAACAGCTCTTTTATTCTTTTGTTCGATATTCGTTTTCGGTATATCTCCGCGAAGTATACTTTTGGCAAAACTGCTGTATGCCTCTGAAAAAGACAAGGCTCCTGTGTAGATTTTTTCTTCCTCAGCTGTCAAAACATCGGATGGAACTTTTTCACCCTTTGCTGTCTTTCTAACTAACTTTCTGTAGCGTGTTCGCATTAACTCGCGAACCATTCGTTTAACGTTCTGCGCCTCTCTCTTGAGTAGGTTTGCTTTCACGGTTTTCTTGTCGAGCATTCGACCTTCTTCCTTATGTCTCCTCAAATAATCAACAATTTTAAGGTAAAAATCGGCTGGAAGCCTTTCAAGTTCTACACTCTCAAGTTCTTTCTTCCAAATCTCATATAGCTCGTTATACATTTTACTCTACAACCTCTGCCCTACCCTTACAAAGAAGCAGCATAGCTGCTGCGGTAGGTAATTCAACCCTTTGATTTTTATAAGGACCAAATCTTTCGTCACCAAGCTTAAATTCTGGAGAGTTGGAAACAAATACAGATACCATTCCATTTTTAAAGGCTACTGCGCTCTTAAAAGGATCAAAATCTTCAATATCTGAAACTTGAATCTCGACTTTTTTCAGACTCGTCTTGCCATGTAAGGTATTTGCCAGCCTAATTAAACGATGAATATCAGTTGTAACAACTGTGTCTATTTTGGCTGACTGAGACGTTATACAAAACTCGGCTATTTTCTTCCAAGTCTCGAAACCCATGCCTTTGACACCTCCCCAGAACCCCAAATCATTCAAGTTTCTCAAAATTTTGTCTTTGTTCTTGATTATAGCTTCAATAATTTTCCTATTTAATCCCATTCTCTCATAATCGTCTCGCTTGGCATTGAGAAGGAAGTCGTGTATGCCCTTGGCAATTCGCCTGCGCCATCCAGAGTCATTCAAATTTAACCCTTTCAAGGCATACGCTGACCTCCAAGCCTCTTCATTCAATCCGTGAAAAGCAACATCAAGGCCTAAACCACAAATATAATCGACAATCTCTTTGCGAGAGATGGAGTCGAGATTTTTGATGATTTCGCTTCCGACATGGATGTGATAACCCCGATGTCCAGAAAAGAAGACTTGTATCTCTTTTTCTGAAAAACCAAAATCTCGCGTTAATATGTCCAACAATTTCACTGTTTCTGCCTTTGCAGAAGCCAAACAAACTTCACAGGGCCATGTTCGTTCGTCAAATTTTTCACTGCCACAGCTGGGACATCTTTCAGGTGTAACTCCTTTTCCGGCGAAGCCACAATTTCCGCAAGTCCATTCATCATGTATCTTGTCGCAATGGGTTGGTATGTGATCAGCATCTATGTCAAAAATTAAATCAGCACCTAGCCAACTTTTCTTTTCCATTTCAGCCTTCGGATCTTCATAGTAAGCACAGGAAAAATAGGCATCACGAGGAACAGAACTGCGCAAAAAAGAAGTTAATTCCTCCTTGTTTTGGAAGCTCAAGTGGCGAAACATCCGACCTTCAAACAAAACAAAGCCGAATTCGCGCTTCTCAAACATCGGAAAATTTTCGCCTAGATGAAAATCTTTATTGTAATACTCTCGAAACATTTCTTGCACAAAAGTAATTGTCTTCAATTTCACTCAAACCTAAATTTTGGCTGAGACATAAAAAACATTTCGTTTAAAAATAACGAGACTAGGTTTAAGTCTATGCGGGAATTCCAAAAAACGAAGCAAACATAGAATTCTTTCCCTAAGTTAGCCATTGCAACTTACAAAATTACATCTTCTTAAAGTCTCGCTTTCTTAATTTTAATATAATTGCATCCATATTTCTGGTTCGTTTACTTGTCATTAAAAACTTGGCTATTAAATAGTCAATCGGAGTAAGAACACCTATTGGGATTATTTTTTGATATATTAATTTTGTTATGTTTCCGCTTTTTAGTGTAAGGTACTCTTCTGCTAGGCACCCTGAAGGCGCTATTATTCGCTTACGGGCATCTCTAAGAGAGAAAAGCCGTTCAAAATAGAAACCTGTTCTGTCAACATTGAACTTAATTAAAATTTTTGGAAGGCAATGTTTAAAAAAACTTTGCAAAGCTGGGGGAATCCCAGTTGTCCACTGTGTCTTAGAGTAACTTTTTCCTTTCAAAGACAACGGAAAACTTATTATACCTATACCATTATCTTTTAGAATTCTCCCAATTTCAAAGGCAGCTTCAATATCCCCTTCACCAGGAATATGTTCAATAGTGGATATACACGACGCCCCTAAAATACTCTCATTTTTAAATGGTAGGTATCTCATATCAGCCAGAACCACATGAAAAAAGGCGTTGGTGATTTTTCTGCTCTTTTTCATTTGCCATTTTAATGCGCCTAGGTTGGAATCAAGAGCTATTATTTCTAAATTCAATCTTTGCCAAAGTATAGGCAGAATCGAATGACCACAACCTACTTCCAATATTGTGTCGCCTTTCCTAACTTCAGGTAATAGAAAGGCTAGCGCGCTAACATATTCTACGTACCTGGAGGCAGAAAGCCCATAACAGTATATGATAGCCTTTAAACCATTCACGTATATATCATGAACAAGTAGTTGTTTTGCTATTCCGCCTGGCAAAGGCCTTGTTTGGTCATTCATCTTGTTAATAATAATCATTCGCTCCGTTTATTCGAACCCCAACTTACTAGTAATCCCATGGCTAGTGAATACGCCTTTAGCCATAGAAGAAATGTGCACCCCGCTATCATTGCGGGGAATCGTTTATACTCCTTAAGTATCTCCTTTAAAGTCCACAATGAATTAATAAGCATGAACTGGAAAATTTGTGTTCTAGTTGAAGCATTACTCGTAAAGATCGGCATGGATTTTCCATAGCGAAAAAGCTTGAACAATATTCCTCTTAGTGATAAAGGCTCATAATGGTATAGTTCGGATTTGCAGGAGGTTTCTTTTATACCTATTTTCTCCATTCTTTTGTAAAAATCATAATCTTCTCCCCATAACAGACTGCTGTTAAGCATGCCTGCGTTAATTATATAGTCTTTAACAAAAAAGCGGGGGCTACCGCTCATAATGTTTTCACTGGATCCATATTGTTTCTCGGCTTTTAGATAGCAGTTTTTCCAAGTTGCTGAGCAAGAACTCCAGAAGTTTTTTCCAATGAAGACTTCGGGAATTCTTACCATTCCAACATTTTTCTCTTCACATTCTCCGATACATTCCTCAATAATTGATGGGGATAAGATTTGATCCGAATCTATGAAAAGTATGTATTTACTAGTTGAGTTTGTTACTCCGATGTTTCTAGCTAAAGCTGGATTGCATTTTCGCTGTATTATTTTAGCTCCAAATTTCTTTGCTATTTTTATAGTCAAATCGTTACTGAAATTATCAACGACTATAACGTCGTAGAAACGGTAACTTTGATTGTACACGCTTTTGAGACATTTTTCAAGAGTGCCATCTGAGTTGTAAGTAGGTATAATTATGGATACCTTTGGTTTTTCAAAGATTTCTTCCATTAACTTTCCTCAGTTTTTACAGGAATTTAATCAAGCGGTGTGGCTGTAATTGTGATGTTATCAATATAAACGACATTTTCAATGCCATCAAAATCGTAATTTACAAATTCTAAGATAAAAGGGTTAGGCAGAGTAGAATTGAATAGTTCATGCCATATCGAACTTAAATCAAATTCCCCGGTAAATCCTTCTAAAGATTTGGCGTTTTTATAGCTTGCATAAATTCCATTCGGGATTGTGAATACAACGGACTCGTTATTATAAGCGTTAGAAATTAGGGCTGCGAAAGTATCTTTGTCGTTGAAACCTTCGGTTGCATTAAAATAAAACGAGAGAGTAACACGCGAATTGTTTTGGACAAAAATTTCTCTGCGAACCCAACGTGCATACTTCCATTCAACTACTGTAGGTAAAGCCTGAGTCCTTATAATCAAACATCTCGAAGCATTATATCCAAAATCAGTGGCTATTGCCACGTTTCCTAAACCATTTCCAACATAATTTGTTTGCCATCCATTTTGACTCCAAAGAGAATATTCAAAGTCATCCAAGAAAACGATGTTGGAATTAGTAGCATTTAATTGGAAAAGGTAGGCATTGCCAAAGTTTTTTACTAGCTTGAAGTTGGGATTGCCCAAAAGCAATTTGGGATTCCATTTAAGATTTTCAAGCCACCAATAAGCGACGTTAGAACCGATAAAAACATGAGATATGTTCCAATATTGCATCAGCTCATGCGTAGTTTCATTTAATACATTAAAATTTAATAAACTTACTAGAGTTTGATAAGAACTGCTAAAACTACTCCCTGAATGAGGAAAAATTATTCTATTATGCGAAATTGAAGGAATAAACAAACCTACCTCATATGGATTTACAAGTATTATAGCATTCGATGACACATTTCCGCTCATCCACATCATCAAATTATAGTCGTCCTGAGTAGCAATTGCAAACAAGCCATAAGTACTCCTAAGGGTTCCAGGATCCACTAAAAACCTATAATACAAGAAGGGAACAGTTACCGCTGAGAGAAGCATAATTGTCAAAAGCAGTGTTGCATGAGAGTTTTTTTGACAAATTTTGAATAACTTTTTTAATTTGCCTCCGTGGCAGAATTCGACAAGTTTCACGTAAAAAGCAACTATCAAAATATTTATCGGAATGGTAAGAAGGACACCTTGATGACCCCAAGATATGACGTTAAAATCTGGGGAAAGGAAAAAAGAAATAAATGATAACAACGCTGCTGCAACAAAAATAGCTAATGCAAAAGCTACTTGAGATTTCATATTCTTATAATTCTTAGTTTTCAAAAACGATACAGCAAGATAGACAAGGATAAGCACTATTATCATCCGAAGTAAAACATAGGGAGATAGATTTTCAAAAGCCCATTGCAACGCTTGAGTTATATAAAGTTGCTGCGGTCTCCACCCAGCAAAATCGGAAGGAGTGCCAATGTTGTGACCTGGATACTGATAAAAAGCAAAAAACCTAAACAAAAAAGGACTCAGCAGAAGTAAACTCACGCTGAAGATTGCAACAAATTCAAGTAAAGTATGATACACTCTGCTACGGTTTCGAACAAGATAATAAATGAAAATCAGTAAAGCAACCATAATTAATGTTTGAACGTAAGAGAAAATGATAGAGCTGAGATAGCCAAAGAGTAAACCAACAACTATAAGCTCAGCAAAACTATTCTTCCTACAGAAACAGAACATAGAAAAAAGTAGCCCTAAGCAAACAAGAAATAAAGGAAATCCGACCAAGAAAGGATTTCCGCCCCACACAACTGATAAAGGCCAGCTAGATATAAAGGCAAAAACGAAACTTAAACCCAAACAATAAGCCCTACTGGAACCAAGCTCTTTGCCTAAAAAATATGCACCAAACAGAGAAAGCGCTTTAAAAAGGATACTCACATAAAAAACAGTCTGAGGAACACCCAGATTCAACATGCGAGATGCAAAAGCGAAAATAACATGAGATGCCTGCGGGTAGATAATTCCCTCTGGTAAATAAGGTTGCAAAGTGACTGGCACATGGTTATTCTCTAAAATAACTTCAACATCAAGGGAATGTATAGACTCGTCGTGCACGCTTCCAAGCACCAAATCGGATACGGAAAGAAGGTTAATGAAGAGGAAAATGATAAACATCAAAAACACAAGCACATAATCAAAAAATACCTTTTTGTTTTCCTTCAAGGAAACTTTGATCTTATCGAAACTTGTGACACGGGTTAAGGTTTTGAAGTGCACAAGAACGGATAAAAGAAAATTCATTATTGTAAGCAAGAAAAGGATAGCCCAGTCAAAAAGCCGCAAAGGCAACATGGCAATTACATACAAAATTAAGCCTCCGAGATAAATGTCAAGTATGCAGATTTGTGCGAAATCCAAATTTGAAAACAGTTTGAGACGTCTAATTAAGAGAGATCTAGAAGGTTCACCATTAATCACTAAAAGGAAAGCAAAAAGAATTAACTGTAACATTAGTGGCAACATTTTTTTCCCTTATAACTTACCAGAGTACATCTATTAAAAAGTTAACGCTATTATTTGAGTGGCAAATACAATTAAGGAACTAGCACCCGAAAAAATTATGAAGTAGCAACTACTAGAAACCAATTAATAACTTAATAAAAAACTAAAGGTGGTAATGATTGGATAGACAAGGATCAAAAATTCTTCTGACCGGAACTACAGGCTTTGTTGGAAGCCATCTTGCGCCAAAGCTTGTTCAGGAGGGATACGATGTTTACGCTCTAGAGCGGTATGTCACAGGCAGGTTCATTTTAGGGGAAGCAAAAAAGGTTAAAACCATTTTTGGTGATCTAAGAGAGCCATTCGCAGTCAAGCGAATTGTTCAGGAAGTCCAGCCAGATGTGGTTATTCACTTAGCCTCAATCAGTGCGGTATCATATAGCTACGACCATCCCCACGAGGTTATTGAAACCAATTTCGTTGGGACGATGAATCTTGTAGAGGCATGCTTGCGTGAGGTACCTAATTTTGGGCACTTTCTATTTGCTTCAACTTCAGAGACTTACGGCAACGGCCCGATTCCAAAAACAGAAGAAACACCACAAAACCCGAATAGCCCATATGCAGTAAGCAAGCTTGCTTGCGAGAAATATTTGTTATACATGCGTGACACTTACGAATTTCCGATG
This sequence comes from uncultured Candidatus Bathyarchaeia archaeon, assembly GCA_964558305.1. Lineage (GTDB taxonomy): Archaea > Thermoproteota > Bathyarchaeia > Bathyarchaeales > Bathycorpusculaceae > CAZLCE01. The sequence goes on from CAZLCE010000001.1 coordinate 196,176, forward strand.
ACAATTCTTCGAAACTTTAATACTTATGGAAGAAAGGACAATACGCATTTTGTGGTTGAGCGAACAGTTGTACAAATGCTCAAAGGAGGACTAGTAAAACTTGGTGATCCAACACCAACACGTGATTTTGAATATATAGATGATCATGTAAACAGTTACATGGCATGTATGAATAATCCGAAAGCAAAAGGTGGAGTATTCAACTTTTGTACTGGAAGGGGCATTTCAATAAAGCAATTGGTCGATACGATTTCTGAACTTTGCGAGTATAAGGGTGAAGTAATCTGGAATACAATACCAACTAGACCCTTAGACATCAAGGATTTGGTAGGTGATTATTCAAAAGCTAAACAGTTCCTAGGATGGGAACCTAAGTTTACTCTTGAGGAAGGTTTGGAATTAACCGTGAAATTTTGGAGAGATAAACTGAAAAGTATGTGATTTTCACGCTGTTGACACATAATTAACAGTATATGGAGTTATACTAAAATGCAAACAGATTGCTTAACATACATGCGCTTGCCTAATGTCTTTTCTATAAAAGACATCGTTAGCGATTCTCTAGTAGTTTATGATAAATGCTAATAACAATGTTTGAATAATCTCTCCAATCAAGGAAACGATTCATTTTAGTATATGTTTTTCTCGAGGCTCTTACCAATGCAATAGCAATTTCTTTTGCGTCGAGGGAGTTGACTCCTTCTGCGAATCCCGCATCAACCAAATCTGCTAGTACACCATGATTCAAAACAACGACCGGGACTCCTATTGCCAATGCATCATACACAACCAAGCTAAAACTTTCCAGAGAAGACAGAAGAATGAAAACACTTGCTTTTGCATACTCATTTAAGAGTTGCTCTCTAGATAAGCCTCGCTTCCATTCTACAAAGGGGGCTATGCCTAAGCTGTGAGCTAGTTTAGTTAAATAATCGTACTCTGAACCCTCACCTACTATAACAAGCCTGTATTCTTTGTTCTCCTCTCTTATTAACCTCGCAAAACCTTCTAGAAGCTTATCAACATTTTTATAGGGCCTCAAAGCTCCAATGTAAAGAACTCGTTTAGGTTCAATAGGTTTATGTTTTACACGTCTGGCCTCATTTAAATCCATACCTAGCGGGATCAAAGTGGTTCCTTTACATGCAGAGAAATCCTCATTAAATATCTTTTTTTCATAAGTTGAATTTACTACAACAAGGTCTACGCGAGAAAGAACTACATTGTTAAGCCCATATCTGTAAAGCTTGATTAGGCAATTCCGAATAGAAGTTTGGCCAAAACGGTGATAATATGGTTGTAGCAGAAATTTCTGCCCCTTATGTTTAGATAGAGCTGTAAGAACTGGTGGAAGTGTATGAGCATTATGGACATGAATAACGTCTGCATTCTCCCGACGCAAAGATGTTAGAAACCTTGGTTCTGGGAAGTAAAGTGGATCACCAAACAATGGAGTGAAACGTTTAACTACGACTCCATTGATTTTTTGCTGTTTTGACAAACCTTGGCTTAGATCAACTGAATAGACCGTTACTTGAGAACCCCTAGTAGCAAGCATTTCGCTTATTTTTTGAACAACCGTCTCAACGCCTCCAACGCGTGGAAAATATCGCGGAGTAACCTGCAAAACATGCATTGCTAATCCTCTAACGCAAACTTCTATCACATTATATTGAAGTTTTTGTGCTTTTTATTGGTTCCCACATATACGAAACCATGCCCTTACCTAAATCAATTCTGGCTTGAAAGTAGGCAATCATTTCCAAGAACCCTCCCAGCAAAGCATACAGAATTTCATTTGGTTTTAGAGCGGAAAAGGCGCGTAAAACATTCCTATAATTCGAGGTGGAAACTTTGAAACCTGTTGCGTTCTTTAATTGCATATGTCCAAGCTGTATACGTTTTCGCTGCTTCAGCAAGTCGACAACATTGGTCGGACATCTTATATACACGAACGCTTCAGGAACATAAACTATGTTGTAACCTTGATTACGAATTGCCAATTCGATATATGGCTCATCTGTGGCAACATTTTCTGGAATTTCTGGGAGGCAAGACATACGGATTGCGCAAAGCTCTCCCGATAATTTAGGTGTCTGAAAGAGCGAAATTACGTGATGCAAACGCCATATCACATGCACAATCTTATAACTAAATCCCCGAACGCCTTCAAAAGGAACAGGCTGTGCAAAAACGGCGCCAGCGTTACTAGTTGCCAGCTCAAAAATGAGTCTTTTTACACTTCCATGCTTAGGCAAAGCATCTGCATTCACCAAAACTAATATGCCGGCAGATCCTCTTGCAATTTTAAAGATCGTATTTAGAGCACTAGCTTTTCCCTTGCGAACACTCTCAATTATTAATTCAATTCTCTCATCTCTCTTCTGAAATTCCCTCACAATCTCTGGAGTTCCATCAGTACACCCAGAACAAACAACCAAAATTTTACAATCGTTAGGTAGATCTTGTTCTGAAATAAGATTTTGCAGAACAAGCCCAATATTGTTCTCCTCATTGTAAGCACATATTCCGACTACCATCGTAAATGGGGTCATTAAATTTCACCAGCAACTAGAACGCTGGTGTAATTACTTTCTAATTTTTAAAATATATGATATAAACTCTCTAATTTCGTTTGGAGTTAGCTTTGACTTTCCTTTTTTTCTATTTACGAAGGTTATAGGGATTTCTTTAATGGCAAATTTCTTTTTGCTGGCTTGCCGTATGGTTTCTATTTGTATTTCATATGTTTGACTGTGTAGGTCATTGACGATTTCTTTGACTATTTTTGTTGAATAACAACGTAGACCGCTTGTGTAATCACGTATTCCCGCTCTTATCAAAGAAGAAGCTACAAGGTTGGCTATTCGGCTCGTTACCAAGCGGAATAAACTCCAATTTGTTATCCTTCCTCCCTTGCAATATCTACTTCCTATAGCAAGTCCTTTTCCTTCCTTTGCCGCGGAGATTACATGTGGAACATCTTTAGGATTATGCGAATAATCTGCATCCATTGTAACTATGTATTTGGGAGGATTTTTCAATAACAAGAACGCTTTGAACCCATCGGTTATTGCGGTTCCAAGACCAGATTTTTTTGGTCTCACAAAAAGCAAAATGTTATTATAGCTTTTCTGTAAACTTTTAACAATATTTGCTGTTCCGTCGGGGCTGGAGTCATCTATAACTAATATGGAAATGCGCATGTTTAAATTTTCAATTTCGTCTATTAGCTTTTTAATGTTTGCAGCTTCACAATATGTTGGAAGGATAACACCGATTTCCGACCTTATTTTCAAATTCCCCTCAATAATCTCGCATATATTTTCTTTCAAACTCAAGCTCCCTGATTGCGTTTTGATTTCTGGCTCTAGCATGTAGGAAACTTGAGTATTCATTGTTATGGTTTGTCACCTTGAATAGTGTTCAATAATTTCGCACTAACTATATAAATCCTATTGTTATGTAAGTCGGTTTGTTACGCATTGTTTTGCATCGTTTTAAATTTTCTTCGATAGTAAATTAGCGGGTGACGGATTTTTTGGCAGATTTCGTCTGGGTTTGTGCAGACGCCATGGGTTTTTAACGTGTCACATTTTGGCGGTATGTATCGTGTCCTTGAACCCTTTTCTCCAGCAATGTGCTCAACTTGGTATCGGGTCATTCTCTCGTTATAGTCAGAGAAATTCTTGAATAGTTCAATAACTTTTTCTGGCGTCATTCCAATGTTTATAAGAAAAGACGTTAAGGTGAATCTGCCTATATGCGAGAGATGGCGTCCAGAAGTGAAGGATTGGTAAAGAATGTTTATGCATGGCGGAAAGGCTGTTTGAATTACGGCTTTGGGAAAACCTTCCATTTCAGCCTTGCCTATTGTTTCCTCTGTTAATTTTTTTATTTTCTCAGCAATCTCGATTATTTTTGGTGGAAATTCTGGTGTCTCTTTTACCTCTAATTTTTTCTCAATATGCCTCCGAACTTCTTCTTTTAAAAGCCTTGCAACTTCATCTATTCCTAAGTAGACGTTTCCATTTGATACCATACGATTAACAAGTTTCCATTGCTTTTCTCGTAAATGCGTCGTGTTTCGAAGATAATCGACAAAATTCAATACAAATCCGTAGGGCATGTTAGGTTCTTTGTTCGTTGCAAGTTTCCATCCGAAGTTTTTTGCAAATTCGAAGATCTTATCCTTGGATTCTTTTCTTAAATCTTCGTACGCTTGGTTTGCTTCTGCAAGGGCATACCTTTTTTGGATAAAAGAGTCCTTAGTTGCTATAGCCAGCATTACTGCAACAGGAAAAGAGATGATTTCGATGTCTTCATGTTGTAGGTCTCGGCTAACAATATTATCGAATATTGCTTCTTCTAGTCTTTGTTGAGCATGTTTGAGGATGTTTTCTATGCCAGGATCTGTCAAATCTTGAATTTTTAAATCAGGTATTTGCACATACTTGATAGCTGCTTGTAGGAAAGGATATTTTGCATAATCGTTTTTGGCAAGCTTGGAAAACACATGTTGCATTTTGTTTTTCACGTTATTCTGTTTCTATTCTTGGCGCTAGGTAGAATGTTAGTTTTCCTTCTTTTGTTTGTTGGAAGTCTAGTTTTATGGGCATGTCTGATGAGAATTCCAGTGTTGCTAAGTCGGATGTTGCGGATGCCGCCTTTATGATTTCTGACAAGTAACTTAGGCTAAATGTCGCTTTCGAGGGTTCTTTGACTTCTAAGTCTAGGAGAGTGTCGCTTCCTTTTTGAAGTGATATTGTGGCACCCATGAGGTCGCCTGTAGCGTTGAAAACTATTTTTTCTGCATCTGCCTCGATGCGGACGTGGTCGCTTACGAGTTGTGCATCTTCGATTGCCTGTGTTAAGCCGTCGGTTGTGGCTTTAGCTTGGACATTAAAGGAAATTTTTGGTGTCGGTACATCTTCTTCTGAGGCTTCAAGTGTCGGCATAGTGAAGTCCCGCGTATATTTCCCTGTTATTTTTATTTGTAGGCGTCCAGTTTTTTCGTCAAGAGAAAGCTCCACGACCTCGTCTTTGGTGGCTCTTTTGAGCAGTTTTAGTAGTTCACTTATGTTTATGCACATTTTTGTCGGTTCTGTGCATACGTATTCGTCGAAAACGGTTTTTGGCCACTCAAAATCGACCATAGCAACGCGGGATGGATCCATTGCTCGCAGTTTTAAGCCTTCAGGGTCTATTTTGAATGTGGCTTCGTCCACGAGTATGGAGATAGCTGTTGCCATGTCTCTTAAGAGTTTGGCTTCGGCTACTTTGAGCTTGAACATGTCGGTTCCCTTGTACGGTTATGTTTGGTTGCTAATAAAAAACTTTACACACTTAAACGTAATGCCATTCAATCACGCTTTTTAAAGCATATTAAAGTGAGATGCTTAGTGTTCACTCTCATGAAACATTTTTAGGAAGTTCTTTAAGCCCTTGGATTGTGTGAACAGAAAACGCATTAGACTTCTGCCTTTGGATTTATTGTCCCGCAAAACCTATACGCAATTCTAGCGAAAAACTCCTTGCTTTATAGCTCGACTAAAAGGAATTCTTTGAATCCGACCCAACATTTGTGGTTTTGCAGCACGTCTTGAAACAATAGAAGAATCTATGAATATTCTCTGAATGTGTAGTTGCATTTTGTGCAGCGTAGGAATTGTGTTGAAGATTCGTCAGCGCCCCTCGTCTGAACTTGCCAAACATATGCCAAGTTATTCCCGCATTTAGGGCATTCGATTCTAACGGTGGGCAGTGTACGCAGTTTCTGCTCTTCTTTTCCTATGACGGCTACGAGTTTTTGCGGGTTATGTTGTATGACCTTTGCAACTTTTGGCTCAACTTTCTTTCCTGATTCGCGCTTTCTATAGCCGCATTTAGGACAAGCAAGCACTAACGATGCTTCTTTTCCCGTTTTTCCTTTTTTAGGTTCGAGGCGAGACCCGCATTTCGGACAAAATTCCATGTCTTGATGCTCCCGTTATCCGACTGTTTTCCCTTAACATTGTCTCTTTTAAACTTTTTCTTGTCGCAATAAATATTGACACTAAATGATGTTGATCCCAGAAGCAACAAGATGCGCTACACGCAAAGCTTCAGGAATATTGCTTCGAGTGGAAGTTAACCGCAAAATCTTCTTCGCATCTTCCTCAAGAACTCCTGAAATTTGCATGTAAACTTTCTCACTTTCATTCCTAGCGGGCACTTCAAATATTTCTCCAGCATTGAGGATAGCTTTCCAACGTTCCCTACTCTTTGGCAAGTTTTTCAGCGCTTCATGGATTTCTGCAAAGTTGGGTTTTTCACGTGTAACTGCTATTACTGGAAGTTTTGTTTTCATACCGAGTTTTTTTATGTCAACGACGTTGAAGCCCGCAACTGTTATTCCATTAAGCATTATAATCCTTAACTGCTTGTAATGAGGCGAGTTTATTATCATGGAAGCTATTTTATTTGTAGCGTCAAATCCGTCCACTTCTACTTTCGTGTGCGTCACGCCGTCAAGCCAATATCCACCGCGAAAAACAACTCCAACAACAGGCACAAGACCTTTCATGTGAGGGGTAAATATTCCATCATCAACCCCCAAAACACGAATTTCAGGCTTAATCACACGAAATTTTTTACAACTCAAAACAATTCCTCAGCTATACAATAAAATATGAAGGGATGAGACATTATAAAGTTTAACGAAGAATACCAGTAATACGGAGGTACCCGATTTGAAAAAACGTGGCAAAGCATTTACTTTCATAAGAACCCATAAAGACCTAGCACAAGTGTTAAAAGACCACGATCTCGCATCTCTTGGGGACTCGTACATAAACTTCGCCTACTCACTAGCCCTATCAAGTAAGAGAGGAAAACCCTCAGGCGCAAAGGTCAAGGGAAACGTGCTTGCTGAAGCACTTAAGAAGGCGGGGTTAAAAGAGCACACACCTTCAAGAATGACCCGCCACATGTTAGCCGACGCAGCAGAAGCGTTGATAGTTTATGCTTGGCTTCATGATTACATCACGTTGAACGAAAGCGTCGTAATACTCGAAAAAGCTAACGATCCTAGAGAGGGCTTCAGCCAACTGCTCACAACAATAAAAGATAGAATCAAGTTTTTTTAAGGGCTTTTCCAAATTCCTTGCTAAACTCTTTGTTCATTTCTCGCGCTTTTTCCACAGCATTCCGTAAGGCTTCTTCAGGCTTTACATTACCTTTTGTGCGAACATAAATCACGGGATTTGAGGCCAAAGGATGCGGTATATTATAGCCCGCTAAATCCACATTTTTATCTTCCAAAAGCCTTTTTTGAAGCAGATTACAAAGGCTATGTCCAACACCTTCAACTTCTATTTTAAGCTCGTTAGAAGTTTTCTTCAATACTTTCACATTCATCTACAAAATCTCCTCTTCTTTTTACACCATTCCTTTCCCATAATCTAATGCAATTTTACGCTTTTCAATTTTCCCGCAACTTGCACACCGCATTACTTGCCGCTTTGGCTCGAGCATGTAGCCACACTGCGAACAAAAAGCGTAAACCACACCCAAATCTTTTTCTTTAGTAGATAAGTGGTAAACTCTGTTCTTTTCACTGATCACTCTAGCCCTAATTACATCGCCGGGTTTGCACACGTCAAACATTGAGTCAACATATCTTAGGTGCACGTCTGAAATATGCAAAATTCCCGTGAAAATTCCTGAAAGATGTTTATTATCTATTTGGAAAATTCGCACACCAGCATTTTCGGTTTGGACGTTTGAAACCAATCCTAAGACCATAGATCCTACCTTCGGAACCTTTGCTACTTGAATCAATGGATAAACCGAAACTCGCTTGTTTAAAAAATCAATCAAAGCGCGTCCGATAATCTTGGAATAGATTATTCCATCCTCAACGTACGTTCCAGAATTTGGAACAAACTCTTCTATCACGCCTAGGCGTTCGCCTGGAAACACTAAGTCATCGCCTTTTTGTCTAGAGGACTGTGAACTCATCTAAATTCCCTTTTTTGTTATGCAACTTATGCGACCAAACGCTTACGCATCGTGAGATGCCAAACATTTGCTAGGATATAACTGTACTCTTCCATGCTTCTCAATAAACCTTTTGATTCATTGGCTTAATCAATGCATGCTTTAATGGCTACGCTAGTTCTATTCAGTATTATTTTGATTTTCCTTCTATGATATAGAAATCAACCGTAAACTCGTGCTTTCGCTTGGTGTGGAAGTTGAACGTTTTCGGAATTGCCATCAACATTGCGTAAACTGCTTTTATCGTTCCGTTGTGTTCTTCGATAAATCTTTCAAGGAAGGGGGAGGGATAGATTGGTATGATTTTGGTTTTACTCGTTTCCAATTTTCTAATTAACTCTTTATTTTTGTAAGGGTTTTTATGAATGGAATATATGGTTCTGCCAACTTCTAGGGCTTTTTGCAAAAACTTGCGGTCCGCCTTACGTTTTTGCACTCCGAATGGCGGATTCTGTAGAACAGTATCAAAATTTCCGCATATCGCGTCTATGTCTGCGGTAATCCACTGCACCTTGTTTCTTAATCCTGTTTTAAGCGAGTTTTCAATGGCAACTTTTATTGCAGTTTTGTCTATGTCTATTCCTACGGTTTGTTTTGCGCCTAAAAAGGATGCTCCTAAAGCTAGTCTTCCGGTGCCGCAACCTAAATCTAAAACAGTCTTGCCGATGATGCTGTTGTAAGTGTAGGCTGCGATGTGAAGCATTGTTGCTGCAACTTCTACGGGGATGGTGTATTGTTCGAGGCTTGGTTTAGGTGATGTGTACGGTGCCACCTGCGAAAGCAGCATTTCCAAGTCTAGCTTTCGAACAATCCTCTTCTGCATAATTCTTCCCAAGACAACTCGCCAACAACCACCAGAGCCTCGTTTATTGTCAGCACTGGTTTTTGAAATTTAGAAGCATCGTCAAGGGATATTCTTGGGCAAGCAGTGTTCACATATGCATCCATTGTTGGAAATTCCATGAGCATCTCTGGAACGATTTCTCTAATGGCGAAAAGATGGGCTATTTTTCCATTCTTTTCAAGTTTTTCCTTTACGCTTAGGGCTTCGTTAAATCGCTTCTGTCCAAGCTTTAATCCAATCAAAACTGCGAAGGTTTTGGCTTTCTGGGCTTCTTCTATGCTTGCCCACCTTTGTTTGAGTATTTTCTGGGCTTCTTGATCAATTGAGTATGCTCTTCTTTCATATGGATCGGCAACTACTGTTGGTTTAGCTGTTGAGAGCGCTACGCCTAAGGCGTGAAAACGTCCGCCGCCGATGAACAGAAAGGCTTCAACATCTTTAGCTATTGATTTGGCGTTACTGTATTCGCATCCGATTACCTGCCCTGGATAACTTAATCGCCCAGCATCGCCTATCGCGACGGTCTTTCCTGCATGAAGAAGAAGCTCTCTAACACTGTCAAGGGTTTGAACATGCTGAACGGTTGTGGCTAAACCTATCTTGCGCCATTTTCCCAGCATTGGCAAGGCTTTCTCAACAGCAGCTTCCACACTTATGGTTGCCCTTGCTTCGACATAAATTGTTGGAACCCGTTCATACTTTACTAGCTTCGAATGTCCGTAATGAACTATCAAGTCTATGCCAAGATTTTCGGCTTCTTCTGTAGCCAAGTCGCACGCACCATAGCATGGATCTGCAGAAACTAGGGGTAGTGCGCCAAATTTTTCAATAACCTTTGCCAAATAGGGGGCTTCGGGCTTCAAACCTTCAGGAAGCTGAATCAAGACGCGCTTTGCTCCGAGTTTAAGGATTTCTTGTTTTACCCTTTCTTCTTCGAAGTCAAAATTCTTCATGTAAACACATCCAAAACGGTACAAGAAATTTGAACATGTGCCAAATTATGCAAGGGGATAGCTTAGAAACTATTTTTCTATTGTCCATTCCCAGTCTTGTTTTGGTTTTTTGACTGCATGGCCGAGGGCTCTTTCATGTTGCTCAGCGAGTTGTTCAAGTATTATTTTCTGTTCTATGCTTGCAACAAGCTTTTTAGTGGCGATGACTGCGTCATTGTTTACGGATATGCTGTCGATTCCAGCTCTCACGAGAAATTCTGCAAAGTCAGGTAGGTTTGATGGGCCTTCGCCACATATGGAGACTGTGCATCCGTTTTCGTGGGCAACTTTGATTAGGTGGGCTATTATCCTTTTCACGGATGGGTCTCTTTCATCGAAGTATCCCATTTGTCCTAGGCGTTCAGAGTCTCTGTCAATCATGAGTATGCCTTGGGTCATGTCGTTTGAGCCTATTGAGAAGCCATCGCATAGTTTTGAAAATTCATCGGCAAGTATGGCGATTGATGGTGTTTCTGCCATAAACCATACTTGAAAATCTCTCGACTTCTCCAAGCCTTCTTCACGCATAATTTCTAGACACTTTTTTGCTTCCCATACTGTGCGGACAACAGGAAGCATTACCCAAACGTTTTTCAAGCCCCATTCTCTGCGGCATTTTTGTATTGCTTGACATTCGAGTCTGAAGGCTTTTTCATACCATTGGCTTATGTAGCGGCTACATCCTCTCCATCCGAGCATAGGGTTGGCTTCGACAATTTCGTATTTTTCTCCGCCTTTCAATTCTCTGTATTCGTTTGTTTTGAAGTCGCTGAAACGCACAACAACTGGGCGAGGCTGAATAGCCCTTGCAACAGTAGCTATTCCTTCAGCTAGTTTGTCCACAAATTTTTGAGATTGCCCAGTTTCTATAAGGTAAACTGGATGTTCACCTATGTAACTGGCTAAGATGAATTCTATCCGCATCAGCCCTATGCCTTCAAAAGGCAAGTCTTTATATTCCTCAACTTTTTCGGGAACACCCAAATTCATATAAATTTTTGTTGCTGTCACCGGCACTGATTGAAACATATCTCCTGCAACTGTGGATGAAGGTGCATTAGCTCCGGCTGAGGATAATAGTTGCTCTGTTAATGTTGGCATTATACCTTCGTAAACAATGCCACTCCTTGAATCAACAGTATATTCTTTACCAGTAATCATAAGTTTCGTTGCGTTCTCTGTTCCAACAACGCACGGTATGCCCAGTTCGCGACTCACAATGGCCGCGTGACATGTTACTCCACCTTTGTCAGTGACTATGGCGCCTGCAAGCTTCATGAAAGGCACATAGTCGGGGTTGGTCATCTCTGTAACGAGTATGTCCCCTTTTCGCATGACTTGGGAGGCTTCTGCAGTGTTTAACACAACTTTTGCCGTGCCTACGCCGTAGCCCCTTTTGCCAGCTGCAATTCCCTTGACAGCCACTGTTAACATGGCGGCAGGTTTTGTTCCTTCAGCTTCGGCTTTCGTTGGTGTTTCTGCAAGTTTTAAGCTCCAAACTGTTTCGGGTCTAGACTGCACTATGAATATGTTACTTGGAAAGGGTAGGTCGCCGTCAATTGCCCATTCAATGTCTTGAGCCTTTCCGTAATGCTGTTCGATGCGTTTTGCTAGCTCTGCCAGTTTGAGAATTTCTTCATCGTTTATGCAGGGCTTTTCTTGCTTATCTGGTGGTACTCCCAAGTGTATTGTTTTGCTCGTGTTTGGGTCACGGACGTATTGCAATGTCTTTTTGGATATGCGCTTTTCAATTACTTGAAGGGTTCTTTTATCAACAACAAAGTCATCCGGAGTTACGGCTCCAGAGACAACGGCTTCGCCTAAACCATAATTGCCCTCGATAACTATCTGGCTAGAGTCACCAGTAACAGGATTTATCGTGAATATAACACCCGCTACCTTGGAATTCACCATCTTTTGAATCCCTACGCTTATGAAAACTTTCTCGTGGGCAAAACCTTTCTCAGTTCGGTAAAATATCGCGCGGGGGGTGAAAAGGCTAGACCAGCACTTCACAGTTTTTTCGAGAACCTCGTCGATGCCTTTGACATTTAAATATGTTTCTTGTTGTCCAGCGAAGGATGCGTCAGCCAAATCTTCGGCTGTCGCACTTGATCTAACGGCTACGTAAACATCTTTTATATCGAGTTTTTTGCACAACTCTTCGTAGGCTGACTTTACAGCGTCTGCAACGTCCTTGGGCATGGGTGTTGATTCTACCAGTTCACGAATTTTTTTAGAAGCTATTTCATACTGTGCCGGATCACTTGGATTTGTTACAGTTTCCCTTATTATGTCGTAAATTTTCGCGGCTATCCCTGTTTCTTCAATGAACTTTTTGTAGGAGTAAGCTGTGACAGCAAATCCTGGCGGAACGGGGATACCAGCATTTATCATCTCACCCAAATTGGCGTTCTTGCCGCCCACCGACGGTGTGTCAGTTTTTCTTAAGCTTTCAAACAGCATGACTAATTCCTTTCTCATTTCAGTCAACTATCTCTGCCTCCTCTGGTTGCAGTTTCTCGACTGTTATCCTACATGGAATCGGAAGTTTGGCACTTCCACGTTCCAAGGCTTCTTTAGCAGCTTCAACGCCTTCTGCATTCACGTTAACAATAATGATTGACTGGTTGACTTTTACCCGAGCCGCTGTCCCAATTGGCTTTCCGAAAGATGCACGCATGCCTTGTTGAAGACGGTCAGCGTGTGCACCAAAAATCATCTTGTTTTCTCTAAGGATAGTGTGAGGATAAGGTAGGACACGTAAACAATAATTGTTTACGAGTTTATCCATTAGAACGCGGTTTGACGCCACACGTGCGGCTTCAAGTGAGTTGTGGCGGATTTGAGCCTTTTCCAAGGCGATGAGCCTAGCCTCATATTCAAATTTTGCTTTAGTATCTCCCATCGTAAACTTGGTTATTTTTGGTGGTGGAAAGCCTTTTACGAATTTTTTTCTTGTGAAGGCTTGTCCCTTAACGGCTCTATAGTTTTTTGCACGCATTTTGGATTCCCCTTCTGCATACCAATGCGGTCGTATTTAAATATTTTACAGGTAGCTCAAATATGTTTATGAAATTGTTGATTTATTTTCTGGTTCAATAATACATATTCAGAATCCATATTCCTTTTTTGTGCTAGGAAATCGATAGCGCGAAGCTCGCAACTATAACGCTAAAATATCACGTTATGTATTAACAACAAATATCCGCAGCTTATCTGTCGAATACCAGTTCATATGATAAAAATGTCCAGCCTTAAGCAAAACGCCTACATATTTATTCCGGGAAAGAATTGGAAACTCTCCTTAGCCGAGCTTGCATCATTTTTTGAGGCAAGAAAGTGCAAATTCAAAATACTCTACCTTTCAAAATCTTTTTTAGTTGTTGACTGTGAAAAAACTCTGAGCCCCAAATTTGTTGACGACCTTGGAGGTATTATAAAAATTGGTAAAGTTATCACATTTATTCCCTTGGAAATCATAGAGGATGCCTTTCTTCGCAGAAAAAAGCAGGCTCAGGCGGAAATTAAAGCAAATATTTCTGCGAACTGCGTCATCGACGACATTTTCAAAATGCTTCAAAAGAAGTGTGTTTTTGGAGTTAGCGTGTATTTTGAAGACCCGCGTTTTTTCAGATTATCGAGGGAAATGCAGAGATTTGTGGGAAGTCACTTCAAGGAAGAATTGGAATCGCGCAGCATAAGGGCGAAGTTTATGGGTTTTCCAAGAAATAGAGAGCTACCGCAGTTGACCCATGTTGAAGTGTTGAAAAAGGGTTTGATTGAGAAAAGTGCAGAGATACTGCTTTGCATAGGCAAAGGAAAGGCGTTTGTTTCAAATACTATTGCAGTTCACAATCCTTTTGAGTTTCAGAAGAGGGACATAAGCAGGCCTGTTCAACGAAAGATTTTTTCCATGCCTCCTAGGTTAGCCAAAATCATGGTGAATTTGTCGGCATGTATTCCTGGAAAGGTTTTGCTTGATCCTTTTTGTGGAGTGGGTACGATTCTCCAAGAAGCATTGCTCATGAGAGCGCAAGTAATCGGGATGGATATAAACCCGTGGTGTGTAAAAGCCTCTCGCGCAAATCTTGATTGGCTTAGAAAAGAATACAGCTTAAAGAATGCGAAGTGTAAGGTTTTGCAAGGGGATGTGCGTAGTTTAATAGGGTATGTTGATGAGGAAACAGTTGATTGTATAGTGACTGAGCCTGATCTTGGACCTGCTTTGCGGCATTTTCCAACTGAGTTTTATGCGAGAAGAATTGTTGAAAAGCTGAAGCCTTTGTTCAATGATTTTTTGGAAGAGTCACACAAAGCGCTTAAGAATGGTGGGAAACTGGTTTTTGTGATCCCCCATATTAAGACGCGTAGTAGAGTCTTCGTTTCTATGGGGCTTGAAGAAAAAACTACAGCGCTTGGCTTCAAACTATGCTATCCTTTTGAAAGGGAAATCTTTGCTGAAGATGGTTTGTTAGTTGAAGATTTGCTGGGGACGTCATCTTTTGTTGATATGGGGGAAAGGCATAAGATTGGTCGTGAAATTCACGTTTTTCGGAAGTGATGTTTGGTTTTTTATGGTGGTAACCGTTTGTTTTTGAACCATGTTTTGGCGAGTTCGTTGTAGTTTGGGAAGACTTTTTTTAGGATTGGGATGTAGATTTGCATTTCGTCATCGGTTAGGTATTGGAATTGGTATTCGCCGTTGTATGGTGCGGGTTCTCCTTCGCGTGTTACGAATTCTATGTGCATGAATGGGTCGCCTCGTTTGATTGTGATTGGGCAGCGGTCGTTGCTTAGGTTTACGAGTTCTAGGGCTAGGCGCCCGACGAAGCCGCTGTGGACTTTTGCTGCATTTAGGAAGGATAGCCCCATGCGCCCGTATTTGCTTTTGGCTGTTAGGTGGGCTACGATGTTTGGTGGTGCGAAGACTATTTCGTATGTGATTAGGTTTTTGTGTTCAAGGTAGTGTAGTGTGGTTTCTTCTTTGACTGTTAGGATGTAGCCATCGCCGTCTAGAAGATTATAATCGTAGGGGTATATACACTTGCATTGCTCGATTAGTTGTTTCAGCTTGTCTTTACCAAGGATGCACATCCACTGAAACCTCCAAAGCTTTTCTAGCAATACTGAACCTTTCACGTTATATAGTTTTTGACAAAAGCGTAGAGTCACCTATTGAGGGGCCTATTAGAAGTTTAATCTATATATAAGGGGGGTCTAGACACACAGAGAGAGGTTAAGCTCATGAACTGCAAACATTGTGGAAAAGACGCGATTTACAAATGCAGCATCTGCGGAAGACTAACATGCGGAGAGCACACAAAGCTACGAACACTATGCCCTGTTTGTGTAAAGAAAGTTGCTTTAGAGTACACTATTGCTAAAGTGACGGCAGAAAACGAACGAGAGAAGATTCGAGAGTTTGTTAAACGTTTTTGGGGAGAAGAAGAGCAACTAACCTTTGACAAAAAATTCATCGTTGCAGAACTTCCCACGTACACTGCAAAAATGAAAAATCGCATGATTGGTTTCGCCTCATTCGCTGAAGCAGAGGACGCCATTCTAATCGCGGCTTTAGGCATACTACCTAAATACCAAAGCTTCGGCATCGGTAAAAGCCTAATTAAAAAAGTGCAAACCGAAGCTAAGAGGCTACAAAAGAAAAGGCTATTAGTTTCAACCTCGAATGACGATTTACCCGCCTTAGCATTTTATCAAAGCCTCGGCTTCCAAATCTACGAAGTAAAACCAAACATCATAGCAGAAAAACACGGCAAAATCCTAAAAGGCATCAATAGAATACCAATAAGAGATGAATTAAGACTACAAAAAATCCTCCACTAACTTAATCTTTCAGCCTTCAAAAGCACTATTGTCTCAAAAAACGGCAAATCCCGCTCTGCAACAACACTCACTTTCAATCCGTTTTCCTTAAACTTTTCAAAAGTCGCATCGACACCAGACAACGTAGACTGCATTAAAAAGATTCGCCCGCCTCGTTTCAGATGTTTTAGTGCCTCAAAAATAAAACGATCAATAACTTGTCTGCCAGCAACCCCACCAGCCCAAGCACGACCAAACCAAGGCTCACCCTCCAAAACATCAACTGGCAAGTAAGGAGCATTAAAAAGAATCAAATCAAACCCTTTCAAAACCCTCAAAGGCGCAAGCAAATCTCCTTGCACAAAAAACATCTTGTCTGCAACATTATTTAGTTTCGCATTCTCTTTTGCACAACGAACAGCATAAGGATTAACATCAACAGCAACAACCCTCGCAGCTTTCTCTGCTGCAATAACACCCAATATTCCACAACCAGCCCCAACATCAACAACAGAATCACCCGCTTCAACGACTAAATTCTCAGCAAAAAGAAACGAATCCTCAGCAGGCTCGTAAACACTCTCCCAAACAAGAAAAACGTAATTTTCAAAAAACACCTTTTTAACTTGAAAGGACATTCGCCAACGCTCCAAAGTCTTCAGGAGCCAATTCCCTCACACGCTTATCACCAAAAGGAAAAGACTCCACCAATTTATCAGCGTCTTCCTCGGCAACAACACAAAAACTCCTCACGAATGACCACATGGCATTTCTAACTTTTCTATTGCGTTGCGTAAAAAGCGACCGCACCATCCTGCTAAACAGCACTTCATCCTTTACCCTAAATGGCGATTGCCTTCGTCGCTTTAAACGCACAATAATGGAATCAACTTCTGGCTTTGGAAAAAACATCCATGATGGAACAGCGTCCAAAAGTTCAGTTTCCACATAGTAGTAGGTAAAAACCGTCAACCACCCGTAATCTTCGCTTCCAATAGAAGCCTTAAGCCGATTCGCAAATTCCTTTTGAAAAATCAAAACTGCACAATCAAATCTTTTATTTAAAAGCCACAAGAGCAAACGAGAAGAAATATGATATGGCGGAATCGAAACCACCTTATCGAATTTTGGAATCTGAAGTTTCAACACGTCACCCTCGATTGTTTTGACGTTTGCTACACCCCGAAGCTGTTCACGCAAAACCTCCACAAGCCCCACATCAGACTCAACAGCCAAAACACTCTCACACTTATTCGCCAAAAAACGAGTCAGAAAACCCAACCCAGCACCAATATCTAACACCACATCACCTTCAGACAAAGCCGCATAATCGCACATACGTTGAAAAATTGAAGCCTCAACCATGAAGTTTTGCCCTAAAGACCTCTTCGGAAAAATTCGATGCCTTCGAAGCAGAAACTTCGTCCTTTCTAAGAGACTCATAATAACCCATTAACTAAATCGATTATGCTAGTGAGCCCTCGTAAACAATCGATACTTACTCTCGCCACCTAACTCCTCCAAAATTCTCTTAGTAATCAACTTAACAGGACTGGGCAACTCCGTGCGCTTCTGTAAATCATCAAAACTTTCAAACGGCTTTTTCTCACGTTCATTTATAACTTGCCACATATACTTTTTTCCTATACCAGGAATCAGCTCGAGCGCATGCATCCGCGGCGTTACAGCCCGGGCATTATTGAAGAAGTCGATGAACCACTTTTCGCGGTTCATCACTATTTTACCGATCACAGTAGGAAGTTCTGTCCTAGCGGCAGTTGTCAACTCGTCATAGCTTATTCGCCCAACAATGTAAGTGATTTCTTCGCGGGCGTTCTTTCCAACGTAAACACGATCATTAGGCTTAAGCATCACACCTTCTTTAACTAGGGCCTCTAAAAGTGTGAAGAACTCTTCACCTACCAACTGAACTAGAGCCCCGGCTCGATAACCAGCCCTCCCTGAAACGCGAATTCCCGGGCGACCGTGCGGCAGGAAATCTAGGACATAAGCGTACTCTTCGTATCGCTTCTCCATCATGTTCGCCTTTATATTATTCTCTTATTGCTTAAAAAGTAGTAGCTGAATTACCTATTTCAGTTTTCGATGCTCATTTAAAAGGTTAACTATGGCTTCCAACTTTGAAGTTTCAATAATCTTGCGGCCACCAACCAAAAAAACCCTCAACTCTTCAATGGTTTTCGGTGTGCAGTTGACTATTTGAACTGCCTCTTCCTCTTCTAAACCAAATTCCTTTACAAGTTTTTCAACCAGCTTTTCAGCTGTTTCAGCGTCCATTTTGGAGAATTTAGATACGTAGTCAAACGTGCGACGTTGAAACTGATCCAGATTTTCTTCACCCATAGACTCTAATAGCTTTTTAACCTGCGGAAGGGGGAGCTTCTTTTCCATTACATTTTTTTCAGGCATCTTTAATCACTTTTATATGGTTCTAAATGTTCAGGTCTAACGATAATTTCTTTGACAGCATCTCCTTGCGTAACACTTACTATGTAGCTTTGTCCGCGTTTATCGATTACCGTGCCAACCTTGCCGTGATAACGTCTGTGAGGCATTCCCTTGTGAACGCTTGGATCTATCTTGATGACAACGCGGCTATTGGGCTGATATTCATAAAGTAACTTGCTTAATCGTATTTTGCCTCGTTCCCTAGGTTCTTTTTTTAGAAGGCGGCGTGTTCTTGAACGATATCCCCTTGATCCTCTCATTTTTTCACCACTCTAATCTCCCATAATTACGTTTAAAACATCAAGTTTTATAGGCTTCGCTTTGTTTTTGAGAATTTCTGAAACGCTGGGAGTTGTTCTTCCCTCATCTCCAGTCACCAATTCTTTAACGTAAAGTCCTCCTTGACAGCGTATCTCCATTTCAGCCTTTTTAGGTGACAATTTCTTTACTTTCACCTCATATATGTACTTTTCCCGCGTTAAATCCGCCCGCCTATGCAAAACACGGATAGGCGTTTTCTGTTTAATCATAACATTTACCAATTTCTCTTCTAAAACGCGCATGTCCTTTGTTGTTATTTTGTTTTCGAATTCCATGAATACATGGTACTTTTTTTGCGTGGATTCCCCGTGTTTTAATCTTCTAACATCGTCTTTGTTTGCAAATTTTAGGTTTGAGACCTCAATTTTTCCTTTAGCAAAAGCGTTCACAACATCTTTTAATTCGTTAAGGTCTAGGAATCGCTTTTTAGGTTGTGCAATTTCAATTACAAAGGGTCTTCCTGTGCCCAGCATTCTGACGTCGATGTCTTCCCTCCCAGCAGCATGAAAAGATGTTTTTGAACCGCTTGTTACATCCAAAAATGGCTTTGCAATGATTTCCTCTACCGACTCTGGATACATTTTTCCAGTCCAATTACATTTTTCGCAGCCCTTTCCTCGGCAGTTTGAACAGAACCATTTTGATTGAGGTATATCCCTAACGAGTTTTTTGTATCGCCCTGCGATGTAAAGGGGGTTTATCTGAAGTCTTGCTTCCTCAGTTAATGGGTTGGCAAGCACAACAATCTCGGGTTTTCTGTACTCCACAGTTTTTCCGCTACGTTCGGCAATTTTTTTTCCTAACAGTCTTCCAAACTCGTTTCGCATATTTTCGCCGTAGCCTACTTCAAACTCAGCCTTAAACTCATCTTCACGTTCCTCAACCGTCACGGGCAACTCCACGCCCACTAAAAAGTTGTGATATTCATAACCTTCAAGTTTTTCGAGGGCGCTTTTTGCCAAACTTTCGAGATTTTTGAATTTATCTTCACACAAGAAGCATTTTTTGGGGAAATTTTTACTTGGAATGCGTTTTTTCATTTTTTGCAATATTTCTTTCGCTGTTTCGGAGAAACCGTTTGTTGCGAGGATTTTCAAAATCTTTAGGTTTTCATTGCCTTTTGAAAGAGCCAATGCATGCGCTTTGAGCGTTAAAATCAGTTTTATTGCTTTTCCTCTTTCATCGTTTTCTATACCGTACCCGAGTAGAGCGAATTGTCTTCCTAGACAATGGTCGCAGAGAGGATGTTTTTCAAGCATTCTCAAAGCGTTTTCTAAAATGTCCATGGAAAAAACCTTCTTGTTTTGCCAGAGTTTACTTAAACTCGAGCGGCAATCCTTTCCCAAAGAACGGTAGTTTCTTTTTTCTCCGCAGCATCTTTAACATTCGGCGCATCATCACATATTGTTTTAGAAGCTCTTTCACTTCTTTTTCGCTTGTTCCTGAACCCCTAGATACGCGCTTTATTCGTGAAGCGTTGAAAATTTTTGGATTGTCTTTTTCTTCAGGTGTCATTGATTGAATCATGACGCGCCATTTTTCTAAATGGGCTTCAGCCATGTTTAACTTGTCTTCTGGTATGTCGTAGGACATGCCTGGAATCATTTTCAGAAGTTTTCGGAATGGCCCCATTCCCTTCATGGCTTCAAACTGTTCATACATATCTGTTAACGTGAACTTGCCGCTTAAGATTGCTTTGGCTTTCTTTTCTGGAACTTTCACCTCTGCCTCACGTACTTTTTCCAGCAGAGTTTCTAAGTCACCCATTCCTAGAAGCCTGCCGACAAAACGAGAAGGAACGAACGGCTCTACATCCTCTATCTTTTCGCCAGTGCCGATGAATTTTATTGGCGCGCCAGTAGCCGCAACAGCTGATAAGGCTCCTCCGCCTCTTGCTGATCCATCTAATTTTGTTACAAGAATTGAGCCTATGGGCGTTGCTTCATTGAAGGCTTTTGCTTGCACCATTGCTTGTTGGCCGATTGTTCCGTCAATTACTAGCATTACTTCGTCTGGTTTGATGTTTTTTTCAAGAATTTTCATCTCTTTGATTAGCTCTTGCTCTTCTTTGTGGCGTCCTGCGGTGTCGATGAGTATTACGTCTTTGTCCTCGAATTGTTTTAGACCGTTAAAAGCTATTTTAGTGGGATCCTTTGCTTTTGAGTCGCCATATATGGGCACGCTTATTCTGTTTGCCAATTGTTCGAGCTGCGCATAAGCACCTGGCCGATAAGTGTCTGTGCATATCAAAGCTGGTTTAAATCCTCTTTTCTGGAAATATCGTGCAAGTTTAGCTGCGGCTGTTGTTTTTCCAGAACCCTGAATGCCGACAAGCATTATTACCTTCTTTTTTCCAGGCTCAATTTTCATGGAGACTGGTTTTTCGCCTAGGAATCTGGTGAGCTCCTCATAAACAACTTTTATTAAGTGTTCACGTCTCGAAATGCCTGGAGGAACTTTTTCTTTTAGTGCTCTTTCTTCTATGTGCTTGGACATGTCAAGTACAAGTTTAACGTTGACGTCTGCTTGAAGCAGTGCCCTTTGTATGTCACGCACAAGCTCTTTAACCGTAGTCTCATCTACGATGGACGCTCTGAAGACTTTTTTTAGGGCTTCGTAAAGTGAGGAACCTAAGTGTTCTAAAGCCATGGTTTTTCTCCAGACCAGAAACTTCGTACGAATTTAAATAGGTATTCTGCTCTTTAAGCTTACTCTCCATAAGCTTTTTACGCTTCACCTTTTTAAAGTGTGTTTGAGGGTTAAAATTTGGGCGAGGAAGTTAGAATTATTGAGAAAAAGGAAATTCCTTCGGGCGCCATTATGCTTTATGGCTTTCCAGATGTTGGTTTAGTAGGCGTCATAGCGGCTTCACATTTAATATCGGAGCTTAAAAATCTGGAAGAAGTAGCGTATATGGATTCAAGATTACTACCACCGTTGATTGTTTTGCATGAGGGTTTGCCACATTCGCCGATAAGAATTTTCGGAAACAATGATGTTCTTTTGGCTGTTTCTGAAACAGCTACGCCAGCGGATACAATCTATCCAATAATGAATGCTTTGATTGATTGGGGAAAGAGCAAAAAAGTCAGAATGATGATTTCGTTGAGCGGCATTCCAATTCAAGAGAGACAAGACGTGCAAGAATTGAAAGTTTTTGCTGCTGCATCAGACCCAGAAATGCTGAAACAGGTTAGAGAAAAGAACATAGAAGTATTAAATGAAGGATACATGGTTGGGCCTCAGGCAATTATGCTTCAAGCTTGCGCAAGAATGGGGATGCCAGCCATAACATTACTTGCACAATGCTTCCTAAATTATCCAGACCCCGAGGCAGCAGCAGAAGTACTTAAAGAATTGGCAAACATCACAGGAATAAAAGTGGACACTTCAAAACTTCTAGAGAAAGGCGAGGAAATTCGTTTAAAAGCAAGGGACATCATGAAACGAACCCAGCAAGAGATGACTAAAATGAAGAAGGGGCAGGAATATGACATTCCAATATACGTGTCGTAAGGAGGATAACGACAATGTCAAGTAGAAAAAAGCGTTCAATTTTTGACGTAATAGACGAATATTTTGAAGGCTTAGAAGAAATGGCTGAGCAATTAGAGGAAACATTGATTGAAAGACCTAGTTGGAACTGCAGAACCTGCTCGATTGAACCTCTGCGTAACATGATGGTGACCCCCACAGAAGTCATAGTGACTGTTGATTTGCCCTTAACTGAAGAAAATACGGTACAAGTTAAACCTGTAGAGAAGAACACGCTTGAAATAACAGCGAGAATGAAACGGAAGATACGGTTCGAGGACCTCGGTATAATTCATCGTAAGGGCGAGTTTCAAACATTTCACTGTCAAACGCGCATCCCTGTGCAAGTGCACATGGATAAGATGCATTTCAGATTTAAGAAGGGAATACTTGAAATTCATCTACCCCGCAAACGTGAGTATACAATTCCTGTAGAATAGAGACTGAAGCCTCAGACTATAAAAATTCGTCACAAAATCAGACGGCTCTTCTCGCATCATCGGCTTCCAAACAATGTTATGCAAGACGACAAAATAAACTTTAAAGGAAAATTTTAACAACAACATATGCTAATCTAAGAAAGTTAAGTGGGTGAAATAAAATTGACAACAGAAAGAGCAATTCACTTCGTTATGTTTACACTCATACTAGTAGGCATATGTGGAATAAGCGCTTGGGCAAGTTACACCTATGTGTCCAACGATCTATTGAAGATTGCAGGCATCGCGTTAAGCTGGGGAGTAAGCCTCTTAATCCTTTACTTAGGTTTCAAAAAACTCGATTGGGACTGGTGGAGTTAGCCTAAGATTCGAGTATTGCATCTACTACTTTGTTCTGACAATTTTTACCTTACCGAGTATTTTCCAATATTCAATTTCAACGCCAGAAGCAAGCTTTGCTTTCAATTCCTCCTCGCCTGGATAAGGAGCATCTAAATATTCGTATGTTTCCAAGTCCATTATTTGAATCCCAGACGGCGAGACAGCGAAGATTTGACCTGTTCTTTTATCAATTATCGGCACTTCTGCGTTCGCGTCTACAGGTTTTACGATGCTTCTTTTCACTCCGTCGAAAACGCCTATAGCCACTATCCTCGCTTTGGCTGCGCCGTGTTTTCCAGGTTTTGATTTTGTTATGTCAACTATATGGCATGGTTCGCCGTCGACAATCATGTAGCCGCCGACACGTAAACTTCCCACATCAACTGGTTTGCTCATGCGCCCACCAATTTATTTATAGTCTTTACCCACAGCAATTTTAAACAACATCCATATATAGATTAAGGTGCCGCTAATACGTGAAGGGTGGAACGTTGTTCAAAAGTGTCGGCTTAGTCGCCCGTTTCGACAAAAGAAACGCTATAAAACTTGCAGAGGAATTAGCTGAATATCTGGCGAGAAAGGGGTTAGAGGTGTATATAGAAGACACGTTAGCGGAGAAAATGAACACAAAAGGAAAAAGCATCGCCTTAGGAAAGATGAAAGCAGATTTCATAATCACAATTGGCGGGGACGGAACAATTCTAAGAACATGCGTTTCAATCCCAAAACCAGAACCGCCAATACTTACAATAAACATGGGCATTCGAGGTTTTCTCACAGAAGTGGAGCCAAAACAAGCTTTAAATGCAATAGACAAATGCTTGAAAGGACAATTTGCCATCGAGAAATGCATGAAACTTTCCATAACCGTAGACAACATCAAATTCCCAGAAGCCTTAAACGAAGTGTTAATCACAGCCGACGAGCCAGCAAAGCTTCTTTACGCCAAAATCTTAAAAGATAAAGAACAGATTCTAAATTGTCAAGCAGACGGGTTAATAGTGGCTACACAAACTGGTTCCACTGGTTACTCACTCTCCGCTGGGGGACCCGTTTTGGATCCAAGTGTAGATTCTTTTGTTTTGACGTCAGTATGTGCTTTAAGCGTTTTTCGTTCGATTGTTTTTCCTGCAGATTCAAGCCTCAAAATTGAAGTCACTAGACCGAGAAAAATCCTCGTGGTGATTGATGGAGCCTACCGCCAAATCATAGATTCCAAGAGTCCAAGCCTAACTGCAACACGTTCCAAACATGAAACATCCTTCATAAGATTCAAAGAGAACTTTTACCACCGTCTGCAAGGCAGACTATTATTCAAGGGAATGGGATAAAAAATACAAAGCGATTACTCAGATAAAAGAATCATCGTTTTGGACACATCTGCATTTTTCACAGGATTCGACCCTTTTTCAATAGACGAAAAACAGTACACTGTTCCCGCAGTGAGAGAGGAAATAAGAGAAAACTCCATGGCTTGGGTAAGATTTAAAACAGCGGTGGAAAATGGAAAACTAAAGGTTAGAACGCCAGAAAAGATTTTCACGGATAAAGTGAAGTCCTCTGCAACATTTGTTGGAGATGCCTTTTTTCTCTCAGAAGCAGACCTTCAGGTTCTAGCATTAGCCCTAGAACTTAAAACACGTGGTTACTTTCCAATGGTTGCCACAGACGACTATTCCATGCAAAATGTTGCAAATCAGATGGGTATAGAATTTACTTCGCTAGCCACTTTCGGCATCCGATTTCGCTTAAAATGGATACGATACTGCCCAGCATGCCACAAAAAATATCCAGCGGACTACAAGTCTAGAAGATGCGAAGTATGCGGCACAGAGTTAAAAAGGAAACCAATTAAGAAAAAAGCTGCTTAAACCAACAACGGCGACCTCCCAAAAATATAAAACGAGCGCCAAGCTTTATGAAGTAAAAATTAGCTTGGTGAGAGGGGACATCTCATGAGTTTGGTTGAAAAGAAAGTAGCATATTTTAAGGAAGCAGGCGCACAGAACACTGATGCTTTATTGAGAATCGTTAAAGAATATGTGGAAAAAGAGGGCATAAAGGATATTGTAGTTGCCTCAACAACTGGCGAAACTGGAGCTAAAGCATCCAAACTCTTCAAGGACTGCAATGTCGTTGTAGTTACGCATTGTTTTGGTTTTCAAGAACCCGGAGAAAGTGAGTTACTAGAGGAGTATAAAAGAGAGATTTTGGCAAATGGGGCGAAGATTTTTACAGGCACTCACGCCTTGAGCAGTGCTGAACGCGCAATCCGCAAGGATTTTGGCACCATCCAAACTTTAGAGTTAATTGCCAATACGCTTAGAATGATGGGTGAAGGAACAAAAGTATGCGTAGAAATAACTTTGATGGCGGCGGATGCTGGCTTGATTCCCATTGATAAAGATGTGGTTGCCATCGCTGGAACTGGTAAAGGCGCAGACACGGCACTTTGTATACTACCCGCGAACGCCGCAAGATTCTTCAGTTTAAAGATAAAAGAAGTCATAGCGAAGCCAAACGCCTCCTAAGGAAACACAAATCACCGATACTTTTCCTAAAATGCTTATTAAGATGTCTCTGGTTAAGAGAAAAGCTCCTTGCAAAGGATGGCGACTAAACTGTCGAAGCTAGCGAAGTTTAGGGAAGAATTCTCTTTCTTTAAGGGAAATTATCTTATACTTGTCATAAGTTGGATTCTAATGGATTTTGCTGGGGAACTTCCCGGAACGTATTATCCCGATTATGTCATTCAGCTTGGGGGAAGCGCCACAATTCTAGGCATTATCACATTTGCTTCGTTGCTGGCTTTGGCTTCTGTCCAGTTTCTAGGAGGATATTTGGCAGATAAATATGGAAGACGCTGGCTTGTATCAACCCTAACGTTTGGCGTAGCGAGTTCATACATTTTTTACGCCACTGCTCCAAGTTGGCACTTCATTCTAATTGGGGCGGTCATACAGAACATATGCTTACTCTATCAACCCGCACTACTTGCCATGATGGCGGATTCTTTATCGCCAGAAAAACGCGGGATGGGATTTTCCATACTGAATTTAATAATGAGTGTTGCCACAACTCCAGCACCCGTAGTAGCTCTTTTGCTTGTAGCCACTTATGGATCCGAGATAGGTATGAGAATAGCTTACGTAATTGTTACAATGTTCTTTTTGGCTGCAGCAACAGTGCGACTCAAATTAAAAGAAAGCATGAAAAACGTGGAAAAAATAAACTCCAGAGAGGCTCTTCGCTCTTATCCAAAAGCCTTGAAAGAAGGAATCAATGTTTGGAGAACCGTACCACGCTCCACCATTTTCCTACTTTTCTCAGAGCTTGTCGTTCGATTCTCATTAGCCATGACCCAGACGCTATTATTGGTCTACGCCTTCTACGCACTTCAGATAGGAGGAGCACCAACGCCAGGACTCACGCCTCAAGAAGATCTGGCGCTACAACTTGCCCGTATTAAATGGGGCTATGTAATGATTGCATTATTCATATGCATGATAATCTTGTCCTTCCCTACAGGAAAGCTAATTGATAAGGTTGGCAGAAAAATTCCCCTGATCCTGTCAAACCTTCTAATGATTCCAGCAGTGTTATTGTTTGTTTATGGAAGTTATGTAACTCTTTTTATAGCGATGCCGCTATTTGGGTTCGCGCAGCTTCTCGGCTTCTCTGCTTATCAAACATTGCTCGCCGACCTGATCCCACAAGAAAAACGTGGGAAAGTCACTGGTTCAATGAACTTCTTTGCAAATGTATTCATGGCTCTAGGCGGTGTAATAGGTGGGTTGCTTTATGACAGTGTGTCTCCGCAACTTCCGTTCCTTCTTATACCCGTTCTAATTATTCCATCCCTCATTTCAATAGTACGCTACGTGCATGAGCCAAAACCAGAAGAAAGAGAGGCATAGTCAAACTTCAACGTTATCGCGTTTGCTGAAGTATATTATGTCACGGTGTTCAACATAGCCGCATTCCTTAAACAGTTTCCTTGACGCAATGTTGTAATCTTCGATTAAGGCGCAGAAGATTCTAATGCCATGTTTTCTGAGAACTTTTTCAGATTCGGCAATTAGCGTTTTAGCAATACCACGCCTTTTGTAATTCGGGTCGACTGCTAGACGGTTAATCCAGCCTCTTCGCGTGTCACAGCTTACGATAACCGTGCCTACTAATTGGTTATTTTCGAAGGCTCCTAGAAAAAAGTCTGGATTTGCAGCCATTTGTACTACTATCGCCTTTTTGCTGTCTCGTCCTTTTGGTTTAAATGGTAGCTGCGCTTTGGACCAAAGCCTAACTATTCCTTCATAGTCATCTATAGTTAATCTTCGAATTTCCATGTAGACGCGCCGACAGTTTAAGCCTCTTTTTCAATTTCTTTTACAGAATCTTCGACTATTTCTAATGCGGAATCTGCAAGCTCTCTAGTGATGTTCAGTGGGGGCGCAATTCTTATCGTTGAAGCTCCGCAAGTGATGACGGCGACTCCGCGTTTCCATGAACGAATCATAATTTCACTGGCCTTTCCAAGTGCAGGCTTTTTATTTTCTTTGTTTTCCACGATTTCCATGCCTATCATTAAACCTTTGCCTCTCACATCGCCGACAATTTCACTTTTCTCTTTCAATTCTTCAAGTCGCTTCACTATGTATGTGCCCTGCTTAGTTGCGTTTTCCAGAAGCCGCTCTTCCTTTATCGCCTCAATAACAGCAGTGGCTGCGACACATGATAGTGGATTTCCGCCAAATGTGCTTGCATGGGAACCCCCAGCCCAATCCATAACTTTTGCCTTTGCAACTGTTGCGCCTAATGGTAACCCAGAGGCTAATGCCTTCGCGCTGCAAAGGATATCTGGTTCAACATTCCAGTGTTCAATCGCAAACCATTTCCCTGTTCTACCAATGCCAGACTGCACTTCATCGTCAATAAGTAGTATGCCATACTTGTCGGCGAGTTTCTTTAACCGTTGGAAGTATTCTGGCGGTGGAACAACATAACCGCCTTCACCTTGAATAGGCTCGAAAAGCATCGCGGCAACATCTTCAGGAGGCGTATACTTCTGCAGGACAAATTCGTCAATAAAATCAACGCACCAATATTGACACTCTGGGTACGTTTGTTTAAAGGGGCAACGGTAACAATATGGATATGGAACATGAGTCACGCCGGGCATCAAGGGGAAGAAGTAGCGCCTTTGGGCAAGTTTGCTAGCGGTGAAAGATAAGGATCCAATTGTTCGTCCGTGAAAAGCACTTATAAAACCGATAAATAGCTGCCTGCGCGAATGCCATTTCGCAAGCTTAACAGCAGCCTCAATTGATTCTGCCCCACTATTACCGAAATAAACCTTCTTATCAGAACCACCAGGAGTGATTTCTACAAGTTTTTCTGCGAGATTGATAACTTCCCTATAGTAAAAATCCGTATTGGAGTAGTGCAGAAAACGGTCGCATTGATTTTTTATGGCTGCAACCACTTTAGGATGGTTATGTCCAACGTTCAGGCATACCAAACCAGAGTTGAAATCTATGTACTCGTTTCCATCCACATCTTTCACTATGCATCCTTTTCCAGATTCAGCGACAAGTGGGTAAAATCGCACATAAGAAGGCGAAATCAGGCTTTCGTCTTTTTTAACCAGTTCCCGTGCCTTGGGTCCTGGTGGAGTAACAACTATCTTCGGATATGCACTCATTTAACATCACCGGCGAAAATTACGATTAGAAAGAGGGTTTATATAGCTAACTGTACTCATTCGCAAAAAAGAACATGAAAAACTAGATTAATGTTGAGATAGCCATTCAATCTTCTAGACTGCACTGTAGAGAAGAGAAGCTGTTATGATTTAGTCACTGTAATTTCGATGGCCGAGACGTTTGCCCTTTGTCCTTCACTCCTTGTGACTTCCTCTGTGCATATATTGATGCCTTGCAGTTGCAAATCTTTAACAAAAGCTCGTCTTAGCAACTCGACAGTGTCAACAGCTCTGCAGATCGCCCGCCCTCTAGCCTTAACAACAATTTTCTTTGAGCCAGAATTAAAGAAGGTAAGGCAAGCAACCACATAGTTCATCACTGGCTTTTTGCCAATAAACACAATGTTATCGTTGGTTTGTGTAGTTCGCGCAGTTTTTTTGCTTTTTCTGCAGTTTCCTTCTTCTGTTTTTCTTCTGTCATATTTTACCTCCTTTTTTCCATTGATTGACAGCGATGGTATCGCAAAGCAGACTATATCATAATCTTTTAAGCTTCTTATATTTTTCCGTACAGTGCGGAATCAGACGCACTGTTTGACGCTAGCTTGCAGTACCGCTCCCAGTCTTCATCCACCCATCTCTGGATTCTTTCAATGTCTTCTTCAGTTAAGCCGCGGAATCTACCTTGAAAAGTCAAATATTCCTTGACGGGCTTACGTTTAGCCTTATCAACTAATCGGTCGCTCGGCGAATTAAGTTTAAACTTCCCAAATTCGATTTCATAAAGGGTCCACAAACCAGTCTGCACAGCAAGTCTTCCTAATTCAATGGTTTTGCTTGTGTCATAACGCCAGCCAGTCGGGCAAGGTGCCAGAACATGAATGTACTTTGTGCCCTTTAACTCCTTAGCCTTTCTAAGCTTATTTATAAAATCTATAGGATAGGAAGGACAAGCTGTTGCAACGTAAGGTATTCGATGCGCAGCCATGATCAGAGGCATATCTTTTTTCCTTTCTCTCTTTCCAGAAGGTGTTGTAGTTGTCCACGCACCGTAGGGTGTTGCTCCACTCCGTTGCATCCCTGTGTTACCATAGGCTTCGTTGTCATAGCAAATGTAGATGAAATCCGTTTCTCTCTCTGCAGCCCCAGATAGGGCTTGAATGCCTATGTCAACAGTTCCTCCATCTCCAGCCCAACCAACAACTGTTATACCTTCCAACTTCCTTTGATGCAAAGCAGCAACAATTCCGGAAGCTGCAGCAGCAGTGGATTCGAATAATATATTTTGTAGAGGAACAGCAAACGAAGTGTAGGGATAAGGTCCTTGAATCACTGTTGTGCAACATGCAGGGACGACTAAGATAACCTTGTTTCCCAATGCTTTGAACAGTAGGCGAAGCGCAACTGAAGGGCCGCAGCCAGCGCATGCAGCATGACCCTTAAGTAAATATTCTTCTTTCGAAAGTTCCTTTATTGTCACCATTCCATTCACTTCCTCAAATCAACCCATTCCGTTTCCTTTTCCACCTTGCCCGCGCGCATCCATTTCAGCGACTTTTTAGCAATTTTTTCAATCGTTTCGGAAGTTACGTCTCTTCCACCTAAACCTGCGATGAATCCGGCAACTAAAGGTGAATCTTTTAGATTTAAGATAGAAGCCTTAATTTCCGATGCGAGAAAACCTTCCATTCCGAAGGATATGTGACGGTCTATTGTTGCAAACATCTGCGTTTGCTCTGAAAGAGATTTTATTTCTTCCGTCGGAAATGGACGATAAACCCGAACCCTTGCTGACCCTACTCTAATTCCTTCTTTGCGTAGGTTATCCACGGCTATTTTAGCGTCGCTACCAATTGTACCCATCGTTAGTAGTATTAAGTCTGCATCCTCACACTTGTATTTTTCAATCAACCCGCCATATTGGAATCCGAAACGCTTGCCGTACTCTCTATCAATTTCGGGAATAAGCAACTTTGCGTTTTCCATGGCTTCTTGAATCATGTAGCGAAATTCCATGTACCATTCTGGCGAAACCAAATTGGAATGAGAAAAAGGATGACCGGTGTCTAAAATCCATCCTGATTTATATGGTGGCAGAAAATCGTCAATTTCCTTTTGAGTAGGGATTTTTACGGGCATGTAGGTGTGAGATAGAATGAAGCCTTCAAGGCAAACCATGGCTGGTAGAAAGACTCGATTATCTTCGCAAAGTTTGTATGCTTGAATAATTGTATCAAAAACTTCTTGGTTGTCAGCACAGTAAAACTGAATCCACCCTGTGTCCCGCTGAGAAAGAGAATCACTAAAATCTGGCCATATACTCCAAGGTGCTCCCATGGCACGGTTAACAACATCCATCACTATCGGTAAACGCGAACCAGAAGCCCAATGCAAAGCCTCATGCATTAAAGCCAAGCCATGAGCAGAAGTCGCCGTGAAGGCTCTCACCCCAGCCGCTGCAGCACTTATACATGCTACCATAGCACTGTGTTCAGATTCAACGCGGATGTATTCAGCATCCATCTCTCCCCTCTCGACGAAATTGGCTATTTTTTCAACAACCGTTGTCTGAGGAGTTATGGGGTAGGCAGCAACAACTTTAACCCTTGCTGCTCTTGCAGCGTAACCAGCGATGTGATTTGCCGTATCGATTATCATTTGTGTCATTTATTCTTCCTCCCGTTTCATGGTTATTGCTTTTACTGGGCACTCGTTGGCGCATATGCCGCAGCCTTTGCAGTACTCATAATCTATTTCGGGTGAATCATCTTCCTTGCGTGTTATGGCTGCGTCTGGACAGTAGATCCAGCAAATGGTGCACCGCGTGCATTTGGAATAATCTACTTCTGGGCGGAAAGTTCTCCAAGATCCTGTCTTTCCCATGCTGCCAACTGTTGGTGAAGAGAGTGGTGTAAGGGGCATCTCTTTACGTGTTTTCACGGCGATACTTCACCATCCCATCCCTTTATTAAACGTTCATAAGCCAGCTCTGCTGCTCTAGCGTTCTTCTCGCCTGCACCGCCCGCCCACGTTTCTTTTATGACTTTTAAGACACTTGCCAACTTGACCTCATTCGTTGCTTTGGCAAATGCTCCTATAATAGAGGTATTGACGACAGGTAATCCGGCAACAAGTAAGTTTAGTTCAAGGGCAATTCCAGTTGCATCAACCGTGGCAAGACGGCAATTTTTTAACCCTACTTCTTCAGGCCTCTTCGTTGTATTGATAATAATTGTCCCATCTTTCTTTAATCCTTCTGTTACGTCCACAACTTTGTAAATGGCGTGATCAAGTACTATCACATAATCAGGGGCATATATTTGACTGTGCACGAGTATGGGTTTATCGCTTATCCTAGCAAATGCCTTCACTGGAGCGCCTCGCCGTTCCGCTCCAAAGTACGGAAAAGCTTGAACCCACCTGCCTTCAATAAAAGCAGCATGAGCCAACAGTTCTGCAGCAGTTACGCTACCTTGTCCACCGCGCCCATGAATCCTAATTTCTTTAAGCATGGGTTCGCCCTTCTATTTAAGAAATGAAAGGAGAATGTCTAGCTTTATTAGTGTTAGCTTAGAAAAACGCCAAAAACAACATTAGAAGAAGGCCGCTGATCGCGAAAATCGGTACGACCGTCTTCTTCGCTCTTTGAAGGGTTCTATCTATGAGAAGGCACAAGGTTTCTAGCTGTTTTTCTCCAATAACCTTTACGTCAGGAACCGTTATACTACGGCATGCCGCCTTAACATGTTCTAGATTAGACAAGGCGGTAATCGTTGCTTCCTTGATATATTTAATCAAAATTTCATGACTTATGACGTCACCCACTGGGTGGTAACCGCGTTCATTTAATACTATGGCGTTTACCGAATGCGTGTCTGTTGTGAAAACCTCACCTTCATCTATTCCTACAGAATGAAGAGCAGAGAGAATGCTTTCGCGTAGTCCAGAAACCATGTTGTTACCATCGATAACAACGTAAGCGATTTTTTGCTCACCGACGTTAACAACAACTACTGTTATGCCGCCTGACCCCATACCATCTTTGAGACTAAATTCTTTGGGAATGACTGTGGCTACACCCACTTCAAAAGGCAACTGCCCCAAAGAAATCCCTTTTTCTAAGCAAATAGCAGCAACAGTTTTTAATGCCTCTAAAGCCTCTGGCATGCTTGTCGTTCCATCAATGCTATTATGTGCGTTAACAATAATACAGCAAGTTATCCCGTGCTTTTCTGCTTCCTGACGAACAAACAGACCCAATTCTTGTGGTAAGTCTTCAGTTGTTTTAGGTGCCAGAGTGAAGGAAAGAAAAGCAAATTTGCCGAAAATTTGACAGCATGCAGTAGCGAAACCGTTACTAACTCGAACAAATGGTGTTGCCTTTGCTTCATGAGCATCGAAGTTCGCGAACTCGACAGTGCGGTTGATTATTTTTTGATTTTGAAGCTGAGAAGCCAAATCAAACTCATGACCAAGCAAACCATGAGGAACGCCTACAACACAGTTAAATTCCTTTTCTAAAGCGGCTTTGAGCATGGAGGGCAAAAGACTACTTCCGATGTTTTTGAAAGGCCCAGGATGAACGGAAGGAACGGCTATAATTGCTTTAGGCTTAGGAGAGCCGAAATTTATCAGGGAGACTTCGACATCTCGCCTTTCACCTAACTTTTCAAGCAATCCTTCAAAAGGAACATTTAAGTCTGTTACCCAGTTAAGCAAAAAAGCCTTAAGAAGCGAAAGAGAGGGAATCCCGAGTGTCTGTTCACCCACGCGGTTTATAAGAGAAACGAAAAAGAAACTTGAGACAAGGCTTATAGTTAATGAAAAAATTAAGAAGCTGAATATGTAAGTTGCAGTTGAATAGCCCCAAAGTATCAGGAATGGAATTAGGCAAGAAAACGGTTGAAGAAGGGAGGCTACCAGAATCCGCTTATGCCCAGCAAGAGATGTTGAACAGAACACAATTGAACGGAATATTAGCACTGCTGAAAATCCCAAAAGATAGGACTTAACCCCCCACGCTGATGAATCAAAAATCATGGCAACAATAGCGCCTACAAAGATGAAAAAAAGCCACAAACCCCAGCAGAAAAGAGAAAGCGCCGTAGTTCTGCGCAAATCGTAAATTGGGTCTTGTTCTAAAACAATCACGCGTGCGATGTAGTCAAAAATAAGGTTCATAAAAAGTAAAGAAAAGCCAAGGGATAACCCATAAATTATTCCGTCAAGAAGAGGAAAAAAGATAAATGTGGAAAGTAATCCGCTAATTACGCAAATCAATGTCAAAAAGAAAACCGCCTTGTTGTAAGAGGGAAGCCTAAACAATGATGAATAGCGCTTAACTGCTCTGTCCATAGATTGTCGTAATGAACTTTCAGCGGTCACATCCATTCCTCTCGAGTGGATTTTAAAAGATAATGTCAAGCATATTAAAGTGTCGTGAATTGAGGCATAATAAAGTGAGACACCCTTCACATAATCGTCACACAGAACAATTTACCAATTTTAACATAAACACTGAAAAACTGAAGACACAAAAAGCGCAAGTCTACAACGCACCAACGTGGGGGCAATAATACCTTAGGAAGGGCAACTGTTTTATCTTTAAAGCACCAATTATAGGATTTTGCGAGTCTCATGCCTGAGCAAAGTATACCTCCAACAATATTTCACATGCTCGAGAGAAATCTAGGCAAACAAATACGAGTGATTCTGGATCCTTCTTACGGTTTTGAAGGGACCCTGATGGCTGTAACACGTGAACCTGCAGGAATTTGGCTTTCAGAAGCCGAGGCCGTTATACTTCGTGCAACTATCGCTCAGCCCATACCACAGGTTGCAAGCAGAGAAGAAAGAAGCGAGATATTTGTCCATCTTAACTCTGTTCAGCGAATAGAAGTTATACACACACCTTCTCGTCGTTAAAATTTTTTCAGCCTAGAAGAAAACATGCGCCAGAGCACACACGACTATTAATGCTATTGCCAAAGCTACAAGTATTTCTGGTTTGACTTTGATTCCTTCGGTTTCCTCTTCAAAGAATCTGAGTAATCCTGCGCTTGCAGCGGGCATTGGCCCCGATTTCTCTTTTTTCTTTTTCTTGCTCATATAGCAGCCTCTTCTTACATAGGCAATTAACTTTTGCCTTTTCCTTCATTATTAATGTTGTGCTCATTCAAAAGAGTTTTTATTTTTGAATAAATAATAGTTCGGTACAAGAGGTTGCTTGCAATGCCGACTTCCCTAGATGAGTATAATTGCGTGTTTGACCTTCTCCAACAACATCACAAATGGTTTCAGGAAAGCATCCCGCTCATAGCGAGTGAAAATATTCCAAGCCCAGCTGTACGCGAAGCCATCATAACAGATTTTGGAAATCGCTATGCTGAGGGATGGCCTGGAGAACGTGTTTATGCTGGTTGTCGCTTCATAGACCAAGTAGAGTTCAAATGTATTGAGTTCATGAAAAAGCTGTTTAACGCAGAATTTGTCGACGTCAGACCCATCTCTGGTGTTGTGGCAAACCTCGTCGTTTACACTGCTTTTACAGAGCCAAGCGACACGATGATGGCATTATCCATTCCATGCGGAGGACACATTACCACAGGCAAAAAAGAACTAGGAGGTACAGCAGGAGCTGTCCGCGGCTTAGTAGTTGAGTATCTGCCATTAGATTACAAGGAACTAAACATAGATGTTGATAAGGCAAAAGAAAGAATTGCAAAACTTGCAGCTGAAGGAAGACCGCCGAAACTTATTATGTTCGGTGCAAGTGTGTTCCCATTTCCACATCCAGTTAAGGAGTTAGCAGAAACAATTCACTCAGCGGGCGGGACCGTGGGGTATGATGCGGCGCATGTTGCTGGACTAATTGCGGGAAAACAATTCCAAGATCCCCTCAGAGAAGGAGCAGATGTAGTCAGCTTGAGCACGCACAAGACATTCTTTGGACCCCAACACGGCGGAGTATTATCATGGGAAAAATACAGTGAAAAGATGAAACGCGCAACTTTTCCAGGAATGGTGAGCAATCATCATTTACACGCAGTCGCAGGCGTCACCATTGCATGCGCAGAGATGCTCGAGTTTGGAAAAGAATACGCAAGTCAGATAGTGAAAAACGCCAAGGCTTTAGCTCAAGCGCTTCACGAGAGAGGATTCAATGTTTTAGCGGAACATAAGGGTTTCACAGAATCCCATGTCATCTTGATAGACATAACAAAATACGGCGACGGCGGCACAATCGAAGAGACGTTGGAAAAGGCAAACATCATAATAAACAGAAACCTCTTGCCATGGGACATTAAAGAGGGAAGACATTTCATGCATCCAGGCGGCATAAGACTGGGCGTTTCAGAGGTCACAAGGCTTGGGATGAAGGAATCCGAGATGAGTGAAATAGCAGAGTTCATAAAACGTGTAATAATAGATAAAGAATCGTTAGAAAAAGTAAGAGCAGATGCCGCAGAGTTCAGGAAAGATTATCAAAAAGTGCACTACTGTTTCGAAAACGCAACAGAGGCCTACAAATACATAAAGATCCGTTAGGGTATTTTCTTTAAACTTTCATGATCATGCGCCCGTTATTTGTTAGAAGTTAAACTTGCATCTGTGAATCTCAAGTCCAGACTTCCAAGCGCGGTTAGAGAAATCAATGAAGAGGTCGATATGCCCAACGTTTCTGAAACCTTGCTTGTAGAGGAATTTTATGGATTAGCATTTCGTGCCACAGGTCTTACGCTAAGAAACTTTATTCCTTTTTTGCGCGCTTCAGAAACAACGGTTTCTATCAACAGCTTTCCTATTCCTTTGTAACGGTAATTTTGGTTAACTATGAGGGGCTCTATCTCAGCTTCGTTTCCTTCAATCATTAATCCTATAAGCCCTACTACCCTTGAATCACATATGGCGACCCAAAGCTGATCAGGCCCAACTTTAGCTAAATGTTTGTCAAAGTAGTCTTCTGGATGTTCTCCACCGATAGTTGGGTCTTGATAAATTTCACGATGCCATTCGGTTAGTTCTCGCCGCAAGGAACGGCATTGTTCTCTGTCGGTTTCTTGATATTTCCGAACATCAAGAGGCGTCGTCATCATTTCACCAATTTCAAAGTTTAGATTACATTTATTTGAATGTTGTTCATTTTGTTCTTCAAGTAGGTTTACACACATCCCAGTTAAATATGAGGTGAAAGGTTTGCAGCTATGCAAGTTCCAAGAAATGATGCGAAAAATATACTTCCATCGAGATTTTAAGCGAGGAATAAAAGGAACATATGATTGGCTTGTAGATGAAGTTAAAGAACTAGGAGAAGCACTACAAGCCGATGATAAAATAGCGCTGGAAAACGAGTTCGCCGATGTCATTGCATGGTTAGCTTCACTCGCAAACATTACCAATATAAACCTTGAAAAAGCAGCCCTCAAAAAGTATGACAATAAATGCCCAAAGTGTGGGTACATGCCTTGTCAATGCACTTTTTAGCGCAAGTTGACTAGGCGCTTCTGCCCTAAACCGGTAAGCATCCAAACATGCGGTCTGCTTCCTTTTCTTTCAACAGTCCCTTCCGATTCTAAAAGCCTTAAATGATGCATAACCACTCCATAAGGCATTCGCGCTTCTTTTCCAATGGTTTTGGCATCCGCCGAATGCTTCTCTAAAACATTCAGTACTTGAGTTCTAGCCCGCAGACCGAGTTTAACATTTTTGATATGGGATAAGTATGCGTTAGGGTGATGAGTTTCTCGGATATTACTCACCAAAGAACAATGTGTCATTCTACATAGAAAAGTTTTCTTTTTAGGCAAAGTCTGTTAAGCTGATTTGTCGAGGTTTTTTACCCTCAAAGAGGGCATTAATCTCCTCTTTCATGAGCAAGATTCTTTGCGCATAATACTGTGGCAACTCGTACTTTTCAATCAGGTGTTGTGCCGCCTCTAGGTATTTTTCGATTCCACCGCGATAGACGGTTAATGTTAATTGTCCGCCACAGATTGGGCATTTGCCCCGTAGGAGTAAACGGCGAAACCGTTTGTTGCACGTTTTGCATCTGAAACCTTGTGTTGAGAAAGCTCGCAGATTTCCTGCAATATCCCGAATGAAGTGTGTAGTTAAAACTTTTAGGGCTACTTTTTTAGCGTCCACAGCCTCAATTTTTTCTGCCAGTTCAAGTTGACCGTTCAATTTTTCAATCATTGTTTTAAACTTTTTATATGCGCTTTTTGGGTTTCCCATGTTAATGTTTGAGACGGGGGTTGTGAAGTTGAAGCCTTCAAATTGTGCTTCAGTGTTAAGCCGATGTTCGATGAGGTCTACAATGCGGCTGACTTGTTTAGATTGCAAATTCTCCCATGTTTTCTCGTAAAACTCGATAGGATAAGCATCATCAACATCAACGTCATGCGCTTGTCTTTGCACTTCCTGAGTATTGACAACTGAAATCAGAAGTAGTGGAGCATCCATTATTCCACCTATTTGCGCTGGCAAAAATGCACGGGAAAAGTTCAGTAAAGTGTCTAAAGCGAGCATCAAGGCGTCTTCATCTCCATCGCAGTCTCTTCGCTTGGCTGAATGCCAAATTGGGTGCGCATAACAAACATTTAGATTCGTGAAGCCAATAATGCGCCCCAAAATACCTACAGAAGTGTGCGGAGCCAAGCCTACAATCAATTGCCCAAAAAGGTCTTCTGCCTGCTTGACATTGTAGTAGGGTGAAAGTCCATAAACTTTCAATAGGAGCTCATCCACAAAATTGGCAACTTGTATAAAGTATTCTGCACAGTTCATGGGAGCAATAATGTCTTGAAGCTTTAGTTCACAAATTTGATTTGCGTTTGTTAGGGGCAAGCCACAAATGTCGTGAGTATAGCCAAGCTGCTTAAGCCTTTCAACTGCAACTCCGACTTCTGAGGGTTTAAAATGAGTCAAGGGAGCATTTGTAACATCGAAACGAACCGTCCCATCCTTGTAGACCGATAAGTCGTATTTTGCACGTAAAATGCCTTTTTCGATGATCTCTGGACTCTTGGTTTCGTTTGTTAAGCCTTTGACACCCTTCAGGATTTTAGGGATAGACATACCCAGACGGCTACATGTGGTCTCCAGCAGTTCTTTAAAATTAATAACTTGTTTTTGATACGCTTTAGTGGGCACTTTGCAAACAGGGCACTCATTTTCTTTCAAATTTCTCCCACATTGAGGGCAACTTTTCTCAAGAACCGTTTCAGACCCACAAGTAGAACATTTAACTCGAAAAGTGAAGATCTTGCAAATTGAACATCTACGCTTAACAATTTCCACGAAAACGCGTTCCTTTCTTGCCGCTTCCACAATGTCTCGCTGAACACCTCCGGCTAAACCAACTGGAAAAAGAACATGAACAGAAGGTCTCATCTCACGTCTCTTTGCTTTTTCCGGCCTCCCCATCCGTGCACCTACAAGTGTTGGAGCCTTTTCTCTAACCTGCACCCCAGAGAGCAAACTGACAGCATCTAAAATGGATTTAGCAGAAGCAAAGTCTACATTATGAGAACCTCCATGGCCAAGACTCAATGCAAACGCAGATGCATTTTCGTTCTCTATGATTATTTTGCCATTTGAAATTTTGTGCGGCAAGCATATCATCTCAAAAGAATGTTTGACGTTGGCTTCTACTTCGCCTACAACTTTGCAAACGGCGTTATCCTCGCGTTGTATTTCGGAGCTCGCAAGCCATTTTCTCAATGCTTCAAGTTCCTCAATTGAATCAAGGTTTGACCAGAAAAATGTAAAAGAAGGATGTAGAGGCACACCTAACGATGCTGATAAGGCCACGGCTTCCTTAAAGCAGGGCTTGTTTGTAAATGGATTTTCTAAAAACGCTTTTATCTTGTTTACAGGAATCCTGATGGCTTCCGTGGCGCGTTCTAGGCATCCGTTAAACTTTTCCATAACGGCTTTTTGTAAGTCTTCAGCCCACCATTCTTCAACATACCCGGAAGGCACGAGCTGCTTACTGTTATACAAAAAGTCCCCAAAACTAATTAAAATGTCGCCCAAAAACAGAATCTTCTCAATTTCATCTTTTACCTCAGTGAAATTTTCAACAGAAACTCGAACAATCGAACCATCTTTTAACCGAACAATAGGCGGCTCCACAGTGTCAACTGGAACAACAATGCCACCTTTTCCAGGAAGCTCTAAGCGTAGTTGCGTGCCTGCAGCCAGAAAACCTTGAAGCACAAGCATGGTTGCTGGATGAACCCCTACAGCAGCTAAGCCCGTGTTTCGTGCCCTACCATATCTTAAGCGGAAGCCACCACGCCTAGACGGAAAAGAAAAGACTGGACGCCCAGCAATAACGTCGTCCATAAACCCAGCAGATTTTTTCTCAGATTTCCCCCGAATTTCCTTTAACCAATCCCAGCCTTGAAAGCCCAATTTTTCAATAATCGTAAAGACTTTAGGAGCGCGCCCAATAACGCCATCATTCACAACTCTAAGCGCTCCGCCTCTTACGCGGTTTGTTTCTATTCGCGGAAGGTTTCGAAAGGAAGACACTTCGATTGGGTCAGATTCAGTGCCTGTTACTTCTACCGGAAGCAATTGAAGCGCCTTGCGCAACTCTTCATCTGAAACGTGATATTGGAAACGACCCACAGAACGCTCGTAAAGCCTCGCCTCTTCAACAAAACGTGATATTTCTTCCTCTGTAGGTTTGTAACGCTCAAGTCCAAGAAGCCGCCGCAGGAAATCTCCAATCACCAACGTTAAAGCTTGATCCGTTCCACCAGCGGATCGTATTGGTCCAGCAAAATAAATAGCTAGGTAACGTGTTCGGTCATAATTTGTTTTAATTTTTACTTTGGCTACTCCTTGAAGGGGTGCTGCAGTAAGCCCCTCAGTGAGAATCGCAAGTGCAGTGCGTATGGCCTGTTCAGCTACGGCTTCAGGTTCCATGTGCCCAAATTTGCCGTAAGCGATTTCTTCGGTGATTTTGAATGCCAATTCTTCCCTGGGAAGCTTTGCGCTTAATTTTCTTATGCTTTCAGCGACACCCTTCGGTCCTACAAGCCCTTCCACAAGATCAGCCAAGTCTTTTGCAACTTTACATTCGGGTTTTAACGCTGGATCGTGCCCTTTTTCTCTGGCCTTTTCACTTATTGCGTATAATTGTTCCAGCTTGTTTTCCAGACCTTCTACATATCGGTGATACTCTTCGCTCATTTTGCTGTTCAAGTTATGCCCCCTACCTTTTGGTGGTTACAATAGTTTATTTTGGTTTTGTGACATGAGCAAATCAAAACCGTCGCTACTTGAGGCCTCTATTCCGTGTGGATTCTACATAAAAATAATGTGGACCATTTTTCCTTTGGATGACCAGTTGCTTTTTGATAGGCTTCTTTTGCAATTTTGTTTCTTTTTTCCGTGCATTCTTTGCAGCGTATGTGCCTCAAATCAGATGGCCCCTCGCATATACCGCAGTTAAGTATTAGAACTTCGCCTAAACCCCTCAGCGTCGCCCACGCATATTCATGTTCGTCACACTGCGGTTCAAAATCTGGCCAGACATCATAGACGGCTTCATTTCCCAAAATTTTCTTTAAAGCCTTAAAGTAGTTTTCAAAAGCTGTCAAACAGCTTTTCACATCCTGCGGTGCCTTATGCCGTCAACAATCTCAGAAACCGTATGTTTAACCCCTGTATTCTCAACAATATTGCCCGTGACGATTATGTTTGCACCTGCAGATGCCGCAGCTAAAGATTGCTCCCTAGTTTTTATGCCCCCTCCAACAATCAAGGGAACATTAATGCAGTGTTTAACACCGCGAATCATTTCTTGAGGAACTGGCTTTTTTGCGCCCGATCCTGCTTCCAAATATATGAAACGAATACCCAAATACTGCCCTGCCAAGGCGTGAGCAGCAGCTAGTTCAGGTTTATTATATGGGATCGGAACTGCTTTGCCCACGACGCCTGCTGTGCCGCCTTCCCCAACAATTATGTATCCAAGTGGAATTGGTTCCAAACGGTAGTTTTTGATAAGCGGCGCTCCTAAAACTTGGGCACCCATCAAGAAGTAAGGGTCAACTGAGTTTAATAGAGACATAAACCATATGGCATCAGCGTGGCGGCTTATGCCAGTCACGTTATTGGGGAAAAGAATTATCGGAATTTTTACAGTGCGTTTAACAGCCTTAACAATACTATCCAAGTGTGTCGTAGAAACGAATGTTGATCCGCCAATCATTATAGCTGAGGTTCCGCTTGAGCTTGCCTTACTAGCAATTTTAGAAGCTTGTGGAGGCGTCACCTTTTCCGGGTCTATGAGGGTTATGTGAATTGCACTTTCAGATTTAATTTTTTCAAGAAGATATCTTTCAACCTGGCCTATCATTAGAATCAACCTAGCTAAGCGCCCTTAATTTCTTGGGTCGACGCCCTTCTAGAACCTCCGTAGATTTTGTCAGTAAATATGCAATAAATGTCGATTTCGCCTTGCGCTGGTTTTATTTGAAACTCCTCCTTTAGACCGCAGCCGCTGCATCCTACGACAGCGCGTCCTTCACCTCGAAAGATTTCGACTCTAACTGTTTCTTTTCCACACTTTGGGCAAGAGAAGAATTTAGGTAAACGTTTCTTTGGGATGCGTACAACTTTTCTCCTTCTTCGCCCCATTTCAAATCCTTCTACACTTTCTAGAAATAACATCATTACAATATTTATGTTTGTCCTTAAATACTTGCCTACGCCCATAAACAATGGGGATGCAGTCACTTGGAATTGACCCCTTCAGTTCTGGATATGGACTGGTCAGACGTAGAGGCAAAGATAAAACGGTTCATTAAGGATTACGTGGCAATATCCAAATCAAAGGGCATAATTCTAGGATTATCCGGCGGAATTGACAGCTGCACAACAGCTGCACTTTCAGCTCTATCCATCGGTGGAGACAAGGTTTTAGGTTTAATGCTACCAGAAAAAGAAACCCATAGCGCCAAGGACATAAGGCACGCAGAACTTATTGCAGAAAAATTTGGATTTAAAACAGAAATGATTGATATAACCTCAACCATAGAATCTTTCTGCAATTCGATGCCAATCTTTGATCCAGCAGATAATATGTGTAAGGGCAATGTAAAAGCACGGGCTCGAATGATTTACATTTACTATTACGCTAACAAGCTTAACATGCTCGTGTGTGGAAGTTCGGATAAATCAGAGACAATGATGGGCTACTTTACAAAATGGGGAGATGTTGCAGCAGACATATCGCCAATAATGGATTTATACAAAACACAAGTTCGAAAACTTGCACAACACATGGGCATCCCAAAAGAGATCACGTCAAAACCATCTTCACCAGCCCTATGGCCCGGCCAAACTGCAGAAAAAGAACTGGGCATAAAATATGAACTTCTCGACCTCATCCTTTATGGACTGGAACATTTCATGAAGACTGAGGAGATCGCAAAAGAGCTGAATCTAGAGAAGAAACTTGTAGACAAGATAAAAGACAGGTGGCTTTCCGCAGAGCATAAAAGGCGAATGTTGTTAACCGCAAAGATTGAATACCGAACAGTAGGAACAGATTTCAGACTTGTACGCAATCCCCATTAAACTGTTGATGGAAAGGAATAAGCATGAAGAATAAGATCAAACTAGCCCTCGCCCAAATTAGCTGCAAACAAGGGGATAAAAAAGAAAACATAAAGAAAATTGAGAAAACCGTAAAAAAAGCCAAAAGCCAAGCAGCAGAGCTTGTGATTTTTCCAGAACTTTCATTAACAGGCTATGTGATCCGAGACCAAATCTACGAACTCGCAGAAACAATACCAGGACCATCAACCAACATCCTCGAAGGCATAGCGAAAAAAAATAAAACTCACATTATTTTTGGCATGCCAGAATTAAGTCAAAAAGCACAAGCCACAGTCTATAATGCCTCTGTTTTAGTGGGTCCAAAAGGGTTCATTGGGAAATATCGAAAAATGTATCTTCCAACTCACAGCGTTTTTGAAGAGAAAAGGTATTTCCGTCCCGGATACCAAACAGCAGTTTTCGACACAGAACTTGGAAAAATAGGCTTAATTATATGTTATGACATTTTCTTCCCAGAAGTAAGCCGACTGGCACGTTTGGAAGGTGCACAGTTAATAGTTTGCATTTCCGCTTCGCCAGCAGTTCGACGAGCATTCTTTGAAACATTAACTGCTGCGAGAGCAATGGAAAACGTGACGTTCTTAGCTTTCGTAAATCTTGTGGGCGTAGAGGATGGGTTACAGTTTTGGGGAGGAAGTAGACTCATTGGACCTCAAGGTAAAATTCTTGTGAAGGCAAAGTATGATGAAGAAGACATGGTGATAGGCGAGGTCGATTATGCTGATGTAAGGCCGATCGAGGCTTTCGTTCCTACGTTGAAGGATTTGCGTCCAGAACTGTTTGACAAACTGAAGGAAAACGCAGAAAAATTGTAATGAAGGCGCTACTTGAACTTTTTCACGGCCTTTTCTATGCGGTTTAATGCCTCTTCCAATTGCTCATATGCTGCTGCATAGGAAATTCTGATGTACCCTTCACCATAACTGCCGAAAGCGGAACCAGGAACCGTTGTGACATGTGCGTCTCTTACAAGGAACTCGGCAAATTCTTCTGAGGACATGCCAAAATCTCTAATGTTTGGAAAAACGTAGAAGGCTCCTTTTGGAAGCACACATTTGAAGCCTTTAATTTCATTAAGTCGCTTGTAAACTAAGTGTCGTCGTCTATCAAATTCTTGCACCATCTTCCTAACAAAATCTTGTGACCCTCTTATTGCGGCTAGTGCAGCATATTGGGCTGGGCTGTTTGCGCAGGCGACAGTGTACTGGTGAGCGAGCCAGAGAGGCGAAATAAGCTCCTTTGGTCCATAAACATAGCCAACCCGTAACCCTGTCATCGCATAGGTTTTTGAAAAAGAGTTAATGACTAGTGTGCGTTCGCGCATTCCCGGAAAAGTTGCAAGGCAATAGTGTTTAGCGCCATCATAAGTGATCTTCTCATAAACTTCATCAGAAATCACAATAATGTCACGTTCTACAGCAATCTTCGCTAAAGCAGCAACTTCATCATGGGAAAGGACCGCGCCGGTGGGATTATTTGGGTAGTTAAGGATCATCACACGTGATTTTTTTGTGACAAGTGACATCACATAGTCAATAGATGGCTTAAACTCTTTTTCCTCTAATAAGGGAATATAGATGGGAACCCCGCTAGCTAACAGAACCCCAGGCTCGTAGCACACAAATCCTGGGTTAGGGATTAATACTTCATCACCCGGATTTATTAAGCCAAA
The DNA here is from genome assembly GCA_964558305.1 of uncultured Candidatus Bathyarchaeia archaeon. Taxonomy (GTDB): domain Archaea; phylum Thermoproteota; class Bathyarchaeia; order Bathyarchaeales; family Bathycorpusculaceae; genus CAZLCE01. The sequence goes on from CAZLCE010000001.1 coordinate 241,036, forward strand.
CAGTGCCAGGAAAATCGCCTCAGTTCCGCCGACTGTTATTAACATTTCAGAATCTGGGTCGTAGCTAAGGCCATAATCACGGTGAGTCTTCTGTGTCAAGGCTTCTCGGAGTTCACGAATGCCATTGGTTGGCGCATAGTGAGTTTTACCTTCCTTTGCTGCTTGCCAGCCAGCATCTAAAACATGTGTAGGAGGCGTAAAATCGGGTTCACCTACGCTTAAGTTAATAACGTTAGGTATTTCTTGGGTCAATGCGAAAAAGCGGCGTATTCCAGAGGGTTTTATGCGTTTTAGGCGTTTTGCGGGTTTAAAGCTGGAAACCAAAGGTTAAGCCTCATCATGCATTGTTTTCCTCAGAATAAATTGTTTACGTTCGTAAATTAGCTATAGCAACATGACAAACTCGATAGTCTTAAAAGGCTAGCCAGTATACAAAATTGTATCCATCGGAAAGAACCAGAGGAAAGAAAAATTTGAAACTGAAAGAAGGCGTTCAACAGTGGATAATAAGCTCCTTAAGCGACCCTGTTGCGAAAATACTCGCTAAAAATAGTCATTTAACAAAAACACAGCTTGAAACATTGCTTATAGACATTTTGTCCGAAAATGCCGCTGGCAAACCCATAAAATACGACGAAAAAGCAAGATTACGACTAACAAAGGCAAAAATAAGCCGCGGATCCTTTAATAGGACCCTAAGGCAGGCAAAAGAAAACGTAATAAAAGCGATTTACACAGTGCTGCTTTTAGGATACTTAGGAATCTTTGAAAGCACAACTCTAGACCCCTATCTCGAAATAGCAAACAAACTACAAGAGTATATGAACGCATACAAAAACATACCAAGCAAAGGCGAAGAACTAGGTGAACGCTTAAAAATCATAGAAATGATCAGAGAAGAGCTTGAAACAAGCATAAAACAGCTCTCAAACCCCTCGGAAGTAATTGCGTGACGTCACAAATCACATCAAAAAAAGCAGTAAAGGATCGCAAGAGGAAAGGTAAAGCGAATTAGGCATAGAAAACCTCGTAAATTCAAAAAAAAACTAAAACTGAAGCGCTCACATGGATTATGCTTTTGCTTTAAGGTAATTGTTGATATTTCAGTTGTGATGTGTGACGCCATAAGTGTTCTAAATTAATATCTCATACCATAATCTTTAAATTCTTTAACGGGAAACTGTGATGTGTGATGTAACATGTTTGAATCACGCTTGCTCACATGCGAATCACAGAGGGTGCTTTATGACTGACGTGTTACTAGTTCTTATGGGTGTTTTGCTTGCCGTAACAGTTGGTGCGGCAGTTGAGTATTATAGGTATCTTCGCAAGCTTCAGCAGGAGTATGAAAAGGCGAAGGATGCTGTTGAAGATGTCGTTTTGAGCTTTAATAGGGAGCTGAAGCGTGAAGCTGAGAAGTTGGAACTTGTTGCATACAAGATCGAGGCATTTGTTTCCAAGAGCGATAGGGCTATGGACAAAGTTGAAGAAACTGAGAAGAAGATACAAATTTTAGAAGATAAAATTGATAGCACTGCAGTGACATCAGCAAGAGTGGATGAACTTGATAAGAAGATACGTGACGCAACAGCATCACAGGACGCACTTACTTCAAAAGTTTCCAGATTAGAAGAACAAGTGCAACAGTTATCCACCGTTCCTGAGACAAGAGTTGAGGCAGTTATACCTATAAAGAGAGAAAAAGCCTTGGCGCCGTTGACTGAAACAGAAGTTTCTGTGCTGGAAATGCTAACTCTGGAAGGCCCTAAAACAGCACCTGAGATTAAAGAAAGAGTCAAGCTTAGCCGAGAGCATACCGCGAGGCTTATGAAGAAACTCTATGAAGACGGCTATTTAGAAAGAGATTCAAGCAAAATTCCATTCAAATATAGTGTCAAGAAAGAAATGGAGAAGCTTCTGAGAAAAACTGAGAGTGAAGCAGTATAACTACTCTAATGAAAGATTTCCTTGATTACTTAGCTGTTTTAGACGCTTTTCCATGTCCAAAAGGTTTTGCGATTCTGGAAGCCCATAGTCTATTTTCCCTTTTCCGGTCAAATACTCTGGATAATGAGTGACTTTTATTGGCACGGCAAATCTGATTTTTGGTTCAGATATTAATAGAGCCTCTCCAACATCGAGCATTTTTATTTCCGTGTCGCTGTACTCCAAATAAGGCGTGTTTTCAGTCAAGTATGCCCTATCTTTTCGAAGCTCTGTCTTCATGATGACTTTTGTCCACAATTCGGCGAAAACATCAAAGTTAATCCTTGAAGGCCTCGGAGTTACAGCGTTGAGTCCAACACGGTATTTGCGATATGTTAGGGCGACGTCGGAGAATATAGTTCTCGGCTTATTTGGATCAAGAAACTCGTGCGCCTCTTCAAGTGTTATCAGAAGCGTGGGAAGCTTCTGCCATTCGTCGTAATTTTCTTCCCACATGCGCTTATAGTGTTTCGCGACAGTTGAGGCTGTGAGGCAGGTGATTTTGTTCTGTTCCTCTGAGCTTATTCCCGAAATGTCTACAAGGCAAGAGATCCCCTTGCATATGTTTTGAGTAATGCTGTCAACAAAACTGTAATCGGATACGGGGAAGAGATCATGAGACAGCGATGATAGCTTGAGCATAAGTGCCTCAATTACATGTTTCATTTTGTAGTCTGCAATGCGTCCCACTCCTGCATGCCCTTCCGCGCCGTATACTTCTCGGGTTTCTTCGATCCAAACCTTGCCCAGTTTTTTATAGAGTTTCCGAGCAAGTCTGAACTGAGGAAGACCTATGTCAGGAAACATTGTAAGCAGCTTATCGGGAGTGATCGTGTACAAACCAACAGCCATTTTTCCATCCCTTGCAGAATAATGCTGAACCTTGCTATGAAATAATGGGTGATCTTTCAGGCCCTTTTGCGGCTTAATTCCTTTTCCTTCAAGGAGTTGACCCGCAAAGTCGAAAATGAGAGCAACTGTTTTTGGACTGTTATCAATAATTTGAGCGTTGAGAAATAATTCGGTGTTGGTTTTCCCTGAACCAGTCATTCCAAACATGCCCATCATCAGTGGAATGGCTTCAATGTTTATGCCAACAGAACCCAACTGTTGCTCTCCAGAACGTAACTTTCCCACTTCCAGTTCCCCAGTGAGTTTGAGAACCGTGCAGTCTTCTTCGCTAGCAGTGTAAACTTTGTCTCTATAGTTAGGATTGAAGGTTGGAGAACGTGCTCTATCATTTCTCTTTTCCAAGAAAAGGATTGCCTCGATGCTTCTATAGGCTGAGTATGGCCCGAAGGCTTCCTTACCTTCTGCTTCCCGCAGTTGCTCAATTGTATCAAGTGTAGAACTGCTCTCAGCGTTAACAACTCTCGCATAGAAACTCCTTTCACCTGAGTCTATACGAACAATTTGCCCAAAAGAAAGGTTGACTTCTTTATTGACGAAGAACGAAACTGAGTCGCCCTTTGTTCCGCAAACAAATCCTATAGGTTCAGAGCTGTTCATCCCACCACTCCCACTCAAACGCGTGTTTAATTCCGTGTAGTTCATCTGCAAAACTACAAGAAAGCTCTTCCCTATGTAGAACCTCTAACAGACCAGCGTTGCGAAGTGCCTCTTCAACTTGATCATGGTAAGAAAGCAGCATTGCATCAGAGGGTCTGGAAAACTCGTGAGCTAGCCAAAGAGCTATAGGGTATCCAACACACCTTGGATCCTCAGATATGCAAGTTAAAGGAGAAAGCAGTTCATTGGCTTCTCGGTTAGTTAAATATTCCATTATGTCACAACGAAAGACACGAGGGCTTTCCTCACACAATTTTACAACCGATATGTCTCCGTAGAGACTTTTGTCTTTGTCAGCTTTTCTTACAGGATGGTAAACCCACACGCCGTAAGGAGACATAATGTACGTAGTAGCCACAAAGTCTCTTCCTTTTTCATCATGCAATGAAGGTGAATTCTTGCTTATTGCCAAAAGAGTTATTCCATCTTTTTTACATTGTTCATAAAGTGATACTCGAAATTTTCTTTTCCCACCAAAATAGCCACCACCATCAAGCAACAAGTACATACTACGTACATCCCCATGTACGTGGTGTGACTCGAGTGCCTTATCCGAGAGAAGGTTTAAGGCGGTCTGACTTTCCATCTCAATTCTAAAGTCTTGTAAAAAACTCCTACGTACATGCGCATCTCCGACAACCGTGCAAACTCTTTCATAATAGTTCCATTCAACATTACGCTTTTTAATAAGGGTGTATGCAGCCCGCATGAGGTAGACGCCCCAATTGTTTGCTCTTTTAAGCGTTCTTGTTGAACAGTCAACAGCAACGAAACTTCCGAAAAAACTGCTCATTTTTTTCAAGGGTTTTATTAAAGACGCGTCTGGTTTGACTGCTATCATCGGCTCGTCTCTCACTTCAACTGCGCCGGGAACCCTTCCTTTATCTATGTACAATTTGAGTTTCTTTTCCATCTCCGCGAAGTCTGCTTCAATATTGCCGCTTATCTGCGGTTCCTCCTCCCTCATGGGGTAGAACATAAAATGTTATGTGTAATAATTGTTATACATTCGCTTATTATCTTTTGTGAGATTCAAAAGCTTAAGTTGCGGACACAAAGCAACTTCCTTGGTATTTCTGTTATTGTATTTGCTGTTTAAGTGTGACTTGTGGAGAACTGGGTGTAATTTTATACTTTAAGCGATTAGAAGCCCCGGTCTTCATAAGTATTCCCTTTCTTGTCATTCTAGAGAGGTATGTTGCCACAGTACTGAGGCTTATCGGCTCTTTAAGTTCTTGCTCATAAATTGATTGAACTTCTTTCGAAGAGAACCAAACAAGTGGAAACTGTTTTTGGAGCACCATCCGCACTTTTTCATACTTAGAAAGCCCATTGCCTGAAACAGTAGCAGTATTAACTCCAGGGTTGCTTCCACCACTCGGCATGCCGCCTAACAACTCCACCAAATCCAAGAGACGAAGAGCCTTCTCTCTACTAATTTGCCCTTCAAAGGCTATCGTATACCGATTACCTTCTTCATCAAATAATTCAATGCGCATTTTCTTCGTTGGCATCTATCGTATACACCTTAGTGGAGCGTTCACAACTTTTACACTTCACAAGTTATAGCTGTTATGGTGAAATACTAAAAAAAGTAAAAGGACATATAATGGAGTAAAGAGAAAAAAAGGAAAGGCTTTTAACGCTTTTTGTTTTACAGCCTTCACACTTTCTCTAAACAAAAAAATAAAACAAGCAACCAGGCAAACATATACTTCCAGTAGAAGAGGAGGGGTGTCTTTTTCACAGAAAAGAGACATAAAAGGGGCAATAATTAGGAAAAGGAAAGAGTAGAAGAAGCATTATCAAGTTAATTTCACAAGATGTTTGCAAAAGTGTGAAGGAAAAAAGAAAATGTAGCAGTAAATTTTTCCATTTAGAAGTTTAAGAAAAGAAAAAATTTGGAAGATTAAAGGAAGAAAAAACAAGTAATGTAAATGCAAAAGGGACACCCCTCGGTTTCTATTGGAGGCTAAAAGACTAATTTTAATATTTTTTGTCTTGCTTTATTTTTTAGTAAAGATTTAAAATATTTATTAAGAATATTTATTAATCTTTGACTTAACTACTCTTTAAGAGTATATTTCTTTTAAAGAAAGAAATCAATAACATTACTGTTTTAAAAAAATATTTCTAGTAGAAACTAGGGGGGGTGCCTCCTTTTTTGAGGTTTTAAATAATGAGTTTATGTTTTTCTTTTAGGGTTCTAGTGCGGAGGGTTTACTTTTCTGTACGGCAGAGCTTATTCTTTCTTAAGGGAATGAGGCGTTACCTTTTAACTGTGATGAGGGAATGAAAGTGAGTGATGATAACATACTTGATAGTGTATTTGAGAAATTTATCAGTGGTGCGAAGATCTTTAAGGATAGGGAGGTTTTGCGGCATGATTATTTGCCTGATAGATTGCCGCATCGAGAAGAACAGATCAGACAGCTTGGAGAAACAGTGGCCCCCATTTTGAAAGGCGAGCGGGGCTCCAACATTTTTATTTATGGAAAAACTGGAACAGGTAAAACAGCCGTCACAAAATACGTGCTGAGCCATCTTGAAGTTAAAGCAAAGGAATTTAACGCGCCGGCCAAGTTTTGTTACGTGAACTGTCGCATAATGGGCTCAGAGTATCGGGTATTAGCCAATTTATGTCAAACCCTAGGTGTTTCTGTTCCCTTCACCGGCTTGTCTGTGGGGGAAGTTTTTGATAGATTTAGAATGGGGTTAGATGATTCCAAAATTATTTTTATTATTGTTTTGGACGAAATTGATGCGCTGATAAAACCACGTGGTGACAACCTCCTTTACGAATTAACTAGAATTAATGAGACTTTATGTAAAAGCAAAGTTTCGCTTGTGGGCATATCCAATGATCTTCGCTTGAAGGAATTCCTCGATCCACGTGTTTTGAGTTCGCTCAGTGAGGAAGAGGTCGTCTTTAGACCTTATGACGCTAACGAGTTGCGAAACATTCTCTTTGAGCGAGTAAAAGCTGCCTTCTATGATGACGCTTTATCTGATGGTGCCTTATGCCTTTGCGCGGCTTTAGCAGCTGCTGAGCATGGTGATGCCAGACGCGCATTGGACTTAATACGTGTTGCCGGTGAAGTTGCTGAACGAAAAGGCGCAAACGTCGTGGTTGAGGAACATGTTAGAGACGCTGAAAAACACATTGAACATAATCGCGTTGTTGAAGCCCTCCAAAATCTGACATTGCATTCAAAGCTTGTTGTTTTAAGTGTCTACCATCTGAACAAGGTGGATGTTCACCGTGCCATCACTGGCGAAATCTATGAGGTTTATAGTGAAGTCTGTAGGGAGCTAGGGGTCGCTCCTTTAACGCAGAGGCGTTTATGTACGTTGGTGAATGAGCTTGATTCTATGGGACTTTTGAATACGAAGGTTATAAGCATGGGGAGGTATGGCCGCACAAAAAAAATTAGGTTGGAAATACCACGTACCCTTATTAGCGATGTTTTCACTAGTGATAGTAGACTTGGACGCTTGGTTGAGTATGAGCCGAAGTGCCTCTCAAAACATACTCACAGTAGGGGTTGAAGACGGAAGCTTCCTGAAAGGCATAACACGAAAGGCTCTCCTAGCCGCAGTTTTGCTAAAAGGAGTAAAAATTGAAGATGTCAAAATTACGGAGATAACTGTTGATGGCTTGGACGCAACCAAAAAGCTCATTAAAATCTTAAGCGGATGGAAATTTGCCGCCATTTTTCTTGCTGGCGTATCCTTCGCGGGCTTCAATTTAATTGATCCACTAGAGATTCATAAAAAATTTGAGAAACCCGTCATTATCATGTCGCGGACAAAACCAGATAATAGGGCAGTTAAGCAGGCTCTCCAGCAACATTTTGAAGATTGGCGAATCCGCTGGAACGTTTTCGAGAAGTTAGGGCCTGTTCATAAAATTGATGTTTTTGCAAGTGAACCTCCTGTCTTTGTTGAAGCAGTAGGTGTAGGCGTTAAATGGGCGCGTAATCTCATTCGGACTTTGGCTGTTCTTAGCAGAGTTCCCGAACCAATCCGCGTTGCGCGGTTAATTGCACGAGGGCTCTCTTAACTGAAAGAAGCAACCATAACTTCTAAAGTTTGAAGATTTACCACAGGGACCTTTCCTGGAGTTGGAACTAGTCCAAGCCTTTCCATGTAGTCTGTTTTTTCCTGCCATCCACCCGAGTTTACGACTAAAACGCCTCTATAATTGGTGTATCCCAACACGTGCACATGGCCTGCGTGAAAAACATCTGGGGCATGCTCTATAACTAGGAAGTCTCTGTTTTCGGGTGACAACATCGTCTTCCCACCGTATACTGGTGCTAAATGGCGGCTCTGCAATAATAATCGCATTGCCCGTTCTGGATGATTGTGATCAGCGTCTGGAACCGTTGAAATAATGTCATCCAAACTACGACCATGATACAGCAGAAACTCCACATCGTGAAGGCTTAGAAGACACGGGTTCCCAAGAGAATAAACCTTTCTTGTTTCTTGAAGTGTTTCGAGGAAAGTGCCTGATATTGCTGGCTGGGGTAAGGCCTTTCTGGGGGCGTCATGGTTTCCAGGTATGATTATCACTTCTATGTAGTCAGGAATTTGTTCAATATATTTAGCAGCAAGCCTATATTGCTTATAAACATCCTTAACCGCCAATTCTTTTAGCTGTTTGGGGTAGATTCCCACTCCGTCAACAACGTCGCCAGCTATCAAAACATATTTAACATGACTTGCCATTTCCCTCATTCTTTCGTTTCCGTACTTGCCGTTAAGCCATAAAATGAAGCGATTGAAGGCTTCCCTCTGAAACTTTGTGCTACCTACGTGCATGTCTGAAGTAAGCACCGCAAAGACTGGTAACGGAGCTTTATGCTGAGGCTTTTGGGCTATGTCCGGTAGAATGATGTCCTCGGCTATTAAGAGGCTGCTTCTTGTCTTTACAACGCTTAAACAAATAACTTGGTCGAGTAAAAGCAACCTTGCTTTCTTTACGAGTTCTTGTGGAGCATTTTGTGGCACCAGCACTATGGCATTTGCTTGTAAGTCTTCAACGGTCAATATTATTCGCTGTTTTGATTCTCTTTTTTCTGTTATTATGCCGATGATTTTTAGCTTCGTGTTTGCTGGAGCTCTCAAAGCGTCAATTATTGAAGCGGCAGCTTTAACGTCAATCCTTTGTCTCAGCAGTCTTTCGAGCCGTTTGAACCTATCACGAAAATATTCCAAATAATCTTCGATCGTTCCGCTTGAGCTTAATTTAGTACTAGGCTCTTCGATTATGTTGATGCTTGTCTCAACTTCCTTTGCGTAGGGGCAAAATTCTTTTTTTCCTTCTGTTATTTGTGATTCTGGCAATGTTTGAAGTTGTTCCTCGGATGGTTGGGTGAGAACTTCTTCTTTCGATAATTCTGGTTCCTTTACAAGCTGCTCCAAGAAGTTCTTATCAATGAATAATGGCTTTTCTTTTAGGCCATCTATTTTTCGTATTGCCTTGCTAATGATTTCTGTTGGATCTTCTGTTGAGGCTACTAGGCTTAGGAATTCGAAGGCTTCTTTATTTAGTTGGTATCCTGCCGTAATTGTTAATTCTATGGCTTTTTGCAGCTTTTCCGCATTCATATTTGAATTGTTCTCCACTCTTGCCTTTTTGGAATTACTATGTAGCCTTCCTGTTCATCGCCTATGGTCTCTGTCCTGTTTTGCACATGAAGATATGCTGTTAAAGCCGCTGTTATGGCGTCAATTTCATGCGATGTCAAAGTACGCACTGCCAAATCTCCTTCTAAGCCTATTTGCACTAAGATGGTTTGAATCTTTCCCCAATCCTTTAACGGAATACCCAGAGCTTTACGCGTTGATGTGGGATGCACTTCTATTGTTCTATAACCTTTTTCTGCTATCAACTTGTTTAAACTTATGGCGCGCAATGTTAGTTTTCTCATTGCTGGAAGACTAGGAGGAAAAACGCGATACCCTTTCCTTAGCATTTCTTTATCCGCTTTTCTGAGAATTCCCCGTTTTGGAAGACCGAAGGGCGCGTCAATTGCTATAATTGTTGGCTTGTTATGCGTAATGCCTTCCAGGATTTCCTTATCCGTATAAATTAGACTCGTCTTTACCACTTTATTTTCCCATAAAGCCCATCCGGTTGGATTTTCTGGTTTTCCAGCCAGGTCTATACCGATTATAACTTTGCCTTTCAATATTCTAACACCCATGCCTAAATTTATATATCCGAATTTTGTTTAGATGCGTTAAGATTGTCATGGTGATGTTGATGAGTGCAATGCGCAAGGTTCAACGCACCCCGAGCGGCACGTTTTTTATTTGTATGCCTAAGCCTTGGGCTGAACGTTATGGGTTAAAGCGAGGATCCGTGGTGTCTCTTAGCGAAACTAGCGATGGCAGGCTCCTTGTTGATCCCAAATTTGGAGCTGAGCCTTCCCTTCGCACCATTAGTTTAAAGCCCGGGCCCATTTTGAGCCGCGAAATCACAGGGAAATATCTGCTTGGTTTCGACATTATTCGTGTTGAGGCAAAGGAACGTATTAGCTTTGAGGTGCGTGAAAGCGTTAAGGAGACTGTTAGCCGCTTAATAGGATTGGAAATTGTGGAAGAAGATTATTCAAGCATTGTTTTGCAGTGTTTGCTGGAACCTTCTGGATTTCCGCCTGAAAAGATTCTCCGCCGTGGTTATGCCATTGCTGCTGGCATGCACCGTGATGTCACTAACGCCTTGGTGAATGGAGACTTACATCTAGCCAGAAGTATCATAGCCCGTGATGAAGAAGTTAACAGACTTTACTTTCTTTCAGTCCGCATTTTACGCACTATAATTCAGAACCCTAGTTTAAATGAGAAATTGGGTGTTCAGCCAATTGAATGCCTAGATTACCGTTTAGTAGCTAGCCTTGTGGAGGCTATTGGCGACGAGTGTGTGCGGGCAGCGCTGAAAACTATCGAGTTAAAGGGCGCTAAACTGACTGAAGGCTTGAAGAAGTTGTTTGTTGACTTTCATACGTTCTGTTTTGAGGCGCATGAAAGTGCTTTGAAAGCCTTTTTCGTGGGTGATGTAGCTTTGGCAGAGAGCGTGCGGAGTATGCGGGAAAAGATTGAAAAAGCGTCTACCAACATCGAAAAGGTTGCTAGAGAGCAGTCACTTGATGTTATGCCGCAGATTCTTGCCGTAGCTTCGTTTTTGAGGCAAATCTACGAGCACAGTGTGGATATTGCAGATTTGGTGGTGCCCAAAAAACCGTAGTTTTTCTTTTTACTTTTAGGTGAGTTCTATCCAGTTTCCACTATTATTAAATGTCCCAGTGGCAATCTTACTTTTGGTGGAGAAGGTTGCACTCTACACTCTCTAACAAAAAGCAATATCACATTGCATGCGGAAAAGGCGACTTAGCAAAATATTTGCTTATACCAGGCGACCCTGACCGTGTTCTGAAAATTGCCAAGTTTTGGGATTCTACTAAAGAGGTTTCTTGCCGCCGCGAGTTCCGCAGTTTTACGGGTAAATATCAAGGAGTTTCAATCTCCGCTCTCTCAAGTGGTATTGGTCCAGCATGCATGAGTATCGTTGTTAATGAGGCTTCACGTATAGGTGTACACACTTTTATTCGCGTCGGGAGTACTGGGGCTATACAAAAGAACATTAGATGTGGCGATGTGATCATTTCTTCTGCTGCGGTACGCCTTGATTACACGAGCAATTGTTACATTATACCCGAATACCCCGCAGTGGCAAGCTACGAAGTTGTGCTGGCTTTGGTTGAAGCGGCTGAAAGCCTTGGCATAAGCAACTATCATGTTGGCATAACAGCAACCACTGCAGATTTCTACGCTGGACAAAGTCGCTCAACAAAGGCATCTGCATTTCGAATGGAAGACTTGCTTCCAACATTGCAGAAGGCTGGAGTATTAAACTTAGAGATGGAGACAGCAACTCTATACACTTTAGCAAGCCTCTACGGGTTAAGAGCAGGCGCAATATGCGCTGTTTACGCCAACAGATGTACAAAAGAATTCAAGGAAGGAGCGGGGGAAGAAAACGCCATAAAAATCGCAAACGAAGCCACAAAAATATTGCATGAATGGGATAAAACTAAACGAAAAAAGAAAAAGCAATGGTTTTTCCCATCACTCTTAACCGCTAGATGAAAACTCTTTTAGACAGAAACGCGGTTTTCTCTATCGAGCCGGGGTGGCGGAGTGGTTAACGCGCTGGCCTCGAGATCAAGGACCTACATATACGGGGGCTAGAAACAAAGGAGACAAGTAAGCCAGTGGGCCTTCGGGCTCGCAGGGGTTCGAATCCCTTCCCCGGCGTCGTTTCACCAGTTAGTGTTCATTTTTAGGTTATTTCGAACAAAGAAGCTTTATTTACACGTGAAATGTTCGAACTTCAATGAAACAGAATCAGTCTAGAATGAATGGTCTTCTTGTGAAGCTTATATCATATCTTCATCAGTTCCTATACGCTGGCAACCTTTAGGGAGAAACGTTTAAGTGTTCTGTAAACAGTATTGTTTACGGTGATCCTTTGACTCAAGTTCAGCTTAGATTATCTGAAAAAATGCTTGAGGAGATAGACAAGTGGGTAGCAGAGGGCAGGTTCAAAAGCCGGAGCGACGCCATAAAAACGATACTGGCATTCTATGAGGAACGCGAAAAGACACGTGAATTCTTCAAGATGCTGACAAAACGCAGCGAGGAAGCAAAGAAATATCCCAAATCCCTCATCCCTCTTGAGGAGTTTAAATGAGTTTTGCTGTATTCTTGCATCCGAAAGCAGCTAAAGAACTGGAAAAAATCGAGACTGCAACAAGAATTAGAATAGTAGAAAGGTTAAGGGATTTGAAGGATAATCCTGAAAGAGTTGGAAAA
>CAZLCE010000002.1:0-197263 GCA_964558305.1 uncultured Candidatus Bathyarchaeia archaeon
AAGGCGCCGGCCTTCGGAGCCGGAGAACGTGGGTTCAAATCCCACCGGGCCCGCCAAATTCTCATTTTCGATTCCAATGCTTTCTTTTCTCATTAAATTTTTAATTGTTTCACTGAGTCATTTATTTCTTCTCATATCACAATGCTTTGGGAACTTTTGGTTTGTTTCTCTGCTTTCATTTCATACACACAAGTGTTTCATGAGATGCACTGAAGCCCTATCTTGGCATGGGGTAGCCTGCAATCTCACAAGCGTGGCTGACAACCTGATACTGTTGTTTATTTAGCAGGTGTCTGACTTCTTGAGCTGCCAACGCAAATAACTGCAGTGCTGCTTTACACGTTTCTTCAAAGCTTTGTTGCCCTTCTCCCAAAGCGATACTCTGAGCCTGTGCCCACTTCTTTCCCATTCTTTTAGAGACAAGCGTCCACAATTGATTTTCGGTATCGTAGAGAATTCGATGGTGCACAGCTAGTATTGGTGCCATCTTGATGGCTAAGACAGACCGCTGAACCGCTGTAGGGGTTCTCCGTCCGAGTTGCAGGTTCCCGATTAATCTGTGAACCTCTTCAGCCCAACCCGTAATCTCTTTAGCAACCCACCTATCCACTTGCTTGCCCAGCAGTCTCCATTCCCATTTCTTAGCATATTCCTTAAGAGCGTATGCAATTCCCTGTGGATCATAGATTATTACTGCATTACGCCAGGCTGGGATGATTCCGCCGACTTTGCTAGGATCTTTGAAGGCTTGGCGGTGTTGTCTGACCGTCATCCATGATACTGAAACCAAGAAGCCTTGATATCGTTCAAGTTTATATTGGGATCCGCTACCTATGGCGTGAATGTCAATATCTGATTCCTTGTAAGCGTCTCCTCGCACCCAACTACCAAAAAGAACCACTGCCTTCGCTCCTTGCTCTACGAGTCGACGAGAAAACGTCTTGCTTACTCGTAATGCCATCTTATTCATATAATCAATAGTCCCACGTTAGACTAACAATTCGAAGGCTTTTATTGTTTTCTAGAAATATCCAATTGCCCTCAGCTTTAGATCGCGCTAAGATGCAACATACTTAATGTTGGAAATTTAAACGGGATTTGTGTTTTCTTGAGTCACCGCCTTGGAAACCTTTTACTTACAACTTGTTTTCTTTATCTTTTTATAGGGTTAGAGAATCTTGAGGTCAATTCAGAATGATGAAAAAAGTTATAAGGCAAAGCAAACAATTATGGTGGATGGTAGGAGAATGGTGGAAATACGCATTTTTTTATCAGGACGGAAACTCCCTTCTCTCCTTTCTCCCTTATCTTTTTCCGTCTATCGTAAATGAATCCGCCATTCTCCTCCGCGAAGGTTTTATTATAAAAGGAAACTGCCAAATATAGTTTGTGAAAGATTCTTCTATTCGCAAAAAATAGATAACAGTCACCTGAGCCCTCATCCATATCGAAAATTCAGAATTCTTAATTTCATGTGCGTCAGAGACCTTTCTATCAAGGAAAGTGTTGAGTCTAAAATGAAAGCACCCATCGCCTTCAAAGTTTTGCTGAAACAGAAAGGATATTCTAGCGAGGCTATTAAAGAGATTTGGAAATGGTATGACTTCTCAGAAAGAAAAGGAGTCAACTTTTAGAAAAAAGGAAGCGATAAGGCAGATCGGTGAAATTTTCTTTACGTTTTTTGTAAAGTTTTCTTCATAAAAACCCTTTTCTGTCTATTTAATGCTATTCCTAAATGGGATGAGAACAAGTGCCTGCGGAAAAAAATGGAGGAAGAGACTTATTCCTTAATCTTTAGATCACTCAAGCATCCTATACGCAGAAAGATACTTAGAATGTTGGTTGGCAAGCAACTGGGTTTCTCAGAGATTTTGGGAGTTCTTTCTATCGACAGCGGTCATTTGAGTTATCACATTGAAAACTTGGGTGATCTGGTTAGGCATTCAGAAAACGGGAAATATGAACTCTCAAGTATCGGAATAGCCGCAGTGGATCTGATGAGCGGCGTGGAGGAACACCATTATTTGCCAACTTCAACCTCCAAATTGAAGACGAAGAACATTAGAAACATCTTCTTGGTTGTTGTACTGGTTTTTCTCGCAACCGCGGTGACATTGAATATCTACTATTGCAATTCATTGCAGTCTAGTTCAAAGATAAATCGTAGTGGTTCAAGTAACGTGGCAATTCAATTTCATCTTAGCATCGCTAGAGCTACAGATATTGGGTATCTTTTGAGGACGTACCGAGAAGGGCTTAGGGAAACCGAACTTAACGAATTCAACATTGAAGCCTTAATTGAAGGTTTCTTTCATGAAATGGAATATGCGTATTTTGGTTTTCTTAGAGGTTTAATGACTCTCAATCCAGAACTTTCCGAGTATGGGAAACCACTTTATTTGGTTGATAGATTTACGTGCTACACCATTATTCAGTGAGAATCATTGCAAGGAAAACTCACGGTAAGGTCTGTTCTCGCTAGCCTATTAACAGAAGCGCAATCATCTACCAACTATTCTATCCCATTGACTGCCTTCAAAGAGCTAAACCAAACGTCTTTTCACAAAATTAAACAATTGTCATTCGAAGTTGCGGAATCATTTGCTCCCTTCAATGCAACAAGACTAGACAACACTGCTGAAATGGTTGAAGAATTAGAAAGCGCTTTGACTCAATGGATAGATGATTACAAATGAGGATAAAACGATGGAGGGAAGCGCTGAAATCGCAAGGTTTCTGCAGTGGACCGGGCGGGATTTGAACCCACGACCTCCTGATTGCGAATCAGGCGTTCATACCAAACTGAACTACCGGCCCCTCGAGTTTCTTTCTGTAAAGAACGTCGATTAAGAAACTATTTGGACCTTTCGGTTTTTGTTTTGGATATATTTAGGCTGTTTCCATTACTGATTTAATGCAGAAAGCAGTTCATGGATCCCCTTAAGCTTCCCGTATGTTTCGTTTTCTGATATATGTCGACGCTTGAAAGAATTGATTTATTAAGATATGCGATATAAATTTAAATGGGCATCTAACATGGTTGCAAGTAATGGAAAACGCATCATATACATACGTGTAAGATACTATGCGCAGCCGACTATTTGTGGTGTTCGTAAATGAGCGGAAACATTAAGGAGAAGATTCTTTATTCAGAAAGAATCGAACTAACCAAGGAACGTCTGTTAATATTCATAAAACCGCTTAATTGTAGCCTCGTTTAACCATCGTCAGAGAGCAGTCACGGCAAACTGAAAAGAGAGATATTAGGGTTTATGTTGAATTCTGTTTATGGTTTGAATGTTCTCTGCTTTAGACTGGGTGTTAATGCATTGTTCAAAAGATTCTGGCATTATTCAGGAATTGCAACGTATATTTTTCTATCATCTAATTGATACTCGTGCCACCTTGCTTCGACTTCTTCGCGTTTGCCAAGTAAATAGACTTTTTTAGCGCGGACAAGCTCCTCCATCTCTTTTAAATAAGGCATTAGGAGCCTAATGCTTTCTTTTTCAAATTCAGCAACGTAAACTGCATCCAAAACGTCAGTTGGCACGTAGCCCAATTCCTTTCTTAGGGCTTGGACTCTGCGGGCTAAGTCGCGCATTAAGCCTTCACCGAGTAACGATTCGTCACGACGAACATCCAAAAAAACTTGCAAGCCTCCTTCTGAAGAGGACGCCCAATCATCCGAAGAAGCGTATTCAAAAGCTTCTTGGCGATATTCTGCAGTTTTTACATTCGCCAACTCAAGCAACAACTCCTCAACATCTTCCAAAGCCTTGCAAATTTCCTCCGAAGCCACGACAACCATTCTTTTGAGGGGCCATCTTCTCTTCAGCTTAGCCGACTGCCTAGCAGAGTAAATAAGCGAGATGCATTTGAACAAAGTTTGAAATTCTTCTTCCAATTTTTTATTTTGCATTTTCTCTTCTGTTTTTGGCCAGGCTTCAAAGTTTACTGATTCTGGCAATGTTGGATTGAGCTTTCTATAGACTTTTTGATGTAGTGCCTCGCTCAGGTACGGCGTGACTGGGTTGAATAGAAGCGTAACTGCTTTCAAAGCGTGCCATAAGGTTGCGTATATTGCTAATCTTCTGTTGAGGGTTTCAGGGTCGTCTGTCCAAAGTTCCTTCCGAATCATGGGCACGTAAAGTCTGCTCACAGTTTCTATGACAAAATCTTCTAAAACTGCGAGGGCAAAGTTAAATTCGCACTTTTCCAGCCTGGTCGTGTAGTCTTCTATCGTTTCCTGCAATCTCGAAAGCAACCAAAGGTCTGGATTTTTTAGCTGCTTTTCCCTTGACGCCCATTCTAGCGTGTGATGTTGCGGGTCATAGTTGTCATATTCCGCATTCTGCAAGAAAAACCTGCACAGATGATATAATGTTGATAGCACTTGGTATGGACGGCGGTTTAACTCATTAATGTCAAAGTTCATAAACTCTATGGGCGAGCATTTTCTCAGGAAATAGAATCTACATACGTCCGCCGAAGTTTTTCTCAGAAGCGGGTTAACCTCTATGACGTTTCCCAAGCTTTTGCTCATTTTTCTACCTTTCGCGTCTTGAGTCAGACCTTGAAACAAGAAAGCCTTGTATGGAGACTCTGTTTTCCCAGTTAATATCACGTGCTCTAAGAGAAGCGAATTAGCCCATCCGCGGGTTTGATCTATCCCCTCGGTTAAGAAGTCAGTTGGCACATACTTCTCAAATTCTTCGTCTGTAAATCTAGCATAGGGCGATGCTCCACTGTTATGCCAAGTGTCCAAAACAAAATCTTCTCTACGCATTGTGCCCCCGCATTTTTCGCATCTGAAGGTGATGCGGTCAACCCACGGTTTGTGCAATTCAAAATTTGCTGGAACTTTTTCTAGTGCTTTCTCAAGCAGTTCCTTTTTGCTTGCCACAAAGGTTTTGGCTCCGCATTCTTCGCATGTCCATATGGGCAGTGGAGCGCCCCAGACGCGTTCTCTTGAGATACACCATGGTTTGCCTTCTTTTAGGAAGGATAAGAAACGGTTTTTCGGTCCATCGTAGAAGTAAGCAACTTTCTCGGATGCTTCAACAATTTTCTTGTTTATTTTGTCTGTTCTTAGAAAGTATTCTTTTCTAGCCAGCCAAACAAGTTTGTGATGGGAACGCCAGCATGTTGGATACTCATGTTTCAATGTCTTAACTTCAACGAGCAATCCTCTTTTGCGCAGTTCTTCAACGACCTTGGCATCTGCGTCTCTTGCGAATAAGCCGCTGAAGGCTCCAGCATCCTTTGTGAATTTGACTTCGTCGTCGAAGGGCGCGAAGATTGGAACAGAGCGCCTTACTGCCGCGAAAAAATCTTCTTCGCCGTTTCCAGGCGATTGATGCACGACTCCTGTTGCAGTGTTTACGTCAACAAAATCCTCACATACAACCGCGTGGACTGATGAATTCTTTTTCTCTAATTCTGTCTGTTTTGGGATCATGTCCTTGAATGGATACTCGTATCGTGTTCCTTCGAGCTTTTTGCCCTGGACTGTTTCTGTTATTTCATATTTTTCTATTCCTAACTCTTGCATTAGGGGTTCGACTCGCTGCTTCACGATTATCCATTTTTCAGTGCCCACTTTGACTTTTGCGTATTCGGCTTCTGGATGCACGGCCAGCATCATGTCCGTGACAAGCGTGAAGGGCATCGTTGTCCAAACGAGGAAGAACTCGTTTTGGCTGTTGGCTACTTTGAACTTGAAGTACAAGGATGGATCTTCAACTTCCTTGTAAGAATCTTCGTAGCCCACTTCCGCGCTGCTTAGGCTTGTTTGGCATCCTGGGCAATAGGCAACAACATAATAACCTTCCTCCAGTAAGCCTTGATCCCAAGCGTGTTTGAGGTATTGCCATTCTCTTTCGATATACTCATCCAAGTAGGTCCAGTAAGCCTTTTCTTGGTTTATGAATATTCCTAGTGCTTTGTCGGCTTCAACCCATTCCCGATGATATTTCATTATAGCCTTTTTGCATTCTTCTATGAAGAGTTCCATGCCAACTCTTTCGAGGAGTTCCCGCTTGTTTTTCACGCCTAAAGCCCTTTCAACTTCCAGCTCCACTGGCAAGCCCTGACAGTCCCATCCAGCCCAGAATGGTATATAATAGCCTTGCATTGTTTTCCATCTGTAGCGCAGATCCTTCATGACGCGGCCTCTTGCGTGGCCGACGTGCGGAATACCATTAAGCGTTGGTGGCCCTTCCACAAAGCCTAGTAAGTCATTGTTGTTTTTTTCGCGGATTTCCATTAGCTTTTCTAGGGTTTTGTTTTTGTTCCAGAATTCGCGAATTTCTTTTTCAAGTTCAAGCGGGCGATAATCTAAGGTAAGACTTAAATCAGAATTGGTTTTGAATTTGGCGGTCACCTTGCATCACATTACACCCGCAAATACACCAAAATAGCATCAGCAACATATAACCTTTTTGAATTGCTAATCTGATAGTTTAGAGGGGAACATGATGGCATTAAACGGTTTTTAACGCTTGTGGAAAACATTTCTGCATTGTTGGCAAAGACCATTATCGTACGCTTAACCACTTCCAACAAGAGTAAATCGCCAAGAGAATTACAGTTATCTCCACCATTATTGAGGCTTGTCCAACGTAGAAGGGATTCCCATAAGCCAAGGGGTAGATTACATAAGGCATGCTTTCATGAATAAACATGTCAAAGAAAATGTGGCTGAAGCCGCCGAACAAGCTAACTAAGTATACTGTCAACAGCGAATACCTAACCTTATTCGGCTTAAGTCGCAAAACATTGTATATGAACCATAATTTCTCTTTGAAGAAGTGCTCAGCCAGATAAACTCCAAGTGATGTGAGTACTGGATAGATTGTTAAGGCTAAGGCAAAACCATGCCATATCCTGTGGTCTAAGGGTTCTCCGATTAGCAGATAGTAAAAGGGTTCCAAATCTATGAATGTAGCTGAAACCATCAAGGCAAGAGGGTCAATTTTTGCTTTTTTCTTGAAGTAAATAAACAAGACAGCAAGTCCATGAAGAGGAGTTATTGGCATATTTAGCACGCAGAAGCAGTTTTATTCCAGAGGTATTTTCTTCCCATTGAAATCACGTTTTGAAATTCCAAATTCACTTTTAATTTCTCTCAGTTGTTCCGCCGTAAATATCGGACCGTCTCTGCAAACGCGATACCTGCCTATAATGCAGCTTCCGCACAAGCCTATTGCACAACGCATTAAACGTTCCAAGCTCGCTTCTAAAGCCATTTTGTGTTTTTCTGCTAGGTCGAAAACCTTCCGCACCATTTGTTCTGGTCCACAAGTGTAAATCACATCAAACCTTTCTTCATCCAAAAGTTTTTCCAATGGCGTTGTAGCCAAGCATTTAAGACCGTAACTGCCATCCTCAGTTGTAGCGACCACATTTCCTTTAGTGCACATGTCTTCCAGCTTGTCTATGAAAAGCAGTTCTTCTTTATTCCTCGCGCCTATCACGAAAACCAGCCTTTTCGCTTTTGATGTTAGTTGTTTGGCTAAAAACAATAGCGGAGCAGTGCCTGTTCCACCGCCGACCATTAATATTTTGCCTTTTTTAAATGTGAAATTGTTGCCGAAAGGTCCGCGGGTGCCTATGATTTCGCCAACCTTCTTGCTATGCAACGCGTTTGTTGCTTCGCCTACGTTTTTGACGGTTACGGCAACCGTGCCATCTTTTTCAGCGTCCAATATGCTCAGTGGGATTTCATCCACTTTTGGAATCCAGAGCATTAGGAATTGTCCAGGCTTGGCGTTTGCGCATTGTTTGTCTTTGAAGGTGAAGGTTTTCACTTTTGGGCTTTCGGTTTTTACATTTAGAATGGGCGTGGTTCTTAGCTGGTTAGTTGCGATGCGATAAACCGACAATTTCATTCACGCTCTTAAGACCTTTCTTTCGCAAATACGCTTCTACTCCACGTGTAACAGCCTTAAACACGTTTGAACCTTTTAGGGCTATGGCTGTGCCTATTTGAACTGCAGAGGCTCCAGCTAAGAGAAATTCCACTGCGTCACGCGAGTTTGTTATGCCGCCGCACCCTATTATTGGCACTTTAACCCGCTCGTAAATGTCGTAAACACATCTAATTGCGACTGGCTTTATGGCGGGACCTGAAAGTCCGCCGAATCTGTTGCTTAATATGGGCAGGGCTGTTTCAGCATCTATTGCCATGACCTTAACAGTGTTTATGGCGGTTAAGGCATCTGCTCCGGCTTTAACTGCGACCTCTGCAATTTCGGTTATGTCCGTTACGTTTGGGGATAATTTGACAAAAACGGGCTTGTATATTATGGATTTGACGTTTCTGACGACTTCTTCTAGAATTTCCGGGCTTTGTCCTATTTCTGAGCCTGTTTCTTTAACATGAGGGCATGAAACGTTCAGCTCTACTGCATCGGCACCAGCACTCACAGCCTTATAGGCTATTGTTGCATACTCCTCTTTTGAGTATCCGTAGATGCTAACAATTAAAGGAACTTTTAGGATGGTTTTTGCTGTTCGAATTTCGTTAACAAATTCGTCTATCCCAGGGTTTGGAAGCCCCATGGCGTTGATTAATCCACAGCTAACTTGAACAACTGTTGGATTCGCATAGCCACCCCGCGGCTTTAATCCAACAGATTTTGTTACCACGGCGCCAGCTCCGCCTTTGACGATGTTTTCCAATGTTTCTGTGGAATAGCCTAAAATCCCAGAAGCCAACATCGTGGGATTAGCAAGCTTCAAACCAGCAAGATTGACACTTAATTGGCCTTTATTCAAAGGCTTTTTCACCACGAGCAGTTTTCAGTAAAGGTTGTCGCTTTAGTAAGATAAAGTTTCGTTTTTCAATAAATTTCTGATAGTTTGCAATTTGGAAAACAAGTATAGGCTAGCTTTTCGTGTGCGTTCTTGGTTACTTTTTCTTTTTCTTTTCAACCGGTGGCTCCGTTTCTTCTGCGCCAAGCAATACTCTAAGCGATTTCACTTCTTCCCTTAGCATGCTTATTTCGCTTTCCAAAGCCTTAGCCTTTGAATCAGCCATCTTTTTAAGCTCCTCAATTTCCAGCAAAAGGTTTTTTCGTTCAGTTTCCAACGTTCTGAGCTTTTCAACCAAATTTTTGAGGTTGTTCATAAAATTCAGCTCGTTGATGTGCATTTATAATATCGGATTCGAAACACTTAAGACTTTTGCACATCAGAAACTTTCGTGTTAAGGCATTTTCCAGCATACGGAAGATTTATTCTGCTTTATTTGCATATTAGCCGTTGTGGAGGAATTTACATGTCTGTCATTGAAGTTACCGTGAAAAGTCGGAAGGGAAAATGCGATTTCGGGCATAAGATAGGAGATAAAATAGTTTTTGACGGCAAATCAGTGAAGGGCAACATCTGCTACAGTGCATTGATGGTTCTCTTTCCAAAAGTTGAAAAATTTGTCGAAGATATGCATGCGTAATGCAAAGGTTCAGAATATTAAAGCTATTCTTAAACGAGAGTCCGTTACAGCAACTATTTATTAGGATAAGGATTAGGAATAGTAGTTTAGCTGAGGCGTAAAATGATGAGGGCAACGATAATTGGATGTTCCTTCGGGATATTGGCTTTTGACGAAGAAAACAAGCTGATTGAGAAGGTTTTGTTTCCTAAAAATCCGCAGAACGCAGCCAAAACCATCGTTAAGATTGAATCTGGAAAAATTGTCGACGAAATTGCCGACCTAATTAAGTCGCTCGGGAAAAGAGGTTATGACAGCTTTGTTTTTGAGGATGCAAACTTGGCAAGAGAAGTCAAAGAAAAGCTGGACGTTACAGTTGAGGTTTCTAAACCTTCCAAGGCTGGCGAGATTCTTCGCCCCAGCATGGAACGGTTTGCTGTTGAAACAGGCTTTGTTAAAAATGCTGATGAGTTTACCCTATGGATGCACAATGTTGCCATGGAAATCGCTAAGCTGCGAGTCAAAGGAGCCGTTGAGAAAAGAGACTTAATCATAGCCCAAGCCATCCAAACACTTGACGATTTGGACAAAACCGTAAACCTGTTCATGAGCCGCGTAAGAGAATGGTATGGCATACATTTTCCAGAGCTTGACCGCCTTTTAGAAAAGCATGAAACCTATGCACGTTTAGTTTTGGATTTGGGCAACAGGGATAACTTCACAGTTGAAGAACTCGAGAAAGCCGAAATTCCGAAATCAAAAGCAGCGCAAATAGCCAAAGCAGCCCAAACGTCCATGGGCGCTGACCTTGCAGAAACGGACTTAACCCAGATCCAAGCATTATGCAAAAACGTTGTAAGCCTATATCAGCAAAGACAGAACTTGGAAAGTTATCTAGACACAGCAATGGAAGAAGTCGCCCCAAACATGAAAGCCATAGTCGGCTCTCTCCTAGGAGCACGCCTAATAGCCATCGCTGGAGGTCTAACAAACCTCGCTAAGCGACCAGCAAGCACAATACAAGTTCTAGGAGCAGAAAAAGCATTGTTCCGCTCGCTGAAAACGGGAACGAGACCGCCGAAGCATGGAATAATTTTCCAGCATACCTTTCTGCACGAGGCTAAAAAGTGGCAGAGGGGAAAAATTGCCAGAGCATTAGCTGGAAAACTAGCCATAGCCGCGAGAGCAGATGCCTTCGGAGGAAGGCACATAGATGAAGCACTGAAGGCTGACTTGGATAAGCGGATTGAGGAAATTCGTGAAAAATACGTTGAACCTCCGCCAATTCTAGAGAAGAAGCCCGAACGCGAAAAGAAGTGGAGAAAGAAGAGGCGTGCAGGTAAAGGTTAAACCGCATCCACGGTTTCAAGCAATATTTCAAGTAACGCTTGAGGATGGAGCCCAAAGATTAGCAACAAAAAACCTAACACCTGGCAGAAACGTTTATGGAGAAAGGCTCATACGCCACAAAGGCTCGGAATATCGCGTCTGGGACGCTTTCAGAAGCAAATTGGCAGCAGCCATTCTTAGAAACTTGAATATCGTTCCAATAAAGCCAGGTCATCATGTTCTTTATCTGGGCGCGGCTTCTGGAACAACTGCAAGTCACGTTTCTGATATAGTCGGCGAAAAGGGTCACGTGTACTGCGTGGAATTTGCCTCTAGAGCGCTAAGGGAGTTGGTCAACAACGTGTGCGGTTATAGGCTTAATATGTCGCCAATACTTGAGGATGCGCGTTTCCCAGAAAAATATGCGATGTTTGTTCGTGGAGAGGTTGATGACATTTACTGTGATATTGCCCAGCCTGAACAGGCCAAAATCTTGGCTGACAATGCCGACTCATACTTGAAAGGGTCAGGGTGGATAATGCTTGCTGTGAAGGCTCAAAGCATAGACGTGACAAAGGAACCTTCTGAGGTCTATAAGCGTGAAGTTAACGTTTTGGAGAATCGAGGCTTCCGTATCGAAGAGGTCGTCCATCTAGAACCTTATGATATTGCTCATGCAATGATTGTGGCTCAAATGCAAAAAATGCCTTGAAAAGAATGGGTATAGTTTATATCCAGCAGCGTGACGATATCATATGTGACGCTTCCATGACTTATAGGGAAACTGAGGGGGCAAAGGCCGCAAAGGCTGTGCTGAAAGAGGCTGGTTTTACAGTTTCTCAAATATGTTGTTCTCGACCAAGCTGCTTCGACTTCGTGGCTAGGAAAGATAAAACCCTCATCCTAATGAAAGTTCAATCAGACATTGACAATTTTTCGTCAAGCGACTCACTGGAGCTCAAGATTTTGTCCGAATGTTTATCAGCTGCTTCGCTTCTGTTGAGCGAAGAAACGCGTGAAAAACCTTTAGAGGATGACACTGTCTATTCAAGGCACAATGTTTCTGTTGTCACTCCGAACACTTTTGAGAACATAATAATCCGCAGGACGTATCCTCTAATTCAAGCTGGTCCCGGGGGCTATTATGTTGAAATAGACAGCGAGGCGATTAAGCGAAGGAGACAGGAGTTGGGCTTGTCGGTGGGCGAAATGGCTAAAATGATAGGCATATCTCGTAGAACTCTATATGGATATGAACGGGGCATGGCAAAAGCCTCCGTCACAGCCGCATATAACATGGTGCGAACATTGGGAATTCCTATCGCTAAGCCGGTGGATGTCTTTGAAAAATCGAGAAGTTATCGTGAATGTTTCTTGACAAGGGCTAGGCATGTGATCGCAAAATACAAGTTTGTGCAGAGAATCCTCGGGAAATTTGCTCGTTGTAACGTTAAAACAGTCAAAAAGGCGCCTTTCGATTTTGTTATTATGATCCCTGAAGAGAAAATGAGGATTATCTGCGGAGTCGCAAGCGATAAGGAGCGAAAATTGGACAAGCGCGTGGATGAGATTTTGAGCGTTAGCAGAATTATTCCAGCGCATCCGATTCTCATAACTGATGGGCAAAAACTGCCAAACAAAGACATAGTATGCATCTATAAAGAGGAGCTTTCTAAAATTAAAACTCCTGAAGACTTGATTCTGAACCGTTAAATGAGCTTTTTCTGAAGTGAATCATTTTCGCTTTTGGCTTTTTTTGCTGGTTTCCAAGATTTTCTGACAAAATCTGGATACTCACCGAATCTTTCTAGGCATTGTTGAAGGAAACGTATGGTTTTTGGGTCTGTTGGGTATCCGCAGCCTAAATCCCCATATTTGCTTGTTAGTTCTGCTATTTCCCTGTCTCTTTCCACTTTGGCGATGATTGAGGCGGCAGAAACTATGGGATATGTTCTGTCAGCCTTGTGTTCGGAGACTATCTCCATCTTAAACGGTAAGCATTCTAGGATGTGTTGTTTGAAGCGCTCTTCAAGGACGTCAGAAGCGTCAACATAAGCTTTGTCTGGTTTGAGTTTTTCTATAATTTTTGCCATGGTTTGCGCTTCTAACCTATTTAATCTGTGGAGTTTTCTGCCTGTCAGGACGACTTTGTCAATTTCTTCTGGCGAAAGTTTTATTACTGTGTATTTTTGGGCGATTTGCTTTATTTCCACGGCAAGCGTTTCTCGCCTGCTGGGGGATAGGAGCTTTGAGTCTTTGACACCTAATTGCGTAAGCTTTGGCAAATCCTCTTCTTTCATGAGGACTCCTGCAATGACTAATGGACCGATTACGGAGCCGCGTCCTGCGTCGTCAACGCCTGCAACCAGCATTTATACTGCCTCCTTTTCAATAATGGATATTTTCTGTTTCAAGGCTATAACACTTTATTCTCGTCGTGGTGTCTCTAGCGCCCTTATTAGCAAAGGAATTAAGACTTGGATAACGAAAAAGAATAAACATTCAAAAATCCGCATATTACAGTTTAAATATTAGTGTTGTGATTAGACGTAGCAAGAGGAAAAACGAGACCATGGGTTCAAAATCTCCAAGAGGCGAATTCGCAGCAAGAAAGCTATCAGAAAAAAGAAAAAAGTTCCATTGGAGCGACATGTACTACAAACGCCGAATGCTAATGCTAGACGTTAAGGCTGATCCTCTAGAAGGAGCACCCATGGCACGCGGCATAGTCCTTGAAAAAGTAGGCGTTGAAAGCAAACAGCCCAACAGTGCCATAAGAAAATGCGTCAGAACGCAACTCATAAAAAACGGACGCGTCATAACAGCCTTTCTTCCCGGAGACGGAGCCCTCAACATTATTGATGAGCACGATGAAGTGATACTTGAAGGCATAGGCGGTTCGCGTGGAGGAGCCATGGGCGACATCCCAGGAGTACGATGGAAAGTCATAACGGTTAACGGTGTATCTTTAAGCGAACTTGTGTACGGAAGAAAGCAGAAACCAGCCCGGTGAGGATTTTGAGTCAGAAGCAAGAAGAAAAACAAGACATTAAACTTTTTGAAAAATGGAGTTTTAAAGGCATAGAAGTGAAGGATTTAGGCTTACAGAGATATATACCCATGAAGCCAGTTGTAGCTCCACACAGCATGGGAAGACATGAACACAAACGCTTCCGAAAAGCAAATGTCAACATCGTAGAAAGACTTGTAAACAATCTAATGCGACCTGGAAAAAACGCTGGAAAAAAAGCTAAAGCCGCAAACATTGCAAAACAAGCCTTCGAAATAATTCACTTGCGCACTGACAGAAACCCGATAGAGATTCTGGTGAGAGCAGTAGAAAACTCTGCACCATGCGAAGATACAACCCGCCTCAGCTACGGAGGCATAGTGTATCACTTATCAGTTGACGTTGCCCCACAAAGGAGAATCGATTTGGCTTTAAGAAACATTTGCGAAGGAGCAAGACAAGCATCAATAAACAATCCTCGTTCGATTCAAGAATGCCTCGCAGAAGAATTGATTCTCGCCGCAAACCATGACATGAAAAGCTACGCGGTTTCAAAACGCCACGAAATAGAAAGAGTAGCCCAAGCCTCAAGATAGTTATTTTAAGTGAATTTCCACAACATCTCCATCCTCAAGCGCGAACGTAGGACCAACTTTTTGAGGACTAAAAACAAGGCGTTTTGACCAAATTTTTGCAAAAGAAAAGTTTTCGCTAAAATCACTATGTATGTTTTTGGCCAAATCATAGATCGTAGCACCTTTTTTTAGGATGAATGGTTTTTTTGAAAATTCTCGCTCATTTGGTTCTTTAGTGTAAACACGCATTATGTCTAACATTTTAAACAAAGTTTCGCCGAGCTTTTTTAAACCAAGTCTTGTTTTGCATGAAACTGCGATTATTGGTAGTTTGTTATCCACATAAGCAGTTAACAATCTTAAGCTCGCCTCTGCATTTGCCAAGTCAATTTTGTTTGCAACGATTACCGCAGGCTTATAAACTGTTCTTTGAAAGATTGCATCTTCAACCTCATCCAATGTGGATTCCCCAGAAATTTTAACCACCGCATTTGTAATGCGGTAACTCTTCAGAAGTTCTTCAACATCCCTAAAACTGCAGTTGAAGAGCTTTCCAACCAAAATTATCCGCAGACCCGCACCCATATATTTCCTTTCAATTTCAACCCTACCCTTAGGTTTGCTGACCAATATTCGGGCCTTCTCCATTTCACTTAAGATTAGAGACAATTGTTCAACGGCGTCTTGCGATGCATCTACCATCAATATTAACCCGTCAGCATTTCGCGCTAAGGCTAAGGTTTGAAGTCCCCATGCTCTTCCTTCTGCAGAGCCTTCCATCAAAGCTGGAGCTTCCACTATTTGAAATTGAATGTCTTGATAATCCATTACGCCTGGAGTAGGTTCTCTGGTTGTGTAAGGGTTAGGTGACACCTCAACCTTAGCATTCGTAACAGCAGAAAGCAAATTGCTTTTCCCAACATTCGTTAGACCCAAAAGCACTATTTGGGCTGCGCCTTCTTTTTCCACAAAATATTTTGGTCCGCCTTTTCCAGCTTTCTTTCGTTTTTTTTCCTCCATTTCTTTGCGCATTGTCGCCATTTGCTTCTTAATTTGACCGCGAAGTTTTAACGTACCTTTATGTTTGGGAACAAGGCTTAGAAACTCTTCCATGCGTTGAAGTCTTTCTCTTGGATTTTTGGTTGCTTCAACCTCTGCCCATTTTTTCTTTGCGTCTGGAGGCAAGTTTGTTGGCATAACAGAGACACGCCCATTCAATAATTTCGAGAATCAGCTTTAATATTTGTTTCCAATTTGCAGAGGCTCATGGCATCATGGCATCATAAAAAACTTAAAATAATTGAATGAACAGTTGTGTAAACGAATCCACTAAAATTTAAGGAAAAAATTTGAGGAAAAAATAAGGAGGAAAAAGAATGAGCAAAACCGAAAAACCCCACTTAAACCTAGTGATAATGGGACACGTAGACCATGGAAAGTCAACGACAACAGGACACTTGCTATATTTGGCAGGAGCCGTTGATGAAAGAACAATTAAGGCTTTTGAAGAAGAAGCTAAAAAAATGGGCAAAGAAACGTTCAAATTCGCCTGGGTTCTTGACAACCTGAAGGAAGAAAGGGAAAGAGGCTTAACAATAGACCTTAGATTTCTAAAATTTGAAACGAAAAAGTACTACTTCACAGTTATAGATGCACCAGGACACAGAGACTTCGTTAAAAACATGATTACAGGCGCCAGCCAAGCCGACGGAGCCATACTATTCTGCTCAGCGAAAAGAGGAGAGTTTGAAGCAGGCATAGGTCCAGGCGGTCAGACAAGAGAGCACGCGTTTTTGGCCTTTACATTAGGTGTTCGCCAGTTGGCTGTGGCGGTCAACAAAATGGATGATGTGTCAGTTAATTGGAGTCAGGAGCGATACGATGAAGTCAAAAATGAGGTTTCAAGGATGCTTAAAATGGTTGGTTATAAGATTGAAAAGATTCCGTTTGTGCCCACTTCAGGGTGGACAGGTGACAATCTTGTTAAACCAAGCGAAAAAATGCCATGGTATAAAGGACCAACTTTATTCGAAGCTTTAGACACTTTTGAGTTGCCTCCTAAGCCGCTTAACAAGCCATTACGCGTTCCAGTTCAAGACGTTTACAGCATTACTGGCGTAGGCACTGTCCCAGTTGGCAGAGTTGAAACAGGAGTGCTTAAGGAAAACGACGTGGTCATATTTATGCCAGCTAACAAACAGGCTGAAGTCAAATCGTTAGAGATGCATCACACCAGAATTCCGAAGGCTGAGCCTGGCGACAACATAGGATTCAACGTTAGAGGCGTAGCAAAAACGGACATACGTCGAGGAGACGTTGCAGGTCCCGTTAATAATCCGCCAACCGTAGCCAAAGAGTTCATTGGACAAATAATTGTGATTTACCATCCAACCGCCATAGCAGCTGGATACACGCCTGTCTTGCACTATCATACGGGGCAGATTGCGTGCAGGTTCACTGAGCTATTGAGGAAGATTGATCCGCGTTCTGGGCACGTTGTTGAGGAAAAACCTGCTTTCTTGAAGACTGGAGACGCTGCCCTTGTGAGGATGGAGCCTCTGCATCCAATAGCCATTGAGAATTACACTGATTTTCCGGAGCTTGGAAGGTTTGCAATTAGAGATATGGGCACAACAGTGGCTGCTGGGGTTGTTAAAGAGATTACGCAGAAAGGACCATAGCCTATTTTCCTTTCTTTTTTTGCAGTTCGCAACTATGTTTTTGTAGCGATCGTAAAAAGCTTTAGTTAACCCACACTACGCATATTAATCACCGCATAAGATTTGAACTAACAAGTGTTTTAAAATGAGCAAAGTTGTCATCATGAAAGGCACGAATCCGGTTGAAATAACAGTCAAGGCTCTTGAAATGATAGGGCCAGACGTGGATAGGAGTCTTCCTCAAGGAAAGCCTATTCTAATAAAGCCTAACTACTTAAACTCGAAGCATCCTTCAACTGGAATTACAACAGACTGTAGAGTCGTAGAAGGAATTGTAAAATTCTTAAAAGAACATAGAACGGAAGAAATAATCATAGGCGAAGAAAGCGGATTCGCCGATACTTTTGAAGCGTTCAAAGTTGCAGGCACAGACGCGGTTGCTGAACGGTGGGGCTTGAAACTTGTTGACCTCAACAAAGATGAGTTCGTTGAAGTTCACCCTCCTTGCCCATTGTCGCTAAAGAAGGTCAAAATTGCAAAGACGGCTTTAGAATCCGCTATAATTAGTGTTCCAAAGCTTAAACCTCACAGAATAGCCACTGTAACATTAAGCCTTAAGAACATGATGGGTGCCTTAGCGTCAAAAGGCTCCATGCACAAGGGCAAGCTCAGTGAAAACATCGCGGATTTAGCATCTATACTGAAGCCAAGCGTGTCCGTTGTCGACGGAATCATCGCTGGCGAGGGACATGAATCAAGCGGAAACCCAGTTGAAATGGATTTGGTCATTGCAGGGACAGACCCGGTGGCAGTAGACGCCATAGGCGCCGAAGTGATGGGTATACCGTCAACTGACGTCCAGCACTTGGTGTTGGCTGAGAAAAAAGGACTTGGAACATGCAAGCTGGAACAGATAACAGTGTTAGGAGAGCCTTTAGAAAGAGTAAAGCGGAAGTTTCGCAGGTCATTTTCGTCAAAAATTCTTACTCATCTCGGTTGAGCAAACAGAATAGAAAGCGGAAATAATAAAAGCCAAGAGTTTAGGTTACGTCACTAGAGTTGAGCCTAATGTCTGGAACTGAAACCTTAATTCCATACTTAAAAGAAAAGAAAGAAAACGAGCAGGAACAGCCAACAATCATCGTTGACAGTCGCGAAGCAAACTCAGCCGCAAAAATCGTTAAAGGTCTCAGAGAACACGGCGTAAACATCAAAATTGAAACATTAGAAAAAGGCGACTACATCTTATCCGACGAATGCGCAGTTGAAAGAAAAACCGTTCAGGACTTTGTTTATACGCTAACACATCGATACCTCTTCGAACAACTGTTTAGGTTAAAAGAAGTTTATCCAAAATCCCTAATCCTACTAGAAGGTTATCTCCCCATAATCTACAAGTTCAGCAGAATCCAACCCGTATCCGTCTGGGGAGCAATGTTTAACCTCGCAAAAAACGGAATAGCAATGGTAAACACCAGCTCATATAAAGAAACCGTCGACTTCCTTTACGTGGCAGCCCGTCAAGAACAAATTGTAGAAAAAAGAGCCCCAACGATTCACCCAATAAAAAGAATAGAAACCACAGCCGACGCCCAAGTATATTTCATAGCCAGCCTACCAAACATTGGAAGGGAAAGAGCCATAGCAATCCTTAAATCCTATCAAACTCCCTTAAACGCCCTAATCAGCGTGGATGACTGGTCAGAAACCGTCTACGGGCTTGGACCAAAAATAACCAGTAAAGTTAAAGAGGTTCTAAACACGCCATTTAGAGGGTAAACAAGGCATGGACGTGGAAATTGCTCCAACACGAAAAATTACCGTTCTAGGTTTGGATAAACGTTCAGTAAACGACCTTGCTTGGTGCGCAACAACTTACGGAGTGAACAGGCTCTACTGGATAGATGGGCACCTACTATGCTTAGAAGTGTATGAAAAATCTTTTGAACATGAGCTGAAAAAGCGGGAATTCCCAATAAGCCAAATATGCTATGCAAAGTTTCCAAAATTTGAGAAGATATATGAAATTGACAAAAGCCTACAAATTCCAATAGTAAATGTTTCTGACATGAAAATATTCCAAAGCATAATGAAGGCAATTCTGGAAAACGAGAAAGAAAGCCCATCAAATTCAACGTAAACAATGCCTAATTCTGTTTTAACCTCTTTTTCACGTAATCGTAGCCAAGTTCAAACGCTTTAACATTAACCTTCATATGCTTTGCTGGAACAAGCTCTTTCAACGCTTCCATAAGACACTCTTTTTTAATCGGCATTTTTCCAGTCGCCACCAAAGCTCCCAACAAAACGATGTTCTGTGTTAGGCTACTTCCAGCTTCCTTGGCTAACATCGCTGTTTCCACGATGATTACTCTCTTTGTAAAACGCTGAATTTTCTTCAACATTTCTTCCATGGGCGGATAACTCAAGTTTTTGGCTGTAAGCTCTGTAGGCGCAATTTGCTGATCACTCATTATGACAAGCGTCTTTTCCGAAACAAATTTCAAATTACGCAAAGTCTCTATGGGCTCAAATCCCAAAAACACATCTGTTTGTCCCTCCAAAACTGTTGGCGCCAAAACTTTCTCACCCACTCTTACGGTGGAAACCACTGCACCGCCACGTTGCGCCATCCCATGGATCTCGCTTACACGAACATTTAACCCATCTTTAATCGCGGCAACGCCCAAGATTTCCGCTGCCAAAAGAGTGCCTTGCCCACCAACACCAGCCAAAACAACATTAAACTCCCTCATTTTCATCGACTTCTCCTAACTTATTTTACCGCATTCTATAGCGTTGTAAGGACAAACTGAAGCGCACAATCCGCACGCCGAACAAAGCGCATCATTAATGTTAACCCTTTCCCATTCCAATATTAGAGCTGGACAACCAAGCAATTTAATGCAAGCCTTACAATTTGTACAGTTTTCGTTTATCTTGCAAGCCAAAAGCTCTGCGCCTTTGCGCCTTCTCTCTCTAACCACCATTAAAGTACATGGCGACCGAAAAACAACAACCGAAGGCCCTTGAAACTGCAAAGCCTCTTTCAAAACAGCTTCAGCCTCCTTAACTTTGAATGGATCGACAACCCTCACAAACTTGACACCGCACCCCTCAGCAATCTTTTCGATGGATATCCTTTCCGAAGGAGTTTGCATGCCAGTCATGCCAGTTCCAGGATGGGGCTGATGCCCAGTCATCGCCGTCGCAAGATTATCCAATACGGCTATGACAACCTTGTGGTTGTTGTAAACAGCATTTATGAGTCCGGGAATCCCCGCATGGAAAAATGTCGAGTCTCCAATTATTGCAAAAGTATTTTCGCCGATTACCTTGCTTATTCCTTCAGCAGTGCCAACACTCGCGCCCATACATGTCATTATATCGCCAGCTTTCAATGGTGGAGCACAGCCTAAAGCGTAACAACCTATATCAGTTGAATAAACCGCTTTTTCGCCTGCGACTTTTTTCATGACGTAGAATGATGCTCTGTGAGGACAACCAGCACACAAGATTGGCGGTCTAGGTGGCAATTCCTTGGCAACATCAGCGTATTCTGCGTCGATTTTTTTAAAGTCAATCGGCAATTTTTTGCCCATTATAGCAGCTAAGCCTACAAGAACAGCGCGTGTGGAGAGTTCACCTGATCTTGGAAAATATGGTTCTTTCATTTTGCCGTAAATTCCAATTTTGGGTGAGCAGTCTTTGGCTACAGCTTTGACTTGCATTTCCAAATACGGCTCAAGTTCCTCAACAACAATTATTCTCTCATGTCTTTTCAGAAATTCCCCAACCATTTTCTCAGGAAACGGATGCACCATGCCCAGCTTTAGGATGCTGGCATCTAAACCCAACAGATCCAAGGCTTCAACCGCGTAATTATAGGCTGCGCCTGAGGAAATTACACCCAATTTTCTTGTTTTTCCCTTATGCGTAACCATGTTGTATGGCGATGTCTCGCTGATTTCTTTTGCTTCGTACACTTTCTTCAAGAAAACATCATGCTTTGGTCTAGAATTCGCTGGAACCATCACTAAACGCCTTACATCTTTAATGAATTCTCCCTTTAAACGTGGGTTTGTAAGCTTTCCGTAAACTACTGGTCCGCGAGTGTGGCTTACTCGAGTCGTCGTCCTCAAAAGCACTGGCAATTCCAGCTTTTCGGAAAGCTCGATTGCATAAATTGTCATGTCTTTTGCTTCTTGCGAATTGGAAGGCTCTAGGCATGGCAGATTTGAAAATAAAGCGTAAAAACGGTTATCTTGCTCGTTCTGTGAGCTATAACATTCTGGATCATCTGCAGTGACGATAACAAAGCCACCTCTCACCCCAGCATAAGCCAAAGTCATAACGAAGTCTGAAGCCACATTTAGCCCGACATGTTTCATTGCAGTTAAGGCTCTGACCCCACAGTTTGCGGCTCCACCAGCTACTTCTGTAGCGACTATTTCATTGGTGGAATACTCCATGTACAAACCTGCTTCAGTAGCAATTGCCGAGATAGAGTCGCCTATCTCAGACGCTGGAGTGCCTGGGTATGTAGTTACTATGCCTATGCCAGCCTCGAGAATTCCTCTTGCGATGGCTTCATTACCAAGCAAAAGCACGCGTTCGCCAGGTTTATCTTTTAATAACACGCGTAAATCTGGCAATAAATTTCTCTCCCAATCATTAAAGAAATCTTTCATCTCTCGCCTTTCACATATAATTTTTGGTGAAGAATCCGAATAATGTTGAATAAAGTCAACTATTACCGAAAGAGATATTAAAATGCCCATATGATAACAGCGAAACTCGTGAGGCTTGTACAATGTCTATACGATTATCCTCGGGTAAAGAGATACCAATCGAGATGCATAAGGCGCGAATGGTGCAAAAAGTTCGGTTGCCCTCCATTGAAGAGCGGCTTAAAGCTATAGCGGAAGCTGGTTACAATACGTTTCGGCTTAAAACCAAGGATGTATTTCTTGACATGCTCACTGACAGCGGCACAAACGCCATGAGCGACAATCAGCATGCTGCTATGATGACGGTTGACGATGCTTATGCTGGTAGTATGAGTTTCTATGCATTTGCTGATGCAGTAAAGGATGTTTTAGGATACAAACATGTGATGAATGTTCACCAAGGAAGAGCAGCAGAGCATCTATTAACGAAGGTGTTCGGTGTAAAAGGAGGAGTTATACCAACAAACTATCATTTCACCACCACTAAAGTGCATATTGAACTGACTGGGGAATCGGCGTGCTTAGAAATTTACACGGATGAAGCACTAAAGACAGAGAGCACTGTTCTATTCAAGGGTAACATGGATCCCAAAAAATTGAAGGATGTCATCAAAAAATACGGCAAAGACAAAATAGCCTTTGTTCGCATGGAAGCGACTACTAACTTACTAGGCGGACAACCATTTTCCATGCAAAATCTGAAAGAAATCAGGCAAATTTGCGATGAACACAGTCTACTTCTCGTGTTGGATGGAAGCCTAATATGCGAAAATGCCTATCTCATCAGACAGCGAGAGGAAGGATACAAAAGCAAGACGGTTGCAGAAATAGTCAAAGAGATGTGCAGTCTAGCGGACATATTCTACATGAGTGGAAGAAAAAACACATGCGTCAGAGGCGGTTGCATAGCAACAAACAACAAAGAACTCTTCGAAAAGATACAACCATGGCTTCCAGTGTACGAAGGCTTCTTTACATATGGCGGCATGTCTCAAAGAGAAGTTGCTGCTATGGCTGTTGGCATGCGAGAAATGGTTGATCCTGATCTTGCAGGGTGCGCAGTAGAGCAAATAAAGTATTTTGTGAACAGGCTTCGTGAAATCAAAATTCCAGTGGTTACACCTGCAGGGGGATTAGCTTGTCACTTAGATGCGAAGAAGTTTCTGCCACATATTCCTTCATCGCAGTATCCTGCAGGAGCTCTGACAGCCGCGCTTTACATAGTATCAGGAATCAGAAGCATGGAGAGAGGAACGATTTCCATGGAAAGGGACAAAAACGGAAATGAGGTCTTCGCTGACTTGGAGTTAACGAGGATTGCACTACCACGGAGAGTCTATACAATGTCTCACATTGAATACGCAGTTGACAGGATAAATTGGTTGTACAAGCACAGAGATCTAGTAAAAGGGCTGAAGTTTGTGTTTGAACCACCAGTGCTCAGGTTCTTCCTTGGAGGTCTAGAACCCATCGACAATTGGGGAAAGGATCTCGCCGAAGCATTCAAGAAAGAAATGGGAAATTATTAATCTCCCTCAACTTTTTAATTTCGCATATACCACTCTAGATTACTTCAAGAAAAGAGGGAAGTTCTGAGAAGGGCGACGCTTATTTACCTTTAAACGTTGGTTTTCGTTTTTCCGTGAAGGCTTTAACGCCTTCCTGCAAGTCTTCCGTGGAGCCGACGACGCCGATGCCTTCGCATTCTAAAGTTAATGCTGCGTCTAGGCTTGCGTCTTCGCCTTTGTTGATTAAGGCCTTGGCAACTCTGATGGCTACTGGGGCTTTTTGGGCGAGTTCTGTGGCGAATTGTTTGACTGTTTCTTTGAACTTGTCTGGTGGGACTGCCATGTTGATTAGGCCTAGTTGCTCGGCTGTTTTTGCGTCTATCATTTTTCCTGTGAAGACGAGTTCTTTTGCTTTTGTTTTGCCGATTAGGCGTGCTAAGCGTTGGGTTCCTCCCCATCCTGGGATTAGACCTATGTTGATTTCTGTTTGTCCCATGCGGGCGTTTTCAGTTGCTATGCGTATATCGCATGCCATGGCTACTTCCAGTCCACCGCCTAATGCGTAGCCGTTTATTGCTGCTATGACTGGTTTTTCGAAGTTTTCTAAGGCATGGCAGAGTTTTCCACCCATAAGAGAAAGTTCTCTGGCTTTTAGCGCGTTCATTCCTATCATGGTTTTTATGTCTGCGCCTGCCGAGAATGCTTTTTCGCCAGCACCTGTCAAGATGACGACGCGAACATTTTCATCGTTTTCAATATCATTTAAGGCTTGCAAAATTTCATGTACAACTTCCTTGCTGAAAGCGTTTAACGCGTCAGGTCGGTTCAGAGTTATTGTGGCTATTCCTTCGCTTTTCTCATAGAGTATGTATTTAAATTCCATTTACGGTTTTCTCCTATTTTTAGGTCCAGTCGTAGAAGCCCTTGCCAGTTTTTCTTCCTAGAAGCTGTGCTTTAACCATCTGTTTTAGTCCCTGAGTTGGATGGAATTTAGGGTCTAGTTCCCTTGTTAGAAGTTCGGCAACAGCCAATGTTGTGTCTATGCCCACGTAGTCCAATAGCATTAATGGTCCCATGGGCCAGTTTAAGCCTAATTTTACGGCTTTGTCTATGTCGTCTCTGTCTGCTACGCCTTCCCAGTATAAGGCTACTGCCTCGTTTAGTGCCGGTATGAGTATGCGGTTTACAATGAAGGCTGGTGAATCCTTCTTAACGAGGACTGTTTCTTTGCCCATTTTATGCGATACGTCTAAGACTGTTTGGATGGTTTCGTCTGAGGTTTTTGCGCCTTTGATTACTTCTACGAGTTTCATGAGTTGCGGCGGATTGAAGAAGTGCATTCCGCAGACTTTTTCTGGGCGTTTTGTTGCGGATGCTATTTCTGTTATGCTTATTGAGGATGTGTTTGAGGCGATTATGGCGTGTGGTTGTGCATAAGTGTCTACTTCCTTAAATGTTGCCTTTTTGAGTTCTGCGTTTTCCGGGACTGCTTCAATGATGAGGTCGGCGTTTGAAACTGCTTCTTTCATGTCTAGGGTTAGATGAATTCTTGCTAGAGTTTCGTTCATTTCTGTTTCTGTCATTTGTCCTTTTTTGACGAAGCGTTGGAGGCTTTCGCGAATCATGCCCATGCCATTGTCGATGAATTTTTGTTCGATGTCGCGCATGTAAATTTCATATTTGCCAACTTGAGCAGCAATTTGAACTATGCCATGTCCCATTAAGCCTGCACCTAAAACTGCAATTTGTTTTATTTCAGTCAAGATTATACACCTTTTTGTTTAATGCGGAGAACTAATCTGTTCATTGGAGTGTTAAAAAGATTTTCCAGCAATGTGCACTTTTTTCTTGTGCTCTGCGGTAACTATCCCCTCTCTTACAAATAAGTTGAATTATCCTTTGAATCGTAAACATGCTTTTGGGAGGTTTTCGGTTGTCAAAATAGCTAGACCCTTTAGTTTTTTGTATTTTTGTTTTGCATCTTTTGTGTTCGTTTTTTAAGTATTGATTTCGATTTCCAAAATGAAATATATGATACTATGCTTCATAATAATTGGTGTGAGTTGCGCTGGGGGCTAATCCTATGGGCGTGTTTGACGGTTTCGTTAAAAGTTTCCTAGCAGTTCTAGTTGCCTTTTGGTTTTTCGCTATCAGCGAATATTTTCTTATTGGACAAATAAACACGACGATACTGGTTTTCTTAACACTTTTAATTCCTATCTTCATGATACTCTCTGAGTTTAGGCATACGCCAAACCCAAATCGGATTCTACCTTGTTTATACGCAATTCCATTTGCTTTTTGGGCATTCGATGTCACAACAACCTTTTTTGCAATAGATATCCTAGGCGTTGCAGAAGAACTAAACCCTCTGGGTTGGCCTTGGGCAATGCTGGGCGGCTTAATATTTTATGTTCCAGCTTTCGTGTTTACTTATTGGCTTTCGTTTAGTAAAAGAGACAGATACTCGTTTCTGGTTGCTGCTTTAATAACTGCCTTAGCTTGTTATGTTGGGGTTACGAATTTATTGGCTGGTTTACACAATTTGAGCCTCATTCATGCAACGCATGTTTGAATAGCGCATTTTTTACTTATTGGCTTTCTGGATGAGTATTAATTTTATATGAATGATTGCAGAAATAACATAGTGCGTCTCGCTCTACTTTATTGGAAAGTGTGCTAGATGAGAAAAACAATATTCAAAAAACTCGAGGCACAAGGATTAATAGCAAACTATAATCGCATGAGAAAAAATTTGCCACCCAAACTTCCTGAAAGAGTCTTCATCTGGGACGAAACCCTAAGAGAAGGCGTACAAACCCCAGCAGTCTTTCTAACATACGTTGAGAAAGTTAAACTCGCCAAAATGATGGACGAAATAGGCATATCAATAATAACCCTCGGATTCCCCGCAATTTCCGAAGAAGAAAAAAACGATGTCAAAAGAATGGCAAACGAAGGCTTCCAAAACGCACGCCTTGTCGCCTCAGCACGCATAATCAAAAGCGACATAGATGCCTGCCTAGAATGTGGAATAAGAGAAATCTCGATAGTCACACCCTTCAACGGGCTTAACCTTCAATACAGGCTAAAAATGACCAAAGAACAAGCCCTAGAAAAAACCACAGAGTGCATCGAGTATGCAAAAAAACACTCCGCAACCGTGAACTTCGTTTTGGAAGACGCCTCAAGGACCCCGCTCCAAGACATCCTGCAAATTTTTAAAACAGCAACAAAAGCCGGCGCAGATAAACTTGTAATCGCAGACACCGTTGGATTTTTAAGGCCCTTGTCACTGCGCTACCTCATTTCACACATTAAAGAAGGCTTACTTCAGGCACATGTCAAACAAATTCCACTTTCAGTCCACTGCCACAACGACTTTGGCTTAGCAACCGCAAACACATTAGCCGCAGCAGAAGAAGGTGTAGCTTACCTTCACACTTGTGTCGCTGGATTTGGGGAAAGGGCAGGAGTCGCACCGTTCGAAGAAGTCGTTGTCGCTTTAGAATTACTCTACGACGTGGACACTGGAATAGACATGAACAAAATCTATAGGCTTTCCCAACTGACTGAAAAAAGCTTCGCCCTACCAATACAACTTCACAAGCCAATAATAGGCGAAAACACCTTCTCCTACGAAGTAGACGAACACGTCCACGGCATGCTAGCGCATCCTCTCATATACGAACCTTTCCCACCAGAAATTGTAGAAAGAACAACACAATTCTACATAGGCAGACAAAGCGGAAAACGCCTAGTTGAAAACCGCTTGGCATCCGCGGGAATCAAGGTCACACCAATGCAAATAGACGAAATAGTCAGAAGAATAAAAGGCATACAAGAAAACATGGACAAGGGCGGAACGCAAATGACATTTTACCAAATAAAAAAACTGATGAAAGAGCTGCGTAGAGGCTTAACAGAGGAAGATTTCTGGAAAATAGTTGAACAAGTCACAAAACAAAAGCCTAAACTCCCACCAGCCCCTCAAAGTTGAAGAGTTAATCCTTCTGAAGCTCAGGAAGAATTTTCTCGTAATAATCCAGCGATTCCGGATTAACTAAGGCATCCCTATTCAACACTGGCCTGCCATGAATTATGTTTGTCACAGCAATTTCAACCTTCTTCATATTAAAAGTGTATGGGATGTCTGGCACTTGAATTATTAAGGCTGGAACATGTCTAGGAGAAGCATTTTCCCGCAGGCTCTTCCTTATTCTATCTTTCAAATCCTCTGTTAAACTAAACCCCGGAGCAAGTTTAACAAATAGGATGACACGCTGATCTCCCTTCCAATCCTGTCCAACGGCTAGGCTGTCGGCAACTTCTGGCATTTTCTCCACTACATTGTATATTTCAGCTGTGCCTATGCGCACTCCAGAAGGCTTCAAAACAGCGTCAGAACGACCATACATTGTTATTCCGCCCGTGTCGCTGTGGACTACGATATAATCGCCATGACGCCAAACGTTCTTGTTTGGATAAAATCTAAAGTAGGCATCCAAATACCTTTCATTGTTTTGGTCTTTCCAGAAATAAAGCGGCATGGAAGGCGAAGGAGCTTCGCAGACAAGTTCTCCTTGCTGATCAACAACAGGATTGCCCTTCTCATCATAAGCCTTAACTTTAATTCCTAAACCCGGAGCCTGCAATTCGCTAGCGTATACGGGAAGGGTTGGACTTCCAATGGCAAAACAACCATTAATATCCGTGCCGCCTGAAATAGAATTAAAGTGCACATCTTTCTTGATCGCTTCGTAAACGTATTCAAATCCCTCAGCCGAAAGCGGTGAGCCCGTTTGGGATATTTCGCGCAGGGAAGACAAATCATAATCTTTTCCAGGCTTGATTCCTTGGCTTCGAAGATAGTTAATGTAGCTTGCGCTGCAACCGAAAATAGTTATTTTCTCTTCTTGAACAAGTTTCCACATGGCACCAGGATCAGGATAGTTTGGGTTGCCGTCATACAACACTATGGTAGCGCCAACTGCTAAGGAGCTTAAAAGCCAATTCCACATCATCCAACTGCAGCTAGTTATATACATGATTACGTCTTCTCGTTTCAGGTCCGTGTGAAGTATCAACTCTTTTAAGTGGTTGATGAAGACTCCTCCGGCTCCTTGCGCCATGCATTTTGGCTTGCCAGTTGTTCCTGAAGAAAACATGATGTATACTGGATGATCGAAGG
The DNA here is from genome assembly GCA_964558305.1 of uncultured Candidatus Bathyarchaeia archaeon. Taxonomy (GTDB): domain Archaea; phylum Thermoproteota; class Bathyarchaeia; order Bathyarchaeales; family Bathycorpusculaceae; genus CAZLCE01. The sequence continues at coordinate 28,440 of CAZLCE010000002.1, forward strand.
GTAATTGTTCGAATTGGATTTTCGGCTGGTGTTCTGGGGATAGAAAATCATCATAATATACAGCTTTGGGAACATTGCTAATTGGCGGTTTTTCTTGTACGTATGAAACTACGATAACCTTCTTTAGTGAAGGAATCTCTTTGGCGATTATTTCAGCGTTAGCTAAAGTGCTGAAAGTTTTGCCTTTGTACCAGTATCCGTCTGCTGTGAACAAAACTTTAGGCTCAATTTGGCCGAGGCGGTCTACTGCTGCTAAGGGGCCGAGGTCAGCTCCACAAGAAGCCCATATGGCGCCAATGCTGGTGGTGGCAAGCATGGCAATGGCTGTTTCTATCAGGTTGGGCATGTAAGCAACTATTCGGTCTCCTGGAACAACTCCCATCTTTCGCAATGATTTTGCTAAGCGCGCAACTTGGTTGTTTAGCTCTGCATAGGTCATCTTGACTGATTTTTGGTTTTCTCCTCTAAATATGAAGGCTAATTGATTGTCTTTGTATCTTAGGAGGTTTTCAGCAAAATTCAGTCTCGCACTAACAAACCATTTTGCCCCAGGAAACTTGTTCAAGTCATCGATAACTTTAGTATATTTGCGGGAAGCTATGATCTCTGCAAATTCCCACATGGCAGCCCAAAAGTCTGGTATGCTTTCAACGGACCAGTCATAGAGTTGAGCATAAGATTTGATCTTTAGGCCGTATTCTTTATTGACGAACTCTATAAATCGAGTCATGTTGGCCTGTTTTATGCATTCTTTGGAGGGTTTCCAGAGAAGTTTCCCCATTGTTTTACCTCCGTTTGCACTTGTTAGATGCGTTTTCTTAGGTCTTTTACTCTTTTGGCTTTTCCCATGAATCTTGGCAGGGTTCCGTGAGGAGCCAGTTCGACGTTTGCTTTTACTCCAACGATGGATTTGACATGTTCTTCTATTTCCTTAGTTAAGCCTTTCAATCTCGATAGGTCGCCGCTTACACTTTCAAACAATTTTTTGTCTGGCTCCACTCGCAGAGTCATAATGTCTAATTCTTCGGGTCGCTCAATGATTATTTCATAATTTTCTGACGCCCCGTTCACGCCTAACAGTGCGTGCTCCACTGTTTTCGGCCAGAATTTTACGCCTCTAACTTTTAGCATGTCGTCTGCTCTTCCGAAGACTCTGTCCATTCTTCCAATGGTTCTGCCGCATGTACATTCTTCTGTTTTGAAAGAGGTCATGTCGCCTGTTTTAAATCTCAGAACTGGGGTTGCTTCCCTTGTCAAAGTTGTTAGCACGAGTTCTCCTGTTTCGCCTTCTTCAACTCTCTCGCCAGTTTTGGGATCGATTATTTCAGGCAGGAAATGGTCTTCTTCAATGTGCAGTCCATTATGTTCTTGGCATTCAACAGACACTCCTGGTCCGATAACTTCTGATAAGCCATAAATGTCGAAGGCTTCAAGCCCTAGAAGTTCTTCGATTCTTTCTCTAAGTTCTTCAGACCATGCTTCTGCGCCGAATAGCCCGCTTTTCCATTTCAGCTCCTTTGACAGGTCCGTTCCTAACTGTTCTTTTGCGTATCTGCCCAAGTATGCCGCGTAGCTTGGCGTGCATGCGAGGATTGTTGTCCCGTATTGTTTTGCGAGGCTTATTTGGCGTTCTGTTTCGCCAGCAGCGATGGGTAAGACTGTTGCGCCTATTTCTAATGCTCCATAATGGAAGCCTAATCCTCCAGTGAATAATCCGTAGCCGTATGCGTTCTGCACAATGTCGCCTTTCTTTGTGCCAGCAGACGCGTAAATTCTTGCCATGACCTTTGACCAAACATCCAAATCTCTCTTAGTGTAAGCGCATGTTGTTGGATGCCCAGTTGTTCCAGAACTTGCGTGCAACTCGAGAACATCGCTTAGGTCTGCGGCTAACATTCCATATGGATAAGCCTTCCGCAAATCCTCTTTCTCAGTGAAGGGTATTTTCTCTATATCATCAAGAGTTTTTATGTTGTCTGGCGTTATTCCAGTATCCTCAAACTTCCTTTTATAAGCAGGAACTTTTTCGTAACAGTATCTCACAATTTTTCTGAGACGCTTTTCTTGCAGAGCTGCAAGTTCTTTCCTTGACATTTTTTCAAATTCTGGCTGAAAAATCCAGCTTCCAACAGAGCCCTTCATCCTCTCACCGCATAGGTTTTCTCTAATTCATGAAGAGAATAATAAAGTTAAATTTTGTGATATCTTGGATTATAAACTAACATTGGGATACTACTTTAGCTTGTTAGCCATTTTGATATTTCTGTTTCTTTTTCAGTTTCTATATCAATGCCCATAGGTTTAAAAGTTTGGTTTAAAGCGGTTCGCAAGTTTCGAACATAATCTTCCACATTCACTTCTGCCAGGCTTTTTACAAATTCTGCTGGTTTTACTGTGAAAGTTTTTCCATTATACATAAAAGGTTTGACTTTAATGAAAGAAACGGTATCCCAACGTTCCAATTTTTTACCAGACTCTATGAGTTGTAAGGCACATTGGTACTGCTGAGCTGCTGTTTTCATATCTGCTATTTTCTCGTTTGGATCAAAGTAAAGCCGCACTGTATAGATTAAATCTTCCAACCTAGCCCTTCTACTCTTCAAATCAGCAATGGCTTTTTTGACAGCCTCTTTAATCACCTTCTTAGCCTGCTCATATTCTTCATTATTCTTCACAACAGAAAGCGCCATAACGCATTGCTGAAAAACATTGTTTATGAACCTTGGCGCGTTGGACTTCATAGGCGTAACACCTTTAATGTCAGGTGTTCCATCGGACAGTATGCCAAAATAGGCTTTTTTCGCCTTTGGCAAAACACATAAACTGTAACGTTTTTCCACAGCTAAATCCAAACTAAACTTTTCTTTAACTGTCTTAATCAGCCATTCCACTTGAATGTTTGAAGGATTATCCAAAAATAAGGAGTCAGTGTCGCCATAAAGCGGTCTTAAACCTTTTTCCTCAGCAAACCTCCAGCTCTCCTTAAGCGCATAACGGCTGTAACCCGTTATTGCTTCTGCCAAAGGTGGACAAGCCACTCCGTGGATCCTAACAGTAACACCATAGCTAGAAACAGTAATCAACTTCAACAATTTTGCCGCTGTGCTTGCATTTTTTCTCTCCTCTTCCGACAAAGAATTATCTTTAGAAGCTGGCTTAAACAGCCTTATTCGCAGTTCCTTTAAGGCTCCAACAAGTATGGAATAAAAACCTCTACGCTTCGTGCAAACGTGATATTCGACATCTGGAATTTTGTTGCTTTTGCATTCTGGATGCATGCAATCCACTGTTTCATAGGATAGGTTGAAGCTGTCAATACAGCTTGGATACAGACTTTCGAAATCGCAAACAACAGTCCCAAAATATATTCCAGGAGCAGGCGCAACCGTTAAAGCCCCAACCACCCTATGCGTCGGCTTTCCTCTTCTCAGCTCTTCAGAAGTCGGAACGAGACCCCCATTCTTTCGCAAATAAGTGTAAATCATTGATTTTATCCATTCACTCACACGTCTGCTACTAAACGCCTCAACAAGAGGAATATTAGCTATCCTGGAAAGCATCCACGTAGCATAAACTTTTTCCTGATCAATTTCTTTGACGCTCCCAAAGAATTCTGGATCGAGTTTTGGAATCGGTTGAAGAAGCAGATTAAGCCAATAGGAAATTTGAGCATACTTTAATACATCCTTCTCTTTCACTTCTCTGAAATTTTCAACCTTTCCCTTCGCATCTATTGGCATGTCTAAGATTGGCTGCAAGCTACCTTCAGAATGCAACGCCCCAAAAATCAAGCCTTTATCATAAACATATGACTGTAGAAAATCAATTTCATTCTCCCAAGTTTGACGGAATCTCCTCACAGCCTTTAAAGCAGTTTTAGGGTTCGGCCAAGAAATCTTCTCTAAAATTTTTCTCTCACCTGTAAATAAGTCAACTTTCTGAATTGTTTCTGCTTCGCCGCTGAAATATTTGATGACACTTTTTTCTTCTTCTGTTAACGGTTGAGCAACTAGAAAATATGGTTTGAATCTGTCTTCAAATTCTCTGATTTCTCCGTTTGCACTTAAAAATTTGAGTCTTATCGCGTTCGTTTCGGTTAACCTTGCATCGAGCAAATAAAGAGCATTCAAAATCTCATACTCCATGTAAGCCTAACTGCCTTTCTATTTCAGCCAACTCTTCTTCAACTATTTTTCTTGGGTAGTTGTAGATTGGACCACTTGGCTTCTCATTATAATATGGACGGTTACAGCTTGGACATCCAGAAGTTAGAAAAGGCGCTCCAGTCCGAATGATCTGCGTCAAAATTTCTTTTTCTACACCGAAGTCGTTTATGCACTCTTCTGCATCAAAACGCATGTTCTCATGCCTAGCGATTCCATTCAAAGTTAAATGCCTAGCAATTTGAATTCGCCTATACTTTTGAATCTGCGGCTGAGCAATATTCTTTAGGGCTGTACCTGCAGTTGGCGTGAAAGCAAAAAGTGCTGGCAAAACTCCATTGTCCACACATTTTTGAATAGTTTCAACCATTTCCCTTTCAGTTTCGCCCAGTCCCACAATCAAATGTGTACTGACTTTGCCTCTTCCAAAAATGCCAACAGCCTCGTTCAACAGTTTAAACTGGGTTTCCCATCTATACGGGCCCTTAGCAGACTGACCCTTAACTTTGTCAAATAATTCCTCTGTAGCAGCGTCTAATGGTATGCCGATTCTTTCAGCTCCAGCTTCTGCTAACAGCCTTATGTTTTTGCTGTTTAGGGGTTGACAGGAAATGGAAATGGGAACTTTGGTGCGCTGATGAATCGTCTTAACGAGGGCTAAAAGATGCGTGAAAACTCGTGGATAGTTTAGGGCTTGGATGCAGACACGCTTCATTTTTTCATCCTTAACTGCCTTCTCAATTCTGCTAAGAACCTTTTCAATTGGAAAAGCGGGCCATGAAACTCTCGAAAGCATGTCCGCTCTGCCTTGGCTTTCTCGTGCTTGAGGACAGAAACCACAGTTTGCAACGCATTTGCCTCGCCTGTAAGTCATTAGATAAACAGTCGTAGGTGCCGCGTCGACTTTTCCCTCTAAAAGCCCAAGAACAATGGCAGAACCTAAAGAAACGCGAATACGCCTCGGCAAATTTCTAATGGAACCCACTGCTAACGGAACTTGCGACTTCATACCTTTTTCACGATATTTATGGCTTAAAAAGAAATGAATAAACTGCTAGATATATTTCTGTAGCCTCTTTCTTACTTTTCTCTCTCCACAATTGTCGCGATACCTAGTCCGCCTCCACCGCATAAAGTTTGAATTCCATAACGCAGATTCTTTCGTTGAATCTCCCATATCATCTCAGTGAAATATATTACCCCACTTGCTCCAATGGGATGACCGAGGGCGATTGCTCCACCAGTTGGATTGACTCTCGGATCGTCTAACGGGTATCCGAATTCTCTTGCAAAGGCAAGAGGCGGACTTGCAAAGGCTTCGTTTGGTTCAATTACGTTCATGTCTTCCATCGTTAGGTTACCAGCCCTCTTTAACGCCTTTCGCATGGCAGGAATTGGACCTAGAAGCATCAAGGAGGGGTCGTCTCCAACCACGGCCATGGATCTTATGGTCGCCATGGGCTTTAACCCTAGCTCATCGGCTTTCTCTTCGGACATTAGCATTATTGCTGCTGCTCCGTCTGAGATTTGGGAGGAATTGCCTGCTGTGTGAACTCCATCTGGGGTGAATCGCGGTTCAAGCGTCGCAATTTTTGAGTATGCGACATATGGTTCATCTAAAGATTGAGTTCTAACAGTTTCGTCTATGTCGATTGTTTTTGTGGTTCCGTCTGGTTGTGGAACATGTATTGGTACGATTCTTTTGCTGTACCACTCTTTGTCCCTCATTGCCTTTGTGGCTTTTTGGTGGCTCCAGAGCCCGAATTTGTCACATTCTTCGCGTGTTATGTTGTATTTCTTGGCAACCGAGTCGGCTGCGACACCCATGGGGGTGAAAACATTTCTCTCGTATATTTTGTCGCTGATCATTACTGGAAGTCCAGCGGATTCTGCAACGCTTATGCTTGACATCATAGGATAGTGGGACATGTGCTCAACTCCTGAACCTATCATTATGTCGCCGCATCCTGACATTATTGCCTGCGCCATCGAGTTTATTGCTTGCAACCCGGCATTGCAATATCTGTCTATTGTCATTCCAGCAATTTCTTGGGGAAGGTCAGCTACGAAAACAACAAGTCTTCCGAGGTTTCCGCCCTGTTCTCCAATTTGGCTTAAGCATCCAACTGCTAAGTCCTCAACTTCTTTAGGGTCGAAGGCGCTGGATTTGCTTTTAACTCGGTTCACCAATTCCGCAATGACTGAGCCTAGAAGAACTTGAGCAGACACTTGCACATATTGTCCTCCTTTTTTCATGCCGTTCCAGCCAGATTTTCCTGTGGGCGCTCTCACTGCATCAACAACTACACATTTCTTCAATCTATTTTCACCTTACCATTTTTGAATAACCATATTTTTCACCTTAAAGCTTAAACTTTCTCCTTTATCTATGTGAATTCGTTTTTGTGCGTAAAATAATTAAGGCTAGAACTCAATTATACTGTATTTTGTTTAGGGGTGAGAGTTGATTATGATTCAGGCGTACATTCTTTTCAAGGTCAGTTCGGGAAACGAAAAGGAAGTTTGTAAGCAAATCGCCAACTTTGACAATGTCTTATTCTCAAGCGTAATTTACGGCGAATACGACATCATTGCAAAAGTTGCCGTGAAGAATCTGCAAGCCTTAGAAGAGTTTCTTGCGAAAAACATGAGAAAGGTTCCAAGCGTGCTCTTAACATCTACAATGATCATAGCCCAAGAGTACAAAGGAAAAAGTCAATACGCCACAAAATAACGCATAGTCTCATAGCACACTAATTACCAAAATCCAACCTGTCTGCTTCTCAGATGGTTTTGTCTTTTTGAAAATTCTGCTTGGAAATTGACCTTAAATGTCTATTATGGGACATATGTGCTTTACCACTAAAGATTTGAAATTCACAAATGATTTATCAAAGCATAATAAACCGAGAATAAGGGCGAATACATAAATGCGAAGATCAAAGCTTGAATCCTACGAAGCAATATTAGAAGTCTTGGTGCAAAAGCCTTTAACAGTCGATGCCATAGCCTACAAAACAAACATGGAATGCACCGTTCTAGGACGGTACCTAAACTTTCTAATAAAAAACGGTCTTGTCGAAAAAAGGTTTTCTGGCAAGAAAACGCTGTATGCCGTCACAGAAAGAGGCATAGCTGTATTTAAGACTCTTAACTTCCAAAAATATCTTGAGAAAGTTATGAAATCTCTCATGACTATGGATGAGGCTTTGCAAACAGTGCCTATCCTTTCAAAGCGCACAAGTTACCACGAAAAGAAAACTGGAGAATAATTCAGCTCTGTTTGTTTCTGCACTTGCTTCGGCTTCAACAAAAAACGAAAACTATTAAGCATGTGATAGGGCATTCCTTAGAGAGGACGATGACGAAACTTTCACCAGAAAGCGTTTGGCAAATGAATGAGGACGAGCTTCTAAAAATCTTGGATGAATGCTTATACATTTCCAAGTCCAAGAAAATCCATTTTTACGCTCCAAGCTTCATGTATTACAAAACAAACTATTACTGTTCTTCACCGGAGGAGTTTCCAACAATATCAGTGACCGGCAAAGGCTGCGCATTAAAATGTAAACATTGCGGCGGAAAAGTTTTAGACACAATGTATCCAGCTACTACACCTGAAAAACTGTTCGAACTGTGTGCAAAACTTAAACATGCCGGAGCACTAGGTTGCCTCATAAGTGGCGGATGCCTGCCAGACGGTTCCGTTCCGTTAGGAAGATTTGTAGATGCCATTGAAAAGATTAAGCGTGAATTAGGCTTGACTGTGTTTGTTCACACGGGCATAATTGATTTCGAAACAGTAGAGAGGCTTAAGAAGGCTGGTGTCGATTCCGCATTAATAGACGTAATCGGCTCAGACGAGACTATAAAGGAAATTTACAATTTGAATGTAACAGTTGAGGATTACGAAAATTCTTTGAAAGCACTGCACAAAGCAGGCATGATCTTCGTGCCTCATGTTACCGTTGGACTTCACCATGGAAAGCTAAAAGGCGAACTAAAAGCATTAGAAACAATATCCAAATACAAGCCTTCAGCCCTAGTCATAATTGCATTTATGCCCATACATGGAACAAAAATGGCAACGGTTGAGCCGCCAAAACCAGAGGACATAGCAAAAGTCATGGCAATCGCGAGGCTGATGTTTCCACGAACGCCGTTGGTTTTGGGTTGCATGCGACCAAAAGGCAAACACCGCGTAAGAACAGACATCTTAGCTATAAAGGCTGGAGTGAATGCCATAGCTTTTCCGGCAGAAGAAGCCGTAAAATTCGCCGAGGAGCACGGATACAAAACAGCGTTTTCTTCATTTTGTTGTTCACAAATTTATGCAGATTATGCTAGATAATCACTTAGTTGCTCTCTAATCAGAAATGAGTTTAGAATGTTATAAACTACTTAAAAACATGTCAGATCGAATAGCAAAAATTAAAAATAAAGGAAGTCAAACTTTACTGCAAGGTTGATGAAAATGCCGAAAGTAAAAGTTGATTGGACTAAATGCAACGGCGACGGCGTATGCGCCGAAGTTTGCCCCGTAAACGTTTTCGAACTTCAAAATTTGCCAGAGTATCCAGACTCTCAAAAATCTGTTCCTGTACGAGAAAGTGACTGCATAGCGTGCATGGCATGTGTAACATCATGCCCAACACAAGCGATAACAGTTGAAGAATAAAGAAAGCGCCACTTCTACGAAATTTCACTTAATAGACTGCATCGTTTGGGATAAAGCGCCTAAGCCTCTGCAAAGACCGCACTTTTTCTTTATCTCCCATCTTGGCGTTTTGAATTGCTTGTTTAAGCATTTTAATTGACTCATCCATGGCTTCACGATTCACGGAGTAGGGCACTCCGTCCTTTCCTCCGTATGCAAATGAATATTTTACTGGGTCTTTCCAGCTCGGTTTTTCGCCGTATATAAGTTCTGCAACAAGGGCTAAACCCCTAACAGTGGCTGGACCCACGCCTTTGAACCCTAACAACTCTTCATAATTTCTTGGTTGAAACTCGTAAATCTCTCGCAAGACTTTCCAGTTTATGTTTTTTGGCATGGATAAGACGTCGATTGGATATTTCTTCCATGCAGTGTCAGCAGTTTTTGGCAACCATTCCTGAAGCGACTTCTGATAAGATGGCATAATAGACATGATCAGCCGCATAACCCTTTTTGTTGGTTCTTTGGCTATGTTCACAGAGGTTTTTCTGCAATTTTCGCTTTCCTTTGCTGTCATGTCTAACGCAATTTCGCGTTTTATGTCGCCAACTATGGCGTTGTGCGGTTCAACAACAAAGCTTTTGGCGTTTTCTGAAAGCCAATGATAGCGTCTCGCGCTGCGATCTTGTGGGCACATGCCCTGTTGGATCACCGCCCATTTTCCATCTTCAGCCACAAAAAACGCGTGATGATAAAGCTGGTAACCAGCTTGAATGGCGGAGTTGTCAACTTTAGCGCTCATCTTACTAGCATAACGTAAAGCCTCAATTTTGTCGTTTCCGAAGCCGAATTTCTGTCCGACATTTTCAATTTCCAACGGCGCTTGTAAGGAAATTTTGCCCTTTCCACCACAAACGGCAATTCCATGTTCTTCTGAGGCAATGGCTTGTTTCAAGACTCCTGTGACGACTGTTGTTACGCCTGATGAATGCCAATCATAACCTAAAACGCATCCCAAAGCCTGAAACCAGAAAGGATCAGAGATCCGCCTTAAGAAATCTTCTCTGCCGTACTCGTCGACAATAATTGTCACAATTTCCTTGGCAAGTTTTTGCATGCGAACAACTAACCATCTTGGCGCCTTGCCATAATGAAGTGGAAGCCTAGCAATTCCTGTTCTCTGCACAATCACACCTTTTCCAATATAAGATGTGGCGTAAAAGAAGCTTAAACTGTTTCTATTTAATTTTCTTGTGTTTTTAGTAGATGTCCTTCGCGGTCGATTTCGCCGTGGCGAATCCGCGTTGTAGAGATTGGAACACAATTCTCGGCTGGCACCATTTCTATAACTACGATCTTGAGAGGTTTCAAACCTTTTTTTTCTCGGTTTTTGTTGATCTCTTGAGCCATGTACTCAGTTTCTTGGCTTACAATCAACGCGTCTAAACATCCATGAGACAATGTAACTCCATAAGCATCAGTTAAAGGAATAATCTCAGCGCGCTCAAGGAAATTATGTTGCTTCAAAAACTCTTTTAACTCGGCAAGTCTCTTTTTATAACATGCAATAACATGGTTTTTTTGTCTTCTCATTTTCTCTGCAAACTCGTCCGAACTTAATCCAATAAGAACCTTTTCGCCAACCTCAAAGGCTTTCATAAGCAAGGCTCTGTGTCCCTTATGGAACTCGTCGAAGGTGCCGCCAACAGCCACATTTTTGAACTTTTTCTCCAACCTTCTTCATCCTATTAATCTAGCACCTTGAACGTCAACTCGGGCTGCAAGAATCTTTTCTTGTGGCAAAACCTGCTTAAAAGCTTGAACCACATTTTCAGCATTTTCCCATGTTGTAAGTGCGTGAACCGCTTCGCCAACCATGTTCTGCGCGGCGCCTATAGTGCCTGCCTTATCGGCAAGCCTTAACAACTTCCGTAAACGTTCTGTCATGAAACCAGTTTTTTCAGCAAAGTCACGGCAGCAAGTCAAAAAGTTTTCAAGCGAAGGTTCCGAGAGAATTTTTTCCAAGGTTTTTCTACCCCATTTATTAACCGCTAAACGTTTTTCAGGGGAAGATAACACTTCTTTGGTTGGTGTGGGTCCGAAGACTCCGGCAATGATAGCGTAGTCTGTGGATATGGGTATACGGTCTATTAGGGCTATTCCAGGCGCGCCTGGTTCTATGGTGAGTATGCATCCGCCAAGCATCAGTGGACCTACAGTGCCTAAACCTGTTTTGCATTTAATTTCTGCAACATGTGCGATTTTGCCCAGCTGATTATAGGTTAAATTTAGGCCTAAAGCCTTTGACAGCGCCAAAGCCGTGCCTAAGGCGCCTGCGGCACTTGAACCAAAACCAGCACCAATCGGCACCTCAACCCTATGCTTAACTGCAACCTCGTATGTTTCACAAGTCTTTTCCAACAGCATCTGGGCTACGGTTTTTGTTGTTTCAGCTTCTGGTGCGGTTTTTTCGTTTATAAAAACGTGAATGTCATTAGTTTTCGCTTTTGAAATATGAACTTCAGTTATGACTCCTTTTTGGATTCCAAATCCGCCGCCTCGAGCACCAACCCTTTCTAAATCTGGGATAAACCTGCCATCAGGCGTGGTGTCACATATTTCAAAAAAACTAGAAATTCCCGCAGGGCTGAACGCTTTTGCGTCCTTCACATTGATCTACTCTTGTTGTTTAGTTCTCAGTGAAGGAAATGCTTTATGACATGCTTTGATAATAGGGGGACCGAGCACGGCAAGGAATGGTATTTCTGTCGCGAAAGTCCAGACCAACCACAAGAAACTTGCATAAAAAGGTGCGTTCCGTTCCCAACCTAAGGCTAGGGGTAGAGGTAAAATCTGGCTGTAAGCCCAGAGACCAAAGCCTATCCATGAACTTCCTACAGCAAGACCAACGACCGAGGCAAACTCGTAACTCTTCCACTCAGGTGACAGAAATCCAGCAGCAATTGCAATTGCGTAACAGCCAAAGAACACGCCTAAGAAAAGCATTGCAACATCAAAAGATAGAAGAGATTCTGCAAGAAGATAAGCAGTCATTATAGCGACTATGCCACTAAGGCTCAAGCCGATAGCAACATGCTTCCACTTCAAATTTTTCTTACCAATATAGCCTATTAGGAAAAATCCCAAAAAGTTTGAAGGTACGCCAACCGAGAGACTTAGAATGGCTATTCCATGTCCAGGATATATCATATCAGCGAAAAATATGCCTATAGCGGCGCCTATCCCACCAACCCATGGTCCGAAAAGAATTGCGAATACTGCTGGAACTATAACCGAAGGCCAAAACCTAACAACACCAACAACCGGACTCACAATTCCTAAGTTAGTTAAATATCCAACAATAGCATAAAGTGCTGCGCAAACTCCAGTCATCGCAATTTCAAAGGTCCTCAACATTTCACCCTCTATCCAGCAACAATCCTATCTTCAGATAAGGATTTCGTATAGTTTCTTTAAACATGTTTAAACTTCCTAAAATTAATTCTTTGAGCAAACTAGGTTTTTAACATATCATAGAAGACGAGTTCGAGTGTTGCACACATGTACAGTTATGTGTAGTTTTGTTCTACGCACAAACTATCATATTTAAAAAATGCTGATTCTGCTGCACGGAGAGAAAAAAATGAACATCTTAAAGAATAAAAAAGCATTAAGCACAGTAGTGACTACGCTGATTATTCTAGTGGTTTCAGTACTGCTAGCAACAGTGGTAACTTTCTATGCCATAAACGTGACAACCACCCGCGTGCAAGAGGAATCATTGTTTCTGACTAAGCAACATGTTTGGTACAACACAACTGGAAGCTGGGCTCAAGGCGCAATAGTCATTGTCAACACAGGCGGAAAAGACGTTGTTCTGGATAAAGTGACTGCCAGAGGACAAGAATGCTCGTGGACAAGTCTATTTTATTGGCGAACAAACACTGTGACAATTTCAAATGATTTGTCAGTCACTTCAGATAGATTGCCAGGTATAACCACTGCAAACACGACTTCGATCACAGTTCAAGGCAGTTCACAAACCTTCACAAGGGCCACTGACGATCTGACCATAAAGTCAGGATACACTATGGTCATATACGTTGACCAGCCCGACAGTATTGCTTTGAATGACGTTGGTATAACAGTCGGCATAACAATCTTCACATCCAACGCCCAATATTACAAAGAGACAAACGTCCAAGCTGCTCAGTAACAGAGGGAATATAAATGAAACTTTTGAAGAATAGGAAAGCCCTCAGCACTGTGGTAACAACATTGATTATTCTTGTAGTTTCAGTATTGCTAGCAACAGTCGTCACATTCTACGCAATAAATGTGACTACGACAAGGGTGCAAGAGGAATCGCTGTTTCTAACAAAGCAACATATCTGGTACAACACAACCGGAGGCTGGGCTCAAGGCGCAATAGTCATTGTCAACACAGGCGGAAAAGACGTTGTTCTGGATAAAGTGACTGTCAGAGGACAAGAATGCACTTGGACGAACGTATACTATTGGAGAACCAACACAGTAACAATTTCGACAGATCTATCAGTAACGCCGAGCGAGCTTACAGGTACAAGCTTTAACATTACCGTGCAAGGAGCAACGCGAAACTTCACGCAAGCTTCTGACGACCAAACTTTGATGTCTGGCTATACGATGGTTGTCTACATTAAGAACCCTGACAGTATTGCATTGAATGACGTCGGCATAACAGTCGGCATTACGGTGTTCACTTCGAACGCTCAATACTACAAGGAAGTCAACGTTGAAGCTGCTCAATAGCAGCTCATTATTCCTCCTTTTCTTTTTCTTGTTTTTATGTTTTAATTCTGCATCGAGTTTTGGGCTATTGATTCTGCATACTTATGTGTAGTTTTGTTCTACGCACACCATCTTATCTTACTATGAACTTGAGAAGTTTTAGTTAGGCATGTAAGAGAGGAGACTGTAAAAACATTGTGTAATGAGGGTTTCAAAGGGCAGTTAAGAAAATTACTGCAGTCTAAAAAAGCCTTGGCTATACCAGTCGCTTATTTGATACTCTTTGTTTCGCTCATGGCAATAATCTCCGTGACATACAGCTTTGCCGTGGTGAAGATAAGCGCCAGAGGCGCCTTACTCAAGGCTTCAGTGGCTAAGCAAAACATGCAAGTTTTAGATGATGCAGTGCGTTCTGTTGCATGGAGTTTTGGCGCTTCAGAAGTTATTTACATGGATGACTGCGGAGGCACTTTCCAAACAGAACCAACAGCTAAAAACCTGCTCATCAACTTCACGGATGAACAATCATTTTATGACATAGTGTTCAACAGTTCAGTCGGCAAAGCGTCCTTTGAACTTGAGCCTTCAGAATCTAATGATGATGACTTTTTTGTCAGAGGTGATAACAGAGCAATAATAAATCAAAGCGCTTTCACCATGATGCAGCTCTATTTTGCGACAGGTGAAAATGCTAAGGAGCTAGTACTTTGTTATCGTCCATCTGCGACCGTTGCCCTCATCGGCACAAGCAACGGAAAACCGTTAAACCTGATTCGCATTCACATCATAAACCTCAATTCTTCGCAGAACATAATGCTGAAAGAAAAGTTTTACCTAAAAGTAACATCCATAAGCGTCACGACAACTACAAGCCAACACGAGTTTACTCGGTCATTTTCCTCTCTTGCATTAAAGGCAGTTTTTGACGGAACTATGACCACTGTTTGGCTTCCGATTTCAAGCAACGCTCAAGGTGCTGTTGTAAGCGTGGAGATAGTCGTCTGCAATGTTAAGATTCAAACTGTGGAGGTGTAGCGTTTGCCATCCATAACGCCCAGTTATCTATATACATTCATCGCTTTAATAGCCGTCAGCAGTCTCCTCGTCTTCGCTTTTATGGCTTACGCTGACACAATACGAGCTTTTTCAGAAACAGAACAGCTAAAAAATTTGATGGATTACGTGGCAGCTAAAAGCACAGAATTGCTGACACTTACCTCAACTACAAATATCACAACTGAAGTCTTCCTCCAAATGCCCGTCGCTATAGGCAACAAGCAGTACAGACTTCAACTCCACAACGATTCTGCAAAGGCATGGCTGGAAGGCTTTTTTGGAAACATGCCCGTGGAAGGAACAGAAATGCGTGTCTACCTTCCAAAAGAAGCGTCAGCAACAGGCTATTATATCGGAGGTTATGGAGCAGCCCACCTAAAATGCTATTTCAGTGCCGAAGAGGTTCCGCAAATTGAGCTGGCAAGCTCAGCTGAAGGTGACTAAGATGAAATTCAATTTCAAATTAAATAAGAGTAAATCTCAAACCAAAGGAACCGCCCAAGAGATGATGAAGGAAGAAGGGGAAATAGTCGAATTTCTGGACGTTAAGAAATGGAGTGTTCCAGAAGGCTACGTGGAAGTCGAATACTATCCGCTTAGACCACCTTTTTCTTACGCTGCAATCATTCAAGACGAGGAAACTTTAGAATATCTTTACATTCTTGATGAACTTCCGTTGGCGAGGGAAGAGCGAGACGGCTATTTTAGGCTAAGAAACATTCTTGAATATGAGCTTCAAGCCCCAGAAGGGGAAGAATCCCTCTCTGAATCCTTTAGGAGACAAATGCCACTAATCCTTTCTGATCACCAGAAAATGTTTACTGGAATTTCTCCTGTTGGGATGCGTAAAATTCTCTACTATCTGGAAAGGGACATCGTTGGCTATGGAAAAATAGACCCCTTAATCTATGATGAGTATGTTGAAGACATTGGATGTGGCGGAGTGAATAAGCCGATCTTTTTGTGGCATAGAAAATATGAAAACATAAAAACTAACATAGTTTTCCGAGACGAGCAGGAACTAGACGATTTCATAATGCGTGTTGTCCACAAGGCTGGAAAACACGTGAGCATAGCCTTCCCAATAGTTGACGTCACCTTGCCTGAAAAGCATCGTTTAGCCGTCTCTTTTGGAAAAGAGACAACGCCATCTGGAACGTCTTTCACCATAAGAAAGTTCCGCAAAGACCCCTTCACAATAATCGACTTAATTGAAAACGAAACAATAGACGAGGGCATAGCTGCTTACCTATGGCTTTTGATGGAAAACAAAATGTCAGCCATGATCATTGGAGCCACAGGCGCTGGAAAAACAACTGCCCTAAACGCAATTGCATGTCTCATAAGGCCAAATCACAAGATAATTTCAGTTGAAGAAGTTGCTGAAATAAACCTGCCACATGAAAATTGGACATCCACTATTGCCCGTTCAGGCTTTGGAGTTGAAAGTGAAGGCGAGATCACCCTCTACGACTTAATTAAATCAGCTGTGAGACATCGTCCAGACCTTGTAATTGTAGGCGAAATCCGCGGTGAAGAAGCATACGTGCTGTTTCAGGCGCTTGCAACTGGACACGGTGGTTTATGCACGTTGCACGCCGAGGATGTGGACACAGCCATCAAAAGGCTTACTCAGCCACCTATGAATATTCCATCGTCAATCATTCCGCTGATGAATTGTGTAATAAACGTAAAGCATGTAAGAACGCCGGTTTTCTTGGAAACTGGAAAGCATCTTTCGAGCAGAAAATTCATAAGCATTGCAGAAGTAAAAGACGCGAATACCTTACAAGAAGTTTTCAGCTGGAACCCTTCAACAGACACTTTCAACGAAAGCCTATCCGAAAGTTATCTTTTGAAAAAGATGTCAACAAGCCTCGACATTCCAGTTGAAAAGCTTATAGATGAATTGGAATATCGCAAACGAGTGCTTCTGCACATGGTTGAACATAACATTCGAGATTACAGAAACGTGAACAAAGTTCTAAGCAAATACTACAACAATCCTCAGCTCTTCCAGAAAGAATTTTTAGAGAAACCTAAGTGGTGAGAATTTTGCAGATGCAGTTTAAAAAACCGAGAATACTTGGTTGGATATTCAACTTTTATAGCAAAGAGGGCACAGGCGAAATCAACCGAGAACTACCATTCGCTGCATTGCTTTTCACATTGCTTGCTGCCAGCGGAGTGACAATTTTCGAAAGTTGGAAAAAACTGTGCAACATAGATTTGTTGCCGACTTTTCAAAGAGAGGCGCGGGAGATTGTCAGGCAAGTGGAGGTTTTGGGTTATGACCCTTTAACTGTCATGCATAGGCGAGCTGAGAGAACAAAGTCGAAAAACTATCGCGAGTTTCTTTTGGGTTATGTATCCTCTGTCAGAAGCGGCGGAAATGTCGTAAACTATCTTAAAAGCAAATTGCGCTCAATATTTGAAGCTCAAAGCGCTGCTGCAATTCGTTCAATCGAACGACTCAGCACGCTTGTGGAAGCTTACGCAGTAATGCTAATTGTGACTCTTTGCTCATACATACTCTTCATAATATTTGCAACTACGTCCGTTTTTGAACCAATGAAGATGAGCGGAACTCCCGGTTTATCTCCTGCAATTGTGTGTATCCTCATATTCTTTGTGACCCCGTTAATTTCCATATTTTTCATGGGCATTGCACATACGGAGAGAAAGAGCAATTTAATAGAAGTTAAGAAGCCCTATTATGCTGCAATATTGCCACTAACAATCGTTTCAGGGTTCATAGCTGCACTGTATTTCTTGCCACCACTTCAATATTTGACAAGTCCGCAAATATTTCCAATTGTTGTTACAGCTTGTCTTCTAGCAGTTTCTATTCCTCCAACAGTGGTTTATATGAAGTTAATCAAAATCAACACTGATGCGGAAAATTCTATGCCAAGCTTTCTTAGAGACGTAACAGAAGCAAGAAAAATCGGGCTTTCACCAGAAAAAAGTATAATTCACGCTGCAAAACGCACAGGTTATGGAAAATTCTCCGAGACATTAAGTCTCATTAGAAGCCAAATGGAATGGGGAATCTCTCTCAGAAAAGTATTCGCAAATATCAAACAGAAGATTCAAACGTGGCCTGTGCTTGTTAACTTTCTAATACTTGTTGAAACAATCAAGATTGGCGGCGGTTCTGCTGCTGCCCTAGAAACTTTGACGGATTACAGCGAAAAGCAAAAGGATGTTGATGCAAACAAAAAGTCGCTTTTGAGACCTTATGTGATTTTGGCTTTTGTGTGGAGTGTTCTCATAGCCTTAACCACAACGATGGTTGCCATGACTGTCTACGCGTTAACGCAGATATCGCTTCCAGGATCAGCTGCCCTGCCGCTTGAAGTGATGCAAGTTCAAATAAACCTCTTCTCCACAGGCATAATTTTGCAATGCTGGCTTTCAGGCTTCTTCGTAGGCAAAGTTAACGAAGGTACATTTGCTGCTGGTTTCAAATACTCAGCAATGCTTGTGCTTACGGCTTACGTTTCTCTTTGGCTCTCACAAAACTTCCTAAGCGGTATGTACGGAGTTGTTTCCTGATCAAAACATGGGCGAAGGGGACGCTGAATCAAGATGCCTGCAATATCCATTGACACGTTCTTCGCATGTTCTTTGATGGTTCTGCTGGTGCTTTCAGCCATGGCTGGCGCTTCAAAACTTCTCTATCCATACATAAACGACACGGTTGGCGAGAATATTGCCGAGAGGTACAAGGAAATTTCAAAACATCTTCTTTTAAGCGCCGGAAAACCGTCAAACTGGGGACAAAATAGTCAAGAGGTTCCAGAGACTTTCGGTTTAGCTAAAAATGGCTTAGAAGATCCATACGAGTTATACGTAGACAAAGTTTCGAGACTAAACAGCGAAAACATGTATGCATTAAATTATGCCCAAATATTTACAAGTCTTAAAATGTCAGACGTATCTTTCAGAATAGAAATAAAACCAATTTTCGAAGTTACAATAAATTTAACCGCAACTTTTGTAGGAACAAATGCCACAACGTATCAATTCGAAATTTCAACCGAAAAACACGGAGCTATAGTTGAAACAGAGCTGAAATGTTATGCTATTGCAGAAAATCATTTTGAAGCTGAAAATGCTTACACCTCAGTCGGCAAAGCGTACTTGAACACGACCATTCCAAACAATGTAAATGGACCCGCTTTGCTGGTTGTTTTTGCAAGATCCGTCTCCAACGCAAAAATGATGTCTCTTAATGCTTACGCTTTTGCACATAATTCGGCTGAACCTAAGCCTAAAGGCACTTTTCTAAGGCTCAGCCCCGTAAACTACTCCTTAACAGCATCTTTCGTTTATCCAGAAACAGTTTTGTCGAATGCTTTTGCTTTAACCTTTGATTACAATTCAACTCTAACACAAACTGCAAACAATAGCGACTCCGCCACATATAGCATTCCGCACTTTCTAGAAGCGAGCCCGACATTACTTGTTGTAACTGGCAAGAATTCCACAGACTTCTTTGCTGAATGGACTGCGTACCCACAAATCCCTGTCCAAATAGGTGCAAACTTCGCAGGTTCAACAACTCTCTCAAACGTCTTCGCTTACACATATGTTATTACGATAAATTCTGCCCTTTACGAATGCACAGTTTGGCTAGGAGGCCCAAAAGGATGAAGAACCAGAACAAGGGTCAAATCAGAATAATTGAAGCATTCCTAGCTGTGTTAATCATTTTTTCGTCCTTCGCCGTTTCTGCGAATCTTACAGTTTCTAGAAATGTGACTAAAAGTGATGATTTGGCTTCTGTTGGTTTGCAAGCTCTTTTAAATTTGGATTTAGATGGAAGTCTTGGAAAATACATAGACGATGGAGATTGGTCTTCTCTGCGAGATGCCCTCAACCTTGCTTTGCCAGCTGGTATATCCTTCAACTTAACGGTTTATGATACGCAAATGCAACAGGTCAACAACGCTGCTATCTCAAACGGTGCCTTTAGCAGTCAAGAAATAGCTTTTGTAGAGTATGTTTGTGCAAGTCGCGGCTTGGTTTTTCGTTGTTACAAATTGCACTTATATCTGGCGGTGGCTGCATGAAGGAAGGCGGAAGAAAGTTTAGGAGAAACAGTTCGGGACAACTTCTCATAGTTGCTGCTCTAGCCATAGCCATGATAATCTCTTCAACAACAATCTATGTCTACGAACTTAGCAAAGAAACAAACAGCACACATGCCTCTCCATCAATCAGCAATTTCATCATCGCCCTCAAGCAGAACACAAAAAATACCATGATAGGTTCACTTGCAAACATTTCAAATGGTGGAGAAAAATCATCGTTGACAGCGAATTTAGACGAGCTTTCTCAAGTTTTTAGGAGTCTAAATCATTTTGAAATCTGCCAGTTAGACTTTACTGTTCTCAATGGTTCAAACTATGATTCGGGTATATGGCTTTCATGGAATACGAGCGACTTAGGAGTTTCTAGCGCATATTTAGATTTTGCGTTAAAAGTCTACAGCACAACAGCAAACGTAACAGCGAGGTATGCTGTCAACATAACGACAACTGTTTCAATCAGTGGCAGCTACACGGAGCTTGTCGGTAATGAAAAACTGGTGAATTTAACGTGCAAAATCTATAATGAAGGAGAGCCTGCTTTAGCCAAAAATATAAGTCTATTCTATGAAAAGCTTGGAACCTGGATACCTGTCGATTCATCGAATAATCTTTCCATAAACGATTATGGTAACGGCACATACACCATATCCTTTACCGCTGATGTTCCATCGGAACAGGCGCAAGTTTCAGCGCATGTTTATGACTTACGCGACGTATTTGTTCAAGCAAACACAACATGTTCTCAAGTCTAGAAGACATTAAAAACGGAGCAAAATATTTCTGTTTTAACTTAGGCGAGTTTGGGCGAAACGGTTTATCAAACATGTGTGAAGATGCACTCTTGAATTTCCAGTGCCACAAATTTGAAACTTAAATATGTAACGTGTTACTTCTAAAGTAAAAGGAAAACGAGGCTCCGTAATGAGTGAAAAACATGAGTGCCGTCATCTTTTTACGCTTCTCAAATTAGCTGAGATGGGAGCACATAGAAGGACAGCCAAGATTTCCACAGATTATTTTGCTAGAAAATTGAGCACATCCCAGCAGACGGCTTCGCGTTACTTGATTGAACTAGATAATAAGGGATGGATTGAACGAACTATAACGCCAGAGGGCTGCCTCATAAAAATCACTGACGCAGGCATTAAGGAGCTTCAAAAGCTTTATTCAAATCTGCGCTTTTTGATGGAAACCGCTTATCCACCATCAATAACCCTAGAAGGCACAGTCTTCACGGGTCTGGGTGAAGGAGCCTATTACATATCAAAAGAGCAATACAGAAAACAGTTCATTGAGAAATTGGGATTTGACCCTTACCCAGGCACGCTTAATCTTAAGCTTACAACTGATTATGACGTTAAAACTCGTTCAGAACTTGAAGCGTATCCAGCTGTTGAAGTGGAAGGATTTAAGGCTGAAGACCGTTCTTTTGGGAATGTGAAATGTTATCCGGCAATAATAGAGAATAAGGTTAAGGGCGCTTTAATTTCGGCTTTAAGGACGCATTACGATGTTTCAGTGCTGGAGATTATTGCACCTGTTTTTCTTCGAAAGCATCTTGGATTGAAAGATGGGCATAAGGTGAAGGTGGAAGTTTTAACGCTTCCATAAACTTCTAATCGCAATTATAACAATATTTTCTGAAATTATCTTTTAGGTGTTAGACTGAATAATTATAACTGAATTTATACGCTGTTCTCACTTTTCGTTTTGTGGCTAAAACATAACCAAATAACAATCCAACAACCAAACCGCCGAAATGAGCTAAAACGTTCACGCCTGGACTGATGTTAATCATAAACAAAAAGAAGGCATACATTAATGCAGTTATTATTGACTGCCCGATTGCGCGTCGAATGTAGATGGTGCAAGCCCCGAACACTCCGAAAATGGCTCCGGAAGCTCCTGCAGAAATCATATCTGGGCCTAAAAGCAGTGTTAACAAGTTTCCAGCTAACCCACTTAAAAAGTATATGAGAAGATATTCTTGTATGCTAAACATTTCTTCCGCTCTAAACCCAAAAATAAGCAGAAAAAACATGTTACCAAATAAATGTATGATGTTCACGTGGATAAATATGGCTGTGAACAGTTGCCAGTACCAACCCCTATAAATGACAAAAGAATTCACCTGTCCATATTGCAAAATGACATCAGAATTTGTTTTTATAAGGTCTCCGCCAAGTGCAGAAGTGTAGGCGTAGACGGCTATGTTTAAAGCAATGATTATGTAAGTTAACATGAATCTTTTAGAACTTTTAGACATGGCTTTCATCTTTTGAAATGCTCAATAATTTTCTGTTTAATTTTCGAAGAACTATCTAATTTGTCCTCTTCAAACTTGCCAATCCTAACAATTTTTATCTTCAATCCCTGCGCTTCTACGTATTTTTTCACGGTTTGTTCCATGCCGTCCTGATCGTACCCCACAACAATGATGTCTGGCTTTATCTTTTCAATAACCTTTCCAATGTCAAATTTCTCGTAGCCAAGAATTGCTTCATCAACAACTTTTAAAGATTCAACAAGGGCGCGCCGCTGATTTTCCGGCATTATTGGTTTTTTGCCTTTTCTTTTTTCCACAGTGCTATCTCTAGCTACGATGACTATGAGTTCTACGTTTGAGCCGCCAGCCCTTTTTGCTTCTTCCAAAAATCTTACATGTCCCAAGTGTAGTAAGTCAAACACGCCTGAAGCTAAGACTATTTTTCGCTTTTCACCTTCTTTTCTGCGGTCCACTCAAATTTCACCGTTCCTAACAGTTTTAATGCGTCCAGCAAGCCTTCGCAATAGGCAACAGAAGCTAGGCTTACCTCAAATTTATTTTTGTCTCTATAATATTTAGCGTCCTCCAAATAGGCTTTGGCGAATTCCACCACTTTCTTAACGTTTCCTGCACTAAGGTTTATGCAACTTTTGGCTATCTCCATTTCACCAAAAACATGCTCCGCAGAAGCTATGTATTTTGAAACAAGCTTTTCCAGGCTCATTCAACCATCTTCCTTAACTGTCCTGGAGCACCAGCCAAGACTATGAGCGCTTCAGCTTCCATGAAATGAAATTTTCCTGGAAAAATGATGCATTGCGGTGGTTCTCCAAAATTATAGTTTAACAAGTCTTTCACAAAACCAGCTTTTATCTTTGGGCTGTTGCTTCCGGCCCTCGCTATACCAACCACAAGCGTGTTCGCAGTGACCATATTCTTTTTTCTTTTTTCCTCTATTTTCAGAAGCATTCTTAGGCTTTCGCGAATGCTTAAGTAACGTTTCTTCTCCGCCTTTATATCGAGTAAACAAAGCGTATGCAATCCAAGTTTTTTGTTTTGGGCGATGACATTGTATGGAGTTTCAGAAAATGTTTCATCTGGGAATGGTATCGTCACACTTTTTCCAAACTTGTAGTTGTGCAGGCCAGATAAGCCTATTACGGCAGAAAGTATGGATGCCCCATGAACAATTCGAGTCTTTACTCCACGCCTTTCAGCTTCTATCCTCAAAGCCACATGAGTGGTGGCAATGAGCGGATCTCCTGGAACAAGCAAAACCGCCTTGCCAGCTTCTGCCGCCTTCAAAATTACTTCGCCATTCTTTTCTTCAAGCTCCTTCCTCGAAACAATGGTGAGTTTTTTTCCACAAATTTTCTCAAACCGTTTCATTGAAAAATTTGGCAACAAACTAGTGTAAAGCTCTATGAAAACGTTGTCTGCAGTTTTCACTTCTTCCAGACCACGTAAACTTATTCCCAACTCATCATGCAAACCAAGCCCAACGAAAACAATCTCACGCAACAGTTCACCCTCATAACCACATCTAGCAAACGAAATTTAAAACCATTTACAAATCCCTTAACCACTTACAAAGCTAAATTTATTAAAGTGATATATTATTGCATAACTACGAAAAGCCTCAAGGGCCCGTAGCTCAGTAAGGCCAGAGCGGCGGACTAACCACTGAACGGGGTTAGGTTGAGGCTCTTAACCCGTAGGTCCCGGGTTCAATTCCCGGCGGGCCCGCCAACCACAGAGTGTGTAGTAGCGGTTTTGTTAATGGATTCTTTCTGCTTCAACTCTCTGGAAGGCGTCTCTAGGGGTCATTTCTGGAATTTCATTCTTGACTTTGACTAGTTTGATGGCGTCGTTTGGGCAATGGGAGGCGCAAAGTCCGCAGCCTATGCATCTTTCCTCGAAGAAAAGAATTCTCTCTGGCTCGCTATCGTGGGGAGCATGATACATGTTTGCTTCCATGGGGCAAATGCGAACGCAAGTTTTGCACTTGTTGCAGTTTTCGTCATCTCTCACGGGAAGGAAGTTAGATTTTGCGATTGCTCTGGGGTTGTGTAGCTCACTAAGACCTCTAAGGATGAGGCAGGCGCATGTGCAACAATTGCATATAAATTGGGGTTTGATCTGAGTGTTTACAGTAGAATGAACCAAACCCGCTTTCTCCGTTTTTTCCAGCAATCCTAATGCTTCTTCAATACTTAAGTACCGTCCAAACCCTCTTTCTACCATAAAATCCGCGTAATAATCAAAGACTAGACAAGTTTCTAGAGGATGTTCGCACTTCTTCTTTGTTCTGCAAGCGCAGTTTATCACCGCGATTTTTCGAGAAGTTTTGATAAACTCGGACATTTTCTCGAACGGTAAGATCGTGTGTCCTGCACTTATTTCCTTGTTAACAGTTATAGTCTTCTCAACTGGCATAACTCGAGCCCAAGGATAGTTAGAAGCACTTGCTTCCAAGCCACCCCCGTTCAAATAGTTTTTTTCGAAAAGTTCTCCCAATTTCTTCTTTTCGTCGGAATCATGACCCGAAGAGAAATAGAACTCAAAAATGCCTGGAATCATCGGCATTAGGGAGTAGTATGCATTGCCGTCGCTCTTGCTTGTAAATTTGAAAAGCAAGCCTCTTGAAACTAAGCGATCCACGATTGCTTGAATCTTTTTTCGTGGCTTTTCTGTCTTTTCAATCATTTGATCCATTGTTTCAGGGTCTTGGTATGGAGCTGTAAAGTGGGTTAGGAATTCTGCTTCCTCTTCGTTGAAGAGAATGTTGAGAATTTCTATAACTTCTTTTGTCTTTGGGGTTCTCATGGGCCATAAATTGATTTTTTGTCTCAATTTTTTCGTAAGCATCAGCTTCTGGCATAATTTTCACTTCATAGGAGAATTTGCTTGAATGAATTTATGTCTTCCTCTACTGGTCAAGCATTCAAATGATGGAAATGTTGAAAAGGATGCGTATCCATTATTGGTTGGTTGAGGACCTTTGAAAGAAAGTACAATTGATTGGCTTTTGGAAGAAGTTAATCCTTCCGTTCGGTACTTTACACTACTTGACATTCTTGGGAAAAGTGAAAATGATCCTCAAGTGATGGCTGCGAAACGCGCAATTCCAGAATCTTCGCTGGTGAAGAGAATCATTGCAAAACAGAACCCGAAAGGATATTGGGAAGAGCCAGCAAATCCTTACCATCCAAAATACAAAGCTTCTTACTGGCAAATAATGATTCTTGGTCAGTTGGGTATGGATAAAACTGACGAAAACATTAGAAAGGCTTCTGAATACATTTTCCAGTTTCAAGTGAAGGAAGGTGGCTTTACTTGTGAAACTCGAGAAACAGCGTTAAAGCAGTATGAGTGGCTCTTGAAAAAAGGAAGAAAGCTTTCTCCGCAGGAGGTATGGATACCCTCTCTCATTTATGAGCAGCAACTTTCATGTCTCACGGGTAATATGGTTGCTGCTCTAATTAGATTGGGATACGAAAGTGATTCTAGAGTAAACAAGGCTTTAAAATGGCTTATCAAAATTCAAAATGCTGATGGCGGTTGGCTTTGTCCCTACTGGAAAGCCCATGTCAAAGATGAACATGGCTGTTTTTACGGAACAATATGTTCGTTAGAAGCACTTTCAGAAATCAATCTTAGATATCAGACAAAGGATATGAATGAAGCGATTAATGAAGGCGCAGAATTTTTGCTTATGCATCGTTTGTTTAAGGCTGACCATCATGATTATAAAGTGATTAATCAATCATGGCTGAAACTTGTTTTCCCATGGTTCTACGGCTATAACATTCTAAGAGGATTGGATGTCCTGACCAAGCTTGGTTATGTGAAGGATGAGCGTTTAAATGATGCTGTTCAAATTCTCGTCCAAAAACGACAAAAGAATGGAACATGGATTCTAGAAAATGCCCCAGTTGGAAGGATGCAAACTAACATAGAGGCAAAGGGAAAACCTAGCAAATGGATCACGCTCATTGCTCTGAGAGTGTTAAAGCGCTTGGCTTCAGCAGATGCAAAAATTGCTTGACTATTATGACAGTCTATTTTTAAACATATGTCATTTGCGGAATATGGTTGATATAACTTGGAAAATTGTATTTTTTCGGAGAAGGCTTTGACAAACAAAAACAACGGCAACCCTAAAGAAGATGATGATCCATCGGCGAGCTCGGAGCGTTACACTATTTTTCATGCCTTATTGAGGCTTTGAAAGAGAAGGATAAGAAACATAGGAAAAGCTGATTTTGTTAAAGCTAGGTCTCTTTTTTGTGCGCTTCGACTAGATAATTGAATGAGAAAGTTTTCAGTTGTACACTTCCTTTGATGCTTATTAGAAAAATTTTGAAATCTTGGAGATATTTGCCCCAATCTCTTCTAAAGATGTGGTAGAATTTTACGAAATCCGCATAGTCTTTGTGTACTGAAACCATGAGTGCATCCGCCTCAATTCCTTGACCAGTGCTTGCAAACACCACGTTTGACTGCTTCGCTGCCCATTTTTTTCCTTCATCCCAAAGTGGGTGCACAAGCTCTTTTGTACGGGCAAATGTGAAGGCTACAATATCAAAGTCTAAGTAAGAAAGATTCGGAATCACTGTGTACTGTTTTATTGCTTCTTTTTCTAGAGTCTTCCTCAAACGGGTCACGGTGGGCTGCGAAATAGATAATATCTTTGCCAAGTCTCTGTCGCTTCGTTTTGAATTTTTAACCAGTTCGAAAAGTAGGTTGATGAGTTTTTCCTTTTTCATAAAGTATTGTTTGTCTGAAACTCCTTATGAAATTTTTCGTAGTTTGCATCATTTAAGAATTAATTTTTGTAGACTTTACCACATTTACTGTTCGTTTCAAAAGCAATTGCGCCGCCTCTTGTGTTGGCCAACCACCCAAACCACAGTCAGGTCCCGTAAAAGTCATTTTATCTCCAAACGTTTTCTTAGCGGTCACAAATCTTTTTCGTATGATTTCTTCGCTTTCAACTATTTGCTCTGTCTTTGGTTTTGTTATGCCTTTTTCATAAAGTTCTGCTGTAATTGAGTCTATGTCCGTTCTTGAAATGCCAATTCTTGCTTGCTTGTTTGCCCTTTCAAGCATGCCTTTTGATATGCCCTCTATGTTTTTGGGAGAGGCTGCATACTCAAACGATAAAACGTCAAGATTTTTAACGCCTAATAAATCAGCGGCTCTCGAAGATGAATGAAGATGAATCTGTTTTGCAACATCGTTGAAATCAAAGGCTTTTTCCAAAGTATCCAAAATCGTGTCTCTGTCAGAATTTATGTCTTGGAATCCAAAACTGGGCTCGTCTATTGATATCACTTCGGTTTTAACGTATTTAGAGTTTAAGATCGAATTTTTTGCAAATCGCCTCGCGGTTTCTGCAAACATTAGGAGAATGTCCATGTAAGGTGTAGTTCCAATTTCTCTCAAATACAGCTCCATTGGCCCTGTGACACATACGCGAAGCAGCAGTTTTTGTCCAATTTCTTCGCACAGCTTTTTGGCTTCTTCGTTAATTACGTGTATTTCAGGTATGATTGCATGTTTTTCATCAACAATGTACGTGCCTTTGTCCATGGCTTTGCGGATGACATCTGCAAATTGTTTATGTAAATCGTAATGTTGCGGATAGTTGACAACATCTAAACCCGTCTCACATTTTTTTCTTAAGGAGTCAATTATAACTTGATAAAAATTGTTGAATAAGAACTCGTCTTTTTTAAGGTCTTTTCCGTTGATTATTGCCTCTCTTGCGAGGACATACGCCTTGTTGAACAGTTCCTTATCTATGAAAGAGGGTAGTGGGAAACTTCCTATGTCATCAACACGCGTATCCATACAAGCAAGTTAACAAGTGAATCATTTAAAGCTAGCTTAATTCGTCGTAAGCGCAAGACTCACTTCTCGTATAGCAAAGAATATAAGTTACTGTGTTTCATGGAAAATAAATGGTGTAAAAAATAATGAGCATTTGGAAACTTCGCATGTCAATGGTTGCGTCCTTAGCCATAATATTCACTTTGTCCACGCTAGTCCTCACCATAATTTTACGCCTACTGCAAGCTTTCGATTTTATGACTCTAGGCGTTTTGGTGGTTGCATTCAATATTTTCCAGTGGTTAATATCCCCATACATAATCGACGCTCTTTATCGCGTAAAAGAAATTCCAAAGGCTGAACACCCGGAGCTTCACGAGATGGTTGAAAACCTCAGTGAAAAAAGCAGAATAAAAAAGCCGAGGCTAATGCTTGCACAAATCCCAATTCCAAACGCATTTGCATATGGCTCACCAATAGCTGGAACCCGAGTAGCCGTCACGAGCGGATTGCTAAAGACGCTAGACCATGGAGAAGTTGAGGCTGTCATTGGACATGAACTGGGACATCTGAGACACAGAGACGTCCAAATAATGATGTTCGTCTCGCTTCTACCAGCCTTATTCTATTTCATAGGCTATTCACTTATGATGTCGTCCGCATATGGCAGCAAAAGAAACGAAGGCGGCGGCACAGCTCTACTGGGCATGGGCTTAGTAGCATTCTCAATGTTCCTAACCTACGTTTGTGTAACCTTCCTAAGCCGCGTTCGCGAATACTATGCCGACAGACACAGCGCCTCAATAGTCAACGAAGGCTCACGGAAACTTTCAGAAGGCCTAGCAAAAATAGTCTACACAACCAAAAACATGCGAAAGATCAACAAGGGAACAGGACAGAATTTAAACGCGCTCAAGGCTTTGTTTATTGCTGATCCTGACCGCGCAGAGATGGATTCCACAGCAATATCAACGATAACAGCCTCAAGTGACCGAAAACTAGTCCAAGAGATCATGTCACAGAAGCTGACAACAGCAGACAGAATTAGCGAAATCTTTTCGACGCATCCCAACATTATAAAGCGGCTGAGGACTCTGCAAGAATTAAGCTAGCAGCCTCATCCACTATGATTCCTTTATCTTTTTGTTAAAAAAAACATTAAAAATCACAAGCCCACAAATGTTTTAACTCATTAAACGTGATGCCCATGCAAAATCAGAATATTTTCGCTGAAATCGAAAGGCAAAAAAACGAAATGACACAAACCCTAATAGAGCTTATTCGCGTTCCAGCTGTTGCCCCAGAGAACGGCGGAGAAGGAGAAACAAAGAAGGCTGAAAAGTTAACACAAATATTGCGAACCTTAGACTTCGACAAAATAGAACGCTTCGACGCCAAAGACGATAGAGTCACCTCTAAAAATAGACCAAACATTATAGCTTATTATGATGAAGAAAGCGAAGCTGAAAAACTTTGGATAATAACACACATGGACATAGTTCCACCAGGCGAAGAGTCTCTCTGGACCATCACAAAACCCTTTGAACCAATAACCAAGGAAGGACGCATTTACGGACGTGGCAGCGAAGACAATGGGCAATCAATGGTCGCATCCCTCTTTGCGGTTAAAGCTCTGAAAAGTTTAGGCATAAAACCCAAAAGAACAGTTGCTCTAGCCTTTGTCGCCGATGAAGAACAAGGAAGCACTTATGGAATCCAGCATCTCATAAAGCAGGGACTTTTCAAAAAAGACGATTTGATGATTGTGCCCGACAGCGGAAACGAAGATGGAAGCTTCATAGAAATAGCTGAAAAAAGCGCCATATGGTTTAAGATTCGTACAATTGGAAAGCAAACGCACGCAAGCCGTCCTGACAAAGGCTTAAACGCCCATCGCATAGGAATGGAGTACGCTTTAGCTTTGGACAAAATGCTGCATGAAAAATGTCCACTCAAAAACGCCTATTTCGAGCCGCCAGAAAGCACTATAGAACCGACTAAGAAGGACAAAAATGTTGACGCTGTGAACATAATTCCAGGAGAAGACATAGTCTATTTCGACTGCAGAATTCTGCCAAACTACAACCTAGACGAAATAATTAACGACATCCAAAAACTTGCAGAGGAATTCGAAAAGAAAACTGGAGCCGAAATAAAACTTGAAATTCTGCAGAAAAGTGTTGCTCCAAAACCCACAGACGCCAACTCCAAAATAGTCACCATGCTAGAAGAAGCCATACGAAAAATCAGAGGCGTAAAACCAAAAGTTGGAGGAATAGGCGGAGGAACATGTGCTGCCTTCTTCAGAAGAATAGGAGTTCCAGCAGTAGTCTGGAGCACAATAGACGAAACAGGCCACCAACCAAATGAATACGCAAAAATAGAAAACCTCGTCAACGACGCAAAAATCTTCGCTTACCTAGCAATCTCCTAGGGAGTTTTTCACGGTTTTATCCTGCATTTTTGTTTGTTTTGTTCGAAAAATTTATATGGATGGATAATCCATCCAACAATCATGTATTCGACACGACAAATAGCAACGATTGCCATTTTAGCGGGACTTTCGATAGGCACTAACTATGCGATGATATCCTTGTTCAATGTGAAATTTATGGACCTTATTGTCTTTGTAGGTGGTTTCTGTTTCGGGCCAGTTGTTGGGACGATGATAGGAATAACATCTTGGGCAGTTTATGGTTCCTTAAATCCTTTAGGTTTCTCATTTCCAATTTGGCTTTCAACAATGTTTTCAGAATCAATCTATGGAATTGCAGGGGCATTCGCTAGGAAAAGTCTAAATCAGGAAGGATTTGGCGAATTCGGAAATGAACGAGTTACCATGTGTCTTTCTTTTGCAATTCTTGGAATGTTACTAACATTTGCCTATGACTTAATCACAAACATTATCTTTGGGTATGTAAGCGGCTGGAACATTTTGTTCGCTGTTATTGTTGGCTTTGTTCCCTTTGGGATAGTCCACATGGCCAGTAACGCATTTTTCTTCGGGTTAGGATGCGTTCCAGCAATCAACGCCATATTAAAGGTTGTTGGAGGTGAAAATTCTGTCGTTTCTAAAAAATAAGTGGGCGATTGTTTCTATGCTATTTCTATTATGGGCGTTAATAGCGTCATTTTTAGCTAGCTATTACTGGCTTCAATATACAGATACCATTAACAGAATAGGAGGCGTACCGCTTTACGTTGATATAGGCATGGACTATGGCAATCAAACGCGAACATGGCACAATGATACCAAGGCATTAACGGGAATGACCCTCTTTAAAGTTACAAAAAACATAGGGAACATAACTTATAACACGGCTGTTGGTTACGGCGCTTACATAGAATCCATAAACGGTTTAGCTTCAAATGCAACTCATGGATGGGTATGGTGGAAATGGGACACCTTTATGCTTAATTGGACACGCATAGACATAAGCTCAGATGCCTATGCGGTGGCTGACAACGAAATCTTCCTATGGTATTATGAAAGCGGCTGGCCTCCACCGCCACCAACTTGATACCAAAGTGCAAGTAATTTTCTTGAAAAATGTATCTTCATTGTAGCTTATGTTAAATACCAGAAAGAAATAAAACCTATTCAATCTTTAGCAAACATGAGGTGCTTCAATATTGGTGTCTCCAAAAACTTCGCAAATATTCTCACAACTGTTTCATGAAGGAAGAAAATATTTGTTTGAAACTGAGGCCAAAACTATCTGCATGGAGTATGGAATTCCCGTTACTAAGTTCAAATTGGCTAAAAATGAGGCAGAAGCAGTCAAATTTGCTGGAGAAGTTGGATATCCCATCGTTTTGAAAATCGTTTCGCCAGACATTATTCATAAATCGGATGTCGGCGGCGTCATAATTAACCTAGAAAGCTCAACTGCTGTCAGAAAAGCCTACAAACAAATAATTGAAAACGTGAAGAAGCATAAACCTAAAGCGAGAATAGTAGGCGTGCTCGTTCAAGAAATGGCACCACCCTCAACAGAAGTCATAGTAGGCGCTATCAAAGACCCGCAGTTTGGTCCAGCAATAATGTTTGGGCTGGGCGGAATTTTTGTAGAAGTTCTAAAAGATGTGACCTTCAGGGTTGCGCCCATAACCGAGAACGAAGCCCACGAAATGATAAGCGAAGTTAAGGCTTATCCACTCCTTAAAGGGTATAGGAACACGCCGCCAGTAGACATAGAAGCCATCGTGAAAATTTTACTGAACACTTCAAGGCTTGTTATGGAGCATCAGGAGATCAAGGAGCTTGACTTAAATCCAATAATGGTTTATGAGAAGGGAGCAAAAACAGTCGATGCGCGAATAATCCTTGAATGAATAATAAACAAATATTGAATTGGTGTATTCGCGCTCCAGCGATTAAAACCTTAGAAGTTGAAAATTCGTTGCCAATTTGAAAAGGTTTAAGAAAAGTAGCGTCGTTAGTTTCCAATTCACAACGGTGAAAACCTTGGGCGGGCATAATCATCCCTACATTCCTAATTCTCAACAAGAAATTAAAAAAGAAATGATGCGCGAAATAGACATAAAAAGCATCGATGAACTGTACGCGGACGTTCCTAAAGAGCTTCTCTTGAAAAAGCCGCTGAATCTTCCTAAAACCTTATCGGAGTTTGAGGTTAAGAAGCATGTTGAAGCCCTGCTTTCAAAGAATAAGACATACAATGACATGCCAATGTTTTTAGGTGCAGGATGCTGGCCGCATTATGTGCCAGCCGTTGTAAAGGAAATCGTTCAACGTAGCGAACTACTCACTTCTTACACGCCCTATCAGCCTGAAATTTCGCAAGGTATGCTTCAAGCCCTTTTCGAATATCAAAGCATGATTTGCGAGTTAACTGGCTTGGATGTTGCCAACTGCTCCATGTATGATTGGGCTTCAGCTCTAGGCGAAGCCGCCCGCATGGCAGCCCGCATAAAAGGGAGAAACGAAATTTTAGTTCCAAAGATTATTCATCCAGAGAGAGCCGCAACTCTAACAGCGTATAGTGAACCGGCTGGAATCGCAATTAAGTATTTGGCGTACAACGTTGAAGATGGGTTGATCAGCCTCGAAGATTTGAAAGCTAAAATTTCAGACAAGACAGCAGCCGTTTACATTGAAAGCCCCTCTTACTTAGGATTCATTGAATCGCAAGTTAACGACATTGGCAAGGAAGCACACGCAAATGGTGCACTTTTCATTGTTGGTGTTGATCCGACTTCGCTTGGAATTTTAAAGCCGCCCGGCGAGTATAATGCAGATATTGTGGTCGGCGAGGCTCAGCCTCTTGGAAATGCAATGAATTATGGTGGTCCGCTTCTGGGAATTTTTGCTTGCCGAGATGACATGGCTTTGATTAGGCAGATGCCAGGGCGCGTAATCGGGATGACGACAACCCAAGACGGAAGCAAACAAGGTTTTTGCATGACTCTACAAACTCGCGAACAACACATCAGACGTGAAAAGGCGACATCTAACATTTGTTCAAATGAGGCTTTATGCGCTGTAGCCTCAGCCGCTTACATGGCTTTACTTGGTCCTCAGGGATTGCGCGAACTTGGCGAGACAATCATGTGCAAAGCAAACTATGCCATACAGCTAATTTCAAAAATAAGCCACGTTAAGGCTCCGGTTTTTGAATCCGCCCACTTCAAAGAATTTACAGTAAACTTTGATGACACTGGTTTGAGCGTCAAGAAGATTAACAAAGAACTCTTGCAACGCCGAATTCATGGTGGTAAAGACATTTCAGAAGAGTTTCCAGAACTTGGTCGAACAGCCCTCTATTGCGTGACCGAAATTCACTCAAAAGATGAGATCGAGCGTTTGGCAGAGGCTTTGGAGGAAATCTTGGTTGGAAAGTGAAAAAGGAATGTTTAGACAAGCAAGTTGGAATGAGCCAGTAATTTTTTCTCTTGGAAAGAAGGGAAGAAAAGGACATATTTCGCCAAAAGTTGAAGAAGAGATTAGGCAAGCTGTGGGCAACGTAAACTTGCTCATGCCAGAAAGCATGAGACGTACAAGCAAGGTTGGGCTTCCAGAGCTTTCAGAAGTCGAGGTCATGCGCCACTTTCTGCGTTTGTCGCAAATGAATTATGGAGTAGACTCGGGCTTATATCCGCTTGGAAGCTGCACAATGAAGTATAATCCGAAAATAAATGATTTACTCGCAAGTTTGCCAAACCTCGGTATGCTTAATCCATACCAAGATGAAAACACAGTTCAAGGCATACTCGAGATTCTTTATAGATTTGAGCGATGGTTAGCCGAAATTACTGGAACCTATGAACTCTGCCTGCAACCCGCTGCCGGTGCACATGGCGAGTTTTTAGGTACTCTGCTGATGCGCGAATATCACAAATTGAATGGAGATTGCGAAAAGCGAAGCGAAATTATCGTTCCAGACTCAGCACATGGCACGAATCCCGCAAGCGCAGCCATGGCTGGATTCAACGTCGTTGTTGTCCCATCAGATAACGAAGGCTGCGTTAGCTTAAAAGCCTTAAAAGCAGCTGTTTCTGGACGAACAGCAGGATTAATGCTTACAAATCCAAACACTCTTGGAATCTTCGAGAAAAACATTGAGGAGATAGCCAAAATCGTCCATGAAGCTGGCGGACTACTCTACTATGACGGTGCAAACCTCAATCCACTGTTATGTAAGGCTAGACCAGGAGACATGGGCTTCGACATAGTTCATATAAACATACACAAAACTTTTGGAACACCCCACGGTGGAGGCGGTCCTGGAGCAGGTCCTGTGGGCGTTTCTGAGGAATTAGCCAAGTTTCTGCCTGTTCCACGAATAGTTTTTGATGGTAAACGCTATCACTTAGATTATGATAAGCCAAATAGCATCGGAAAAATCCGCAGCTTTTACGGGAATGTTGCAGTTCTGCTAAGGGCTTACGCTTACATTTTAAGTTTAGGTGGAGAAGGCTTGAAGGAAGTGGCTGAAGTTTCTGTTTTGAACGCCAATTACCTAATGAAGAAACTTAAAGGAATTAGAGGCTTGGCACTTCCATACAACAATGAAAAACCAAGAAAACACGAATGCATCTTCAGCGCTAAGCCTCTGAAAAACGAGACTGGCGTTTCAGCCCAGAACATTGCAAAACGTTTGCTCGATTATGGATTGCACGCGCCAACAATTTATTTTCCGCTTATTGTTGATGAGGCGTTGATGATTGAGCCTACTGAAACCTTTGAGAAGGAGGAACTTGACCGTTTTGCCGAAGCTATGAAGAAAATCTCCGAAGAAGCCTACACAAGCCCCGAAACCGTTCTGAAAGCGCCACATACTACTGCTGTTTCACGGTTAGATGAAGTGAAGGCTTCGCATCCTAGAACCATGGCTTTGAGCTGGCGAATGCATCTGAAGAAAAATAAATAATCTGCATGATTTTATGCTAATAGTTTATATTATGCATGCGTTCTTATCATGTACACCGAATGGATGTGGAAAAGTTTGACGGAATTAGAAGATCAAGTGCGTGAAGCAGCGGGCAAAGTTGTTGACCCCGAAACTGGTTTAACCTTCGCGGAAATGCACATGATTACAAGCGTCAAAGAGGAAGAGCCAGGCCTAATCAAGATAGACTTTATTCCTTCAAGCCCCTTCTGCCCCATAGCCTTCAAGTTAGCCATGGACGTTAAAAACGCGGCTTTGAAAGTTGCAGGCGTCAAGAAAGCCTTGGTCTATTGTCGTGGGCACATGATGGAACAGCAAATCAACGAAACAGTGAACAAGTAAGAATTCTCCACTTTTTCTTGCAAATAGAACCTGCTATTTTGCGAAGCTGAAAGATTAAATCTTGCCTTAGGAAAGTTTTGGTCTCTGAATCTGGCGACTATTAAGAAAGGAGAAATGAAAAGTTAATTAAGAAAGTTAAAAGTTAAAATTTAATCAGGTGGAGATTTTGCAGAAGAAATTCAGAAACATTTTAGCCTTAGCAGCAATTTTGTGTGTTGCATTATCAATCAGTGTCACAACATTGCTTGCGCAAATGAGTTCATCAAGCCCTATCCTTTACGTGGATCCGCCAAAGATTGAAGATCCGACAATTTTACCCAGCGATACAATTACCATACGCATAATGTTAAGCAGCGTCACCAACATGAAAAATTGCACGTTTAACTTCACGTTCAGCCCAGACATGCTTTCGGTTTTGGGAATAATCGAGTTAAAGGTCCAAGATCAATATCCCCAAACAAAAATGGATGTGAATAGCGATGCAGGATACTTTTGGGTCAGCTTATCCTATAAAAATGCCGTAACAATAAACACTGACACCGCGCTGATAGAGATAGAGTTTTATGTAAGGGACTTTGGAATCACCTCTTTGCATTTTCAATCTTCAGAGCTTCTAGACAATGCTGGACAACCCATTCCACACGAAACAAGCGATGGCTTAGTAATGATATTTATGAGAAACATTGTAGTCAAAGAGATTTCACTTCCCTATGGCGAAACTTATGTAGGCCGCATAATTCCAATAAATGTTACTGCCCTAAATGATGGAACCATACCTGAAAACTTCACAATCAGCTTGTTCTACGACACAACCATCATAGAAGCAAAGGACGTGATTGATCTTCAACCCAAGGAAAACATTACTTTAATCTTCAATTGGAACACTGGCTTTGTAGCTCCTCGCATGACACCCTATACTATCAAGGCTGAAGCCAGCATACTGCCATACGAAACAAACACAACAGACAACACGTTGATAGACGGAACAATAAAGCTCAAAATTGTAGGTGACGTAAACGGCGATGGAACAGTAGACATAAACGACCTAATCGCATGGGATCAAGCCTACGGAACCCACGCTGGAGAACCCAACTGGAATGAACAGGCAGACATCAACGTGGACAACATAGTTGATGAAGCTGATGCATCGTTAATTTTAGAACACTACAGAGAGCATCTATAACCTTTTTCTCCATTTTTCTTTGAACAAAATGTTTATTTTACTTAGAGTTAATCGTCATTAACAATTAAAAATTGGGTAGCGGTGGGTGAATGAATAATATTTCGTGTTCATCTGGTACGCATGAAATTTATTGTTGTGGTGCACGCGTGCGGATTTCAGAAAAGGGTGTAGAAGTTTTAAGCGAACCTACTGTTGAGTATTGCCCTTTACACGAGACCATGTATGGAACGAAGAAGATTGATTCTGAAACAGTGCGAAAGAGTGTGGAAATGAAGATTGCTGGTTTCGGCTTCTGCTGTCAAAATCGTGTTTTTGACGCTGAACCAGTTGTGGCTTATGGCGCCTCCGAAATGATGTGTGTTTGGCTTGAGAAGGGGCTTATTGACTGTGCAGTTATAGTTTGTGAGGGAGCTGGAACAGTTATAGCGCCAAATAGCAAACTTGTGCAAGCCATCGGCGCACGATTAACGGGCATAATTAAGACTTCGCCTATCCGAGAGATTATAAAGCGTATTGAGGCAGACGGTGGAATTATTCTGGATAAAACTACCACATGCATCGATCAGGTTGAAGGCGTTAAAAGAGCTTTCAGCTTAGGCTTTAAGCATGTTGCCGTGAGTGTTGCTGGCTTTCAAGCAAAGGCTATAAGTGAAATTAGAGAATTTGCGGCTAGTGCAAAGGCAGATGTTTTGATTTTCTCTGTCTGCAACACATGCGTAGACAAAACAAACGTGAGACACATAACCAAAGCAGATGTTGCCTGTGCAAGTGCTTCGAAACTACTTCGAACAGAAATCGCCACTAAGGCATTGCTACAATTAGGAATGACAATACCAGTTTTTGCTTTAACAGAAAAAGGCAAGAGATTTGTTTTGACTTATTTAGACGAATTCAGAAGCAAGCTTGTCATTTTTAGGACCAGTAGACTGCCTTATCTAGCCGAAAACAGAGGATCAAGATTAAAGGAGTTTGCCAACAACCAAAAATTTTGAAAATGGAGACAATTCCTATGCATATTTAAATAAATTCGCGCAATATGTCTTAAAGAAACGAAGTGAACAAAATGAGTGAAAAGATAGATTGGCAGTGGATCCAAAAAGTATTTGGTTACAGCGAGAATCAGATGAAATCATTAAAAAAGTCGCCGCAACATCTGAAATGGATCAAGGTTTTTCCCAAACTCGGCAAAATTAGAATGGTTGCAGAAGTTGTTGAGTCTAGGAATTGCATGGCACAACTGAAAAAAGGAGATAAATACTACTTTAAATGGGGAGGATACATTTTAGACAGAAACGAGGGGGCTGAAAATATGTGCCTTCTGGCTGTGACTCAGTTGCTTCCTATCTATCTCATGATTAATGATCGTGTTGCAGAAGGCCTGAATCCAAATGAGATGATTTGGAATCATGTGCGATGTTATGACGTTGGTTTTAGAGGACATTGTGGATACGGTGAAGTCTTGATGAAAGTGTATGCGGAAGTCAAGAAGTAGTCTTTGAGATTTTTCATTGATAGAAAAGCCGAACTTGCAAGTCAACAGAGAACAGTAAAGGCGCAACCGCAAGCCTTAAGTGTGAAAGGTAATGTTATGTGTGTTGTCAAATATGCAAGGTGTTGAAATAGTTTGGCAATTGAAGGTTTTTCCGGAAGTAGACAACCCGTAGACGCCAAAGTAGGCGAATTAACCCCCGCTTCAAGGGCAGTAAACGTCATAGCAAAAGCAGTTTCAAAAAGCGAGATTAGAAGCATTGCCGCTGGAAGAGACGGAGCACCACACCGAGTCTGCGACGCTTTGGTCGGCGACGAAACAGGCTGCATCTACCTGACTCTATGGGACGATAACATTGAAAAGGTAAAGGAAGGCGAAACCATAAACGTGAAAAATGGTTATGTCAGCCTTTTTAGGGGGAATATGCGCTTAAACATCGGCAGATACGGCACTCTGGAAGTTGCAGAACAAGCATTGGCAGGCGAAGTAAACACTGAAAACAACATGTCCAGCAAAGTCTATGAACAAGAGAGACGCTCATTCGGAAGAGGCGGTGGACGAGGCTACGGTGGTCGCAGAGACTACGGTGGACGAGAAAGAAGAGGCGGTTACAGACCAAGAAGATACTAGCGTCAGATACAAAAATTCGCCACTCATTTTCTTCTAAAATCATTGACCTAGTAGGCTCATTACTAAATCATAATGTTATTTTTCTTCCGGAACATACCGCAACCTTTAAAGCTCTAGTATCAAAAACAACAAAATCTCGTTAAAAGGAGAATATTATATAATGTCTAAATCTGAAGAAAGGAAACCGACAGTAGAAGAATTATTGGCTAAAGCCAAGAAACCAGCGCAATTGGCTTCGCCGATGCACAAGTTCTATGAAGGAAAGGTGCAGGTGATGCCCAAATGTGCAATAACAAGCGCTAAAGACTTCGCAATATGGTACACTCCAGGCGTCGCTGCACCATGTAAAGAAATCCAAGCAAACCCGGACAAGTCATTTGAACTTACAAACCGCTGGAACTATGTAGCCGTAGTTTCAGACGGCACACGCGTATTAGGCTTAGGCGACATCGGTCCAGAAGCAGCCATACCTGTAATGGAAGGAAAAGCCCTATTATTCAAATACTTAGGCGGCGTTGACGCATTCCCCATTTGCCTAAGAACCAAAGACCCAGAAGAAATAATCCACACATGTGAACTTATTGAACCATCCTTCGGAGGCATAAACCTAGAAGACATAGAAAAACCAAAATGCTTCCACGTTCTGGAAAAAGCAAGAGAGCGTCTCCAGATACCAGTCTGGCACGACGACCAACAAGGAACAGCCACAGTAATCCTTGCAGGCTTGATAAACGCCTTCAAAATAGTGGGCAAAAAACCCAAAGAAAGCATAATAACCCTCATAGGCGCAGGCTCAGCCAACATTAGAACAGCCTACGTTCTAATAAGATGGGGGATAAAACCAGGCAACATAATGCTAGTAGATACTAAAGGCATAATCCACCGAGACAGAGAAGACATAACCAAAGAGGAGGACCCGTGGAAATATGAGTTATCCCAAAAAACAAATGCTGAAGACAGGACAGGTGACATATCTCAAGCATTCAAAGGTGTAGACGCGGTTGTCGCTGCGTCAAAACCTGGACCGGGCACAATAAAGAAGGAGTGGGTAACCAGCATGGCTGACAGCTCAATAATCTTTGCATGCGCAAATCCGATCCCAGAAATATGGCCTTGGGAAGCTAAAGAAGCCGGAGCACGCATTGTCGCCACTGGCAGAAGCGACTTTCCGAATCAAGTGAACAACAGTCTAGGCTTTCCAGCAATATTCCGCGGCGTTCTAGACGTGAAAGCAAAGACAGTTACAGACGATATGTGTATAGCAGCAGCTCAGGAACTGGCAAAATTTGCTGAAGAAAGAGGAATGCATGATGAGGATATTCTGCCAAGAATGGAAGAGTGGGAAGTCTTCCCACGAGAAGCAGTGGCGTGTGCATTAAAATCCATAGACCAAGGCGTAGCAAGAGTCAAGCCTAGCAAAAAAGAGCTTTACGAAAGAGCCTCAGCAATAATCAAGAACGCCAGAGAATCAACACACTTATTGATGAAACAGGGCTTAATAAAGCAGCCACCGCCAGAAGAAAAATTGCTGAAATAAACGCTAAATGACCCTAAAATCCACAAAACCTTCGCATTTTTCGTCTAAAAAGTAGAAAATTATTTAAACCCTATCATAGAACATAGATGAGCTAGGGAGAAAAACAATATGCGTTCAGATTATGCTCTCTACGCAGTGGCAGTAATATTTTTCATTATAACCGCTATAGTGCTTGCGTACCAAGTAGAACTTAAAGAATTATGGGTTGTAACCACCGCTGTGCTAGGGCTCCTATTCGCAGGATTAGGCTATTCTCAACGACCAAAGCAACAAGTCAGAACAATTGAAGCGCCACCACCATCGCCAACACCCCCAGCTTCGCCTACAGTAACAGAAGTTGTGGTGGAAGAAAAACCCGCAGTCGTCGTAGAAGCTGCGCCACCGAAAGTAGCGCTTACAGAAGTTAAAGGTATCGGAGAAAAGCGAGCGGAACAGTTAAAGGCTCTGGGCGTGAACAGTGTTGAGGAACTTGCCAACGCTTCACCGAAAGATTTAGCTGTAAAACTGAAGATT
Source organism: uncultured Candidatus Bathyarchaeia archaeon (assembly GCA_964558305.1). Classification (GTDB taxonomy): domain Archaea; phylum Thermoproteota; class Bathyarchaeia; order Bathyarchaeales; family Bathycorpusculaceae; genus CAZLCE01. The sequence continues at coordinate 69,392 of CAZLCE010000002.1, forward strand.
TCGCCGAAAATCACTGAAAAATGGATCGACAACGCAAAGAAACTCGTTGAGAAATCCTGAAGGGGAGCTTGAGCTCCGCGTTACAGCTTTAGGATTCTTACTATATTCCTTCTCTCTAATCTTCTTATAGCATCTAAAAACTCGTTTTTCTTTTTGCCCGTTAACTTGAAATTTTGAAGGACGTCCTTTACGGACATCTCTGACTTCCCAAACTCAGCGGTTTTTTTATGAAGGTATCGCACTATTAGCCTTTCCAGTTTCCCACATCTCCAAGTGGTGTTGCGAATGAGAACTACAATTGACCTACCAAGCCTTTGCGTTTCACCACTTTTTCTTCCAGTCAAGATGTCTTCCCATTAAAGATTTTGCCATTCGATGCTTTTAGAGTTTGCGTTCGCAAGCCATTCTGAGCCCTAAAATTTAAATAAAAAATTCAGATTGAAGAATAACTTTAGAGAGAAAAAACATGTTAAAGGGAAAAATTGGAAAAATATTTTTCTTCCGCATATTGGAAGGTGAAGACTTAGCCGAAGCCATAAGAAAAAGAGCCGATGAAAGCCGCATAAAAGCAGGAATTTTCATTTCAATTGGAACCTTGAAAGAGGCGACGTTAGGATACTACCAAGAAGAAGAGTACAAATACATTCATTTAGCGGGTCCGTTGGAAATAGCTTCATGCATGGGTAATATCGCAGTTGATGAAAAAGGCGAAGTGATAATTCATGCGCATGTGGTTGTTTCAAATGAGAAGGGCGAAGCCTTTGGCGGTCACCTAATGAAGGATTCTCATGTTGGTGCGACAGCAGAACTGACAATAATTGAAGCGGTTGACGTAAATTTACAAAGGGCTTTTGACGAGAAAACAAAGCTGAAACTGTTAAAGTTAGGTTAAAGTTTTTCTAAGATATATTCCATGAGCATTTTCATAATAGTTTTCGAGTCTTCCAATTTTCTTGTATCCAGATTTTTGGTAAAGGCTTAATGCGGCAACGTTATCTTCTCGAACTTCAAGATGGCATACTTTGACGCCTTTTTCCTTAAAGATTCTTTCTATTTCTTGCAGAAGCTTTACTGCTATTCCTTTTCGACGGTGTGCAGGTGAAATGTCTATTGTAAGTATGTGTCCGATTAGTGACTTTCTTTCAACATGTATTCTGCCTATGATGAAACCTACTATTTTCTCGTTTTCCTTGGCAACTAAACTTATAGAATTGTAATCATTAAGCAGGTAAGCAATCTGCTGCTTTGTAAATGCCTCCTTTTCAAAACATTCCATCTCAATTTCATACAGCCTATCCAAATAACGAATCGACGCGTCCTCGACTGTGATTGTCATTCAAGACATCAATACAACATGAAGTTAAAGCCAAATTTAGGTCTTTTCTGTTCTTAAAGCGTTTATTTCATTGTTGTGCTCGTTGTCTTCATTGTTTTAATTTCAAGCCATTGCTGAACTGCGAATCCTATAAAAAATCTAAGCCACAATGTCAAAATTCTATTTAAAATCGTTGCTGTTGCTGCTATGTCAAGTGTCATACCTGGTGAGAGCCATTGGTATAGTGATGTCATCGTTATTTCTGGCAATCCCACTTCAAACGGCACGCCTAAGGGAATAGCCTTTACGCCAATCACTATTGAGCATGTTACAATTATTACACTCCAATGCACGGGGAATTTTATGGATAGAAAAACGAGGTATGCGACGCTTAGACTGAAAAGCCATGTAAGGGCATAAAGGACTGATGATGTGAAAAGGGTCTTCGGAGCGTGGGCAAACTCTTCCATTGAATTGTGGAACATTTTTGCCGCCTTAATCGCGTCTTCTCTAATTTTTGTTAATTTCCAACGTTTTCGACTCACATATTCCACAAGCCGTATCACAGCATCAATAATCCTCGATGTCCAACTCTCTTTAACACATAAAAGAATCAGCAATACTAGGAATGTCGTTGTTAAAATAGCTATAAACAATGTTAGATTAAGCACAATGCCACTGAGTTGCCCTTGAGTTAATAGAAAGCTCACGCCTACGAGTAAGCTTATGAGGTTTATTCCCATGCCAATTAGCCTGTGGGTTACGAGAGAAGCTATGACTTTTCCACTTGTTCCATTCTGTTCCCTTTCGACTAGATATACTCTTGAGATTTCTCCGCTAATAGACTCTGCTGGGATAATTATGTCCATGAATACTCCATACCATACGTAGAGAAAGGATTTCATGACAGAAACTTTGACTGAAAGAAAGTTGAGCAGAGAACGCCATGATACAGCAAAGAAAAATGCTTCTAGAATAAGAAAGGCAATTGCACAAAAATAAATGGAAAGGTCAATGCGCTGGGCAGTTGCAATTATTGTTGGTATATCCACATTAAAAAAATATAGATACAAGAAAAATGCCAATATGCCAAGGGCTGGCAGAAGAAAGGTTTTCCATGTAACTTTGAACTTCATTGAAACCATTAAACTTTACACCTAACGTTGAAAGCAAAAGGACTTAGAGCATGATTATATATTTTGCCTATTTCCGCCACAAATTCATCTTTGCCTAAGATTTAACTATCCTCGCGTATTAGTCTCTTAATGGTGTCATTGTTGGTGTTGAAAGGTGTTCACTTTCTCCTAACTTATAGATGCGATTTGGAATGCGACCACTGCTTTGTTTGGGGAAGCCCTAAAGCAAAAGGAGTTTTCACCCTCAAACAAATAAGGAATATCCTGACTGAAGCAAAGAAACTAGGAACTGTAAATTTCGTTTCGATAGAGGGCGGGGAGCCCTTCCTATACTATCCGATCATGATTAAGACTCTTCAGGAAGCGGTAAACCTCGGTTTTCATGTGGAGATTCTTTCGAACTGTTACTGGGCTACTTGTCAAGAAGACGCTGTAGAATGGCTTCTTCCAATAGCCAATGCCCGAAACGTTAAGCTGAGCTTAAGCAGTGACCTCTATCATGGGGAAAGCTGGGAAAGTGAACAAGTAAGAAATGCTGTGAAAGCTGCAAAAGCCTTGAACATAGAAGCTGACGTAATCTCCGTCAAATATCCAGGCATTGAGCCTCCACCTTCAAGTGAAATGGAAGGAGCGAAGGTCGATTTTTGGACATTAATGTACAGAGGAAGAGCATACTCAAAACTGACAGAGAAGACAGAGAAGAAAAATTGGCGTGAATTCACAAAATGTCCATATGAAGACTTCACTAACCAGAAAAGGGTGCACGTAGATCCGTTGGGTTATGTGCACGTTTGCCAAGGCATCTCGATCGGCAACGCTTGGCAGAAAACCTTATCAAAAATAATTGAAGAATATGATCCATACGAAAATCCGATTCTGGGACCCTTAGTTCATGGTGGTCCAACTACTTTGGTTGAGAAGTTCAATTTGCCGCATGATGAAGTTTACGCTGATGCATGTCACCTATGCTATGCTGCGCGTTGCCTGCTGCGAAGTAAATATCCAAACATGCTTGCTCCAGGTCAAATGTATGGGGAACTTGAGTAGGATATGAAAGATAAGATTGTTTTGTTTATTTGTAAAGGGAATTCTGGTAGAAGTCAAATGACTCAAGCCTTCTTCAATTCCTTTTCTAAAGGATGGAAAGCAATGAGCGCTGGAACAAACCCAGATGAAGAAATACATCCATGGTTTGTGGAAGTGATGAAGGAGATTGGAATAAATGTAAGTCAACAGAAACCTAGATTGCTCACTTTTGAAATGCGGGAAGAGGCGGATAAAATGATTGTTATGGATTCAGACGTTCTAAGGGAGATACCTCAAAAACATTTTTCAAAGGTTGAATATTGGAAAATAGGTAAGCTCTTAGGCGAACCAATGGAAGAGGTTAGAGAAATTAGAGACGATATTAAAAGGAAAGTTGAACAACTCCTAAAGAATTGTAAGGAGTTATAAAGGCAAAGATTCGAAAATAGAGAGTGTTGGGTGATACCAGTGCTATCGCGTGATGAAGCCCTTAACCTAGTTAAGAAGCATGTCTCGAAAAAGAATGTTGTTTACCACATGCTTGCCGTGGAAGCCATAATGCGGAACACCGCCAAACATTTTGGAGAAAACGAAGACCAGTGGGGCTTGATCGGCTTACTACATGATGTTGATTATGAGAAAACTGAGGCAACACCTGAAAAACACAGCCTTTTGGCTGAAGAAATCCTAAAGGGATTGATTCCAGACGAGCTTATAAAAGCCATAAAATCCCACAATTTTCTACACACGGGAGTTAAACCAGAAACAAAAATGGAGAAAGCGCTTATCGCTAGCGATGCCATTTCAGGATTGCTTGTGACGTGCGCCTTGGTTATGCCTTCTAAAAAGCTGGCAGACGTGAAAGTTGAAACTGTCGCCAAGAAGTTTAAGGATAAAGATTTCGCCAGAGGAGCAGAAAGAGAAAGAATTCTCATTTGTGAAGAAATCGGAATTCCAAGGGAAAAATTCTTTGAAATTGCCCTAAGCGGACTGAAGGGCGTCGCTGCAGAAATAGGTCTCTAAGAATGCTAACTGAACTACTACAGATGCTTTTCATTCTTAAATAGAAGTACGTAAGGAGTAGTTAGAAAAGAAAGGTTCGGTGTCAAGACCCATGTCAGAGACAATCAAGGAAATTGAACTAGCCCACATTCGTCCAAGTAGGCTTAACCCGAGGTTAGAAGTTAACTTAGAACGCCTCAATGAATTGGCTGAAAGCATAAGAGAAGTCGGATTGCTTGAACCTATTATTGTCAGACCCGTGAACACTGAATATGAGGTTGTGGTTGGTGAAAGACGTTACAGGGCGTCGCAGCAAGTTGGGTTGAAAAAGGTGCCCTCAATTATAAGAGAGTATAGCGATGATGAAGTGGTTCAATTAAACCTAATCGAAAATGTTCACAGAGAAGACCTCAACGCAATTGAGAAAGGAAAAGTGTGCAAATATTTGCTGGAGAATTGTTCGAAAAAGTATCCTTCTCAAGCAGCATTAGCGAAGAAAATAGGCGTCAGCAACGACGCAGTGTCGCTTTGGTTGCGGGCTGTTGAAGTTGTTCCTGAAGAGGCGCAGAAGTATGTTGCGCCATCAACAGTTTCAGGGCAAGTGCCTGAAGGCAAAATTGACTACCTTACAGCAGTTAAGATAGGGCGCTTAGTTGAAGAGCCAGAGAAAAAAGTGGAAGTGATTAAAAAGCTGGCAGAGAAACGACTTCCTGCAAAAGAAAGAAAACAAATCATCGAAAAAGTCGCTCGGGAACCAGAAAAGCCAATCGAAAAGGTCATCGAGGAAATGGCAGAAGCCCCATGCGAACTGCAATTCACAGTCACAGACAAGAAACCAATACTTGATGGAATCAAAACTCAAACGTCTAGAACAAGCCTTCCAGACCCAAAAATAAAGGCAGGAGCAATGGTGCACGCCAACATTTGGGAGCCGCACATTGCAGATTTGTGCATCACTTCTATTGAAAGGAAACGATTAAAATACTTTGATGAAGAGGATGCAAAAAGAGAAGGCGGCTTCACTTTAGAAGAATTCAAGAAAATATGGAAGGAAACCCACGGAGAATGGGACGAAAATCAACTTGTCTACGTCGTTCACTTTGTGAAGGTAAAATAAGTTTCAGCGACTATGGCTTTGTATTCGTTTATGTTTTTGCACTAAATCCAAGTTCAACGGCACTGCCAAAAGCCTTTACCTAAACGCTGCCAAGACTATAGCTCTGATGACTAATGATACACCAATGAGCGTTATTATTGCCGCCCAAAATGCAAACCAAGTCACCATAGTTGTCGCTTCATTGAGAAATTCTGTGATGAAAAAGCCAGCTACAAGCCAAAAAACAATGTCTGACACATTTTCTGCCTTTTTATGCAATGGCGAACGGGCGAAAACTCTCACAACAAGCATAGCTATGAGGAAGATGCCCCACGCAAAACTGAATAGTGTCGCAGCCGAGTAAACCGTTGTGTGGTTTGCAGGATTTCTAGGCGCAGGTAGGGAAATTTCGAAGGTGCAGTTGGGCACATGAACGATGCTAAAATTCTCAAAGAAATCCACAATCTTGTCAAAAAAGCCTGGTGTCGCTATGACGGTGATTCCAATTAAGACTAAGAAAACTCCAACAGAAAGCGTGCTAACAAAATTTTCTTTAAGTGTTTGCGGACTCTTGGAGCGTTCATTCATTCTTCTTTGTCTCCTTCTTATTATTCCTTACAATGCAAACATATAACATTTCTTGACAAAAACGCCTATCGGCATATTTTAATACTCAATATACCAATAAAGGAAACAACAAAGTAGGGTGAAAAAATGACGGAATGCAAAAAATGCGGCTACAAAATTAGTGAAGAAATGAGCTTTTGCCCCAAATGCGGAGCTCCATTAAAAGCTGAAACGATATCTGCTGAACAGCGTCCTACAGCTCCAATACGCTATACGAGCGAAAAAGCAGAGAAACATGAGAAAAAAGAAAAGGAGGAGAAGACGGAGAAACACGAGAAGCATGAGAAAGGCCAATATGCATTCATAGGTCCACTCGTCGGCGGAATAGTTCTAATAATTATAGGTTTGATGTCTTACCTCCAAATAACTGGAATCCTTACTAGAGAAGCTAGAGAAATTTTATGGGCGATCTTCTTGGTCATAGTTGGGATAGTGATAATATTCGGCGGGTTATATGCCACAATGATGGCGAGAAGGAGATATCCCAGAACTTAGGTTATCCATCCAAAAAACAGTCTGTAAAGCCTATGCTCAACACGTGTTAAAATTTGGTTCCGCCCAAATATACGAAAATAGTTTTTTCCAGCTGCTTCTATCAAATCGCCTATGTCGTATCTAGGAAACATACAAGAAGACACGATTAATTTACCCCATTCTCCACGCTTAAGTTCATGCAGCATCTTTACTCCTTGACCAGTTTCAACTTCAAAGAAATATTTGTCATAATTCGGTGAAACATAAGGCAAGTCATCAAGTTGCTGTCCAAAAACTCCCTCAGTGGCGCTGTAAATTTCAACAACGGGAATTTGCCCAAAAAATTCTCTCAAAATTGGCGCGTATTTGAACTGTATCTTTCGCACACTCGTGCAGAACAAAGCTCGCGGCTTCCATATGTCCTTAGGCTTTTTTCCATGCTTCTTTTTGACGTATCTTGCAAAGGACAAGATGATCGGTGTCACCCCCATGGCGGCAGTTACATTCTCATTTAGCGCCTGTTGATAAGCTAACTCAAACCTTCTTTCCCAGTCGTGCTTACTTATGCCTGAACCTAACGCGTCTATGTCCTCTTGTCTGGGTAGAAGACCGAGTTGATTGAACATGGGATTAAGCCTTGCGTAAGTGCCAGAACTGTATCCATAGGTTATTTCATGACCATCAGCCATCATTGTGTGAACTCGGGAAGGAAAATTGAGGTTCAAAATCTTTCCACTAAATATTTCAAAATCTCCTTTTCTCAAAACGTAATTTACGAGGGCTCTTGCTCCGCACGTAAAGATCTGTTCGATGTGAGTTTTAGTTGTGGGCAAAACTTTCGCAGCACCTGTTGAGCCTCGGGTCATGACCCAGCACAAAACGGGTTCGGGAAGAATAACCGTATAATTGCCTTTCACTACTTCTGCAAAGTATGAACTAAGACTTTTATAATCTATAATTGGAAAGTTTGTTCTAAAATCTGCGATTTCTTTAATCTTAGATGCATTGCGACTTTGTCCATAACGAGTCTTGCAATATTCGTTGACTAAGTCGGTGAGAACTTGCTTTTGATAGTTCTCTGGATCCCTTAGTGAGTTATACCATGAGCCAATTATGGACTGAAAGATTTCAGGAGTACTATTTTTTTGAGACATCGGGATTCAATGATAATCTGTTAAACCAGTTTAAAAACAATAATGCTAAACTATGTATTTGTCTGTTTTCTCAAAATCCTTCACAATTTCCATGATCCGCTTGGGAGTATTAATTGCTTCAAGTGGAATACCTTCCAGCAATGCCCAAGGACTTTTTTTAGCAATTAAAGTTACAACGTGATCCTCGCCAAAACATTTCTGTGCAATTTCGTAAACCATGCGTCTAACTTCAAGCTCGGAAAATTCGCCCAGCGCATGCAAGTACTCGTGCAAAAGCAAGTTATAAACCAAAGCGTTAACCACGCGTTTCGATTCTATTGCAGCCTCAACAATTTGAACTAGAGTTCTATTCAAAACAATGTTATTTGTGCTAATTGGATGATAAGCGCCCAACTGAATGGGCAAATCATCAAGAAAGAGCATCATTCCGCTCCTTCGCTTATTCAAAGAAAAAGCAACCGTGTCTTTAACAATCTCCCAGAGTTCACCATAGCTGGCAGACTTCTCCAAGCGGTTGCGAAATCCTTCGATAGTTGAAGATTCGTTTCCGTTCATTAGCGTCTCATCCGAACATTTTTAATATCCTTTAAGTTACTGCCCTAACTTCAACTTTACTCATTAAGCTAAAAAAGACAATGTGAAAAGTGTGAGTGCACAAAAACAAATAAATGACTGTTTAGAATGGTTAAGATAGCTTGGAGGCAAAATTGATGGCAAGCATAGTTCTAATCCGAGACATAATGTCAAAAGACGTTAGAGTGGTACGTCCAGACACAAGCATGAAGGAAGTAGTAGCAACAATGAACAAGTTCGATATAGGCTCCATCATAGTTATGCAGGGCGACAGACCAGTAGGCATCATAACAGAACGCGACATCCTTAGAAGACTTGTGGAACCATGCCTAGCGCCAGAAACCCTAACCGCAAGGCACGTCATGACCAGCCCAGTTTTGACCATCAACGAAACAGCAAGTATAGACGAAGCAGCTAAGCTAATGGCAAAGAAAAAAATCAAAAAACTACCCGTAATTAACAACGGCAAACTTATCGGCATCGTAAGCTTCACAGACATAGTATTTAAAGTGCCAACCATGCTCTCAGTGCTAGAAGAACTTGTGAGACCGTATCACCGTTCATACTAAAACTTGCAAGCAACGTTTCTTTTTTTAGAACGTCGGCTTAGGCTTGCCCAACTTTTTATCTGAACATGCTTTAACAAAACCATGATATTCTGGATCAGGTCTTCCAGGACGACTTTTGAATTCGCCGTGAAATTGTGATGCAAAAAAGAAAAAGTGGTCAGGCAACTCCAAAATCTCCATTCTCCTGCTATCTGCGCTTTTTCCAGAAAAAACTAAACCTTTTTTCTTGAGCGTTTCCAAATAATCAAGGTTGACTTCGAATCTGTGGCGATGGCGTTCATAAATTTCCTCGCTCTTATAAAGCGTATATGCCATGGTGTTTGGTTCTATGATTATTTTGTGAGCGCCTAACCGCATTGTAGCTCCCTTAATTTCTATCCCGCGCTGTTCTGGCATGAGATCAATAACTGGATTGGGCGAGTTTGGGTTAATTTCGGTGCTATTCGCCTCTTTCAAACCGCAGACGTTGCGTGTGAATTCTATTACTGCCAGCTGGAAACCGTAGCATATTCCAAGAAATGGAATGTCGTTTTCTCTTGCAAATTCTATTGCCAAAATCTTTCCTTCAGTGCCTCTGGGACCAAAACCGTATGGAACAAAAATTCCATCAAAATTCTTCAGAACTTCCACGCTTTTTGGATTCTGTTCAAACTTTTCAGCTTCTATGTAGCTAATGCAAACCTTTGTTCTACATGCGGCGCCTCCATGCCGTAACGCTTCATTCATGCTGACATAGCTATCTGATAATCCAGCATATTTGCCAACCAAGGCGATTTGCACTTCATGCTCTGGATTCAATGAGGCGTCTACAAATTTTTTCCATTCTTTAAAATCTTGCACACGTCCCGAAAAACCTAATCGTTTGCAAATAAAATCGCCCATTCCTTGCTCGTCCAAAATAAGGGGAACTTGGTAAATTGATTCGACATTGTAGGAGCAGAAAACTGCTTTTTCAGGTATTGTCCCAAATAAGGCTATTTTCCTCAGAGTTTCGGAGTCTATCATTTTTGGGCTTCTTGCGACTATTGTGTCTGGTTGAATACCGATACGTCGCAATTCATTAACACTATGCTGCAAAGGTTTGGTCTTCATTTCCTTTGTGACATCTAGTATTGGAACTAAGGCGACGTGCACATATAACGTGTTTTCAAAGCCTTCTTCCAAGCGCATTTGACGAATAGCTTCCAAAAACGGTAAGCCTTCAATGTCGCCAACTGTACCGCCGACCTCGGTAAGGACTACGTCAACTTCTGAACTTTTTGCAACTGCATGTATGCGATGTTTAATCTCGTTTGTTACATGCGGCACAATCTGCACACATCTTCCTAAAAAGTCGCCTCGCCTTTCCTTATCAATAACAGCCCTATACACTAAACCCGTGGTTAGGTTGTTCTCACTTTTCAAGTTTAAGTCAAGAAATCGTTCATACCAGCCCAAATCTAGGTCTGTTTCGCCGCCGTCGTCGGTTACGTAGACTTCGCCGTGCATGTAGGGGTTCATCGTTCCAGCGTCCACATTCACGTATGGGTCAATTTTTATGACAGTAACTTTCAGATTTCGTGCTTGAAGCATCTTTCCAATAGAAGAAGTTACAATACCCTTACCAACCGAGCTTAAGACACCGCCGGTAACAAAAATGTACTTAACCATTGTTTTGCCTCTGCAATAACAAAACCATAAAGCCTAAATCAACATTTAAATCCTTTCATCAATGTTAAAATGCCTTAGGAAAAGCTCATGCCAATTCAGAAAAGGCTCAGCATCGTTTATTGGCTTGGAAACAGCTTGTACCTTAACATAACCAACAGATGCTCAAACAACTGCTATTTCTGTTTGAAAAATTTTAAGGATGGCGTTGGAGGCTTTAATCTTAAACTGCAGAAAGAACCTTCAACCGGCGAAGTCATAGCCGAGCTTCAGAACGTCATAAATTTGAGAAATTGGAATGAAATTGTATTTTGCGGCTTCGGCGAACCCCTAGAAAGATTAGATTGCGTTTTAGAAGTTATCCAATGGATAAAGGAGCATTATGGAAAAGCCGCAAGCATCAGAGTGGACACTAATGGTCAAGGATTCTTACTTAACAAAGGTCGAGATATCGTTAAAGAGTTGAAGGAAGTGGGCGTGGATGGAGTAAGCGTGAGCCTCAACGCCCACGACAAAGAAACGTATAATCAAATTTGTCGACCAAAATTTGAAAATGCCTTCGAAAGCGTTCTAGAGTTTATTGAAAGAGCTAAAGGAAAATTTGACGTTGAAACTACTGCAGTAACAATTGCGGAAGTTGACATCGCTAAAATCGGTGAAATTTCCCAAAAAATGGGAGTAAAATTTAGAATAAGAGAGTACATACTATGTACGTGGTAAGCGTATTTCGTCCGACCTTGTGGCTATTCTCTACACATAGTCGTCAATCTCTACCATGAGGAAATCATTAATTATTATGCTATGGGTTTATGGCAATCTTGATTTCGGTCTTTGACGTGGACAATATCTCAAAGGCTTCTTCTATTTTTTCCAGCTTCATTTTTCTTGTTATAAACGGTCTAACGTCAATTGTTTTTGAGGCTATCAAGTTTAGGGCTTTTCTGAAATGCAACGGAGTCGTGTGAAAAGTGCCTAGAACCGTTACTTCTCCATAGTGAAGCAGTTCCGCGTTAAGTTTGATTTCAGTCCCTGGCGGGCATCCGCCAAACTCTAGGACTGCTCCGCCTTTTCTGACCAGTTTTAGGGCTTGCTCCCATGTGGAAGGCAACCCAATGGCTTCGATTACAACGTCTGCGCCGTATCCGTTTGTCATTTGCCTAACCGTTTCCGCAACATCCGCCTTTCCAGCGTTAATTGTTTCGTCTGCACCAAGTTTTTTTGCAAAATCTAGCCTTTCCTCCACAAGGTCTATCATTATCGCCTTTTCAATTCCCATCTTTTTAACAGTTAAAAGATGCAACAATCCTATTGGTCCAGCACCAATTATTGCCACGCTATCGCCAAGTTTCACTCTTGCTTCTTCAACTCCGTGGAGCACGCATGCCAATGGTTCAGTGATTGCAGCTTCCTCATAAGAAACATGCTGCGGAATTTCTTGCATGTTCACCAGAACCATGCGAGCTGGAACCTTAATGTATTCTGCGTATGCGCCCCAAAGCCAAATCATATTCTCGCAGAGATTATACTTGCCTTTCTGGCACATAGTGCAACGCAAACACGGCGCACTGTTGCCAGCTCGAACGCGCATCCCTTTTCTTGGCCATTCTAAGCTTTCGCTGACTTCGACAACTTCGCCTGCCCATTCATGCCCGAAAATTGTTGGAAGTTTTATGACTTTCTCAACGTAGCCTCTTTGAAGTATTTTCAGGTCTGTGCCGCATGTTGTTGCTACTTTAACTTTGACGAGAACTTCGCCGGCTTCAACCTTTGGCATTTCAACGTCTTCAACTCTTAGGTCTTTGATTCCATAAAGCATGGCTGCCTTCATTCTCATCACTCATTAAAAACTATGATTTTCAAGCTTTCTTTATTTTCTGAGGCTGTTTCAAAGGCTTTCGCCGCTTCTGCAAGCCTAAAACGGTGGGTGATTAAGCCTTTCACATTAAGCTTACCAGATTTTATTAGTTCCAGAGCGGCTTTCGTCTCCAAATGAGAGGTTGAATAAGATGGGATTAACTGAATCTCTGAGAAAAATAGTTCTTTCGGGCTTATTTGCAAGTATTCTGCAGGCTTGGTAGGAGCAAAAACGCAGAGCTTTCCGCCTTTTCGGCAAATGCTCAGACCAGCTTTATAAGCTTCTAAACTTGGCGCAGCAACAACAGCCACGTCCACGCCTCTTCCCTCAGTTTCAGCCTTAACAACCTCGGCCAAATCCTCATTTTTTGGATTAACTGCAACATCAGCGCCAAAATTCTTAGCTATGGTTAAACGATAATCGATTAGATCGCTCACAATTATTTCTTTGGCACCAAAAATTTTTGATAAAGCCGTGTGGATTATTCCAGTTGCTCCCACGCCGATTATTGCCACTGAATCGCCTTTCTGGATGCCGCACTTTTCAATTGCGCGCAAACAACAGGCAACAGGCTCTATTAAAGTGGCTTCATCAAACGACAAGGCTTCAGGAATTTTCAAAGTGTCTATTTGGAGGTTTGGAGCTGGAACCTTAAAATATTCTGCAAACCCGCCAGGTTTGATGTTTGTGTTGTGAAATTGTTCGCATAAAGTATAATCGCCATGCATACAGTAGTAGCATTTCAAGCAAGCCACATGATGATGCACAAAAACTCTATCGCCAACATCAAAGCTCTCAACTTTGCGACCTTTCTTGGTAATTATTCCTGTTGGTTCATGCCCGAGAACAAGTGGAGCCCGCGTTTTCAGATACCAGTGCATCAGGTCTGAGCCGCATACTCCGCATGCTTTCATCTTAACTAGAACCTCGTCTTCGCCTATTTCTGGCATGGGCATTTCATCTATCCGTATGTCTTTTTGGCTGTAATACATGGCGACTTTCATTTTGGTTCAATCGTTTTTCTGTTGCTAAACACTTAAGACTTTCCGAAAAAGCCTCAAAAAGACGTTCTTATTTCGGGAATAAAGCAATTATAAGGGAGCAAGACAGTTTGTATCCATGAAGCCAGAAAAAGCGCAAAAAATAGAGAAAGCAACTGGATATGTTCTGCTAGCAATTGGGCTAATCTTAATGATAATTTCTGTGTGCTTAGTGCTGTCAATTTTGCTAAGTGGAGCACAAATTCCGCAAATAGTTCCAATCCCAACCGGGGAAACAAGCGAATACGTCAAATCCATGGTAATATTCAGCAACGTTTGCCTAATATCCCTAATCTTCGTCATGGTTATCTGGGCAGGCTCAATAAGTTCTAGCCGTGGTGTAACAATGATAAAAGACGTGAAGCTGAAATTGGTCAGACATAGCCTTCGCGAAGTGGCAGAAATCGCAGAAAAGACGGGTACTGAAGAATCTTAGCTTATCCTTCAAAATCCAATGTTTTCTCAATTCTTTCTTTGGCTTTCTGCAAAAATTCAGCAGCCGGCGCGCCGTCAACTATTCTATGGTCGTATGAAAGGCTCAGCATCATTATTGGCTTAATTTTTATTGTTCCGTTGATTGCTACTGGTTTTTCTGTTATTTTTCCAACGCCGAGGATGGCTGCTTCTGGCGGATTAATTATAGGTGTGAAAAATTCAACTCCGTACATGCCCAAGTTAGTAATTGTAAATGTTCCACCAGTCAATTCTTGTCTTGCCAATTTTCCCTCTTTAGCTTTTTCCGTCAACTCCTTGATGGCTGTGTCTATTTCTTTCAGAGATTTTTTGTCAGCGTTGTTTATGACTGGGACAACTAAGCCATGTTCAGTGGCAACAGCCACACCCACGTTCACATCTTCGAAAATTCTTATTTGATTTTCTTCTAATGTGGAGTTTAGCATGGGGTGTTCAAGTAAGGCTTTTGCGACAGCAGAGACAAGAATGGCGGTGTAAGACACTTGAAGCTTCTTATGCAGTTCCTCAGCTTTAGAAACGTCAACTTCCATGATTACCGTGCTGTGTGGCGCGGTTTTAAAGCTCATGGAAACCCGTTCAGCTGAGGTTTTTCTGAATCCAGTTAAAGGAATGATCTTCTTGACTTTCGGCAAAGCCCTACCAGTCGCTTCGACAAACCGTTTCACATCCTCCTCAACTATTCTTCCTTCTGGTCCGCTACCTTTAACAAGCGATATGTCTATTCCGTATTCTCTTGCCAATCGCTTTGCAGCCGGCGAAGCCAAAATCCTCTCTTTAACTTCTTCAATTTCCTTGGGTATTTCTTCCGCAAGTATTTCTGTTTCTGAAAATGCTTCGTCTGGAGCTGTTATAGTGGCTAAAACTGCGTTAACTGGGGCGTCGACGCCTTCTTCAACAAGAATTTTTCGCAGTGTTCCAGAGGCTGGCGCTTCTAAATCGTAAGTGGCTTTTTCTGAGATTACCTCCACTATTGGTTCGCCTTTCTCAACGCTGTCGCCTTCTTTCTTGTACCATTTTCCTACCGTGCCTTCTTTCATTGTCAGGCTGAGCCTTGGCATAACAACTTTTGTGACCATTTTAGGCGATCTCCTTAACTGCTTTTATTATGGTCTTCTCATTCGGAATTACATATTGCTCAAGCGGTGGGCTGAATGGAATTGGCGTGTCTGGCTCAGCTAAACGCTTTATTGGAGCATCCAAAAAGTCTAGAGCATCTTCAGCCACCACAGCAGCAATTTCAGCACTCACGCCAGCGGTTTTGCAATCTTCGCTGACGATGATTATTCTTCCCGTTTTCTTGACAGATTTTACTATCGCCTGCTTATCTAGAGGCGTTAGTGTTCTGGGGTCGACGACTTCGACGTTTATGCCCTCCTTTTCAAGTTCTTTGGCTGCGTTTAGGGCTTTATGAACCATGTATAACGTGGCTACTATTGTCACATCTTCTCCTTCCCGTTTTACATCTGCCACTCCTAAAGGAATTGTGTATTCTTCTTCTGGGACGTCGCCTTCAATTGGATACAGTAGTTTGTGTTCGCAGAAGAAAACCGGATTGTTGCCTTGTATGGCGGTTTTTAGAAGTCCTTTAGCATCGTAGGGTGTTGAGGGCACAGCCACGTGCAAGCCTGGAACGTGCATGAACCATGCTTCTAGGCTTTGGGAATGATGTGAGGCTATGTTAACTCCTGCACCGAAAGGTGTTCGGATTACGAGTGGGCATTTTGCTTGGCTGCCGAACATGTAGCTTATTTTTGCTGCTTGATTCGCGATTTGATCCATGGCTAGGGCTGTTAGGTCTCCGAACATTATTTCTGCTACTGGGCGCATGCCGGTTATTGCGGCGCCTACTGCTGTTCCGATTATGGCTGATTCCGATATTGGTGTGTCGCGTACTCTTTTGTCTCCGAATTCTTCTGCTAAGCCGTCGGTTACTTTGAATGCGCCTCCCCAGTATCTGCCGACATCTTCGCCCAAAATAAAGACTGATGGATCCTTGCGCATTTCTTCCCTTAATGCTTCGCGCAGTGCGTCTCTATATGTTATTTTTCGCATGGCTTTTTTCTCCTTTTTTAGGCGTATATGTCTTCTAGGGCTTCTTCTGGTTTGGGGTATGGGCTTTCTATGGCGAATTTTGTTGCTTCTTCAATTTCAGCTGAGGCCTCTTTTTCGATTTGCTGGATTTCGGTTTCTGTTAGAGTGTTTGTTTGTAAGAGTTTTTCTTTGAAGCGTTTGATTGGGTCTTTGGCTAGCCATTCTTCAACTTCTTTTTTTGGTCTGTATTTTGCTGGGTCTACGCGTGAATGTCCCTTATGCCTATAAGTTTTGCATTCTATGAGTGTTGGTCCTTGGTTTTTTCGGGCTCTTTCAACGGCTTTTTGCGTGGCTTCGTAAACTGCTAGGACATCGTTTCCGTCCACGCAAATGCCTGGGATTCCGTAGGCTATGGCTCTGTCTGCGATGTTTTCGATGTTCATGACTGTTGTTTGGCGTGTTCCCATGGCGTAGAGGTTGTTTTCGCAGATGAAGATTACTGGGAGTTTCCATGTTGATGCCATGTTTATGCTTTCGTGGAATGTTCCTTGGTTTGAGGCGCCTTCGCCGAAGAAGCATGCCACGACTTGGTTGGTTTTTCTGAGTTGTATGGATAGTCCTGCGCCAACGGCTATGGGTATCCCAGCGCCGACGACTGCTGTTGCGCCCAGCATGCCTATGCTGAAATCTGCGATGTGCATTGAGCCTCCTTTGCCTTTGCAGTAGCCTGTTTTTTTGCCTAGGATCTCCGCCATGGTTCGTTTTAGGTCTGCGCCTTTTGCTATGCAGTGCCCGTGTCCTCTGTGCGTGCTTGTTATGTAATCATCTTTTCTGAGCGCGGAGCAGACACCTACTGCGACGGCTTCTTCGCCTGCGTAAAGGTGGATTGTGCCTGGGACAAGGTTTTGCCCATAAAGTTCGAAGACTTTTTCTTCAAAAAAGCGGATTTCAAGCATTTTCTTATACATTTCAGTAAGCGTTTCTTTTGTTAGGTTTAGTGCCAAAGGTTTTTCATCTCTTATTGTGTCGGTTTACTTTTTAGAAAGTTGATCCTTTTATATTATGCTGTTTTGTAATGCGCAAGTTTTGTGCTCTGCGGTGCTCTGCGGAGACTAGATCCCCCTTATAAATAGATTGAACCATTCGGGAGTCTTTTGAGTCTGAATGGTTGAAAAGGTTAAGTATGCACACCAGGAAAATGAGATTCAAGGGCGATATTTATTCAATAATTCTGTGAAATTTTGCCCTCTACAATCAGATCTATTTCTCCTTCTTCTTTTCTTCTTCGCCCTTGACGCCTTTTACCAAGCCCTTTCCAATACCTTTCGCTATTCCGAAACCCTTCTTCACTCCCTTGCCCACAACTTCACCTGTTTTTTCAGCTACTTCCTCAGCCTTGCCTTTCTCTTCCTTCTTCTTTTCTTTCTCACTCACAATAATCACCTCCCCAGACTAACAACACTTGTTCTGCCTTCTAAGCAGTTAAGATTTTCTAAAAAGTCCATTCTAAGGCAAGTGTTAAATCTGTATCACAACAGAAAATTATCAAGGTGATCATGTGCCTAAAGATGAAGAAATGTTAGAGGTTCTCAAGGAAATCAAGACATTATTGGAACCGAAACCAGTACCACCAGCACCGCCACCACCTAAGGGCTTATGGAAAGAATTCATGGATTTCCTGTCCAAATACAAGGTCATGGGTCTCGCAGTAGCTTTCATCATGGGTGTCTATCTAGGCGCACTGGTGCAGGCGCTCGTCAAAGACTTCATAATGCCAATAATAGGCATCGCACTATCAGGTGCAGGAATAGGAAACTTGTCCACGCTCAAGTTCGGAATTCCACCCACAACCTTTGATGCCTCTGGAAATCCACCTGCAGACTATACTGGACAAATATTCGGCGTAGGAGACTTCATGGTAGCACTGATAACATTCATAATCGTGGCCTTCGTCATCTTCCTGCTGGTAAAAATAACCAAAAAATGGGGCATAGAATAGCCCCAAACCAATTTTTTCCATTTTCCATATCGGCAAAGTTTCCTCTATTAGTGAACGCAGTATAAAGCCAAAACTTTTATCGAAATTGCTATTACCATTAAAGGGCATGTCAGAAAAAATGAAACGCCATCTATTTGTACGGACTTCAGGAGATATCGCTATTTTTGATGTAATCTTTTTATATTGTTCTAAATTTGTTGATAGCTGAAGAATGACTATGAATCACAAACATGCTTTAACTTTCATTTATTTATTCACTGTCTTCCTACTCTATTTCTCAAACTTTTTGCAATTTTCAACAACAGCCATAAAAAGCGAAGATTCAAATCTTCTTCAGTATGAAGTAAATAGCGCGTTCACTGGAAGCCTTAAGCATACAATTCAAATAGTTAATCCCACATACAGCAGAGTTTCAGGCGGAAAGCTTTTCGTTCCCATAATTGAAAATAAAAGCGCACGCCACTATGTCATCTATAACATTTCTTCATCAACTGGAAATCCAACAATTTTAACTGATGATTCTGGAAACTTGTACGCCTATTGGGGCAATATAGAAATAAATGCAAAACAAAACTTCACCATAGAAATCAACTACCGCCTACTCTCCTTCAACACTCACTACACGATCAACTCAAGCCTAATAACAGACTACAACAAAACTTCAGACTTATACAAGAAATACACTCAACCAGAAAAACTAATACAATCCAATAATTCAATGATAATTTCTGAAGCCCAAAGCATCACCAACAACGAAACAGACTTTCACGAAAAAGTTTTCAAAATCTACAATTTCGTAATTACGCATATGCGTTATGTTCGTCAAGATGAGGAAAGAGGAGCCCTATGGGCTTTAGAAAACGGAATCGGCGACTGCTCCGAGTACACTTACCTTTTTGTTGCCCTCTGCAGAGCCGCAGGAATCCCAGCGAAAGCTATGGCTGGCTTTGCCTTTCACTACTCCACCGAAACCATAGAAGACGGCCACATGTGGGCTGAATATTACTTGGAAAACTACGGATGGATACCAGTTGATGCCACATGGCGACTATTCGACGCCATGGATTATAGACACTTCAGCTCAATTCAAAGCATACCAGAACTCACACCATACACAAACTATCTATTTAACAGCACAACAGGTCCAAAACCATATGATGAACAAATCGTCCAATTAAAACCATCTTCACCAAGCGCCTTCGACAATTCTTACGCAGAAACCACAATGAAAACCGCACAGAAAATAAGCCAAGCAAAATTTGCATCCTTCATCGGAAAAATATTCGGAGCGCAACTAATTTTCCCATCAGAAACAGAAAAAACCACACAAAACATTCTAGAAAGCCAAATTCTCCTACAAAATGCCATCAACCTCTGGGAAACAAATCCACAACTCGCCCAAACAAACGCTTCAAGCGCTCTCCAAAACGCTGAAGACGCACTACGCGAAGCTTGGGTTCTCATCGCAAAAATGTTAGCGCTGCTTATTAGCATCCTTATGGTCATCATCTTCATTGCAATGATTTTTATGAGGCAACGCCGAACAGAAACAGGAAAAGAGTCCTCGACACAAACAGCATAAACCATATAGCGTCACTAATTGTAAGATATTAAACAAGAAAGCCAGCTAATCAAGATTTTAAAGTGAAGGTTAAATGCAAAAATCCTACTCAAAACTGCTGGGCATAGTCGGAAAACCCAACACTGGCAAATCAACATTTTTCTGCGCCTCAACTTTAGCACCGGCTGAAATTGCAAACTACCCGTTCACAACAATAAAACCCAACAGAGGCATAGGATACGTAAGAACACCATGCGTCCACGAAGAATTCAACGTCAAAGACACTCCTGTCAACTCCCTATGCCTAGACGGCGTTAGACTAATCCCGGTAGAATTCATCGACTGCGCAGGACTCGTGCCAGGCGCATGGCAAGGAAGAGGCTTAGGCAACCAGTTTCTAGACGAAATTAGAAAGGCAGACGCCTTAATCCACGTCGTCGACGCTTCGGGCGGAACAGACAGCGAGGGAAGGCTATGCAAGCCAGGGGAACATGACCCCTTGGAAGATGTGAAATTTTTAGAACATGAAATAACCATGTGGATGGCAAACATACTAAAAAAAGATTGGGCAAAAATCGCCAGAACAGCTGAAGCAGAATCAAAAGACCTCTTCTCAATGCTAGAAGAAAGACTAAGCGGCTTAGCAATAAAAAGAAGTCACATATTTGAAGCAATAAGAAAGGCAGAATTAAACGCTGACAAACCCACAGCATGGAGCGAACACGACTACCTAAAATTTGTAGACACGCTGAGGCAAATTGCCAAGCCCATGTTAATAGTGGCAAACAAAATAGACATACCAACAGCTGAACAAAACCTAGAAAGACTGAGAAAACTAAATTACCTTGTGATTCCTTGCTGTGCAGAAGCAGAACTTGCATTGAGAAGAGCCGCAGAAAGAAAACTAATCGATTACAGACCAGGCGACTGCAACTTCAAAATAAACACTCCAGAAAAACTAACCGAAGGTCAGATTAGGGCATTGGAAACTATAAGAGAAAAAATTTTGCTCAAACTTGGGTCAACAGGCGTTCAAGACGCAGTAAACATGGCTTATTTCAAACTCTTAAGCATGATTACGGTTTATCCTGTTGAAGATTTAGAACATTTGGCAAACCATGAAGGAAAAATACTGCCAGACGCTTACCTCGTGCCCTTCGGAACAACAGCGCGTCAACTCGCCTACATAATTCACACAGAACTAGGAGAGAGCTTCATCTACGCCATAGAAGCCAGAGAAAGAAAAAGAGTCGGAGAGGACTACATACTTAAAGATAGAGACGTCATCTCAATCGTAAGCGCAAAGAAAAGAGCCTAATCCCCATCATGCACCAAAGCGTCTCTTGCGATTTTGAAAAGTTCGAACAGCCCGCAAAAGGTCTATTAAACGAAAATCAGGCCAATAAACATCCAAAAAGCAGAGTTCACTGTAAGCCGACTGCCACAGCAAAAATCCGCTTAACCTTTCTTCACCCGAAGTTCTAATGATTAAATCCGGGTCCTGTTTGGGCATGTGCGATGTATATAGAAATTGCTCAAATATTCGTTCATCAACATTTTCAGGATTCAACTTCCCTTCTTTCACCTTTTCCGCAATTTTTTTGGCAGCATCAACAATTTCTGCCCTTCCGCCATAAGCAAGAGCAATATTCAAGAAGTGCTCATCATAATTTTGCGTCGCATTCTCCACATCCATCACGAGTTGTTGCAAATTTTCAGGCAATAAGCTCACTCTGCCAATGACTTTGACGCGCACCTTGTTTCTATGTATACGCTCATCAGTCAGAATCTTTCGGAGCTTTTCTCCTGCAATTCGCATTATTTCTTCAATTTCGTCTTTTGTGCGACGAAAGTTCTCTGTAGAAAAAGCATAAATGGTTGTAGATTTAACATCGAGTCTTAAACACCAGTCAAGTAGCTCCTCAACCTTTTCAGCTCCTTTTTCGTGACCAAGCCATGGATTAAAGGATTTCTCGGAAGCCCATCTTCTGTTTCCGTCTAAAATTATCGCTATATGCTCCAGCTTAACGCCGTTATTTACTTGATACCAGAGCCACTTCTCATAAAGCTTGTATGCTCCGATCACGGAAAGGACTGTTTTAAACATTATTTAAGCCTCGCGTTTCTAAGCGCGTCAGCACATGGGCAATTGCCGTTGCGTTTTAAGGGTAAAACCCTAACGGTCTCAATTAAAACTTGCTCTAATCGAGGCATAATCCGCTTAGAAACTTTATGAACCTCAAGAGGCGTCAATCGTTCTTGTGCGCCAGCAGCCATGTTTGAAACAAAACAAACACTTGCATAGCACATTTCAAGCTCTCTTGCAAGCACAGCCTCTGGAACACCTGTCATCCCAACAATGTCGCAGCCTAATCGCCTAAACATTTCAATCTCCGCAGGTGTTTCAAAACGCGGGCCTTCAGTGCAAACAAGCACAGCATTGTCCCAAACGCGTAAATCAAGTTTTCTTGTAATTTCAATTAACAGTTTGCGCATTTCAGGGCAATAAGGTTGAGAAACATCAACATGCGTTACTGGAGCTTCATCATGAAAAGTTGCGATGCGATGTTTTGTGAAATCGACAAAATCATGGGGGATAACGATGTCTCCTGGTTTGAAATCGCGGTTTATGGCGCCAACAGCGTTTACAGCCATGATTCTTTCGACGCCGAGATCATGTAGCGCGTAAATGTTTGCCCTATAATTTATTTTATGTGGGGGAATAGAATGTGTTGGACCATGTCTTGGAAGAAAAACCACTTCTTTATCATCTATTTTTCCAATAGACAATGGTGGAGCAATCCCATAGGGTGTTCCTAAGCGTAGCTGCTCAGCATTTTTGAATAATATCTCGAAGCCTGTTCCACCAATGACTGCAATTTTAACCTTCGCCAAATTCTTCAACCTGTTCTTTAGTCTTCTCGAAAAATCCTCTAGCAGATCTATGGATGACAAGCACAACCAGAACTGAGGCGACGCCTATCAAAATGCCCACTATTACGGAGAAAATCAGTTGTCCATAATTCTTCTCTCCAGTTACGGTTAATATAGAAGCTGTTCCTTCGAGAATCCATCTAGACCATGCAATAGTAACTATTAAAGCAGCATTGCGCAGTAGTTTTATGTCATGCTCAAAATACCAACGTATAGCCCTTCCCAACAGCACTACACAAACGCCTACGATTAAGAGGTCCATAGAACCTTGGATGAAAAAGCCAGCGAGCCGCGGAAAATCGCTAAGCCACGCAGTAATATCTGGGGGTATTGGAATTTTTGTTGCTCCCAAGTAAACTCCAACAACAATACACAAGACTCCAGCAACTGTGGAGTAATTTGAAATCTGCACTTGAAGGGGTGGCGGAGAATATTCTTTTGCCCATTGGTAGAAGTTTTTGGTCATTTTATCAACTCCGAAGCCTTTCACGAGCATGAACGCGCTTAATACGAAGATGAAGGCTATCCAATAATAATAGAGTAGGTTGAAAATTGACAGAATTCCTAAAATTAGAAATAGCAGTCCTGGCAAGCCTAATGCAATGCGAGAGTAGCGGGGATTTTCCGCTATCATTTTCAAGTATCGTGTAAATAAAGCGGCTGTTTCTTCGATTGATTCGCTGTGTTTTACAACTATTCTTCTAACCGATGACACAGGTACCCTAGATTCCACAAGCGGCAAAACGGCTTCATCAGAATAGCCGTCAGTGACCAAGATTACTTCGTTTGCGGGAAATGAACCCAATAACTCACTTAATTCGGCGACTATTTTTCGGTCTGCGCCAACGCCGCCTAGTTCGGAGCCCGATATTGTTGCTATTTCAAAAACTTCTTCTGGTTTCTGTTCACTTTGTAGGCGGTCGTGGAGACGTATTGCTTCAAACATTGCATTTGCGTCTGGTTCTTCTGGGTCTCGTAAAGCCAAATCCACTGCAGCGTTAAGATTTTGTGTTCTTCCAACGAGGGGAGTCTTAATTTCGGCTTTTGCTCCTAAATCTCCATCTCTATCTACACATAAAATGAGGATTCTTTTTTGCTGTTTCTCTGCCAATTCTTCCTTAGTCATTTTGTCTTCTGTTCTCCAATTTAATATATTTGGGTTGCACTTTAATTTTGTGTTAGCATTCCCTTCTCTGCAAGGAGTTGAAATTCCTCCCAAGTTAATTTCTCGCCACGTCTTAGCTTTTCTTTCGCTTGTTTCTCAATTTTTTCACGAAGGGCTTCCTCACCTTTCTTTCTTTCCCTTTTTTCTTCCGCACGAATCTCCTCTTTCAGCCTTTCTATTTCATTTGAAATCTTCATTATTTCCTCTTGAAGAGGCTTTGTTTTCTCCTTGGCTTGCAAAAAGAGTTTATGAAAGCTATCGGCTTCAGTTTTAAGCTTTTTTGATTCATCAAGTTTTCCCACCATTCTTTTATGGATTTCTTGGCTTTTTTGCGCAGTTTCTGTTAGTTTTTCGTGGCAAAATTTACTTTCAGTTTTAAGAGCTTTAACGCGAGTTTGCAACTCCAGAATGTTTTGGTTTAACTGACCGAGTTTTCTATGAATGTTTAATTGGGCTTCTAATTGTTTGACCCTTTCAACGAGTTCCTTCTCTTCTTTTAGACTAAGGGATGTTGTTTGAATTTTCCAGTCTATGTTTTCAACTTCCTTTTGCAGAGTTTCAAGGGTCTTTGAAGGCCTTTTTGTGGCCAAAGTCTTTGCTTCTTCTCTTGATTTCTTCATTTCTTCGATATCTTCATGAATTTTCGCTTTTGCTTCTTCGCGTTTCTGCTTTAGCTCCTTTACTTTTTCGTTTAGACAGTCTCGTTCATTTTTAAGTTCGAATATTTCGTTGCGCAATTTCGCACATTGCTCGTTAAGTTTGTTTCTTTTTTCCGCCCACTCATCTGCTTCAGTATTTATCTTGTTTTTCTGCTCTTTCAACGCGGAAATTTTTTGGATTAATTCCTCGATTCTTCGAGCTCTCTCTGTTTCTGGTTTGGGCACCGTCATTTCCTCTTTAGGTCTAATATTGTATTCCTTTAGTTGTAACCATTTCCTTAGGATGTTTAACGTCTACAATTTCATTTACAAATTCTGCCCGGTCTACAAGTTCTTTTGGGGCAAATCTTCCCGTTAAGACCACGTCCGTTCTCTTTGGAACGGTGTCCAGAAAGTATAAAACGTCTTTTACATTTAGAAGTTTACAATGTAAAGCCAAATTAATCTCATCTAAAACTAGTAGATGCGGTTTTTTCTTTTTGAGAATTTTTTCAGCGAATTTTAGTGCGCTATGGGCTAGTTTCTTGTCTTCTTCGCTTAAATTGTTTAGTCCGTGCCATCCTTTGCGTCCGAACTGGTAGATTTCATAGTATGGTGCGAGCTCTTTTCGAATTTTGTATTCGCCAGTGTTTTTCCACCATTTTAAGAATTGAATTATGATTACTTTGCGTTTATGCCCAACACAGCGTAGTGCTAAGCCTAATGCGTTTGCAGTTTTTCCGGCTCCAGTGCCCGTGTAAAGGTAAATGTACCCCATTGATTCCCCTCTTTCATCCCTATATTTTTCTTATCGGATGCCGTTATAAGTTTTAAATAGTATGCTGCTTCATGTTTCTTTCTGGAGAAGCAAAAGATGAAGTATGACTACGAAGAGCTGCTGAAAAAGGCACGTTCCCAAATTCCCGAAGTCTCTTTGAAAAAAGAACGCCTAGAATTGCCTAGACTGCACCATTCAACAATAGGTATGCGCACGATAATCTACAATTTTAAGGAAGTTGCTGATGCATTAGATCGCGACCCACAGCACTTGTTAAAATTTTTAACTGGGGAAATGGCTACCGCAGCAACTATGCAACACTCAAGAGCAATTTTTCAAGGAAAATTTTCGCAGGAAACTTTTGGGAGGCTTATACAGAGATACATAGAAAGCTTTGTTGTATGTCCAGTTTGTAAGCGCCCAGACACAAAGATTGTAAAGGAGAAACGCCTATCATTTCTAGTGTGCGAAGCATGTGGAGCTAGATCGTCTGTTAAGCAATTGTAAGAGCGTCTAAGCATTGGAAGTCTACATGAATCTTAGAAAAATCGGCAACAACGTGCTTTTAGCTATATGCGATGCTGAAATTCTCGGAAAAACTCTTTGCGAAGGAAAAATAGTCTTCAAAGTGAAAGAAGAATTCTATAAAGGTGCAAAAGTTAGCATTGAAGAAGCCGTTGCTATGATAGAAAACTCGACGATAGTGAATATGGTAGGCAAGAATGTTGTAAAGAAGGCTGTGGAGAAAGGTTACGTGCACCCAGAAGCAATATTGAAAATTGAAGGCGTACCGCACGCGCAGATACTGAAAATTTGACGTTGAATCATGATTTGGAATAAGTATACTTTTAAAGAAGCTCATACTTCATTAAGGGAGACGCGTTTGAGGTGCTTGGTTGGGTAAGAAGAAGGTCTTAACTGAGGAAGAGTTAAGCGAGATGGTGCTTCCATCCGCGAACGATGTTTTAGGCGTAGCCGTTAAACTGCTTGGCTTTGACCGCGTCTTGGTCAAGTGTCAAGATGGAAATGAACGTTTATGCCGTATTCGTGGCAAAATGAAGCGCAGAGTTTGGATACGCGTTGGAGATGTTGTTTTAGTTTCTCCATGGGATTTTCAATCTGACAAACGCGGCGATTTGATTTGGCGTTACACCAAGGCGCAGGCGGATATGCTCCGCAGAAAAGGCTACTTAACGATTTGATTTTTAAATCAGATATGAGTGGAGAAAAGCGCTTGTCTTTTGAAAAACGTGTCAAAGAAAGGCTTTACAAAAAGGAGAAAAGTTATGAAACTGAACAGTTGATGAAGGAAAAGCGAAGCGAAGAATATGAGGCTTTGGAAGAGGTTTTTGACCGTTCAACACTCATGGTGATTTACGATTTTTTGAACAAAGGCATCATAAGTGAAATTCACGGCGTCGTCAAAGCTGGAAAAGAATCACGTGTTTATTGGGGAAGAGGCAAACAAGGAAACGAGTTGGCGATTAAAATTTACTTGACTATTTCAGCAGAATTCCGCAAGGGAATACTCAAATACATCGAAGGAGACCCAAGATTTAAAGGCGTAAGACGTGATACGCGTTCGCTGATTTTTGCATGGGCTCAAAAAGAATTCAAAAATCTTGAACAGGCAACAGCAGCCAAAGTGAGAGTGCCAAGACCTGTGGCTGTAAAAAGTAACGTTCTTATAATGGAGTTTATAGGGGAAAATGGCGTGTGTGCTCCGTCAATGAAGGAGTTGCCGCCAAAAAATCCTGAAAAAATTTATGCAACTCTCTTGTATTATTTGAGGAGGCTTTATCGTAAGGCTGAGCTTGTTCATGGAGATTTAAGCGAGTATAACATCATGATTTGGAAAGGTCGCCCAGTACTGTTTGACGTGTCTCAAGCTGTTCCGCTTTCGCATCCTATGGCAGATTTTCTTTTGTGTAGAGATTTGACCAATTTGAATAAGTTTTTTAGCAGGTTGGGCATTAAGGTTCAGTCGATTGAAGAATGTTACGAGAAGGTTACGGGTCATGGCAAGGGCTAGCACTTTTCTAAAAATCTCAAAAGAGCGTGTAGGAGTCCTGGTAGGTTCTGAGGGAAAAACAAAGAAAAACATTGAAAAGATGCTTTCTGTTGAACTTCAAATAGACAGCGAAACAGGCGATGTTACTCTCTTATTGGCTGAAAACGCTGATCCTTCCCTGCTTTTTAGGGCAAAAGATGTTGTAACCGCCATCGGAAGAGGCTTTTCACCTGAGAATGCATTTCGCTTAATTCGTAACGAAGAAGCCGTGCTTGACGTTATCGATTTACGAACTGTCTTCGGAAGGTCTGAATCAGACATTAAACGCGTGAAAGGGCGAATAATAGGGATGAATGGCAAAACCCGCAGAATAATTGAGGAACTTACAGACACTAACATTGCTGTCCATGGGCACACAGTCTGCATAATTGGCGATATTGAAGAGGTCGAAGCAGCTAGAGAAGCCATACAAATGCTTGTCAAAGGAAGTCTGCACAGTACAGTTTATAGGTTTCTGCATAGAAAACGCAGAGAACTCAAAAAGCGAATGCTGGAACTTTGGGAAAAGCCGCCAGAAGAATAAAATAGCAAAAATGCGGGCTCTTTCGCACTCAAGATCCCAATCATTTTTGGTTCAGTGGGGCCAGAGTCGTCATCGCCCGCCATGAAAAACTAACCATCGACTTAAATAAAAAGTTATAGTAATCCTAGACGTTGAGCTATAATGCTGAAGCATATCAATGTTGTTCCATTGGCTGCTGAAAGTTTCGGCGTAAGATCAATGTGCACTTATGTGGAGACGCCTGACTTGAAAATTCTCTTAGATGCTGGGGTGTCTCTTTGCCCAAATCGTTTCGGTTTGCCTCCTCATCCGAAAGAGTTCAAAGCCATAGACAATTGTCGCAGAAAAATCGCCGAAGCCGCTGAAAAGGCTGATGTTGTAACGATAAGCCATTATCACTTTGATCATCACACTCCCTCCTATGAAGATTGGTTGTGCAACTGGACAAAAACTGACGAGACCGCAAAACAAATTTACGAAGGCAAAACTGTCTTAATAAAAAATCCTAAAGAGACAATCAACTACAGCCAAAGACGAAGAGGATGGATGTTTCAAAAAACAGGCGGAAAATACGCGGAGAAACTTGAAATCGCGGACGGCAAGATCTTCAATTTTGGAAATACGAGGATCAAGTTTTCAGAACCAGTTTTTCATGGACCAGAAGACTCGGCTTTAGGTTGGATTTTGATGGCTACTGTTGAATTTCATGATAAGCGTTTTCTTTTTGCGCCCGACGTTCAAGGTCCAATGTCAACGCGCACGCTTGAATTAATCCTCAACGAAAATCCTCAGCTGTTAATGATTGGTGGACCACCGTTGTATTTGGCCAGGTTTAGGGTTGACGATTTGCAGATTCAGCTTGGACTGAAGAATTTGGAGAAAATTGTTGAAGCCGTGCCTATAGTGATTTTTGAGCATCATGTTTTGAGGGATGAAAACTGGCTTGAAAAAACAAAAATGGTTTTTGAGGAATCCCGTAAAACTGGATGTAAAATTTTGACTGCTGCCGAGTATTTGGGAGAGGAGAATTCTTTCTTGGAATCTAGTCGTAAAAGGCTTTTTGCTGAAGAACCGCCGTCTAGAGAGTTTATGAAGTGGATGAACGAAAGTGCAGAGGCAAAGAAACACGTTAAGCCTCCGATCTGATCATGTGGTTTTGATCATTTTTTCTAGCTTGTTTATATCCTTTTTTAAATGTTCATAGCGTATTCCGTGAAAAGGCGCTGAAATCTGTTTTTCAACCAGTGCAGAACGCAGTTCCTCAATAAGAATCCCGGAAGGTTTGCTCACTCCGCAGCTTGGACTTCCGTCAACACCTATCGCAAGCTTCAATTTTATTCCACATTTCTCATATTCTTGGATCTGGTTTGCGAGTTCCTTCGCAATTTTTCTGCAGTATTCTCTAAAAGGTGCATTATCGTATTGTTCTTTGGTTTTGGACAGTCGCAGTATGCCAGCACAAGCTAGTTCTGGACAAGGCATCTGAAGAATGCCTATCTCGTTCTGTATTAGGAACTCGATAATTTCCGTTATGGCACTTGATCTTTCTGCTAAGCCGAAGACTCGGGAATTCTGATTTAATATGCAATGAGCAAGCAGGGCGATCTTTCCACTTCTTTCATCTTTCAACATATTGCCTGCATCTATCCTCAAATAAAGATTCGGCTAGTTTAACTTAACATCTTCTCATAAACTATGCTTCTTTCATCTTCCCTTATTTGCTCAATAATTTTCTCGATCATCTCTTCTTTTGTGGTTAGTCTGCCCACAACATGGTGGCTTCCATTCGTCAGTGATGCTATAACCCCTGTGACAGCCCGACCGTAGGATTCACGTCCAAAAATGCGGGGATTAGTGTTTATGACTACTGTGTTAATTCCGTCTCGCTTGATCATTTTTGAAACAGACATCACATCCCTCACGGCTATGTCCTCATATTCCCTAACAATGATTTGAACTTCCTCTATTTGCCGAACTTCGCCAGTTTCCAGGCTCCTTTTTAGTGGGACATTTGCGCTTCCGTCAGTTACAATCACCATGATAGGTACTGTTGATGGATCTCTCTTTTTTGCTTCCTTCAAGATTTCCCAAGCCTTTAGCATTCCAGTTGCGAGTGGAGTGAATCCGCTTACGTGCAGATTTACGAGTTTATTGGCTACGACTCTCAGATTTGTGATGGGGTGTTGAACAACGATAGCGCCTAAACCTTTCAAAACAACTATTCCTACACGATCCCTAAATCGGTATGCGTCAGTGTGAAGTTTAAGCAATGCTTCTTTTACGGCTTCAATGTTTAGAATCATAGAACCGCTCAAATCAATTAGAAAAACCATGGTCAAAGGCGCCTTATACATTCTCAATTTCTCGCGCACATCTCCAACACAAATTTTCAGTGCTGTATCTGGGGATCTTTTGCGAATTTTTTGTTCTCTTGAAGCCTTGCGAATAGTTGCTGGAATGTGAATGTCTGTGGGTTTTCCATGCGGAATTGTCCAGCCGTAAGGCTTGCCCTTGTGAAGAGTTGTTATTGCTTGTGCATGTCGTCCGGCATAAACGCCTTGCTTCCGAGTTTTAATTTTTCCCATTTTTAGAAAAAAGCTTGAAGGAGAAGCAATTTTTTTCTCTAAGCGGGTAATGATTGGGAATCCTTGAAAAATTTCTGGTGATTTTACGGCGTTGCTGACTGTTGGAATTGCCTTTTGTTCATCTTTCTTTTCGATTTTTTCCTCGTATGTTTCTCCTTCGAGTTTGTTTTCACCAAATTGAATTCCATCAGAAACCAAAGCATCTTTCGGGCTTTTCTTTGACCTTTTTCCAATGCCCCAAACTCCGCCGAAAAGTCTACCTAGTAAGAAGTTGAACTTGATCCTTGCTCTTTGAATTTTTTTGTGGCTAGCTTCTTCTGCTTTTTCTTCTTCCTCTTTTGTGGCGTCTTTCTTAACCCAAAAAGCAGCTCTTCCTTTTAGAAGTTTCTTTTTTTCCATATCTTTTTTGGTCGTTTCTCCAGTTTTCTCAAATTGAAAAACTTTCTTTACGACAGTTGTGAAGACTTCTCTTATTTCTTGTGGTATTGCCGGTTCTAAGAAGCCGCCTTCTCTCGTTCTATGGCTAAGGGCGAGTTCTGCTGCAACCAGCACATCGTTTAAGGTTACTTCTGTTCTGTTTTCGAATGCGGCAAGGGTTGAGGCTGCTTTTGTGATGACTAGGTCTGGACGTAATCCGTCAACTTTCAATTCTAAACATGCTCTGCATATGCTTTCAAGGAGATTATTTGGTATAGTAACATTTTTTAGTGTGTTTCTTGCTTGTGTTATTCTGCTTCGCAGTTCTTCCTGCAGAGGCTTGTATTCTTTGTAGAATTTTTCAGGGTTAGTCTCAAATTCGATGTTTCTTTTTACTATCTCAACTCTGTTTTCAACGGATGTTATGCTTTCTACGGTGATTGATAGTGAAAATCGGTCGAGAAGTTGGGGTCGAAGTTCGCCTTCTTCAGGGTTCATTGTCCCAATGAATATGAAGCGGGATGGATGGCTTACAGATATTCCTTCTCTTTCAACGATGTTCCATCCCGTGGCCGCAGCGTCTAGCAAATCGTCTGCTAAGTGATCTGGTAGCAAGTTTACTTCGTCTACGTATAGGATGCTTTGGTTTGCTTCTGCTAGAATTCCAGGTTCCAGTGCTTCTATTCCGTATTTTATTGCCTTTTCGACGTCTAGGCTTCCAATAACCCTATCTTCCGTAGAGCCTAAAGGTAAGTCAACAACAATCATCTCTCTTTCTTCAGTTGGCAACTTTTCGCCTTTTTTGTACTTTTCGCTGCATACGGGGCACATGTTAGATGGATCGCTAGGATTGCAGTTAAATTGGCAACCTTTGACAACTAGTATCTTTGGAAGAATGTCCGCCAAAGACCGAACCAAGGTACTCTTTCCAGAGCCTTTTTGGCCTCTTATTAGCAGACCGCCGATTTTTGGGTTAATCGCGTTTATTAATAAGGCTAGTTTAAGTTTCTCTAACCCTACGATCGCAGTAAACGGGAAAACTAGCCTTTTTCTTTGCATCGCGCTGATGACTCCATTTGATGAGATGTAAAAAGCAAGTTTTAACCTATTAGTTTTTGGATGGGACACACCATCAAAGCTGGACAGGAAGAACACTACAAACCAACCCTCTTTGAAGTTTTTCTACATGCTTCTGGCAGATGAGAGAAAACCATTGAGCAAACAGCGGGATGAGATTGAAAGAAGCGAAACAAGGCGAAAGGAAGTGGCAAAGAAACATGGATTGCCTATGACTCAGAAAGAATTTAAAGAAAAAAACGCGCCTAAAAGCTACATCTGATTAAGAGTAATCTAGCGCGCGCCATAAACTAGAATTGCTATGCCTCCTAGCATCATCAACAAGCCTAGTTTATCAAAAACGGTAAGCCTAGGTTCATAGGATGACCGAAATCTTGATGCACATCCTAGAAGAAAAATTGGCTAGAAATTCAGCAAAATTGACGTTTGCTCAGTGTGGGGCCGGGGCCGGGATTTGAACCCGGGCGCTAGGCTCCACAGGCCTATAGGCTACCAGGCTACCTCACCCCGGCCACTTTTACTGATTTCGTCTACCTTTTACGCATTCATTTTTATTTATGTTTTCTGAGAGAATGAAGTAGGGCTCCCATGTCAGAATTACATATAATCTGCTCTTCAGGCTATTTAATCAAACCTTGCAGCATAAAAAAGAAATGAGGTTGTGGAGACGTACCACTCGATTATGCAGCCCTATAATATGAAATCGCCTGAGTAGTTGTCGTAGAGCTGAGGCTGTGAATCTCGCTGTTCTGCGACTACATATGGATAAGCGTATGCATGTGCTGTTTCGACTGAGTTTGCATTGTTATCCAAAAGCCCTTCGTCTACAAAATAGTAGCCCCATAATGTGTTGCCTAACAGCAGGTAATCCCAGCCATACTGATCGGCTTTGCAGGCTGATGCGATTACTCTTCCTGTGCCTTGTAAGTCATCGTCGTCATCAAACATGCCGCCTGAATAGCATGAGCCGAACATGAGGGCGAACTTCGTGCTTTCGATGGCCGCGAACTTGTTCTTGAACCAGCCGTCAGTTATACCATAGAAGTCGTAGGTGACTATCCCCTCGTCGTATCCGTCGCTTTCTACGTCGGCGTCCCAACCCTTGCTGTCTAACATATTGAAGCCGTGGCCGCAGTAGAAGAAGACCACTTCGTCGCCAGCCTTCTCATTGGCGATAAGCCAATTAATGGCGTTTACAATGGCTGCAGCTGTTGCTCCCCTGTTTGTCAACAATTTCACATTAGCCTTCGGATAGCCCTGCTGTATCGTTAACTCGGTGTACATCTCTTTTGCATCCTCGTCGGGATGCCACAAGTCAGAGCCCCTGCCTTGATAGTCTGCAATGCCAATTATCACAGCCCATTTGTTTCCGGCTAAGGGCTTGACTGACGACGCATCAGATTCCATGTAAAATTTGGTTTCATCAAATTTCATGGGATTCCTATGGCTTAAGTTCAATGTCCACGATCCATTTGCCGCTGGTGCAAACACAGCAACCAGAAAGATAACAGCAAACACAATCACCACGAATAAAGCCTTTTTCATTGGTTCCCTCTCCACACAATAAATACGCAATAAACAGCACATAAAGTTAACTGATACCAAGTTCTACTTGCGCTTTCTAGGTATTTGGCGCGGTTCATATCCATGATTAATACGGGCTGGCTTGCAAAGCAAACGTTTGCATCAACGGCGTAAGTTTCAAAACTTTTGACTTAATCAGAAGCATTGGAAAAACAAGGCTTGCGCAAGCTTAAGCCTTTATTAGAAAAGCTCCAATCTTTATCTTACTATAAAAGCATTCAGCACTCATAAAGGATGAAGCAAATTGCAGCAATCTAAGAAAAACGGTCAACTTGCACTGTTGGGATCAGCGCATTCGCTTAATCATTCACTTTTCGTCATTACGCCGCCTCTGCTAACATTAATAATGGTAAATCTCAGCGTTTCAAAATCCGAAATAGGCTTCGTTTCAATGATTGCATCTTTCATATACGGCGTCGGTGCGCTCGTGGGCGGGCCTTTAGGCGACAAAATCGGAGAGACAAAGACAATCGCCTTATGCCTTGCCTTTTCAGGGCTTTCCACGCTGGTCATGCTTGTTGCTGGAGCCACCCAAACCATTTATGCCTATGCTTTGGCGCTAATTTTGATGGCTGTCTGGGCAAGTCTTTATCATCCAACGGCAAACTCGTTAATTTCAAAGGTGTTTAAGGGCAGAGTCTCTGAAGCCATGGGACTGCACGGTGTGGGCGGAACAGTAGGCGTTGTATTAACCCCTACTATTGCATGGTTCATAGGCGCAAATTTTGGATGGCCCTGGGCTTTCGTATCATTCGGCATCGTCTGCATGATACTTGCCTTATTCTTCGTCAGTGGTCACGAACGTGTTCGTTTTGCAATATTCTTTTTATATGCTCTTTCCTTCAGCATGTTTTCCTACGAGCTGCTTCAGTACAATGTATCCACAGCCATCATTTTCGTGTGGCTCTTCGCATTCGGCTTCCTTCTTTTCTTATTGTTAGAAAAAGAGACGAAAACCTCGTTTGCAAGAGAAAAAGTGAACAAGAGTGGCAGTATAATTGACGCCTTAAAAATTCGTGAACTCTGGATAGTTTTAATCTTTAACGTGGCAATAGGCTTATTCATGAAGGGAGTGGAGCTTTACTTTCCAACATATCTTGCAGAAAATAGAATGATTGATCCAATGTGGGCTTCAGTGGCTTACACTTTGGTTTTGGCGGCAGGTGTCCCCGCTCAGTGGGTTGGAGGAAAAGTTGCTGACAAGGTTGGCTCTAAAAGGGTTTTGATAGCAACTTCAATGGGCGTTTGCATGAGCCTCGTTTCGCTTTTGCTTTTCCCCATCTATATCGTTGGAATAGCCCTTTTCATTGTTTTATATGGCGTATCCTTTTATGCGCATCAGCCAGCACTAAATTCCCTGACAGGTTTTCTGTCTCCACAAAACCAGAGAGGAGCAGTTTACGGCATATTTTTCTTCACATCTTTCGGGATAGGTTCCTTTTCACAATTCATAGCTGGATACATTGCTGATTTTTATGGTTTTGATGCAGCTTTTTACATGCTGACGGCTTTTGCCTTCGCAGCTTTGCTTTTATCATTTAAACTACCAGAAAAGAGAGAAAGCAAATAATTTCAAGCGGGCATTAATACCGACAAGAGCCTGTAGGCTATTCCACCTAAGAAAAGTGCGAGAGCCACGTCAATAACCGTTATCGTTAAAGCTTTTCTCCATCCAAACTCTCTTTTGCATGCGGCAATCGTTGCCAAACATGGTATGTAAATCATAATAACCAAGGAAAAAACGATCATTTGCACGGCAGTCAAATCTTGAAGCAACATTCCCTCCAGTAACAAGACGTTTTCAAACAAAATAAGCGCCAATTCCTTACGTAAAATTCCAAAAATTAATGGAATGCTTGCCACTGCTGGAAGACCAAGCCAACCATTTATAAGCGGAGCAGCCCCATTGACAATATAGTTCATAACGCCAAAAATGTCCAAAGCCACTATTGTCAAGCTTCCAACTATTATTATTGGAAATGCTATGTAAACAAAGTCTTTAGTTCTGCTCCAAGTTTTCACCAAAACACTTTTTGCAGAAGGTTTTTTGTATTGAGGCATTTCCATTATCAAGCCAACAGGTTCTCCCGGTAAGACTTTGAAAGCGACTCTGCCCAGAATAAAAACCAGAATTAGGTCAAACGCGTAAAGAGCAAGAGCCGCATGCAAACCTACAAATCTTCCAACTAATCCGAGGATTACGACGGTTCTTGCCGCGCATGGAATCAGAACAACCACGAATGCAGCTAAGAAACGTTCGCGCTCGGTTTCCATGATTCTGCAGCCGATGCATGCGGGAACGCTGCAACCGTAGCCGAGAATCAATGGTATGAAGGCCTTTCCATGTAAGCCTATTTTGTGCATTATGTTGTCCATTAAAAAAGCTGCGCGTGGGAGATAGCCGCTGTCTTCTAAAAGCGCTAAGAGTATGTAGAATGGAACAATGTATGGCAGAGCTATGGTTATTCCGGCAACTACTCCAGCCAAGATTCCTTTGCTGATCAAGTCAACGGCAATTTTAGGCAGAAGCGAAGATAGAATGTTTTCAGTATGAGTTGTGAAAATGCCAAAAACATAGTCTAAACCTGCAGATATGAAGTTTCCGCCAACAAAAATTAAAGTGAACATTGACCCTAAAATGAGAACAAGAACTGGATATCCTAAAAACTTGTGTGTGGTTAATGCGTCTAGTTTCTGCTCCAAACTAATTTTCGGCGGAGCCTCAATGATTGTTGCGGTTTTAGCTATGTTAGTTGCAAGCCCATACCTTTCTGATGCTATTATTACTGGAGATGATTCCCCATGAATTTTTTCCAATTCGCTGGCTAAATTTTCTGCATAGTTCAGAACTTCTCTTCCATTCTCGTAGTTTTTCGCTTTTCCAGCAACATCCGCGTCTCTTTCCAAGAGTTTAATTGCAATCCATCTTGCTGGATAAACTGTACAAAGCTGTGGAAGCTTGATGCTGACTAATGCTTCTATGGCTTGCACTCCTTTCTCGATTTCTTTGCCATATCGTATTTTTAAGGGCTTGAGCTTCTTTTCTCCATTTACTATCGTTATAACTGTTGAAAGAAGCTCGGTTATTCCGCTTCCAGATATCGCGACCGTGGGAATTACTGGCACTCCTAGCGCTTCAGAAAGTTTTTCGGTATCGACTCTTATGCCTTTTTTTGCTGCAAAATCAACTTGATTTAGATCCATTATTATTGGTGCTTCAAGCTCTAAGAGTTGTAATGTAAAGTATAAGTTGCGTTCAAGCGCGGAAGCATCGACAACGTTAATTATTATGTCTGGTTTTTCGACGGCTATGTAATCTCGTGAAACAATTTCTTCCATGGAAAATGTGGAAAGCGAGTATATGCCGGGCAAGTCTATTATGCGAATTGTGCAACCTTTATAATGTAGTGTTCCTTCGGCTTTTTCAACGGTTTTTCCAGGCCAATTTCCAACGTTTTGATTTAATCCTGTAAGCTGGTTGAAAATTACGCTTTTTCCAACATTTGCGTTTCCAGCTAAGGCTATTCTTAATTGCTTAGCCATTTGCTTCGGCCTTCGCTGGTCTAACGAGAACTTTTGAGGCTATACCATAGCCGAGGGCAAGAGCTACTCCTCTAACTTCAATTTCTATGGGGCCATGGAAGGAGCATTTTCTGAGAAGTTTTATTTCCACTCCAGGGGTTAATCCCATTTCTGCTAGTCTTCGGACGACACCGAAGCCACCTGCGGCGCGTATTATGACTCCTTTTTCTCCTTCGCACATGCTCGTTAGAAAGGTTATTTCTTCATTTAATCGCATGTTTTGCCTTTGAAACCTTCTTCTATTTCTGAACCGCGTGCTTATTCCTCCCGACAATTTTGACCCAAACATTTGAAGCATCATCATACGTCAAAGTGCATTCTTTCCCTTCGACACACAAAACCACCTGCGAAGGTTTCCTTTCGACAACATGGACGGGAACGTTGGGCTTGATTCCTTTTGCTGCTAATGTGAGCAGATTTTCTCTTTTTCCGTTAGTTATTTTTGTCACTTTGCAACTTTCATCTAAGCTCACTTCTGTCAAGGGATGACATTCTTCCTCTTCTACTTTGCCGTTTTCTGTTGGTATGGGATTTCCGTGTGGACAAAATTTTGGATGCTCAAGTTTCTTTTCCAAAAGTGTAATCACGTCGTTTGTTAGGGCGTGTTCAAGTTTGCAGGCGCTTTCGTGTACGTTGCTCCATTCAGCGTTTAAGATATCTGTGAGCAGTCTTTCTGCTAGTCTGTGTCTTCTGAGAACGTCTAAAGCTAGGCGTTCGCCTTTCGCAGTTAGTCTCACGCCTCTGTAAGGTTCGTGTTTCACTAAACCATGCCTTTCCAAATGCTCTATAGTGTTTGTGATGGATCCTGGCACGACTTGC
The DNA here is from genome assembly GCA_964558305.1 of uncultured Candidatus Bathyarchaeia archaeon. Lineage (GTDB taxonomy): Archaea > Thermoproteota > Bathyarchaeia > Bathyarchaeales > Bathycorpusculaceae > CAZLCE01. Next base: position 107,123 of record CAZLCE010000002.1, read on the forward strand.
AGTTCTTCGGCTAGCTCTTTTGTTTTGGCTGCATGGCTTCTTTTTTGAAGTCTGTAGATTGCTTCCACGTACTCTTCAGCCTCGTAGGAAAGTTGCGCTGTCAAATGCTTTCACCAGATTTACGAGCTCTCGTAACTTTTACAAAGCTGGAAAACATAATAAACCTTTCGCACAACCGAACAGAAACGAACCTTATAAATGCAGAATATCCATGCAAAGCCTTGCAGAAGAAAAACAACAGGATACATGCTAAGAGAATGCTAAAGCAAAAACGCACACCAAGAATAAATATGAGATCCTCTCAAAATACAAAGACTCCTTATTCTTTATGCACGAAAAATAAGCGAATATAACCGGATTTACAATAAAAGTTTAAAAATATATACCAAGTTCCAGAAAAAATGCTTAGAAACTTTAAAGTTCACCACCATATTATTCGGGTTTTGGAACAAACGATGTGCGAAGTAAAGCCCTTTGCATTTTGAAGCAAAATTACTTAAAACTGTAAAAAATTGGCTATTGTTCGCCTATCACTTGTATTATGATTGTTCTTCTTCTCGAGTGCACATCTGTTTCTACAAAAACTAGCGACTGCCAAGTTCCAAATTCTATTCGCCCATCAATCACAGGCAATGTCTTGTCTGGCGGCAGCAACACGGACCTAAGATGCGCGTGAGCATTGGAAGGATGATTATAGGCTGCATATTTCGGAATTAGTTTTTCCAGCAAAGCCTTAATGTCATTTAGCAAGCTATAATCGCTTTCTGTCAAGATTAGTACGCCTGTGGCGTGAGGAGCAAAAACGTGAACCAAACCATTTTTAATACCGGATTTCGAAACTGCCTCTTGAACCTTATCGCTAAGGTCTATGAATTCTATTTCGCCTTTCGTTGAGAAGCTGTAGCTTGTGTTGAAAACTTTGAAATCCGCCATAAGCGTTTCACTCCATTATCTTAGTCATTATTATCTCGTCTATGTACTTGCCATCCTTGAAAAACTTTTTCGGAATAACCCCAGTCTGCACAAAACCAGCCTTCTCATAAACATGAACCGCACGCTTATTCCTTGCAAAAGCCGTAATCGTCAAAACCTTCAAACCCATCTTCTTCGCCTGTTCTAGTAAGGCTTTGAGAATTTCAGTTCCAATGCCCAAATCCCTGAAACCACTTCTAATCGCTATGCCTACTACGCCAACGTGTTTCTCGTAGCCGCTTCGCCTGACAATTTCAGAAACTGCGACAACTTTTCCGCAGACTTCAGCAACCAAGTAAAACATCTCACTCTTCTCTAAGAGGCTGAGCACTCTGGACAGAAAGTCGATTTCCTCCTCCCTCGTAACCTTCTCAGTCTTCAGTATGTCTGCCTTCTCTTCTACAAGCGAATTGATAAGTTCCAGCAAATCGTCTAGATCCTCCCACCTAGGCGTCCTCAAAATCACTTCACGCCCATCCCTAGCAGAAAAGCTCCGAACAACCTTTCCAGACTTCATAGGCTACTACCAAAGCGCAAACACTTTTAATACTTTCACAATTCCCTAGGCCCTAGTTCACGCTTAAAACGTGGAACTGCGTTGATGCTTTTGTATACAGCAATCTAAGCTTATGCCTCTGGAGAACACTGGTGAAACGTAAAAACCTCAAATAATACAAACATCACCAGAATCACCAAACAGTAAAAATTCCATCTGAAAAAGCCAATAACATCGACAATCTAGCCTACTCTAGGCAATACAACTTCATTCACTCATGAGAAAGAAGCCAGAAAAAAGCCCATTTCTCACATGCTAAACTCGCAACAAACAACCCGGTGAAAAACATTCTTAACCGAAAAAACTACGCAAAAACCGTATACAAAAGCATCAACCAAAGTTTACAACAATGGCTTTTCTCTAGCCACTGGAGAGACGCCCGTGACATAAGGCAGTTCAATCCTCACAATTTTGTCGGAGACTCGTTCTAGTCGACTAAGTAGCCAAAAAAGCTCGAATGAAATTCGAAGGGAAGTGCCTCTGGCTTCGCTTGGAGATTTTCGTCGGTTTCTTTATGAAGCCACGGTAAAGTCCATGTGGCGACTTTGACGGTAAAGCAGAAAAGGTCAGAATAAGCTTCTTTCATCATTTTAAGATTAAAATGAGCCTTAATATTCTTGGCTTCTGGAAGAAACAGCTTCAAAATTTTCAATCATGTTAAGTTCGATTGGAAGCAAGTTAAAATCTTGACGATTTAGACAAAAACGTGTGCAAGAATGGTTAAGATGGAAAAAGGAGCTTTTCGCGTTTCTTTCATTTTACGGGTCATGTTATTAGTTTTTTCATATTACGATTTTGAAATAACCTCTATAATAATTCGCAACAATGTGTTCTGATGGAGGAAAAGCCGAAGGCGCTGTTAAAAAGGTGTTCATGCTTGCCCCTTGACCATTTTGGAAACGACATTGAAATGCTTGAAAGAAATGTAAATGGCAGAAGGGTTAAGATAGAGTGGGATTGGGGAGACTTCGAAAGCACCGAAGGCTTTCCAGTTGACGAAAACCTCATAAACTGGGTCATTGGACAAGACCAAGCCCTAAAAGAATGCTTCTTATGCCTAGACGAATGGGCGTATAAACTCAAGTGGCTTGAAAAAACAAAATGGTACGAAAGCTGGAGCGACCCCGACAAATCCAAACTCTCAGCCAAATCAGTCATAAGCCCAGGACCATATCTCCTTCTTTTGGGAGACCCTGGAACCGGTAAATCATTAATCGGCAGAGCCCTAGCTGAAAAACTCACACAAGTTTACAAGGAAAACGGCATAGAACTTTTCGATGTCGTCTGCTGGAAAAACAGCGTATTGCCAAGTCAGCCTAAAATCTCAATTCACAAGGCTGGCGAAGGAAAGAAAATTCTGCAAAGGGAACAGCGTAAAGAGCTAAAAAGAAAATTCATCACAAAGATAGGCCTCAAGGGACTACAAATCCTTATGATACTAATGGGTCTATTTCTAATATCACTAGGCTTTTACTTCATGTACCAAGCCTGGCAAACTTGGCAAACAAATCCCATGTTTTTGGGTGAACCTCTTCAAGAATATTACGGTTATAATTTCTTCGATTATCTTACAGCAAAGTTTGTTGGATTAGTGCCCTTAACTTTCATTCCAGGCGGAAGCCTGATCTTCTTCGGCGTCTTCATATGGTGGTTCTCTAAACTAGGCGGCTTAGGAAACATGAAAGGCATTGGAGGCGCCCAGCAAACTGAAGTTCCAAAATTAATAATTGACAACAGCTCTGGGCATGCGCCTTTCGTGGACGCGACAGGACACAGAAGCGCTCAACTTTTCGGCTCAATAGCTTGGGATCCCTATCAGACTGGTGGCTTAGGCACTCCAGAACACCAGAGAGTCACCGCAGGAGACGCACACCGCGCCTCACTGGGAATATTGTATATCGATGAGATAAAGAACCTTGACCCAGAAGAAGCCGTGACACTTTTAACAGTGCTTGAAGACGGACAATTGCCAATAACTTTGAGAGGTAGGTGGCACGGCGGAGACACCGCTGCAATGGCCGTTTCAACAGAACCAGCGCCAGCCGTAACATTTCTCGTAGGCGCCGGTAACTTCGATAGCATAAGCCAAATCCACCCCGCCCTGATGGACCGCATTTACGGATACGGCAAAGTCGTCAGAATGAATAATGACATGCCTAACACTATTGAGAACAGGCGCAAATATGTGCAATTCATAGCGCAGGAAGTAAAACGCTTCAACCTTATCCCATTCAGCAGAGAAGCATGCCAAGAAATAGTGGAAGAAGGCAGAAGAAGAAGCAATAAAAAAGATGCGTTAACAACAAAGTTTAGACCATTAATTTCAATCATCAAGACCGCTGCAACTCTCGCGATAAATGAAAACTGCGAAGTTGTTGAAAAACGACACGTTCAAGAAGCCATAGAACGTCACTGCAAGACTATTCAAAGACAGATATTAGAACATGAAATTAGTGAAAGAGGCAAACTTTTGGAAATAAAGCCGAAAGGAGCCAAACTTGGACAGATGCATGGCTTAGCAGTAGTCAAAGACCCATACAGTGGAGAAATGACAGGCAGCGTTCTAAATGTCAAAGCGCACATGGTTAAGCGAAGCGAACTTCCAAGAAACTATCCGATTAAGGGCTATTATAAAGTGACTGGAGTCGCTAAGGGTCAAAGTTTCATTTCTGACAGCATAGCCAAAGTTAGAAGTGTAATCCTTCAAAAATATGGTGTGGACATAGCGCAAGACTATTTAACACACATTGATTTCTCCCAATCTTACGGAGTAGACGGCCCATCCGCAGGTGTAACAATGACTGTACTATTGTGCTCGCTCATTGAAGGTAAACCGATAAGACAGGACGTAGCCATAACTGGAGAAATAAACCTAGGCGTAGGAGATTCTATTCAAATAACTGCGGTTGGCGGCGTTTACGAGAAGATTAAGGCTGCTGAAGCATGGGGATTCAAAAAAGTGGTCATTCCAAAGAAGAACTACGAGCATTCTATCGACGTTAAGGATTATCAGCTTGAGGTTGTGCCAGCAGCCACGTTAGACGATTACCTCAAAGAATGCTTAATCGAAAAACCAACGCTCACTGTTCCAGTTCCAACTTATAAACGTAAAAAATCCTAATCATTTCTATTTTTTGCAAGGAAAAAATGTTTAATTCCTATCCCTCCTTCTTAGGATTGAGGAAGCAACTGATGATTAGAGAGGTTGATAAGGCAGAGATTCGAAAATGGCGAAAGAGAGGCTTCTACAGCGAAAATGTCCTCGTGAAACTTCTGCAAAAAAACGGATACAAATCCGTGCGTGTTCCCGTTAGCAACCCAAGTCTTAATCCTTTACCTGACATTATTGCGCGAAAAAACATGCACATCTACGCCTTTGAGGTTAAAAATGCTACCTATTACGCTTATTTTCCGAAACAACAAATCGAAAAGCTCTTCAGATTCCTCAACGAGCTCATTCCAATGGAGAACCAGTACAAACATGCAGTTCTTGCAGCGCATCTGGGCAAAAAGTGGCTTTTCAAGGAGATGAGCTGGCAAGATTGGGAAAAAGGGAAGTTGCCCGAAAAGGCGAGGATTCTAAAACGTGACAGAGGAAATTTTGATTTGATAAAGGGAAGTTAAGGAAATGAAGCCTGCAATAGTTGCTTCTCTTATATGCAAGACCTATCAAACCGGAGACGCAAACGTTGAAGTGCTAAAAGATGTGAACCTTAACGTTGGAAAAGGCGAATTTACAGTCATAAGCGGGCCTTCCGGTTCTGGAAAAACAACGCTTTTGAACATAATAGGCGGCATTGACAAGCCTACAAGCGGAAAAATTGTTGTCTTCGGAGAAGATTTAAGCGTCAAGGATGAGGATTTTCTGGCTGATTTCCGCTGTCATAATATTGGTTTCGTTTTTCAATCCTACAATCTCGTTTCCACTTTGACTGTGGCTGAGAATGTTGCTTTTCCAATGGAATGGCTTCAAAAACAAGAAGACCAGATAGCAAAACGGGTGGAAGAATTATTGGAAACTGTTGGTTTGCAACATAGGTCGGAACATTTTCCATTTCAACTAAGCGGCGGAGAACAACAACGTGTAGCCTTTGCCCGAGCATTGGCTAACGATCCGCCTTTGCTTCTCGTTGATGAACCAACAGGAAACTTGGACACAAAAACGAGCTTGAAGATTGTTCAGATACTTCAAAAACTGAAAGACGAGGAAAAACGATAATTGTTGCGACGCATGATGAGCAGATATTCCAGCTAGCGGATAAGAAATTGTTTTTGGAAGATGGGAAGCTGGTAAACTTAAATGAGTGAAACTTTTTTCCGATAAATGATCTGCTTCGTAGAAAACTTCAAACAAGCCTAATAGTCATCAGCCTAACATTATGTGTTGCGTCAACGCTTTTTCTTCTTCTCTTCGGCGAAAAAATAGGCTTTGGAATATCATCAATCAGTGAAGGCAGGCTCACATCTGGCTTTTCAATAGTCTTTCACCAGTTCATTCTGTTTCTAGGAATTTTAATTTTTGTTGTCGGAGCCGTAATCATCTCTTTCATGGTTTTTGTGATGATGTCTCAGAGGGTTAAGGACATTGGGTTGATGAAGGCCGCAGGATGCCCAAATGATTTGATTTTCGGCTATTTTATGACTGAGCTTTTAATAGTCTCGTCTGTCGGTTGCATTTTGGGAGTGGTTTTAGGAGTTTTAGGAGATTTTGCCTCAACAATTCTGCTGAACAGTTCGGGTTTTCAAATCTCGCAAGGACCGCCTAATGTTTGGCTTGTTCTTCTAGTTTTCGTATTATTCTTTTTGCTTGCGGTGATTTTTGGAGCAAAACCAATTCTTGACACGACTAAGGTTGAGCCTGCAAAAGCAATTTCACCAGTCTATCATTTCGGACTGAGCAAGGAGAATGGATTTAGAACCCTTGCAAAGTCAAGCTTTACATTAAAACTAGCAATGCGAAGCCTCTTCCGTCGCAAATCAGCAACCCTTCGAATTATTTTATGCCTCACATCAGTCTTCATCCTAGTAACTGTGGCTGTTGCTGGAGGAATAATTGCGGACCAAACTACAAAAAACTGGGTTGAAAAAGCCATGGGCAGAGACATTGTTTTGATAGCACACCAAGACATGGCTAACCAATACAAGCTATTGCTGACAAAATTCTGCGAAGTAGAAGAGGATTCGGGCTTTAACTATACCAATGAAGAATTTTTAGTGCCCAATACAATTCTAGACCAACTAAACGGAATCCCTGAAATCAGCATAGAAACTCGATTAGTTCTATTTGCAAATGTTGAGGAAGTGCCAGGAATCCAAATTGACCCAGAAACTGGACACGTATCAACCGTAGGTCACAATCGAACGGGTGAGTCGGTAATTATCGGTGTTGATCCCGAAAAAGTGTTAACTGAATGTTACTTGCAGGGTAAATTCTTAAAAGAAGATGAAGCTCAAGAAGCTGTGATAGGAGACACCGTAGCTCAAAAAATATTCTCAGTCCCCACAAAACAGTACATAAAAATGTTTGATAAATATTTCACAGTAATCGGTGTTTGCTTAGACCCAATAAACAATGGAAACGTAACATATGTGCCACTAAAAGCCCTACTAAACGTTACTGGCATATCAGATCCTAATGTAATTATGGTTAGAATTGAGCCTTCAGCTAATCGTACGCAAATTTTAGATCAGATAATGGCAGAAGTTGGAAGCACTTTTGAGGTTTTTGAGCTTAACGAAGCATTGAACAAGAATCTTGGCTTTTTAGGTCACATTTGGTCTACAATAATGTTTCTGCCATTATTCTCTTTGTTATCAGCGTCTTTATGCTTGATAAGCTATGTTATGCTCGCTATAACTGAACAGCGCCAAGAGTTTGGTGTTTTAAGAGCTGTGGGGGCAAAACCTAATGCTGTTGTGAAGATTGTTTCTGAACAGAGTTTATTGGTTTTGCTCTCAAGTTATGCCATTGGAATTGCGTTTGGAATAATTATTACTTTGCTGATTTTAGTTCCAAAACCACTTGTTACAAGTTATACAGTCATCGAAATTGCCGGATGGCTATTGATATCATTGGCTGCAACATTCATCCTCAGCTTATATCCAGCCATAAAGTTTGCGAAGAAACCGATTTTGGAGATTCTGGCTTAGGTCAAGTTTTTTGAAAAATGTTTTAAGGAATCTGCATAGGCTGGTAATTGACTTAGAAAATCTTGCAGTTGAAACACTGGAACGATGGGCACATCATCGTAGAATTTGAATCTACCCGCTACAAGCGACAGAACTGCTGGAACAAGCTTAACACTGCTCCAAGAAGCGCATTCAATTTTGCCTGATAACCTTGGCAAGAATTCAGCCAGAGCAGACGTTCTTTCCACTTGTTCTTCAACGATTTTCTTTAATGCAGACGGGTACATTCCATGATGCCAGTGTTTGCAGTCTATACATATGGCTATGGGTTTTTTGCATCCAACAGTGTCTATTTCCCATCTTCGCCCAGCATGCGTGAATCGAAGATTCTTCTCGACAAGATAATCGTTTCTTTGTAGAGCAGTGGCTGCGATGTTTTCGAACTCTTGCCATTGGAGAAAACCGCTTACACTTTCAATATCAGCGCCTAGGCTTATGGCTTTAACAACCAATTTTAGGCGTTGTGGGCTGTCTGCTTCCACTATGTTTCTGTTTAGATAAATCAGTCCATCATTTTGCAGTTTTCTCAGCAATTTTTCAGCAACTCCTGATGGCATGTTTGCCGTTTTATTGATTATTTCATGTGAAACAGGTCCGCTTTTAGTCAATTTTAGAACTGTGATAATCAAATTTCTTTCAATATCCATCAAATTAATCTCCAAGAATATACATAAAAATGCTTGAAAAGAGCGCTCTAAGAGTTCTGCTTAAAAAACTTTCTATAAACCGCTCCATCATAGGCGAAACTAAAACTGGAGATAATAACATTATTAGTTGCATCGGTCATTCACAGACTTGATTCTGAGGATAGAAAAGGCGGTAATATGCATGTTATTTCTTAACCATGCTTACTCTCAAATATGGCGAAACTGTTGCCTTCAGGATCAAGCGCAAGCGCCCACCAACCTATTCCAGGAACCTCTTGTTTAGGAACAATGACCTTACCGCCTAATGCTTTAATTTTTTTGGCGTATTCGTCCACCGATTCCACGGCAATGTAGTAGACTCCTTTTTGCTGTGGGTTCTCCTTTTTCATCATGCCGCCATTGACTCCTGGCCGAACAAGCATGCCGTGCTCATTGACTGGCACAGTCTCTATGTTCCAGTATTCCATAGGTCCAGGCATTTTCTCTATCTTCCACCCGAAGAGTTCAGTGTAGAACTTTCTCAGCTTTTCCACGTTGTCTGCGATAATTTCGAAGTGAACGATTGTATGGTCAACCATACGCCTCATCTCAGCCTAGATATACGTTTTCCTGATTTAAACCCTTACGTAATGCTTTCCTAGTTTTCATGTTTCTCCAATCATGTAACGCATTATAGGGCGCGTCTCTGAACGGCGAATGACTTCTGCAAATCCAGCTTTGCGAAATGCGGAAGCTAAGCCTGTATAGACAAAGGGATCGGGAGTGTAACCCTTTTTTGGCTCAACTGGATAGCCCTCCACGATTTTGCCGCCATGTTCCTTCACGTGCTTTATTGCAGCTTTCAGCAAGGCTACGGTTACTCCTTTGTGTCTGAAAGGCTTAGAAACGAAAAAACAGACAATTGACCAAACAGGTTTGTCATCGACTCTTTTTAGGACTCGTGAACGTTCCAAGGTTGGATAGGATTCTCTTGGAGCAACTGAACACCAACCGACGACTTCACCATTTGCGTATGCGAGTATGCCAGGAATTTCGCCTGAATCCACTATAGTCTTCAAAGCTTTTCTATTTTCTTCACCTTTTTGCTTCTCAAATTCAGAACGTTTAAGCCTCCACCACATGCACCAGCAACCGCCAGAAGCACCATGCTTGCCAAACAATTTCTCAAGGTCACTCCAACGCTCAGGAGTTAAGGGATGAAACTCCAAATCCAACGACATTGTCTTCACCTCTTTCCTAACATTGAAACAAGACAGAATTTAATGTTTCTCAAATTTATCGCAGCAAAGAGAATCAGAGGCAACATGTTGATATTTTGAAACAAGCTGCAAAATCATAATAAGATGAGATAACAAAAACTAAAACAATAAGACTTCAGAAGGAGCTTTACATGCCGAAAAATTATGCTTCTAAAACCTCTAAATCCAAGGCTCTGTACGAGCGTGCCAAAAATTTTCTTCCAGCAGGAGTTTCTTATGGAATAAGATATTTTGAGCCTTACCCGTTTTACACAGCCAATGCAAGGGGAAGCAAGCTTTACGATGTTGATGGAAATGAATACATTGACTTTTGGCTGGGACACACAGCGCTCATACTTGGCCACAGTCCACCCGCAATTGTAAAAGCAGTCAAGAGGCAACTTGAAAACGGCACTCATTATGGCACATCCCACGAATTGGAAATTGAGTTAGCTGAGCAAGTTGCGAAGATGGTTCCAAGTGCTGAAATGATTCGATTCACCAATTCAGGAACTGAAGCAAACATGTACGCTGTTCGCCTAGCAAGAACTTACTCTGGAAGAAACAAGATTGCCAAATTCGAGGGCGGATGGCATGGAGGCTACGACGCACTTCACATGGGCGTTAAGTATCCATTTGATGTCCCTGAATCTGCTGGCTTAACGGCAGGAGCCCTTCAAGACACGATTCTTCTGCCATTCAACGACCTTGAAGGCGTTAAAAAGAGATTAAAGAACGAACAAGTGGCCTCAATTATAATTGAGCCAGTCCTCGGTGCTGGTGGAGGCATCCCTGCAGAAAAAGAATTTTTGAAAGGGCTTAGGGAATTCTGCGATGAAAAAGAGATTCTGCTAGTTTTCGATGAGGTGATAACTGGCTTTCGATTGGCTTCTGGAGGGGCTCAGCAATACTTTGGCGTGACGCCGGATGTGACTGTTTTTGGAAAAATCTTAGGTGGAGGCTTCCCAATAGGCGCTTTCTGCGGGCGAAGAGAAATTATGCAAAGGCTAGACACACGAGTCTATGAACGTCCGCATTACTCTTTTCATGGCGGAACCTTCACGGCAAATCCAATAGCGATGGTAGCCGGCTTAAAAACGCTGGAAATGTTGGAAGATGGCAAGTTGATAGGCGAACTAAACAAGCTTGGAGACAAAATAAGAGAACAATTAAGAAAAATTTTCGAAACAAACAGCATTGACGTCCAAGTCACTGGAGTCGGTTCCCTTTTCAACATCCAATTCACAAAAGAAGAAGTGAAAAATGCCAATGCTGTCTTTAAGGCAGATAGGAAAAAACTTGTTGATTATCATTTGAAATTAATCGAGAATGGAGTTTTCTTCCTGCCGACTCACATCGGAGTCTTATGCACTGTGCATTCTAAAGCTGACATAGAGAAACTGTTTTTAGAAACAGAAAAATACGCTAAACAATCTAAGGCAACATGACAAAAAGTCAAACACAAATTCAATATATATAAGGGGGGCTAGTCGCCGCAGAGCGATAGCATGGTAGAACAAACCTAGGGAGGTCTATCCTATTGGCTATTTTTTACGCCTAAAAAACAAACAATCACCGCAGAAACTACAAAGAGAAAGCAACACATTCAGCTCAGATTATTGAAGAGAAATAAGTCAATTTTTTAAGACTTCGCTTTTTCTTTACGCTTAATTATGCGTTCAGCTTTTTTCAGGTCTAAAGGCGTATTAACATTCATAAACGTTCTAAGCTCAGGGTCTAACTGCTGCAAAACAAGCGTAGAAACATAACGCACACCACGCAATGCATCCACCATAGACTGCATATTCAATTTTCCCTCCTTCAAAGCGTTTTTAGCAGCCTCTAAAGCCAATTTTGTACAGTAAACAGCATGTAAAGGCTCTATGAAGCCATTCGGCCAACGCGGAATAACCGCGCTTTTACCCATGCATAACTCAAACAAGAGCAGAAGGACATCTCTAGAAATGAAAGGCGAATCGCACGGAAGAAGTAATGCATATTCACCATGTGCCTCTTGGAAACCAGTCAACGCGCCTAGAAGCGGACTCCGAACATCACCAACATCCATAACGACATTCACATTTAAGCCAGCAACCTTTGCAAAATTTTCACCTTGAACTTTAGAGCTGACAACCACTACCTTTTCATCCACAATATTGCCAACCTTATCTAAAACATGCTTTATCAGAGGCTTACCAGCCAATTGCACTAATCCCTTGTCTTGTCCAAACCTCTTGGAAAATCCGCCTGCAAGAATAATTGCTGACTTATCCAATAATGTATTATCCCCATCTTTTCGGATACGCATTAGTGTTTTTGCCTTTGTATAAGTTTTATGCATGAAATATTCCTAATACGGAATACGCTATATTACTTATTTTACAGGTCATAATTTACTGGAAAGGGAAAACCAGATGAACTCAGAAATCAAAGAATTAAATCGCATCATATGCAAGGAATGCGACGAAAAAGACTATGAAAAGTGTAGAGGCTGCAAAGTATATCGATTAATAAACAAAATAGCCACACAGTAAAGGCTATATCAAATTATTATCTATCTTGTTTGCCAGTTCATCCAAAATTTTTGCGAAGGGATGCTCAGGTTTTTCTTGGGCAAAAATAATGTTTCCTTCCGCCTTTGAAATATCACAGAAGCAAGGTATTACACCCAAAAGAGGAACTTGATACAAATCTTTAATCTTAGCTCGCATATCCTCTCTTTCCGCTTTTGAATAGGCATCATTGAAAAATTTGTTTAAAACTATTTCTGTCTTCTTTTCAAACAAGTCGTATAACTCTCTTAACATGCGTCTTGTTCCATCAACATCTGACCTGTCAAAAGTTGTTGCCACCACCACTAAATCTGCGCTCACTATAGCGTTTATGGACGAATATTGCAGTCCTGGGCTTGTGTCAAAAATCAGATAATCAAAGCCCATATCATTTAAGAGAGAATTTCTAAGAGCCAGCAATCTCCCTAACGCTCGCATCTCCCATTTTCTATCCTTCGCGGACATGTCTCTAATTGCTTCAGTTGCCGGATTAGCCAATCCCACAAAAAATTTGCCCTTATTATTGAATTGTTCACCTAAATCTATCAAAACCTTATCAATCTCACATGTACCATTCAAATAATCATTCAGCCAGCACTCTGCCTTTTCAATTTTGAGAATTGTGAAAAGACTTGGAGCACGAAAGTCAAGGTCCAACAAACAGACTTTTTTGCTATGCTTTGCAAATGTCGCGGCTAAATTTACCGAGAGGAGAGTTTTTCCCGTTCCGCCTTTGTACGAATGCACAGCTATTATTTTACCCAAGATCATCCCCCTTGATTTTCTCTCTCCACATAAAAGTAGGCTTTTCTTCCCTTTCTCTCCTTTTTCAAATATCCCATGATCACAAGCTGGTTTAGATATGCACTCTCTACGGCTCTAGCTCTATGTGTTTGTTGTGCAATCTCGTCTGCCGTAGCGCGGCCTAGTCTGCACACGGTCATGGCTGTCTTCCTGAGGTGATCAGGCATGGAAAGCAACGTCATAACGTCCAAGGGAGTTTCAGGAAGAAGCTGAGTATCCTTTCTGCCGTGCTTCTGCAACTCAATCATAACTTCCATTTTCTCATTTAACCTCTCCAAGTTCTCTCTAATTTTCTCCAAAACATGCAAAGGCTTTTTCCCGAGAACTTCTTGCTTAGCCACGCTTGATTCCTCATTGTGTTTTACACATGTACAGTAATGGTAGAGAAACCCAGTTTATTAAGTCTTACGAAATAGCCATAATGATTAGAAAAACAAACGCAGGCTACTTATGGTAAACACTTGTTTTTGCCCAGTAGACGCTTAGGAACGCCATGGATATTAGTGCGGATATGAGTAGTGCTGTTGTGTATCCTGCGGCGATTAGTGTGGTTTGTTCAAACATTTTGATCGTTTGAATTAGAAGAGCTTTGAGAATAAAAGACGTATTTCGATTTAGAAAATATTGTAATATGTGAAATGTTTGGTTTTGTTTTTTAAAAGTTGGGGGATTAGTATGGTACTGGCATTCTGTTTCTGGCTTCTTCCACTATTGGCAAGACTTGTTTGAGTTCTCTGAAGTATTTGAGCACTGTTATGCCTCTTTGGGTTATTGCGTAAACGACTCTTCTTTTGCCTACTGTTCGTTCTTCAACGAGGTTCTGCTTTATTAGGAATTCTAGGTATTCCTTTAAAACACTGCAGTTAACATTAGCCTTATACATTATGTGAGTAAGCTTTAATGGACCACGGTGGGCTAACACTTTTAGTATGTCTATATACATTTCTAGTTTGGAGCGTCTCATTATCCAAACCTCTTGGGCATATTTTCAACCTTTTTATATAAAGCTTTTATGGATTCAAACTATGGCTTTCTCCTATTTAGTCTGCGTTAGTAGCTTCTTTTTCGTTGTGCTTTGATTAACACGTTTATTCTATTTTGGAAAGCCGTGACAAGGTCGTCTAGCATTATTTTTTGCAATTCTGTCGAGAGTCCCTTAAGGTTTTCTTTGAAGACTTTGGACATTTTGGCTTCCAACTCTTTTCTTTGCTTAAGCGTCATGTTTTGTTTCAAGGATGTTCCTCCAGTTTTTACGGAGAGAAATAGGTTTTGGGTATTTAACTAACTTATGAATAGGAAATATGGATTTAGAATCCACATTTTTGGCTTGGTTTTCCATTAGTGCTTTTCTATGTTGATGTTCCTCTGTTGCTCTGCGGAGACTAGCCCCTCCCCTATATACAGATTGAACTTTTGTTTGAAAAGCTACAGCTTTAGTGAACAAGGAATGTTTTTATTTTTGTTTTTTCTATTGATTTTTTGCCGGATGATGAGAAGGCATTAGGTTGACATTGTAAGGATGAAATCTCAGAGTTACTCGGACGGCAATGCATTTTATTCCAGTTTGTCTTAACATACCTAAGAAACAAGCCAATCTACAGGAATCATTTTTAGCTTCAGATGTAAAAGCGAATTCTTCTTATATCGTTTAACATTTATGTGGAAGCCTCATACATTGTGAAACTTCGAATTGTCGCAAGGCTTAAATCGTTAGCAACGCCTATTACCGTTTGGAAACCCTTACTTATTATGAACTCGCTTAAAAGTTTGCTTCATTCTCGCAATAGGAAGGCAGGTTTCTTAGTAGCCGTTGTTGCTATGGCTTTGATTGCCAGCGTCTACGCTTATTATGCGCTACTGCCTCCGCAGAAGGGTCAGCTGGCGCTGATAACGTCGCCTCCCATAGAGTTTTCCATGGAATTGAACAAAGCTGATTTTGCTTCAGACGAAAACGTCACGGTGAGGCTTTCGCTCAAAAACATAAGCAACAAGACAATAACAGTTGGCATGCATGCATGGCAGTTCCATTGTAATTCGGTTTTGACGGAAACTGTGGATCCTAGCGAGGAGTTGGTCAGCTTTTACACTTGGCACCAAGAGTGGGACTGGAGTGGGACATATATATATCCAGTTCAAAAGGGCACCTACCACATTGTTGGGCACACTCGTTTAATGCATTTAACTGTGGACGGACAACGCAGCACCATAGCCCTAGAAACTCCATCCATAACCATAACAATCAAATAAATGCAATTATTGAAAAAGAAACATTGAATTTTTAAGGCAGATTCTCAGACTTATAAGAATATAGTTAAAATAACAATGTGAAGATGCACTATGTTCAAGCCAGAAGGAATTTTACCCGCGTTGGTTACGCCTTTCACAGATGATGGAAAAGCTGTTGACGAAAAAAGACTGCGAGTTCTGGTCAATCGTTGCATCGAGTTAGGCGTTCATGGTGTTGTTCCATGCGGCACAACGGGCGAGTTCATAAACATGACAAAAGAAGAGAAAGAGCGCGTCATAGAAATCGTGGTTGACGAAGTTAACGGACGTGTTCCGGTGGTAGCTGGAACAGGGGCAAGCGGGACAGATCAAGCCGTGGAGATGACGAAATACGCAAAAGACGTTGGCGCTGACGCTGCACTAATTGTTACTCCTTTCTACTTGAAGCCTGCAGACCGCGGAATATACGAGCATTATTACACGATTACCAGTGAAGTTGACTTACCAGTAATTATCTACAACATCCCGCAATGCACGGGCTTGCCATTGCCTTGGCAGATGGTTGAAGACTTGGCACAAATTCCAAACATCGTAGGTGTAAAAGACAGCAGCGGACAACTGAGCTTCATTTTGGCTGTGCTGGAAAAAGTCAGAGACAAAATCAATGTTTTATGCGGACACGACGAAGTAGTCGTCGCAGCCTTAGCCGCTGGATGCTCAGGCGCCATACTTGCAAGTGCCAACGTGATACCAGACATCTGGATTCAAATCTACAACCACGTGAAAAAAGGCGAACTGCAAAACGCTCGCGAACTCCAATACAAGGTGCAGAAAATAGCCAGAATAATAGCTGGAAGTGGAGCCGTAGGCACAAAAGAAGCATTAAACATGATGAAAGTCAAGGTAGGTCCAGTTCGAAAGCCATTAAGTGTAGGCGGAGAACTAACCTACGAGGCAAAAGAAGAACTACGACTTGACTTGGAAAAAATAGGAAAGCTAAAGCCAAAAGAAGTAAAAGTTGAAATCGCCGAAAAGCCCTTAGAAGAACGCTTTGCCGCGGTAGAAATAGCACCAGAAACAATAAAAGATTTCAAACTGCGCGTAGGCGAAGCTCTAGCTGGGCAAGGAGCAGAAGTAGCCCACATAGACCTTCTAATTGGAAAGACAGACGGTCCAGTTGGTGAGGCTTTTGCGAAGGCTAAAGCTGCGCCGACGCCTGGACACGAGCCTTTGTTGGCTATTTTGGAGCCGAATCTGGCAGTTAAGCCTGTAACCCTAATAGTTCCAACGGTTACAATTACGGGTATGCGTCAAGCAAGCATGGTTTATGGTCCGGCTCAAACAGCAGTGGCGAAGGCAGTCATCGACAGCGTTGCGGACGGCACAATTCCAAAAGAGGCTGTTGAAGATTTGATTATCATTGCAAACGTGTTTGTGCATCCAACTGCTGTTGATAGGCAACGTGTTTACATAAACAATTATAAGGCTATGCGCCACGGCATTCGCAAAGCTATAGAAGGCAGACCCACCATAGACGAGCTTATAGAAAATAAGGACAGGTCGAAGCATCCTTTCAAATATACACCGTAGTGAAGACAATTGTCAAATCAAAAGATAAGTGAAGGCGACTACGTACTTCTTTATTTAACTCAGCGGAAAACCTATTTAATCAAAGTTGAAGCTGGCAAAACTTTCCACACGCATAAGGGTTTCATAAAATTTGACGATTTAATCGGAAAAGACTACGGTTCAATAATTTTAAGCAGTTTAGGCGTCGAATTTACAGCGTTGAGACCATTGTTGCGCGATTACATCATGAAATCAGTGCGTAAAACTCAGATAACTTATCCAAAAGACATAGCTTTAATCGTGATGTTCAGTGGGATAGGTCCTGGAAGCCATGTTGTAGAAGCCGGAACAGGAACCGGCGCATTAACCACAGCACTAGCCCATTACATCAAGCCAGACGGCAAAGTTTACAGCTACGAAATTAGAGAGGAATTTCTCAAAACTGCAGAGAAAAACCTCAAACGGGCAAGCCTAATCGGTTTTGTGGAATTGAAGAATAAGGATGTCACCGCAGGAATAGATGAAAGCGATGTTGATGCGGTTGTGCTTGATTTGGCAACACCCTGGCTTGTCGCATCGCATGCTTACACTGCCCTAAAGCCTTGCGGAACAATAGTTTCCTTCAGTCCAACAATAGACCAAGTTGTCAAAACAGTCGAAGCCTTAAATGAAAATGGCTTTACGGATATGGAAACAATTGAATGTCTAATGCGTGGAATGCAGACTGAAAAAGGAAAAACAAGGCCTCAAACCCTAATGACTGGTCACACTGGCTACATAACATTCGCCCGCAAAGCATTAAAGCATACCCTTTCTCAGGACCGCCAATAGCAAATATTCCGCTGAATGGTTTTAAGCTGCGAACCTGGAATTTACGAGGTTAGATTTGCTGAATTTCACCATTCAGACATTCTTCTGATAACCAAGAAAGGCGCAGAAATAATCACATATTACCCGAGAAATATAGGAGTCAACTATATTATGATTTAGGGGATCTAAAAATTAGGGAGCTTTTAGGATTGTGGCTTTGTTTCTGAGTAGGCCTTGACAGTTTGGGCATCTTTTGCGTCCTTGCTTGAGTGGAAACTTTCCTCCGCAACGGAGACATATCTGCACTGTCATGAGCATCTTTTCATTAGCCATTATTTGATGTGATTCTGTAGCTTTCTCTTGATGGATAAGGGATTGTACATTTTTTGTTGACATGGGCGAAGTCATCCTTTTATTTTGTTGTTGAGTGTTTCGATGAGTATTGCTATTTTGTAAACTACGTAAGCCAGCAATATTGTTACTGCTATTTCAGCGAAGTCTTCGAGTATATTGACTAGTTCGCTTAAAGTCATAGGTGGCTATCTCCTTATTTGTTGAGGTTTAACTCGTTGATTTCACTCAAATCTGCCAAAGAATTCATTTTGATTTTGCTGTTTGAAATTGTGTAGAGAACATCGTCTATGTAAAGTGTCCGCGTGATGTAGTGTGAAGTGTCATACATGTTGCCGTTTTCAACGTGGGTTATGGTTCCTTTCAATAGGATTTTTTCTTCAAGTTCCAAGGATACTGTGAATACGTAGGCGCCTTGCCATATTATTTCTCCTTGAGTATATGGTGGGACTCCGTTTGGATATTGGCTTTCATCTATCTTTGCGACTGCAACGGGTATTACCAGGAGATTCTTTTCTTTGTCAAACAGGAATGCTTTGTGGTCTCTTAAAACTGGCGAGTCTGTTCCTCTGTCACCTATTTCAAATTTGGCTAATTCTTTAGGTTCGGACATTACTGTGACGTCGAAGAGTGAGATTTTTACTCCTTGATACCAAGAGAAGTCGCCTTCGTCCGCCGGAATGGTTTCTTTGCCTATGCCTATCAGATGGTTTTCGTCATAAGCGTGCAAATAGTCAGAGTAACCTGTTATCTCTAATTCGCCAAGTATCTTTGGATTGTAGGGATTTGAAAGGTCGATCACGAAGAGTGGGTCAATTTTTCTGAAAGTTACAAGATAAAACGTGTCTCCCATGAAACGCGCTGAATAAATTCTTTCTCCTGGGGCAATGCTTTCTATTTTGCCAACTATTTCTAAATCCATATTTAGAGTGTAGATGTTATTTTGTGTGTTAAGAAGTGCAAACCAGTTTAAGGCTGAGCTTTCTACCTGGGACGTGGTTGCGATTCTGAAGAAGCCTTCATACTCGTCCATGGAAAATTGGTTTAAAACAGTTCCACGAACTTCACCGTCTGAAGCGTAGGAGATTTCGCCGTTTTCAATGTGGATTCGATGAAGAACTGTTTTATCTGCGGAACACATGGCTAAATAGATGTTTTCCATTGAGACGTAAATGCTCGTTGAGTATCCTGACAGGACTGTTTCGTCGTTTGGCTCTTGTCCGTCTTCCTGCACGTTTACAGCCACAATTGTCGTATACATGTATCCGTAGTCAACTATGTCAGAATAATAAATGTCAGTGGCAAGTACAGTCTTGACTTGTTCTTCGTAACAGATCCTTGGAGTGACTACTTCGTCATTGATGAGCCATGCTCCTTTTATAGTGATAACATATACGTAATCGCCAATCATCCTGGAACTGAAATAGTGACCTTCAACAGCAATTTCTCTCTTGAATGACGGATCTTCTTTGTCCGACACGTCATATATCCTGATGAAAGTTTTTGTTTCGCTGTTTGAGTAGTTTTCATAGAATACTACGAGTCTTTGTTGGTTTATGAAAATTTGATTCAACGCCCCATCCACAGTTATTTTCGAGAGAACAGCCGCTTCTTCGGCGGGGTAAGCCTTTACAATGAGTACTCTTTGTCCAGAAATCACGTAAATGTACTCTCCATCAGTTTTAACTACGTCTGCTTCGTCTACGCCTTGCACTTGAATGTTGGTCTTAGAATACTCTGTGGCATCTAAGGCCTTGAGTGCGCCAGAAGTGAAACTCGATGAACGGTCACACAGATAATAATCTTGGGGTCTTGCATTTTTTATGAACTCTTTGAGTTCCTCGTAAGATCCGAATTTTTTGAAGGTAGCTGAGCCGTATTCAACGTTGATGCACAATATTGCAATTATGCTCACACTTACGAGCAACATTAAAGTTGCAACTTTTACTTTTTTCATTTTATCTTCTCCTTTTTTTCAAGTTCAACATGCATAAGAGTGGAATTGCGAAGTCTTAATGCTAAGCTTTAGAACGCCATTGTACTAGAATTAGTACAGAACATTTAATGCAACATTCTAGACTTGAACAGTATGTACACAGAGAAGGCTATTACAAAACTAATGGCTAAAATTGCGACATCATTAACTGAATATTTTGGTGCCTCTAAGCCGAAGGTTCCTTCAAGTTTTTCTAACCCTTCTGAAAAGACAGACCGCGCCGCTGCGTAATCTTTCCCAGCTTCTAATTCTGTAAGCGCAACAAGCGAAACCGGAACCAATGTTAAAATTAGCCCTATGACTGCTGCGGTTGCGGAGTACATCAGGAGTTTTTTCAATGCATCTGCCTCCGTAAATAGCATGGGAAGTCGTTTCTATTAAGTCTACATTTTAGAACAGAATGTTGAAGCCTCAAAATGGCTTCGCCCTCCATAGTCTGATTGTTTCGAGCCAAAAAATCAATGATGCTATTAAGCCAAACATCAAGGCGTAAAAGCTTGGAATTACATGTGTTACGGCGCATAAGATTAGGTAGACTGTTAGCATGGTGGAGAATAAAACTGAATAGAAGAAATAGCGTGGCACAAGGAAGCGACCAATGCGCGTGAAAAACCGTAGGATTCCAACTTTTATTTCTTCTTCAAGCACATATTCGCCTGTTCCCTTTTTTCGAATGAGCCTCAAATCCTGCAACTTTTCAAGATGATGCACCGCGATGCTTGGGCTCGAAAAGCCTAGAGCGCGTTGGACTTCACGAACACCAACCATATGCGTAGGCTGCTGTAAAAGATACCAATAGACAAGTAGCGTTTTACCTTTCAACGAAGATTCCAAAATCGCCAAGTCAAATTCACGTGGAGCCTTAGACACCTAATATCGCCAGATTATCCTTTTATGAAGCGAGCGTTTAAAAGCCTAATCACAAATTGTCTATACATGCTTTTTTAAAGAAAAAAATAAGGGGGGTTTAATAGTCTGGTGCAATGCTTTTTATGGATCGTACGTTGGTATCCATCCGAATCCTGTGGCTACTGTCCACATGTCGCGCATGTCTATTTTGTCGTCTTTATTAGTGTCGCATGAAGGATCCCATCTTTCTTGACCAGGTAAGCTTCCGAAGGCCATTGCAACTTTCCAAAGATCCACCATGTCCACTTTGTTGTCGAAGTCGATGTCGCCATCATGGGTTGGATAAATATTGTAGATTCCGTCCTGAATGTTGTGTGGTATTCTTAGGCCTTCATTGTCCAGCACTATTGTTTCAAACAGCCTTAAATCGCATGTTTGCGGCGGGTTTGCTAAGCCTCTCTCTTGATAAATCACCTTAAACGTTATCGTCGCAACAACACCGCTACCACTTGGGAAGTAATTCCAATAGCCCGTAGCATTAGGAAGTAGCATTACAGCAGCAACCACGCTTCGACCATAAGGCGGATACGGTTCCTCATAGAATATGAAGTACGTGCCGTGTTTATTCCACATTGGATCTTTCATGAAGGGCCCCTCAGCGATATCGACAAACTCAATGAGTGTTTCATCGTAGGTAAGCCTAAACTGTATGCCGACAGTCTTCCAGTATCCACCTAAGTCATTGATTGTTATGTTTACGTTGAATGTTTTGTTTATCATCTGCATATTGGAAATGTGTGGATCAACTTTTATTGTGGGTGCTACACCTACCCTTACAGTGGTAGTTTTTGTGTTGTCAACTAAGTATACTTCTCCCGGAACTTGGCTCGCATTTGCAGTTATGATGTAATCGTTGGGTAACACTCCCATAGTGTTCCAGTTGAATATGAGCGACTTGGTTTTTCCAGGCATCAAATCTGTCACAGTTTGAGTGCTTATTACGTTACTGTCGTAAGAGAGTGTGACGGTGAAGGTTTCGTTATATATTCCCTCGTTTTTGACTGTTACATAAACTTGTATGGTTGTTCCGATAGCCACTCTTGTTGAGGACGGTGTGATTGCAGTTACGGCGACATTATGAATTGCTGGGTAGAATATTGTATGCGATTCATAATTAGTTTGGATATATGCGTCGTCGAACAAGCATGGTGTATATAGGTTGTTTAGCCACATTAAGAATGTGTCTCCGTAGTGTGGGTTGAAGATCGGAGCTTGCGGATGCCCAGTTACGAGACCGTTTTCTCCTGGTGGCACAAGGATGAGGGAAGTATCCCAGTCGTCTTTGCACTCGTATATTCCTCTGTAAGATGCTCCTGATCCGACATGGAGGACTTGTTTAACTATCAATTCGTGGTGGTGACCCCCTGGATCAACCGTGTACGGACCTCCATCACATCCAACAGGCATTGCTGGCACGTTCAAGTATGGCAACGAGCCTCCCATGGTGTGTGCAAAGTTGACTACATGGAGTTTTCCATATTGCCAAGTTGACATGTCTGAACCGAGTTGGCCTGCTATCCAGTCGATTGCGTCGTGTAGGCTCTTGTTCATAATATCAGGCATAGTTTCCCATCCCGGATATCCAGGGCCTGGTGAAGGCGTGAATTTGTTGTCAAAGAGTACTAAGGCGTACATGTTAGCTCCTGGGAGCTTCGTAACAGTGTCTATAGTCATGTTCCATAGTGGAATTATTGTGTTTGGGAATGGGTACAAGCCGTAAGGTCCAAACTCGTCGTAGAAGGTGTTGTATGTATACTTTTCCAAGAAGAGTTCCCATATTAGAGGCGCAACCAAACCCCTCAGCTCAGAGTAGTTCCAACCAGCTAGTATTGCAAGCGCTTGCTGTATTGTTGCGTTCGAGTCTCCGGCAAGTGCTCCTAATAGGATGGGTACCATGTTTCTGGCTGGAATACAAACGCTGTCTGCCTGTATGAGCTTCATGTCCTCTATGTCTATTGGAGCCAATGTCTTGATGAGTTCTGTTATTCTTTGCGCTCTATAGCCCGGATCAAATCCGAATGCTGGACCGATCCAAATGGGCCATGGATAGCCTGGATAGCTTGGATCTATGGGTTGATTGTTTGCCGTAGCTATGAATCCTTGTGGTGGATTTTGTATGTAGGGTAGGGATACTGGTATTGGATACGGCGGAATTATCTGTGGACTTGTAGAATGAGGTAGCCAACCCATCCATTCGTTTTGACCTGCTGATCCGTTGCTCGGAACAACACCTAAGGTTCCAGTCCCTAAGGGGGGCGGTGGCGGTCTTAACGGAAGTTTTCCTGAAGGACAGTAAGCGATGTTTCCATTTTTGTCGGCGGCTACATAGTTCTGGTCTATGACACACATGTGGCTTAGGGCTTGTTGCCATTCTGCGAGGGATGTAGCGTTGTCAACTAGTGAAAAGCCTACAACCTCTCCATACCCAGACAACTTGCCAGCCCATTTTACGGCCATTTTGTTGAAGGGCGCCGGCAGCGGGGTACTTATTAAGGGTCCGTGTATCGTAGAAACTACCGGTATTGTTATGGGCTGTGTGTAGTTGTAGATTGTAACCATATTTACGTTAAATGGTAACCATTGACCCAAAGGCTCATACCAATAGTGAGTTGCATTGGATGTATAGTAGTATAGGTCCATGACGTCGGCCATGAGGTTTGTAACCCCAAACGAAATGTAATCGTTGTGTCCAGTGTATATTACTGGTCCTCCAGGAATGCAACATCCGATGACGTTGGCCCATCCTGGCACATTTATGTGAACTTGCCAGTTGATGCCTGGAGACTGCAGAGCAAGGTGCGGGTCGTTGGCTAGCATGGCGTTTCCAGTGGTTGTATTTGTGCCGCTTATGACCCAGTTGTTGCTTCCTTCAAGTCCACTGAAGCCCAATAGTTTTCGTATCGGGGCAGTTATTGCTTCAATTAGGCCAACACTTTCCAACTCGGGATCAGGCATGGAAATAGTGGTAGCGTTTTGCCAGCTAGTGGGCATCAGGAAATCTGATACCAAAGGCAGACCCGTTTGACTATAGAAAGCTGGATCCACCATTGCCGCGTATGCTCCTCTGATTATTTCCCCTTGCGAAGTGTCTGTCAACATCAAACCCATCATTCCTGCAATTGCCAAGGAGTCAGTAGGAGTCCATGGATATGGAATAAATTGACTATATGGCAACTGTGTTAGGATTTGGAGTGTCCTGTACTCTAAGGGGAATGGGGGGAACGGTATAAACGGTACCAGACTCGCTATGTATTTGTTTACTCCATTCGAAAACTGTATAAGGTTTTGTCTGATGTCTGGAGGAACCACTGCATTAGGATAGATGCCATTCCAGGTGTCCACTGCTATTTGGTAGACGCCGAGGGTTCGCATCACAACATCTTGGCTAAATGCGGGAGTACCCAAAATCTCGGCTACTCTGCCAGCCACGCTTCTTCGGAACAAGTCCATCTCGAACAATCTATCTTGAGCCATGACATAACCTAGTGCAAAATAGGCGTCACTGGTTGAAGTCGCATATATGTGTGGGACTCCCCAACTATCTCTGTAAACATGGACATAATCATCTACGATGCCCGGTATCAATATTTCTGAGCTTCCTAAGGTCAAAAGTGGTAAAGCGCTTATCAAAAGCAATGCGACCAAAAGTACACCTATTATTTTTGGCATTTTCTCTCCTTTCATTTTGAATCCCAAATAAAGAAACGTCAAAAACAAATATATGGATTGTGGATAATTCTTCTATTTGTTACTTCTTTTTTACATGTTACTGCTCAATAGAAATCATTCATATTAATGGTGTCCCAAATGCACTAGCATGAATGCGTTCAATGCCCCGACAAAAACAGCAACTAAGAAAGCTGTCTTCCTAGGCGAGAACGAAAAATGCCTTTCAGGCAGACAATCACCAAACTAAACCTCTATATCTATAGAAGTGAACTCTGACAATTTAAGCTTCTTACGTAGTCAAAAATTTAATTTCCAGACACATGCCTTTCTGAATATTAAAAGCGTTCTCACAGCATTCCCTTGTCTAGTGGCACCAGACCTCTCACACACGATTACTCAAAGGCCCAAAAAGATACAAAAATACTTAAATTGCAAGAAAGGGTGAACACACTACCAAATGGAGGAAGATTTTTGAATAGCCTCAGAGAAAAATTAAAAATCAGCGAAAATAAATTGAAAGAAGTTAATGATTTTCTTTTGAGGAAAGACAACCCTCTCACAAATGGCTTGTTCAAAATTGTTGAAAAACACGGCGGCGTTGACGAGATTAACCGAAAGGCTAGGGAATCTTGTAAACTCGAAAACCTCATGAAACGCCTTGAAAAGAAAAAATCACCTTTTATTAAAGATATTGAATGGCTAATTAAACAACGCGACAAAAAGGCCTTCATCAGCATACCAGATTATCGCAAAAAAATCTTGGGAAAAAAAGCGGACTCCATAAGGTTCGATGAGTCTTTTGCTGTCACGTTAGAAATCAGTGCATTTAACTTTTTCCCATGGCTAATAGAAGAAGCAAAAAAAGCCATTAAACAGCAAGATCTTATGCCAGGTCGCTACATTCGTGTTCGCTCCATGAAAGAGCAGGTCGAGGATGATGACATTCTAGCTTTTGCAGCCGCAATGCAGATTATAGGCGCTTCTTACGTGCAGACGCTTGACACAAAAGGAACAATGCCAGGATCAGACGGCAAACCCATAAACATTCATTTAGGCGGTCCAGAAACCATAACAGGTTATTTCGGAGGCGTGGGCGTGCCGAACGAGTACACTTTGAAGTGGGTTGACGAGTTTCTTCACTATTATACTGAATATGGCATTAGACAAGTGTTGAATGTAAATGCTGGTACTGTAATGTTAGGTTATTGGCTTCACAAACTTGGAGTAGACGTTGAATTCAAGATTTCCGTTTATTTAGGCAATGATAATCCCTACTCAATATTTTGGACGCTGATGACTGCAAAACTCTTCAGCAGAGAGGACGGCACAACCCCGCTTATTGGTTTCAACCTCTCCAACTCCGTCAACAACGAGACAATCGAACTCGCAGCCCATATACGAAAAGCCTTTGACTTTGAGGGCATCATCCGCATAGAACATCACATTGTGGAAACTCAAAAGAGCATTGTTAGACAGCCATACGACCGCCTCAACGAACTCCTAAAAATCGCAGACCACATCAACAACATAAGCGCCAAACACGAAGGCGGAATTCCCGAAATTGACAAAACCCGCGAACACCCGTCTGACATTCTAGACTACTTTATCCCAAAAAAAGACATAACTGAGAAAGGATTGATGCCAAAACTTCTGGTTAATTACCTTGATAAGCATGATGCAATGAACAGAACAGCCAGAGCCCTCACTGAGCGAGGCTTAACGGTTATTGCAGCGCAGAACCTGCACAAGAAATAGTTTGCACACATTCCATCAGCATAAATTTCAAATCCAAAACTTTTTAAATTAAACCTACATCAAAGTAAGGATGGCACATAAGTTTAATGGAGGTTTAGAATGATGGAGGCTTTCGTCCTTATCCGTGTTGGTTCAAGTGAAGCTTTGAATTTTATCAAGACTGTTAAAGAGGAGATTAGCAGAATCAAAGGCGTCAAAGACATATACGGCGTCTTCGGACGCTATGACTTCGTTATTAGAGTAGAAACGAAGACGCTTGAAGAATTAGGCAATCTTGTCACGGACAAAATAAGAGGCATAAGCGGAGTACAAACCACAGAGACCCTAGTAATAGGCTTCTAGAACAAGATAGCTCAACTTAAAATCCATTTATTTCCCCTAGCACTGCTAAAAGCGCAAGATTAGATATCAAAGGTAAAAAAACAAAAAAGGGAAAATAACGCGTTCTACCAATACTGTTTGGGTTTTCGCATTACAAAATAAAGCGTCGTAGCTACAAAGAAAGCAGTTGTCACACCCAACGCAATTGCCGCCTGTCTCGTGCTATCAAGTTCACCCAAACTTTTCTGCAAAGCAGTATAGTTTTGCTGAAGCTCCCAGTAAGTTTGGTTAAGACTCTTAAATTGTTCCTCCATGTTTTTGAGGTAAACGTTCTCAACAAGAGTTACAGTGAAACCAATTGAAAGGTTTTCGTATGGTATCGTTATTGAAATGCCATGCTCTATGGTGTATGTGGCGTTATACGTTAAAACAATTTTGCCATAAGTTACACCCCAAACGTTTTCGGGAACTATAAAAGTGTGATTGTACTCTTTGGAATCATCATTTAATAGAAAATTATAGCCAGTGATATTTGCCATTAGAACTTCGTCTGTGCCGTTTAAGAAGCCAAATATGCTTAGGTTAAAGTACTCTACAAAAACAGTAGTTTGTTTCTTCAGGCTTAGCATGACAGTAATATTTTGGGTCGGCTGCGTTTCTGCTGTTGCATTGACTTGAATTTTTATTCCAGGGGCCTCAGAATCGAAGAATGTTTTCATGCCTTCTGCTTGGGCTTGTGATTTTGCGATGCAAATTAATGTGAACGCGAAACTGAGAAGGAAGAATAATGTAGTTAGCTTTTTTAGTCTTTTCATTGTCTCACCTAAGTGTAGAATTTATTTGAATACGTCTGGTTGAGAGTTTATTTAATGATTTTTTATTCTTCCTTTGTTATTTAGCACTCGCCAAAAAAGATTTTTTACATTTTAATGCCTACGAAATGGCTATTTTATTGAGCGTATGAAGCGTTGGTAAATGTATATAAAATAGATAAGGGCAAAAAACGTCAAGCTTACTTCAAAAATTAGGATTGCTGGATTATTCTCCACAGCCATGAAATATCCATGTTGGAGTATGTCAGTAAACACTAGAATTTGGAGGAATATTGCACCGCCTATGCAGCTCAAGCCCATACTATGTAGAACTAGCAGTATTCGGCGGTCAATTGTTGTGGTAGTCTTCATTTGCTATCGTGAATGCTAAGAGTCGATACTTCAACTTATAGGTTATGAATCTCCACACACGACAAAACATAATGATTGCGATTTTTGATTTACAGTTACACTTTCAGAGTTTTCTCCATAACCACCGACTCGATTTACGTTTCCTGAACAGTTTGCACAGTCTATTCCGCAAATTATTCGAGGCTTGTCCAATCAGTGTGCATGCCTGTGAACTGGTAGCGCGAATTCGGATTCGGAAGCCTAGTTATATCTTGTTGAGAAATATTTTGATCAAGGAACAAAGTATTATTTATTAATATATAATACAGATTGCATGGAAACGTTGAGAGCATGATAAACATATTTAAGAAAAAAGAAATTACAGAACAATGCAGCGAACTAGGCGAACCTTTACTAGTTTTACGAGAATTGGAAAAGCAAGAAATTTCTTTGATGGAAGAGAAGCAAGAGTTACTGGCTTTAAAAGAAAAGCTACAACTCAAAGCCGAAGAAAAAATTGAAATTATGAAGCGTAGGATACAAACATTAACAAATGAAATCTCAGAATTGAGAAATCAATGCAACGAACTCGAAAACTCTGTATCCCTTAGCTGACCATTCTTAGATATCCTTTTTTTCTTGGCGTAAGCTATTCGCCTAGTTTCTTTATAGCCTCTTTCATGATGGAGACAGATCTTTTGAGGCGTTTCTTTGTTTCAGGCGCCAATTCGAGCTCCAGAATCCTTTCAATGCCATTTCTTCCGAGGATAACTGGAACGCCGATTGAAACGTTTGAAAATCCGTATTCCCCTTGTAGATATGCTGAAACGCCCACCACCCTGTTTCTGCCTCTGAGGATGGCGTCTGCCATAATCGCTATTACGGCTGCTGGCGCATGAGTTGTGAAACCCTTCAATTTAATGACGTTAGCACCAGAGCTTATCGTCAAATTCATTATTTTCTCGATTTGTTCTTTTTTGAGCAGATAAGTTATGGGTATGCCTGAAACAGAAGCGTATTCCACGAGCGGAACCATGGAGTCTCCATGTTCTCCTATGACTAGAGCGCGGACATCCTCTCTCGAAACATTAATTTCCGTTGCGATGTAGGACCTGAAACGTAGAGTGTCTAGGACATTACCCATCCCAAAAACGCGGTTTCTTTCAAAGCCTGATTCCTTGTAGGCTACGTATGTCATGATGTCAACTGGATTTGTGACGATCATGAGCTTGCATTCAGGAGCGTACTTCACAACTTCTTTCACTATGGATTTGACTATCTTTGCGTTTTTGTTCATGAGATCAATTCTTGTCATTCCAGGCTTTCTCGCTTCACCAGCGGTTATTATCACAATTTCTGAGCCTTTCATCTCGCTGAAGTTGCTTGTTCCTTTTATTTTTCCATCAAATTCTATGGCTGGTGCAGTTTGCATCATGTCAAGTGCTTCGCCCTTAGCCAAATTTTCATGAATGTCTATCAGAACGATGTCACTGATTCTTAACCTTAAAATGTTGAATGCAGCAGCACTTCCAACTTTTCCAGCGCCAATTATGGAGATCATAACATCTGAAGAGTAAGTTGCTCCAATTAAATATATTTAATGCCCTATACTAAAATGCGAGAAGAGCGAACATGAACGACCTCGATTTTCTGCTAAGAGGACTAATTATTGGTTTTTCAATAGCCGCACCTGTCGGACCAATTGGCGTGTTATGCATACGACGCACACTAGCTGAGGGACAAACCCATGGCTTGATTTCAGGGTTAGGAGCTGCAACCGCTGACGCAGTATACGGCTGCATTGCCGGATTTGGACTAACTTTCATTTCAAATCTCTTGATTGAACAACAAATATTGCTCCGGCTTATTGGTGGCAGTTTTCTTTGCTTTTTGGGCATAAAGACTTTCCTATCTAAACCGACTGGAAAAACAGCTTCAGCTAGAGGAAACGGACTCTTCAGCTCTTATGCTTCAACATTTTTCTTGACTTTGACCAATCCTATGACAATTCTCTCTTTTGCAGCTATATTCGCTGGATTAGGAGTAGGAAGTACAGGTGGAAACTATGCTTCTGCTGCAATTTTAGTCTTGGGAGTATTCATCGGCTCGGCTTTGTGGTGGCTTATTTTAAGCGTAAGCGTTAGCCTTTTTCGCTCAAGGTTCACACCCACTAGATTGCAATGGCTAAACAGAGTTTCAGGCATAATTCTCACAGGATTTGGCGTCGTTGCCCTCTTCAGTCTGATAGGGTAATTTGTTTTATTGCAATAATTAGCGGTTTACACTGTTTTCCACGCCATGTCCTTGCTTATTAAATAACTGTGCAATTTGGTTAGTTGAAAGAGCTGATTTTCGCCAAGCAGCGCAGTGTCATACATGCATAGCCCACACATGTCGTAGGCTAATTTTCTGCCTAAAGCCTTCTCATATTTTAATAGCTCCTTTTCCTTGGAGTTTTCATAAAAAATTCTCATTTCGCTAGTCACACGCAGTCCTGTGAACCCAGCCTTTTGCTTCATTTTTACAAGTTTAAGAAAATTGTCAATAATTGTTTTAGCTTGGGCTTTACCCTTTCTCAGATACCATTCTTCAGCTGACATGATAGTAAATGCTTCATTGCGAAAGTGGTCAGCGCTTATTCCGTATCGCTGAATTTCTCGGCTTTCTGAATCTAT
Organism: uncultured Candidatus Bathyarchaeia archaeon; assembly: GCA_964558305.1. Lineage (GTDB taxonomy): Archaea > Thermoproteota > Bathyarchaeia > Bathyarchaeales > Bathycorpusculaceae > CAZLCE01. The sequence continues at coordinate 137,525 of CAZLCE010000002.1, forward strand.
TTTTTGTTCTGGCACAAGGAAGATGACTGCTTCATTTTTTGGTAATCCAGCTTCCAAATATGAAAAGGCGATTTCGCGTCTGTCATCTTTTCCGTTGTACACAAATAAAGCGTGATCTCCAAACTTTAGGTTTCGAACATATCGAGTGGGTTCTTGTGCAAGGTCTCGCCCGCCTCTAGAAATTATGAAGCCAATATCCCAGATCAACTCGCCTGCAATCAATCCTCTATCGGTTAAATGATATTTATTTGTTGAAGAATCATGTTCAACTAACCCTTTTAGTTTTCTCAAATGAAAAACAAGCTTGCCATGATTCGCAATATTGATGATTTTGATTATTTCGCTATACGAGAGAGACTTCTTATCGCGCAAACACTCGATAATAAGCCTTCTAATAGGATGAGAAAGTGCCTTAAAGATCTCTTCATCCCAATTTATCAATAGTTAGTCTACCAAAGAAATAAACGAATCCGTCCTTGTTATTTATTGATTTGGTGAAGCGTAATTCACCTATTACTAATTTTGTACTCCTTGCTTTTCTCGGCGAGTATGATTTGGCTCTTATTGTTTCCCATGAATTTGGAGAATAATTCTGCATTTTCCGTGTGAATAGGGAAAATTTTTGCAGCGCTTGTTTCTTCAAGTATATTTTTCAGTTGCAATGGCATTACATGTCCAGAAACATGCGCATGATACTGCGGCAAGCCATAATGCCTAAGCCAGTTGACAAGCCTTTCAAAGTCCATCTCCATCTCCTCGTTGAAGGGTTCAGAGGCGGATAGAATGTAGCAGCTTCCGGCGCTCGGCTTTATTTCCACTAGTTCCTCCAAATCATAGAAGGATATAGCTAAAACTGCATTGCATTGTTGCTTCGAAACTTCGAACACATCAACAGTTTTGTTTGGGTATTTCTCCAGAATTTGCCTCTCCCAATGATCATATTTCTTCTTCGATTTTCGAAAAATCAAGACGTTCTTATCGTTCAAGTCCGGAACGCTTAAGCCCTTGTCTGTACGTAGTGCGTTTAACAAGTAGGCTTGCTTGAGTGAAACAGTCAGACACCGCTCATTCTTCTTGGCTATTCGATAAAAAGAATTCAAACGGTCAACATCCGTGTAGGCAAAATCGGCAAGCACAATGCCATCTGCTTGGCTGACAATTTGGTTCAGCTTGTTTTCAACTTCAACTTCGGAAGAAACAGAAGCTCCAGTCATGTTTGTTGCTTCAGTAATGACGACCACAGGCTCGGCTTCTTTTGCTTTTTTAACGAAATCCCGTGTCATTTCAGGCTTGGCTCCGTGCGCTCTGAAATCTCCAGCGTAAACAACACTACCGCTAGAAGTGTGAATGATGAAGCCGTAGGCGCCTGGGATAGAATGGTCTACGTGAACAGGCTCAACCTCTAAATTGCTTGCAACGATTTTTTTGCCTGTTCTAAAAGGCTTAAAAGTGATGCCTGCAACATCAAACTCTAAGTCGACCCTGCGCATTTCGCTTAGTGCTTGCAAAATAATTTTCGTTGTTTCTCCACAATAGACTGGAATTTCACGGTTTATGAAAGATAAGTAAGCTGAATGATCCATGTGCCCATGCGAAATGAATACAGCGTCAACCTCTGTAGCTTTTGCATCAAACTTGTAGATGCCTTCAATTTTTGGCAGTATTCCAAGCTCTTGCAGGCTTTTTTCAGTTTTCGGGGAAAGAAAAGGCGGAGAATAAAACTGCTTCTTTAAGGCGAAGGACATGCCGAAATCAAAGAAAACCTTGGTGTCGCGGTCTTGGAGCAGGATTTTGTTTCCGCCGATTTCATTTACTCCTCCGTAGAAAGTCAAAATTGTTTCATGTTTAACCATGTTTATTCCTTCCGTTTATCCGTTTTTCTGCAGATGTTTGAAATAGCAAACATTATGTGTGGAAAAGTGAAAACGCTGAAAACTTTTGCGTATTTTGGGTTTCCAGCCCCCCTGACAATCTTTGCGTCTCCTCCAGCCTTTAGGTAACCCTCAATGAAAGCCTTTGTAATGAGTTCTGCTGAGCTGGTTCCAACAATAGGTGGAATGTCGTGCCCTGCACAATACAAAAATTCAGCAATGTCCCAAACTTTGTCGCCGTTTCGTGAAGCTTGCTCAAAATCTAAAAGGACAATTTCACTGTCTTTTCCAATCATGATATTTTCTGGTTTCGTGTCACCTAAACCAATGTCCAATGCATGTACATTAGCAAATACTTCACCAACCCTCTTTATAATGACCAAGTCCTTCTCTATTTCGCCAACACTTTTTGAACTCACGATCCTCTTTACTATTTTATCGAGGTTTTCGCCTTTCACGTACTCCATAAAAATTGAACGTTCGTAGTGGCTTACATGGAGAATCTTTGGAACAGCAAAACCCTTAGAGTACAAAAGTTGGTTTATGGTGCATTCCCTTTCAAGCCTTGAACGTCCTGAAACGGCGAAGGTTCTGGTGCCAACAGTCCATAACGTTAATGGAAACCATTTAAAACTCGACCAGTCCCTAAACCTTTTCACAACGACTTTTCTTTCCTTACCAGCCACTGAAGCCTTAATCAAGTAGACATCGTTTAAGATGCCGCCAATTTGTTCAATCACAATCTTCGCATCCCCATCTGCAGAAATCACTTTCCTTGTAAAACGTTCGATATCCATCCTATTTGCTAAAGGAACAAGCCCTGAAGCAGTGGAAACAAGCAGATACTGTTTAGGGTCTTCAATTTGCTGGATAATCTTTGATCTTTCTTCAGCAGCAAGTTTTAGAAATAGCTCTTTATTTTGCGAAATGAAATTCAGGGTTTTTGGAAAAATGCCTAACAAAGAAGTGAATAGGGCTCTTTGTGCAGTTCTGAATAGGCTTACGAAGCGTACTTTTCTGCTTCCGGCGTTTTCTGCGAATTTTCCAGAGATTTTTACGTAGCCGTTTGAAAAATTAACTGCGCCCTCATCTCCTAATTCTTTCAGTGCCACTAAATAGGCTTGAAGAGCTTGCTCTACGTTTTCCTTTTTAACGTCTGCTTGCATAAAATTCATTAAGCTATAAATTTTTAGTGGGAAAAGGCGGGCTCTCCTCAGCATGGTTTCGTACATGAAGTATTCTGGTTTTATGTAAATCTCATAGGAGAGTTCTGGGAAATCCAAAACGAGGTTTTCTAGAAGTTCAAGGATTAGCCGCTTCTTCAATTTAATTTCTTGATCATGCAAGTAATCAGCATTTACTATTGGGATGTATGGAAAAATTAGTCCGCCAGCCAAGGCTTCGCCTAAAAATCCTCTTTCAACATCTCTTTCGAAAATCCACTCGTCAACGGCAAAAACAATTATGTTGTTTTCGTCAAAAACTTTAACATAATTCATGAGCTTAGGCTGAAAATCACGAAGTACCAACAAAACTTCAACAGTTGCCTTTTCAGGTGCAAATCCCATTGCGTAATCGCCACATACACACGCTGCTGTAATTTCGCAAGAACCAGCGACATGCCTAGAAAAATTAAGAATCTGCACAGATAATGGTTCATTTAGACGTTTTGAATACTGAACCAAAGTTTCACCAGAGAGGAAAGCTGACAACCACAAATAGAATCTACGCATCTACAAAATATAGTTAATGCTTTTTAACAATCTTGCCATATACTCTCAGGACTTTTAGGGCTTTTGCGGCTTTTTCTGGCAAATTATACAACGGTATATTCGTATTGCCCAACACGTTATACACAAGCGCGAAGTCTTCTCCACCTGCTGGCACGTCCACAATTGGCTTGCTTGGATGTTTTGCGGCTATCTTCGGAATGACTTTAGCGTCTTCTGGTTCAAAAAAACAGGACTTAAGCATGTTTATCACCAAAATTCCATCCACGTTCTTGTCTGCAAGCACCAGATCCAGCACTTTCTCGTACCTTTCATTTCGGGCATCAGCAATCATGTCTATTGGGTTAGTTGCATCCACACCCGGATACAAATTTTCAATCTTCGCTTTCGTTTTCACTGATAAAGCTGCGAGTTTCAGATTATTTTTAACAACTGCATCTGCAGCCAGTATTGCCGGTCCACCAACATTGCTTACAATGCCCACATTGTCTCCATGCATGGGCGGCTGTTTAGAAAGCGCAACCGCAGCATCCATCAACTCTTCAATGTCTTCAACCCTTATTATCCCCGCTTTTTTGAAAGCCGCATCAAAAATTTCGTCCAATCCAGACATGGAAGCCGTATGCGATAAGGCTCTTTTTGCCGACTCATGGGTTATTCCACCTTTTAAGGCTAAAATCGGCTTTTTCTTCACAATTTTTCTAGCCTCTTCTATGAATTTTCTGCCGTTCTTTATTCCTTCCATGTATAAGCATATCACTTTCGTCTGTTTATCCTTCCCAAAATACTGTAGCAAATCCACATCATCAACGTCTATCTTATCGCCCATGAAAGCGAACCTACTTATACCAACATCATAGAAGCACGCCCAGTCAAGCAGGCAAGCGCCAACCCCGCCGCTTTGAGAAATGACCGCAATGCTTCCCTTCTTAGGCATAGTATTTCTTTCAAAGGTCGTGTTTAATCCATTGGCCGTGTTTATCACACCCATAATCGTGTTGGGCCCCAAAATTCTAACGCCATACTTTTTCTTGAACCTTAGAAGCTGCTGACGTTGATTGTCTTTGTATCCGCCAGTAATAATGACAAAAGCCTTAACGCCCAATTTAGAACATTTTTCGACCTGAGCAATTGATTGCTTCGGCGGAAGCATAACAACGGCTAGTTCAGGAGTTTTTGGCAGCTTAGCTAAACTGCTATAACCAACTTTTCCATCCACATCTACAACATAGGTTTTACCACAGAAAAACTTCCTCACATTATAAATTACGCTTCTAAAAAGCTGCGGCGAAGCCATGCCAACTTTTTCCCTAACTCCACTTGAACCAATTAGAACAACATTTTGCGGTTCAAAGATAGCCTTCACATCAATCATTGAGTTAACCTTCAAACCAAACTTGTAAAGGATAGAAGGAAAGAAAATACTTCATACATATACATAAATTTAACTAAACAATTATTTACGTTCTATTATTTTCACATAAGCAACAGCCGCGCCGAAAGTGAAAATTGCCGAAAAGACAAGAACATTGACTATAGAAGTGAAGAAAAAAGGCGGAGAACCAAGCAGAAAATAGCGAATCATATCTGAAACCGTGCTCAAAGGATTAACCTCAGCCAAAGTTACTAATATCATCGGAAACTTGCCATCTTGCCCAAGCTGTTGAATCAAAGAAAGCGGATAAAAAACGCTACTGCAAAAGAAAAGCGTGTAATAAACCAAGCCTCTCGCAGTTATGAATTTTTCAAGGCTCATTGTGGAGACCGCAATGGCAATGCTAAAGCCAGAAATGCCAACAGCTAACAAAAACAAAACTGCCAAAATCAAAAAAAGCTGCCATACTGTTGGAAAACCTAGAAAAAGGAAACAAGTCAGCAAAAGAGGCGACATATAAAGCATGCCGCGCAAGCCGCCTGATAGAACACGCCCGATAGCCAATTCCAGCCTTGTCATAGGCAAACTTAACATGTAATGATGCACTTCCCTTCGGTTCTCCATGTTTATCTCGCGCCCAATCATGAAAGCTGAAGCAAACAAGCCTGTGACAGCAAGCCCTGGAGCAAAAAAATCGAAATAAGTCGTGTATACCCTTATCACGTCGCTGCTTATCATGTAGTTGTAGACAATAGCCATTATGAATAAGTCAGCCAAATTCATGCTGATTAACCCAACAAGCCACCACTTATACCTGAAAAAATTCCTGAAATCATGCTCCAAAATGTGCAGAATTGCTTTCACTATTGCCAGCCTCCCCCTTCTATGCGCTTATCATAGATTATTACGCCCACAAAAGTGAAGAACGCAAAAAACGCTATGATGCCAAGCAATGGCATCAATGGACTATCCAAAGTTATTATTGCTTCTATCCCTGTGCCCCAACGGAACAAATCGGCAGCGTAAGTAACGGGGTTGAAGCTTGCAACTCCACCATAAAGTGGATTCGCCGCTTGCACAACTGCCAACGGGTACATGGCAGTGCTTAACCGCACAATTAAGGCGTCTAAGACTCCCATCAATATGTCAAACCGGTCGCTGGATTTTATCATTACGGCTATGGTGATGCTCATGCCAGAAACGCCAAAGGAGAATAAGAATAGCGCAAACAGCGAAACCAAGAAATTGAGCAAGTTGACCGCGCCGAGCACATACAAAGATACCCCTATCAACGGCCCAACGTATATGAACGCTCTGAGTCCACCGCCAATTGATCTACCCAGCACAAGTTGTCTTCTAGAAACTGGCAAGCTAAGCAAGTATTCGAAGACACCGTGCTCTGCTTCTTCATAAATGTCAAATCCGATGAAAATTGCGGCTGAGTAAAGCGTCATTATGGAAAGCCCAGCCACATAATAACGAAAGTAATCGGGAACCTCTTGTACGTTAATCATGCGAGAAGCGATAAGTCCGAACAAAACTATTTGCGAAACAAACCAGATGATTCGCATTATGATTAGGAATTTGTATTGAAAGAAAAGGCGGATGTCTCTTTCAACCACCAAAAGAAGCTTGTTCGTTTACGATTCACCCTTCATCTTTCTGCGCTTCTTCAATCGTTAAACCTGTGTAGTGCGCGAATACATCATCAAGACTTGGTTCACTCATGCGTATAGAAGTGACTGGAACACCCTGCTTCATAAGCAAATTCATTATTCGCGGAACAACCTCTTCAACACGGTTTAGGTAGAGCCGAAGGCTAGACGGTTTAGCTTGCATAACATCCACAATTTCCTTGAAGCCTTTAAGCTCTTGAACAACTTTTGCTGGGATCTCTTTTTCAAGTTGAATGTCAATTATGTCGCCGCCTAGGATGCTGTCCTTTAGTTTCTTAGGCGTATCGCACACGAGAAGTTTGCCCTTATGCATTATTCCAACACGGTCTGAAAGAACATCAGCCTCGTAAAGCTCGTTCGTCGCAAGAATAATTGTGCTTCCTTCATCCCGAAGTTCACGAAGCATGTTCCATATTCTATGTTTGCCTACAATGTCAATCTGGGCGGTAGGCTCGTCAACAATGGCGATTTTTGGTTTTTGAATCAAAACCTTAGCTATTTCAACCCGTTTGCGCATGCCGCCTGAAAGGGCGTGAACATTCTTGCGGCGGTATTCCCACATGTCTAATGCTTCCATCACTTCTTTAACTCGTCGCTTTCGCTCATCTGTTGATAATCCACAAACTTTTGCGTGCCAATTCACTATATCCCAAGGAGTGCTAACCCACAGCATCTTAGGTTCTTGAAAAGCTATACCCAAAAACCCGCGCACCTTGTCAGGATTCTTTCGCACATCATACTCACTGACAAGAGCGGTGCCCTCCGTTGGTCTAATGACTGTTGCAATCATAAGAATGACGGTTGTCTTGCCTGCGCCGTTGGGTCCCAGAAGTCCAAGAATTTCTCCCTCTTCAACCTCTAAGTTTAGATGATCCACTGCCACTAAATTCCCGAATTTCTTCGTAAGATCTTTAATCTGAATTATTGATGGCATTTTTGTACCTACGCTGGAGCAAATACAATGAATGAGCAGTTAAATAAGATTTATCGTGACAGCAAATCAAAAGCAGTTTTTTGAACCTTTTCCATAACCGCCTGCTCATCTAAAGTTTTCACTTGACTATTCTCCATCAAAATTTTTCCATCAACGATCACCGTGTCCACATCGCTCCCACGCGTAGCGTAAACAATGTTTGCGTAAATGTTGTGTAACGGCGTTAGATGTGGTTTTGAAAGGTCAATCAATACTATGTCGGCTTTTTTGCCTACTTCAAGTGAGCCAATGTTTTTGTCAAGACCTAGGGCTTTGGCTCCATTTATCGTTGCCATTTTCAAAGTTTCATAAGCTGACAGAACAGATGGATCCTTATATACGAGTTTTTGAAGCAAAGCCGCAGCTTTCATGGTTTCAAACATGTCAAGCGTGTTATTGCTGGCAGGTCCATCTGTTCCTAGGCTTACGTTGACGCCTAGATTCATCAAATCCTTTATTTTCGCCGTGCCAGACCCGAGTTTCATGTTGGCCACTGGAACGTAAACCACGTTGACACCGCGTTTAGAAAGAATCCGCATGTCCTTCTTGGACAGATCTATGCAATGCGCAGCTAGAATGTGTCCCTTCAAAAAGCCTATTCTATCAAGAAATTCGACTTCAGTAGAATCGTACTTCTCAAATTTCCTGAACATTCTTTTTGATTCAGCTAAATGCAAATGCACACCAATATTCAGCGCAGAAGCCTTGTTACCAATTTTCATTAGTAGTTTTGGACTGCAACTGTAAACGGCGTGTGGGCCAAGCATTGTGTTTATTCTGCCATTGACCCATTTATGGAAACTTTTGGCAAAATTTACGCTTTTATCAAACATTTTTTTGCCTAGGGCTTTGTTTCCAGCTTCAATTATACCTTCAGCTAAAACGCCTCTTAATCCGCTTTCATCTACAGCCATTGCAACCTTGTCTTCATGAAAATACATGTCAGCAAAGCAAGTCGTTCCACTTTTTATCATTTCCAAACAGCCCAAAAGAGCACCCGCATAGACATCTTCTGATTTGAGCTTAGCCTCCAAAGGCCAAATGGTCTTTTTCAGCCAAGTATCTAATGGTTGGTCCTCTGCTATTCCGCGAAAAAGGGTCATGGGCACGTGTGTGTGGCAGTTGATCAATCCGGGAATGGCGACCTTTCCTTTGGCGTTAATTTTTGTCTCTGCGTTTATGTTGGTTGCAGAAGTTGATTTGCCGATGAAAATTATTTTGTCGTTTTTTATGGCGAGGGCGCCGTCTTTTATGAATGTTTTGCCATTCATTGGCAGGATGACGCATCTATGAATTAGGATGTGTGCTTTTTCCAAGAATACACCCTGTTTCTATGTAGATGAAGAGCTAGCCATAAAAAGAATGCTAAGAATTTTTGCTTTGCTGATTTTTCATTGTTTGGAGTTGAAAAAGGGTATGGTTTGTAGAGGGCTAGATGAGTGTTTTTGGTTCTTCGATTTTCTTTAGGAATGAGCGTAACCCTGGTTGTGGTTGTTGCAGGGCGTGTTTTTCTGTCAGGCCGTTGTTGGAGACTCCGCTTGTGCCTATTTTTCTGCATATGAGGTTAAGTGAATCTTCTGTGAAGTTCAGCAGGCTTTGTCCTTCGTTTGTTAGTTTGTAGACTTTTCTGGGGCGTTCGTTGCTCATATTCCATTCGCTTTTCACATACCCTTTCTTCTCCAACGTGCCCAAAAGAGGATAAATGGTGCTAGGTCCGAAATAAATTCCAAATGTTTTGCGGATTTTTGTGATTATTTGGTAACCGTGCATGGGTTGTGAGTTTAGGAATTGTAATATTACTAGGTCTAGGAGACCTTTCATTAATTTGACTTGAACTTCTTTTGAGTTGTTTCCCATCCTTTTTTCCTTCTGTATTTGTGTTGTACGTGGATACGATATGTTCTCTTTAAGACATATCGCAAGACTTTATAGAGCATAAACGGTAATATAAAGGTTCATACTTATCCTAGGCATATAGAAGCATAAAGAAGCATATCAGAACTATTCTGTTTCCTACATAAACTAAATAAACCAAAACATGAACAAGTCCAAAATAGAACACATCAAAGCGTGAAAAAATTGACAGAAAACTTCAAAAAAGAAATTGTTCAACGCATAATCAGAAACCTGTTAGACATTCAAATTCTGAGGCTAATTCAGACACAACCCATGTGGGGCTACAAGATAAAAAAGCATGCTGAAACAAAATTCGGCATAAAACTTAGACACGGCGCACTGTACCCAATGCTTAATACGTTAGAAAATAAAGGCTTCCTAACAAGCCAAAAACAGCAGCAGGGAGGAAGAACGAGAAAAGTATACACAATAACCAAAAACGGAAAAGAGTACATAGACACATATGAAAGTATACTAAAAGAACAAATACAAAAACAAGACATAAAATAAAAAGATAGAAAATGACCAATAATGGAAATGCTAGAAAAAAGTTAGCCGAAGAAGCTCGTATCATTCTCACAAAAAGAAGTGAAGCAACATACGAGAAAGCGAAAAAAATCATCCTAAACGAAAAAATCAAATGCAAAATAATTCAAGATGCCATGCGCCATTTTATGCTAGAATGGCAAGACGTTCAACATCCAGGTTTGCTTTCTGTTGCGTGCGAGGCAGTTGGAGGAAATCCCAACAGCGCAAATGACATTGGTACCGCTTTGCTTTTTCTTTTAGGTGGTGCTCACATCCATGATGATGTCATTGACCAATCAAGATATAAAGGCGGCAAGCCCACCGTTTATGGTAAATTCGGTCGAGATATCGCGCTTCTTGTGGGAGACGCATTTCTTTTTGAAGGTTTAACATTTCTGCACCAATTTTGCGAAAGATTTTCTGAGAACAAAAGAAAGCGTATTGTAGACTTAGTAAAGGCATCATTTTTTGAAATTGGTAGCGGTGAAGCAACAGAAGTAATTCTTAGAGAAAAACATAATTTTTCACCCAAATCATGCAGAGACTATCTCAAAATGAGGGCCGCGGTTGCGGAGGCCATCATGCGAATTGGGGCAATTATCGGTGATGGCGACGAAAAAGAGATCGAGCTTTTGGGGCATTATGGTAGAACATTAGGGTTTTTATCGGCTATGAGAGACGAATTCATCGATACGTTTGAACCAGAGGAACTTGAAAATAGATATAGATATGAATGCTTGCCTCTTCCCGTTTTATACGCGCTTCAAAATACTCAAAAGCGAGAAGAAATTGTTCGCTTGCTCCAAAAAAAGAAGATAACTGAAAACGACGCCTATGCACTTGTTGACTTAATCATGGATACGAATGAGGTTCAAAAAGTAAAGAAAGAAATGAAGTCACTAATAAAGCAGGAACTTCGTCGGTTGAAGATGCTGAAGCAGAAAAGATATGAGCTAGAATTACTTATTCGTGCCACAGTCGAAAATCTTTAGAAAGACAAATAGCAAAACCGTGCTACGTTAGGGATCTTTTCCCTACTTTCTAAAGCCAGCCACGAGATCTGATTGGCTTGGGTCTTTTTCTATTTTGCATTTCTCCTCTCCTCTACTGTATTTATGTTCAACACATAACCTTAAAAAGTTTGCTGTTTATGTACGTAAAATCTAGTTTTCAAATACTAAATATTTATCTACAAAATCATGGAAAGTTTAAGCGGTATTGTGTGATGCCTAAAGAGGTTTTTCTAAAGAAAATTGGAATGCCTGGAAAGAACGTACTAGCAAATATTGGGTTGATAAGTAATGTTCTTATTTGGTATTTCTGTGCATTTTTCGTCTTAAAGAGCATTATAACCGAGATAGGGTTAAACTATTTAGACAGTCTTTCGATATGGTTCGCCAATTTTTGCGGAGCAGTACTTTCTGCTCTAATCGGAGCAATATTAGTGAATAAAGCTGGAAAGAGGCTGCCTCTCCTTGCTTTATGGACAATTCTCGGAGTTTTTTCATCACTTATGTTGCTGTTAATGAATACTGCACTAACTTCAAACTTGTTGATACTTTCTTTCTTTTTTGGAGTATCATTTGGGATAGGCATGCCAGCTTGCATGGGATATTACAGCGACTCCATAGCTGTTGAAAAGCGTGCTCGACTAGCAGGCATGATACTTTTTATTAGCTACACAGGAATGTTTGTGCTTCTAATAGCAATTATGGCTAGCAACATTCTCACGAGTGCTGCAATACTTACGACTTGGAGAGGACTTGGTTTAGCAATTCTTTTGCTGATCAAGTCTTCAGAAAGCACCTTCATAAAAGGTAAAAGTTTCTCATACTCCTCTATACTTAGCCAAAGATCTTTTCTTTTTTATTTTATTCCTTGGTTGATGTTTTCTCTAGTTAACTCTTTGAGCATACCAATGCAATCTATGATTCTTGGCGAGAGTTTGGTTGAGCTTCTACTTCTCATTGAAAATGTCTTGGTCGGTGTTTTCGCCATTGTTGGAGGTTTCCTTTCAGATTTTTTGGGACGTAAACGAATGGTCATAACAGGGTTCGTCATGTTGGGTTTTGGATATGCAACCTTGGGGATATACTCTGGAAACCTGCTTAGCTGGTATTTCTATACCGTTGTCGACGGAGCTGCTTGGGGAATTTTGGATGTAATACTGCTTTTAACAATTTGGGGAGACTTGGCATATGGTGGACCTAGCGAGAAATATTATGCTCTAGGAGGGTTACCGTACCTTCTTTCAAGCTTTCTACGGATTACTTTGGGGTCATACATCGCTGAAACCATCCCAGCATATGCAATTTTTTCTTTTACAGCATTTTTCCTTTTCTTGGCTTTGATTCCATTAATGTATGCTCCTGAGACTTTGCCTGAAAAGAAGATTAAGGACAGAGAAATCAAAGATTACGTTGAGAAGGCAAAAAAGATTAAGGGAAAGTTTACCTAGTTTGAAAAACCATCGTAAAGGAAGGGAAAGCTCATGTTCTTTCATGTGATATTAACAACTGAGTGCAATCTTCAATGCAGATACTGTTTTGGTGAAGCATCGGAAGACATGGACGCTGATTTTCCAGATTTTGAGGTTGACTACTCTCTGCCTAAAAAGATAAGTTACGATGTCAAATTATTAAACAAGTTTTGCAGGCAAGATCCAGATTGCATTTTGACTTTTTATGGCGGAGAACCACTACTTTGCATTGAGGAAATCAAGCAAATAATGGATAATGTTAAGGCTAAACATTTCCTAATCCAAACAAACGGTTTACTTTTAGACCATTTAGAACCAAAATATGTTAACCGCTTTCACACAATCCTCGTCTCTATAGACGGCGATGAAGCATTAACGGACTTTTACAGAGGAAAGGGCACTTTCCGCGGAGTAGTTGAAAATTTAAAGCTGATCAAGCGGAATGACTTTAGCGGCGAGTTGATTGCCAGAATGACAGTCATGGAAAAAACAGACATACACAAACAAGTCACATGGCTCTTGGACAACAGCGAATTCTCATTTTCTTCAGTGCATTGGCAACTAAACGCTGGCTTCTGGGGAAACGATTTTCCAAGAAGAAACTTCAAAAAATGGAGCGAAGAAAACTACAATCCAGGAATACGAAAGCTTGTTAAGTTCTGGGTTGACTATATGGAGAAAAAAGGAGTTGTTTTGCGGCTTTATCCTATTCTCGGAGTTGCCCAGTCAATTCTATATGGCGAAGAACAGAGCCTTCTGCGATGTGGCGGAGGATGGATAAACTATGCCATACAGACAGACGGGAATATTGTTCCATGCCCAACCATGTGGGGAATGAAAGACTACTATCTCGGACACATAAACACTGTAAATCCATTACGGTTGAAGAAAGTTTTTGTCGGTGAACCATGCACAAACTGCGATGCCCTTAACATTTGCGGTGGACGATGCCTCTACGCAAACATCACCAAAAGATGGAACAGCCAAGCCTACAGCCTAGTATGCAGTACTGTAAAAAATCTGATAAACGCAGTAGATAAGGAAATGCCAAGGATTAAACAATTTATCAAAAATAGGAAAATAGGACGGATGGACTTCGAATTTCTGAAGTACAATGGCTGCGAAATCATCCCATAAAAATCAAAAAACTTGAAAATTGTTATTAAGCTAGCCTATTTCATTCATACATATGGGAGTTATATGTCTGTCACTTTGCGCGACGCTCAGCATCTTTGTTGGAAAAACTTAGAAAAATTAATGATAAGCTTGACCCAGAGCGAGGTAAAGGCTGGACGCCTTTCGTAATGGTTACAGATTTACTAGAACGAGCTGGCGAAGTAACCGCAACAGTTAAGGGATTAGAAGGATTTAAGCTGCCTGAAAAACCAAAAACAAAAGAAATGCTGGCTACAGAACTTTCAGACCTGCTTTACATAATCTTTGTTTTGGCGGAACATTATGGCATAGAGTTGGAAGAGGTATTCCTGGAGACTGTGAATGAGTACACGCTAAGATTCATCAAATAATGTCTTCAACTAGTTTCTTAACTCTTCCCTCGATTTCATCCCTGATTTCTCTAACTTTCTCTATTGGTTTCCCCTTTGGATCTTCAAGCTTCCAGTCTAAGACCTTATCAAGTAATGGCGCGGGGCAGAACCCCCGAGCATCACACCCCATCACTATTATCACATCTGCCTCCTGAACCATTCGCCTGTTGACAAGTTTCGGCTTATTTTTTGATATATCGATTCCCTTCTCCCGCATGACTCGAACAATGATTGGATTAACCTCGGTTGAAGGCATTGTGCCAGCGCTCATAGCCTCAATCTTGCCTTTTCCAAAATGCTTTGCAAATGCCTCTGCCATTTGACTTCTACCAGCATTCTCAACACAAACAAAAAGAATCTTCATGTTTTCATCTCTCGTTTTTGAATCTTATTGTAACATATTTAAATATGTTTTAGCAATGATTTGCGTTAGAAGAGCAATGTCTAAAATAAGAGCAAGCAAACGACTTAATCGCTTAATCAAATCTGGAATCTGCCCAGCGGAAGATGTCTCAAAATATGCGGATGAATTAAAACAACTAGCTGAAAAAATTGCCGACAGAAGATCTGCCAAAAAACAAAGCAATTTTTTCAAGGCTTTAGCTGATGAGACACGTCTCAGAATTTTAAAACTTCTTGAGGTCAGGGAGATGTGCGTTTGCGAAATAATGGTGGCGTTGAACTTAACACAACCCACAGCTTCTCACCATCTGGGACTCCTGGAAAATGCCGGGTTAATAAATGATAGAAAAGAGGGAAAATGGGTTTTCTATGATCTCACAGATAGAGAACTGCTTAAGAAATTGCATGAATTGAAAATTTTGTAGATTGAAACAGCATTTTTTAGGGCAAGTGGCATTGTGTTCTACAACAACAAATTTAAATATGTGAATATATTACTTCATGGGTACATCCAGAAAACGGGATTAATAGGAGAAACATAAAATGGCGGATAAAAAACTTGGTGTTTTTGAGAAATACCTCACCTTGTGGATCGCAATTTGCATAATCCTTGGATTATTACTAGGTAGAGGCCTCCCAAGCTTTGGCGAATATCTCGACTCTCTGAAGTTTGCTCAGCTATCCATTCCAATAGGCATTTGCTTGTTTTTTATGATGTATCCGACGGTTGTTGGCATAGCATTTAGCGATGTTAAGAAGGCGGTGAGAAAACCGAAGCCTATGCTTCTAACCATAATTGCAAACTGGGTTATTGCTCCACCCATCATGACACTGTATGCAAACCTGATCCTTCGAGGAAATCCACAGTATATTACAGGAGTTATCCTTCTCGGTATGTCTCCATGCACTGCGATGGTTATGTGGTGGATAATGTTAGCCAAAGGAGACTTGGCCCAGGGACTGGTAAACACAACCATTAACGCCCTATTGATGATAGGGCTTTACGCACCTCAATCTGCTTTCTATCTTGGCGTGAGCGGCATTCCAGTTCCATGGGACCTTATCGCTATGAGCGTAATTCTATTCATAGCTCTTCCAGTATCAGTAGGAGCAGTTTCCAGAAGGTTATTAATAGAACAAAAAGGAAAGATGTGGTTTGACTTCACCTATCTCGAAATTGTACGTAAAATCTCCATCATTGCTTTGCTGCTTACTCTGATTGTCATGTTTTCACTTAAAGGAGAGATAATCCTTAACGATCCACTTCTTGTGGCCTACCTTGCTGCACCAAACTTGCTCCACTATATCACAATGATTGTAATAACCTATTCTGTTTCATGGCTGTCCAATTGGGACTATCCAACGTCAATAGACACTACTCTTATCGGTTCAAGTAGCCACTTCGAAGTTGCCATCGCAGTGGCAACAACCCTTTATGGAATTAATTCAGGTGCCGCCTTAGCCACAGTCATAGGACCGCTGATGGAGGTGCCCTTGATGCTGTCTCTCGTAAAACTCGGTCTGCGAACACGTCACTTCTTTCCGAGAAGGAAGCCTTAAGAGAAGCTAAAATGCAGAATGTCAATTTGAGAGAACTATGAAAACAGTTGGTTTAATCATCCGGCAAGCTGAGATAAGCAAAATATTCCCTGATGGTCTCGGCTTCTGTTAGAAGACAATGCCTCTGTTCTTGACGCTATCCGAGCCGCTGATGAAGAGATAAAGAGAAAGTGCGGAATTTTTCCAGTGAAAAACTGCAAAAGCTTGCTTCAAATGGTTTACCATCCCCATGAAAATAGGTTTTACAAGCAAGTTGCAATTCAGGCGTATGCAAAGTCTAAACCGTTTTTGAACATAAGGGATGATCCAAAAATGCCATTGGAAAACGAAACGACCATAATTCTGATCCCTCATGGCGGATGTCAGACTGACTGGGAAGAACCAGTTACATGATCAGGGAAAAGCGAAAAAAGGAGAATTTTTGCTAAAGTTTCTTGTATACTGTATCTTTTTCTCTCACACGTTGTGCAACTTTTAGGCCTATGCTTTGCCCAGCCTCAGCCCTCTGAATATTTTTGTGTTCAATTTGCATAGATTCGACGACTTGTTCAAAATCTGTGGTTGGTCCTTTAATGACTATTGTGTCTCCGACGGCTAAAGGCTTCGTAACCTCGATGACGGCGACGCTGATTTTTGAGAAGAAATGTGTTATGTGTCCGATTTCGACAACGTTCTCCTCACTCAAACACTTCATCTCCTAAACAAAAATAACACGCATACGCATAAATAATTTATTCAATAACCTCGCCTTCGAGATGAGTTGAAAAAGCTCTAACAACCTTTACACGCAAGATTTTGCCAATTAAATCGGCCTCACATTTTATTGCAATTGGTTTGTAGGCAAAGTTGCGGCCAATCCAAGAGCCAGAAACCTTGCCAACCTCATCAATCAAAACTTTATCAATCCAACCAACCCAACGCCTATTCCTTTCAAACGCAATTCTCTTAGTAAACTCAGCTGCGATGCTACTTCTACGTTTAACTTCCTGAAAATAGACGAAATCCGTCTGCATCCCAGCCGCCGCTGTCCTAGGCCTCGAAAAAAACTTCGAAACATTCACTATATCTGGCTTAATCTCTTCAATCAGCTGCAAAGTCTTTTCAAAAGCCTTTTCGCTTTCGCCTGGGAAACCACAAATAACATCCGTGGCTAAGGTTATCTCTGGAAAACGTGCTCTAAAAGCGTTCACTATTCGCTTGAAATCGTCCACGAGGTAAAACCTTCGCATACGCTTCAAAATCTGGTCATCACCGCTTTGGACTGGCAAATGAATGAACTTGAAGATTTTTTCGCTATTGAAGACTTGAATCAAATCGTCTAGAATACCCACCACCATGTTGGGGGTCATCATGCCCACACGAATTCGAAAGTCTCCCTCAACGCTGCACAAGGCATTAAGCAATTCCGCAAGGTTTGTGCCCTTGTCTCTTCCATAACAGGCTGTGTCTTGTGAAGTGATCCAAAATTCCCGCACTCCTTGGGCTAGATCTTTTTTTACTCTCTCAACGATTTCTTGAACACTGTAGCTTCTTAGATGCCCTCGAGCAAAAATTACGCAGCAGTAGGCGCATGAACCTAAGCAGCCATAGTTTATTGGGACAATGCTTATCACTGGATTCAACCGCACTCGAGGAAGATTTAAGCTAGGTTTAGCATTTACGGCGCCTTCTAGAGTAACAACTTTTTCGCCTTTTGAAACACGTTTCACAATCTCAACAATTCCATCTCCTAACGCAGGTCCAGCAACCCCGTCAAAACGCACCTCTTTGCGCAACCTTTCAAAATTAATCAGAGGCAAGCATCCCACAACAATCAACTTTCTGTTTGACGGCACCTTCTTTAGAATTTCAATTATACGATTTTCCGTAGGTCCTTTAACAGCGCAAGTATTGTAAATGACCAAGTCAGCCTCCGTAACCGAGCCTACAAGTTCGTGTCCAGCCTCAATTAGGCATCCAGCCAGAACTTCTCCGTCTGCCAAATTTGTAGAGCACCCGAAACTCTTAATGTAAACTCGCATAGTTTCCATCGCAATACATTAAATGCTTTAATAAGGAATAAAAACATGAGGGTTGGGGACAGCTGGAATTTACAAGAATCTGGAACAGAATCTATGGAATCTTTATAAAGGAAGTAACGAACATATTTAAGACATATTTATATCATATTATATAGAGCTATAGCCTTCTCGCATAAATCTTGTTAGCTGCATGGAGGGAGAGATTTAATGAAGTTAATCACACTTTATCTTCCCGAAACCTATCTCAAAGCGTTAGACCAACTTGTGACTGAAAGATTTTATCCGAATAGGGCTGAGGCAATTCGTGTAGCTATCCGTGACTTGATAAATGTTGAAGTTTGGCAGAGGAAAAGGGTTGGTTAAAATGCACCCCACAGAACACGCACTAAAATACACGTGGCATGGCATAGCAACTGAGGAAATTCGACAGCCAGGACACTGCCGCATAGCGGTTATCGGTGTTGGGGGAGCCGGCAACAACACAGTAACTAGACTTATGGAAATGGGCATAGCTGGGGCTGAATGCATAGCGATAAACACGGATGCTCTCCATTTAGGCGCTTCAAGGGCAAATCAAAAAATCATGATAGGTGAAAAACTCACAAAAGGGCTTGGAGTGGGCGGCAACCCGAAGCTTGGCAGAGCAGCGATTGAAGAATCGAAGAAGCGCATTGAAGATTTGCTTTCCGATGTTGACATTGCCTTTATCACAGCTGGTTTGGGTGGCGGAACTGGAACTGGAGCAGCGCCTGTTGTTGCGGAAATTGCAAGACGAAAAGGAGCAATAACTGTCGGTGTTGTAACTACGCCTTTCCGTATTGAAAAGGGTCGAATGGAATATGCTGCCAATGCTTTGACTGAAATGCGCAGACAATGCGACACCGTGGTAGTGATAGACAACAACAAGCTCATGCAACTCGTGCCGCAATTACCAATAAACGAAGCTTTTATGGTTGCAGATCAAGTCTTGGCAAACATGATTAAAGGTATTGTTGAAACAATTTCAGCCCCAAGCCTAATCAACCTTGACTTTGCAGATTTCAAAACTATTGTTGGACGAGGCGGAGTAGCTGTTGTAGGAGTGGGTGAATCAGATGCGCCGAATCGAGCAGAAGAAGCAGTGAGAAACGCCTTGAGAAGCCCATTGTTGGATGTGGATTATGTTGGTGCAACTGGAGCGTTGATTCATGTTACGGGCGACAATCAAATGACAATTGAGGAGGCAAACCGTGTGGGCGAAATTGTCACGGAAATGATGGATGGCAATGCGTTAGTTATTTGGGGTGCAAGAGTGAATCCAGAACAAGATGGCAAACTGAAAGTCACGCTGGTCATGACAGGCGTAAATTCGCCGCATATTCTAAGCGGATTCGGAACGATTGCACCGCAACTGTTTAACTTGGAACCTCATGCAGAGCCAGAAAAACCATTAGATATAAAACTAAGCTTGTATCAAATGGAAAACTTCCAATAAGCTTCTCTTTCTTTCTCCCCTTTTCTAAATTCGAATCCTTTTTGCTTTAAGGGCCAGAAATTCTCTTTTCAGCCTCATTTTTAGAGGTATTGCTCTGCCAAAGGGCTCACATAACCCTTTGCGTATGGCTTTCATTATTTCCTCAACTTCCAATTCACCATTTACAATTGTATAGGCACAGCCTATTTCTGGACCATAATGGGCGTCGCTGCCAGCAACCCGTGCAATTCTAAGGTGAGAAGCGATTTGCTGACTATGTTTTACTGAATAGTTAAAGGGAAACGCTGAAGAGTTTATCACTTCCACAGCGTCAAACTTGGAGTTTGTACATTTTCTTAGGCTTAGTTTAAAAAATGTTACTGGATGACAAGCCACAGCTATGCCGCCGAACTCGTGAATCTTGTCCAAAGTTTCATCCACGCTCAACTTTTGTGGAATTTGCTCTCGAACATTAAGCCCAACGACAT
This sequence comes from uncultured Candidatus Bathyarchaeia archaeon, assembly GCA_964558305.1. Classification (GTDB taxonomy): domain Archaea; phylum Thermoproteota; class Bathyarchaeia; order Bathyarchaeales; family Bathycorpusculaceae; genus CAZLCE01. The sequence goes on from CAZLCE010000002.1 coordinate 157,524, forward strand.
GCCCATTTAAGGTTGTGATCTCTGTTCCAGGAATAATTGTAAAGTCTGCTTCCTTGGCTATTTTTAGTGCGCCGTCGATTCGATCATGGTCTGTTACGGCCACAGCGTCTAATCCACGCTTTTTGGCGTAAAAAACGAGTTCTTTTGACGTAATCAAAGAATCATAAGAATAGCATGTGTGAACGTGCAGATCGATTTTTAAGTGCAAAGTTTCACAGCCGAGATGAGACTCCTAAGCGGTTTTCACTAAATTTTTCCTAAGCTTCTCCAGTCTTTCATCCAGTTCTTGCTCGTTCTCCTCTACTTTTTGGAACAGAGGCTTAGCTTTAGCTATTTTATGGTTGGCTGGCAGTGGTTTCAGGGCTTCATTCCATTTTTGTTCATGAATGCTTCCGGGCAGGTTTAGGGTTTCCCAGATTTCTTCTGCGGCGAATGGGATGAAAGGAGCTGAAACTATTGCAAGTGTTTTGACGATTTGTGTTGCTATGTGGAGGATGTTTGCTGCTTTGTCTCTGTTCGTTTTGATTAGGTTCCATGGTTCTTTCTCGTTGAGGTATTGGTTTCCTATGCGGCTTATGCTCATCACAGTGTTTGCGGCGGATTGTAATCTGCAATCTTCGATTTCCTTCGCAATTGTTTCAACCTTTTCTTTTATGGTTTTTAGAATTTCTTTCGCATCCTCGTCTAAGGATGTTGGTTGTGGGATTTCGCCTTTAAACTGAGTGTTTATGAATGTTAATGTTCTGTGGATGAAGTTGCCAAAAGTGTCATTTAAGTCTGAATTGACTTTTTCAATGAATAGTTCCCATGAAAAGTTTGTGTCTTTTGTTTCAGGTCTGTTGGCTATTAGGAAGTACCGCCAATAATCTGGTGGAAAAAGTTCCAGGGCTTCATCTATCCATATGCCGATTCGCAGGCTTTTGGAAGCTTTTTCGCCTTTGAACTGGAGGAATTCAGTTGCTGAAACGTTCCATGGTAGATTATAGTCTTCGCCAGAAGCCAACAGTAGTGCAGGAAGAATTATCGTGTGGAATGGAATGTTGTCTTTTCCAACAAAATACAATGTTTTAGCGTCTTTGTTAAACCAGAACTCTTTCCATCCTTCTGGCTTGTCATTATTTTTGAAATATTCTATGGTGGCTGAGACATAGCCTAAAACGGCTTCAACCCAAACGTAGATTGTCTTGTCTTCTGCTCCTGGAAAAGGTGCGGGGATTCCCCATTCAACGTCTCTTGTCACAGCCCTTGGTTTTAATCCTTCCTTTATCAAGTTTAAGCTAAAGTTTTTAGCATTGCTTGCTAATTGCTTATTACTCTTTAAGTATTCGCCGAGTTCTTGGGAAAATTTTGATAAGTCGATGTACCAGTGTTTTGTTGTTTTTACGACTGGTTTGCCTTTACAGACTACGCAGTATGGCTCGATTAGGAGAGTTGTTTCTAAAAGTCTTCCGCATGCATCGCATTGGTCTCCGCGGGCGCGTTCATGACCACAGTAGGGGCATTTTCCTTCAACAAATCTGTCTGGCAAAAAGCGACGGCAGTTTTCGCAGTAAAGCATCTGCGCCTCTTGGACAAAGATGTGGCTATTTTTGTAGATTTTCATTAGGTGGTCTCGTACAAACTCTTTATGCACTAGGCTTTCAGTTCTTGTGTAATTGTCAAATGATATGCCCCATTTTTTGAATAGTTTAACAACTTTTGCATGGTTTTTGTCTGTCAATTCTTTTGGTGATATGCCCAGTCGTATGGCTTCGACTTCGATGGGAGTTCCATGCTCGTCTGAGCCGCTCACCATTACAACATCTTCGCCCTTCAACCTATAATATCTAGCAGCGACATCTGCGGACAAAACAGAGCCGATTAAATTGCCAATGTGTGGAGTAACGTTTATGTAAGGCCAAGCAGACGTGACTAAAACTTTTCCGAGTTTCACGACACCTCCAACACTTTCAACTAGGTAACAATCTAGAAATGTTACTTCTATTACTTAAATAAAATGGAAAAATATGGGGGATGTGATATTTTATTCTGGTTTCTCTTCTTTCCATGTTATTTTTGGCTTGCGACTTGTAAGGAACAGTGTTGCTGCTATGATGACTGCGGAGATAATAAGCAGCACTGCTTGAACGGTGAAGAGAGTTATTAGTTTATCCATGTCTTGCAATGACCAATGATATGGTGCATTAGCCACATTAATCGGAATATATGCTGTTTGGGGGGTCAATTTATCGGTGTATACCACTATGCGAATAGACCCACCTACGGCTCTTCCATCAGATGGCACCGTAAACGGTAACGTTTTGCTCCAGTTTCCACCAACGAGAATAGCTGTATTTATGTCTTTGATTGTCTCGTTGCCCTCCCAAATGTAGTAATAGTGCCATGGATATTCGATTGTAACATTTTTTAGTATAAAATCCTCTGTGCCATCGTTGTATATCCAGAATTTCAGTGTCCCTTTTTCACCAAGCGTGTATTGCTGTGCATCTGTATACCCATAGATTTCTAAACTGGCAGCAGCTTTGACCGTCGACGCAAAAGCCAACATTGCCAACGCTATTGCTATAGATACCAAAACTTTTCTCTTCAATGAAACCACCTATGGAAACTTTGTTAGTTCCATTACTATTTAAAATTTGCCATGCAAACATCTGATTCCGACTAGGATTTCGCTTGATATAGAGAGAAAAAGCAATAATGGCAAGTGTATTTGATGCAACCACGGTTTTTCATCTAACATGTTTATTTAGAGACTGCCTTCTCAGCCAAAAATCGAAGTTCTTGCAAAAATTTCCTCACATCCAAAGCAGAGGCATCCGTCTTTACTCCTTTAGGATTGAAATGAGTTAGAATTGCCTGAAAGCCACTCTTCTTTAGGGTTTTAAGAAATTTTTCAACCGAAGGCACGGGAAGGGTTAGTTTATCGCAGAGTTTATCGAGAACGTAGTAAGTGGCTGGAGCGTCGACTTCGTTTTTTACGAAAGCCAAAATTTTACGGACTCTTTCTCCATTCCTAAATACTCTCTGCTCAGCTTCCTTTTTCATCAACTTGCAAAACTGTCTATTAGATAAATTTCCAAGCCATAAAGGTCCAGCAAAACTGATTTGTGAGCCACATTCGCTGCATTTGTCGCTTTGCGCGAGAAGTGAAGACTTTTTCATGGCTTCTCTATGGAAGCATGCGAAGCAGTGGAGTATGTAACCCATGTTTTTGATGCTTTCGTTAGCCTTTTCTGCGCCGTACTTTAGTGTTGCATAGATTCTAATGTAATGGTTTGTGCTGTGACTGAAGACTAGGTTTACGCCTATGTCATATTTTGTCGCCGTCGTTGCCAAGCATCCAGCTAAAAGTCTAACAGCCAATTCATGACAGTACTCTGTGCGCAGGGGTTTTCCGCCGTATTTTCGGATACATGCTTTCGGATGTACTCCGCACAAGGGCGCCATGTCAGTCGCTGTCAAAGCCAGAAGCCCACCATTACGCAAGGCGCGGATTGCTGAATCCATGTATGGCACGGGGGAACCGAAAGGATCTACGTCTATGTAATCAAATCTTTTGCGAGGCGCACCATAACAGCCCAAAAGGAAATTTGCATCTTCGTTTTTTACAGTCACACGTTTGCTTAGCCCACTGACTTGCACATTGTGTTTCGCAAGTTTCGAGGCTTTCTCGCTGATGTCATTAATCAAAACTTTTTGGACGCCTTTAACCTCTTTTGCGAAGCGGATTCCTCTAACACCGCAGCCTGCTAATGGCTCGCAAACTGAGAGCCCACGGTTTATGGTCCTTTGGTATGTTTGCAGGGCTAAAACTGCCAAATCTCGATTTAATTCCATGACTGGATTGTAGAAGACTGGAGCCTTTGACGGTGCATATTCTGAAGGCGATTTGGTGAAGGCTTCAAGTTTTGGGACTACTATTTTGGTTTTGCCTTCTTCCACGATTTCTGTTGAAAAATCTATGTTGCGCCTGTCTTTTTTCATGTTTCTGTTTTTCCTCAGTTGGGGCTATTGAGAAATCATTAATTATGCCAATATTAGAGTTCTGGTTTGGAGGACAAGTTGTTGAAAAAGCGTTTGTTGTTTTTGACTGGCAATCCTGGTGTTGGAAAGACAATCATATTGTTAAAGGTTGTTGAATCCTTGAAAGCTAAGGGTTATAGCGTAGGTGGAATGGTAAGCCGCGAAGTTCGCTTCGGTGGAATGCGTGCGGGTTTCGAGATTTTGGATTTAGCTGATGGTAAGCGTGGGTGGCTTGCACATGTTAATCAACCTAGTGGTCCGCATGTTGGTAGATATCGTGTTAACATGGAAGACCTTGATAGTGTAGGTGCGGAAGCAATTGTGAAGGCTGTTGAAAATTTTGATGTTGTAGTCATAGACGAAATTGGGCCTATGGAGCTGTTTTCTGAAAAGTTTAGAGATGTAGTTAAAAAGGCTGTTGAAAGCGGGAAACTTGTGGTTGGTGTCGCTCATTGGAAGGCAAAGGACAAGCTAATATATACGGTGAAAGCTAGGGAAGACGCGGAGATAATATCGGTCACGTACGAAAACAGAGATAGGCTACATGAGAACCTCATAGAAAAAGCCGTAAAATTTCTGGAATCAAGAAATAAGAAAAATAATAAACTGGGTGTTAGAAATAGTAGATGATGCCGTATGAATAAAAAAATTGCCTTTTTGTATCTCATGTCATGTTTACTTTTTATTTCGGTGCAGGTTCAAAGCCATGCGGATGTTTATAACGCGCCAGGAGGAATAATCTCCTCGACTGGGAAATACCCGGCATATGTCAAATATCCTTCAATACAAGAAGCCATAAATAACGCAAATGAAGGAGACACGGTCTATGTGTCCTCTGGGATATATCATGAGAACATATTTGTAAACAAATCTGTTTCGCTCATCGGAGAAAATAGGGAAACCACAATAATAGATGGCAATGGAGAAAATGTGATTTCTTTGAAAGTCAATAATACCAGAATAGAAGAGTTCACTTTGCAGAATGGAAATTGCGGCATTGAAATGTCTCCTTGGACCCATGGACACACCATTAACAATAACATTATGCTGAATAACAATTACGGTATCGCAGGTCACTACGATTGCACTAACATCAGCATTTGCAACAATATAATTGACTCAAATAATATTGCAGGCGTGGAAATGCTTTTTTCTCAAAGTTTAGTTGCCAATAACCTGATTTCGAATAATGGAAAAGGTGTATACAAAGACTACGGTTCAGGCATACAAATCGTAATTGGTGTCAACAACCGGACTGTCTATTGCATCAACAACAGCATTTTGGGCAACACAATAAAGAATCACAAGTTTGGTGTATGGGATGTGCACTATTCAGAGGGAAATTTTTTCTCTCATAATAATTTTGTCAACAACACAATACAATTCTCTGTTTCGGCATTCACTTGGAACAATAGTTTAACGGAGAACTATTGGAGCGATTATGATGGGACAGATGCGAATATGGACGGTGTTGGCGATGCTTTCTACGAAATCAATGAGTATGTTAAAGACGAACACCCCTTAATGGGCATGTTCTCTAGGTTCATGACTTCTTTGGGATATGCTGCGGAAGTTGTATCAAACTCTACAATAGAAGACTTCAAATATTTCCCATCTAACTGCACAATCAAAATGTGTGTCTCCGAGAGCACTCTTGACCAAATGTTTGGCTTTTGCAGAATTTGCATTCCACATGAGCTAATGAAGGTAACCGATATTGCAGTTATAATTGATGATGGAAACACGGCGGTATTATTTCCAAACTATAACGTTTACGACAACAGTACTCACAGATGGATTTACTTTGCATACCCGCATTCAATCCACAAAATTGACATAATTGCAGAGTTTCCGTCATTCTTTATTCAGATGTTATTGATGATTGCAATTTTACTAGCAGTCACAACCTGTAAAAGGAGAAACTCAGGACAGCGAAAGGGCGCGCATTAACGTTTTTTGGCACGTTGCCGTTTTGGGCTATCTCTTTTTTTCTGTTCACTATACTTCTCTTTGCTTTCCTTCTTCATCTTCCTAGAGGATTTCTCCACTTTTTCGCTATTTTCTTTCCTTTCTTTTTCATTTCCGCAATTTGCCGCCGTCTATACCTCTTCAGTTCCTCAGCAAGATACCACCATGGTAAATATACCTGTGGCAATGCATTTACTCCGTTATTTAAAAAATAGAGGGAACTGTGGGTTTAGTAGTTTTCGCACCAAACTTCAAAGTAGCTTCTTGAATGTGCACATACTGGACATTTCTCAGGCGCTTCGCTGCCCTCATAAACATGACCGCAGTTTCTACACTTCCACTTGATGGGCGAATCCTTCTTGAACACCTTGCCAAGCTCAACGTTCTCCAGCAACTTTCTATATCGCCTCTCATGATACGCTTCAACCTTAGCAACCATACGAAAAGTTCTAGCCACTTCTTTGAAGCCCTCTTTTTCAGCAATGTCAGCGAAATTTGGATACAAGGTGCCCCATTCATGCTTTTCGCCTTCAGCCGCAGCCCTCAAATTCTCAGCTGTTGATCCAATGACGCCGGCTGGGTAGGCAGCCGTGATCTCCACAATCCCGCCCTTCAGAAGCTTAAAGAACAGTTGCGCATGCTCCTTCTCGTTATCAGCTGTTTCCTGAAAAATCGCGGAAATCTGTTCATACTCCTCCTTTTTGGCTACGCTAGCAAAGAAAGCATATCTGGTTCTGGCTTGGGATTCACCGGCAAACGCTGCCAACAAATTCTTTTCGGTTCTGCTACCTTTCAACTCCAAGGCATTAACCTCCTTTACAAGCCAATATTTAGCATAACACGCATAAAAACATTCCAAAAATGAAGAAACGCCAAAGACAAAGTCCAAAATCAAGTTCAACCTACATATCCCGAAATTTCCTCGGAAAATCTTGTTTAACGGAGCTTGATTTAGGCCTCTTTTCATGGAGTTTTGAGAGCGAAGTCAAATCGGTTGGTTGAAATTCTCTGCATTCTGCAAGGTGAAGAATGCACAAGATTGATGTTTGCCTTAGCGGAGTTTAGTTCTATTTATTGTTGAAGGTGTAGTATTTGGAAGGCAAACAAAATGAGACTGTCATATACTGAAATTTTCAAATATTCGGATATGCTTAATCCAATCTCTCAAACAACATTGTTTTTGGCGGGTAAACTTGCTCGATTGGAACCGAAAAAGACGGTTCTTGACCTTGGAAGTGGAAAGGGTTTTCCTTCTCTTATGTGGGCGAGTATGTTTGGAGTTCGAGTTGAAGGGGTTGACATTAACAAAAAATATGTCGAATATGCCAACTCACATGTGAAAATGCTGAATCTTTCACATCGAGTTAAGTATTCTTGTGAAGACATCAGAAAATTAAGGCTTAACAGAAAATATGACATTGTAGCTTCTCTGGGACTTGGAATAACGCAAGTATATGGAGATGTCGGTAATGCTTTGGAAATTCTCAAAACAATGTTGCATAAAGATGGCATTTTAGTCTTGGCAGAACCTGTTTGGCTGGTTAGACCCATTTCCTCAAAAGTGTTGAAAGCTCTGGGCGAAGCTGAAGACAGTTTTCTTACTATGTTTGAAATGCAGTAATTGTTCAAAGAATCTAGTCTCCGCGTGTTGGGACATTTTGTTTCATCGAAACAAGACTGGGAGCTTTATATTAGACCGATCTTCATTGCCATGCATGAGATTATTGAAAGCGAGAGCGAATTTGCAGAAGAAGCTCAAAAAGTCATGAGTAACTTCAAAGCTGAATACAATGCTGTTGGTCAATATTGGAATATGGTTCTCTGGGTTCTCAAAGCACGTTAAGTCTAAAGAAGTTTAGAATATCAGGATTCTTAGGGTTATCGATTTATAAGGAAGAGGCTATGCCATTCGAAGTGACCCAAATTTCACCTAAAATATAATAGCCTAACTAAAGCTTCAACCTATATATAAGGGGGCTAGAGATTATGAGAGGGCAAACTAGTTTTAGAACATGCCCTTAAGGTTTTTTGCCACCACCGCAGTGTGGGCATTTATCCAGTTTTTCATCATAAAGGTTACCGCAGTAAGGACATCTAATCTTCACTATCTCACGTATTATCTCCTTCTCTTTTACTATCGGCTGATTTTCAGATGTCGTCTGCCCCGGAATTTTCCCACCCTTCACCATTCTGTAAATAAACGCAATCAAAAAACAACAAAGAATGTCATAATAAGTACGAAAATGATCCAAAACACAGTTTCAAATTGGGTAAACATGTCCATGCCATTGCATTTATTAATAGGTTAAAACACGCCACATATTTAAGTATAATTTGAAACACTTTGCAGTGGTTGATGCCAGTGGACGCTTGGCGCCTAATGAAACTCGAAACTCACAGCGCTTTCATCAACATGGCTATTGACGAGGCTGTCTTGAAAGCAAGAATTGAAAACCTTGTCCCCAACACTCTGAGATTTTATCGTTGGAAACCTTCTGCAGTCTCTATAGGAAAGTTTCAAAACATTGAAAAGGAAGTTCAGTTAGACAGCTGCAGAAAACATGGCATAGACGTTGTCAGGCGAATAACAGGTGGAGGTACAGTTTATCACGACACAAATGGTGAGATAACCTACAGCGTAATCGCCAATAAACAAGGCTTGGAAGCCAAAGACATAACCGATGTTTATGTGAAAATTTATGCTGGGTTGGCTGAAGCTCTCAGAAATTTAGGCTTAACAGCTGACTTCAATCAGGGCAACGCAAAAATATGTCCAAACCTAACAGTTAACGGCAAGAAAATTTCTGGAAGCGCTCAATCCCACAAAGGCAATGTTGTTTTGCAGCATGGCACGTTTCTTTTAGATGTGGATTTGGAGAAAATGTTTACTTTTCTACGTGTTCCATGGGCTACAACGTGTATGGAAATCGCAAACATCGCCGAAGACAAAATCACCTCAATAAAGAAGGAGCTTGAAAGAGACGTTTCAGTGAAAGAAGTAAACCAAGCACTAATTGAAGGTTTCCAGAAAGCCCTAAACGTTAAACTCGTGGAAAGCGAATTAACAATTTACGAGCGAGGACTTGCAGAGAAACTCCGTAAAGAAAAATATGAAACTTATGATTGGAAATTTTGCGGCAAAGCCGCCCGTGGAAATTAGAGGATAATTTCTTATTATTAACCGTATTAACTTTAATGAAAATTTCTTTTTTTCATGACACGTGCCTTCAGGGTATAGAACTATGTTTCGGAAACCTTTTATTTTGATAAGTCGTTTAGGAGTATAGGGTTGCGGACTTTTCAGCTTAGTCTGAAATGTTTTCGCGCTTTAAGAACCCCTAATGAGAAAAGGAGAAAGGAAAAATGCAAAAAACAAATAGAAGCATAGTAGCGATAATGTTGCTTTCAAGTTTGCTTCTGACCTTTTTCGTGTTCAAACCTGTACCGATAACTCAAGGAGAACCAGCGCAACCTCTTAATCTTCATTCACAAAAACCCTTAGTGCCCATACATATGCATGGTCCACAATTACAACCAGTGCACATGCACAGCTTGCTAGGTATAGTTCCGATAAATCCGCCAGTTCCATTTACTGTTTGGCATGAACTATATCCAGAATATTGTCAAGAATGGAATCACACTAGCTGGATAGATCATAATCAAAATATGATGCTTGACGCCGGCGATGAAATCGACATGGATAACATGAATACCAAAGAGAAACGCTGGTACCATGTAGATAGGGTAACAATGACAATGCGAGTGAGAGTAGTGCAAGGTCCTCCTCAATCGGATATGTACCTTGAATATAAGGGACCCTACGAACCATATATGTACCAGCCTGTCAGCACTCTTTGGCATGAAGTGTGGCCTATCTACTCCAACACTTATCACATTACATACTGGATGGACAACGGAAATGGCTACCTCGATTTTTGCGATTACATTGAGTTTGAAAGTTTGCCTGGAATTTTGTGGCATGTTGAAGAATATGCGACTGACCTCATTCTTAACGAGAAAATCATGGATCCTATTGGCATTTTGTGGCATGAACTCTATCCAGAATTTTGCACCAACCACAATCTTACAAGTTGGGAAGAACCTCTAGAAGATCTCTATCCAGGCAGACTTAGTCCTGGCGACCAAATCGACATGACAGAGCTAGTTTCTCAAAATGTAACATGGTATTACGTTGACAGAGTAACACTAACCCTTCTGGTTTCAAACCCTCTTAACCCTGAACAGTCCATGTATATTGAGTATAAGGGACCTTTCGAAACAATGTATAATGTCAAAACACAACCTCTTGGAAGTTTATGGCATGAAATCTACCCAATCTACAGCCCAGTCTACGAAATTGTCGCATGGGAGGACAACTGCAATGGTGTACTAAGCTACTGCGATAATCTTACTTTGTTAGATCTAGAAACACGAGCTATCACTTCTTGGCATGTGGAAGAATTGTCAATAGATCTCATCCTTAACGAGAAAATCATGGATCCCACATGTACGTACTGGAAGCAACTTCATCCACAATTTGGCAGCATATATCATATCATTGGCTGGGAAGACGACGGAGATAGGCGACTGAGTCCTCGGGATAAAGTCTACTTGAACCCAGGACCAATAGCACCTTATGTTGTAACAGACGTAACGTTGACTTTACTTGTTTCACTTGTGGCCAACCCAGCACAGCAGATGTACATCGAGTTTACTGGCGGCTTCCAACATCTGTATGAGCCCAAGACACATCCAATAGGTACATGGTGGATTGAGTTCTATCCTGATTATCAGCTGGAATTTCTAATCATGGAATGGTTTGACAATTGCAACGGAGTGCTAAGCTACTGCGATAACATCACCCTAATGGACATGGCTGGATTCCCAACTCTGTGGCACGTTGAAGAATTAGCCATAGATATAACTGTTCAACAACCCGTACACGACGTGTCTGTTGTAAGTGTTACACCGTTATTTGCTTCAGTATTCCAAGGATGGCCCAACCCGGTGACCGTGGTTGTTTCGAATGACGGTGACTTCACGGAAACTTTCACTGTTGACTGCAAGTACAATGGAAGCCATGTTACCACTTCGCCAATAGCAGTTGTGAACCTTGCACCAAAAACGTCCACAAGCTTAACGTTCTGCTGGGTAACCAAAAATGTTCCTCCAGGCGTATACACAATTTACGCTTACGCCAATCCAGTTCCAGGCGAAACAGATCTTGCTGACAACAACATGACAGATGCAACTGTGACAATACTCGCCCCACCGCCATTCTACTGGAAAGAAGGATTCTGCGACTACGCACCAAGCGGCGTTCCAGACTTCGACCAAAAACAATGGGGCACTTACAATTGGACAGACAAATTTGGCGCATGGAGTCATTGCGGTCCTGTTGCAGTCGCAAACTCGTTGTGGTGGCTTGACTCCGAATTCGAACCTGCTCAACCGCCAGTGCTTCCACCAGCAATAAGTGATGGCTTTCCTTTGGTTAGCTCTTACGCAACTATGCCGCCTTTCTGGGACGATCACGACCCGCAAAATGTGCCGTGGCTTGTTGAACATTTGGCTTACTTAATGGACACAGATGGTCGTAGAACAGGACTTGCGCATAGTGGCACAAACGTCTTGGATATGGAAGCGGGACTAGCACAATATCTTTCTTGGACAGGAGTTAACCCAAAGGGTGATGTTAACGGAGACGGAATAGTAAACAACACAGATGTGTGGATAGTGGGAAATGCCTCGGGAACTTCGCCAGGAATGGCAAAGTGGAATATGGCCGCTGACATTTGGCCAATCACTCTCGGATGGCCTGGAGTTGCTGACAACATTGTCGACATGCAGGACGCAATGCTTGTTTCTGCAAATTTGGGCAAAACAGGCTTGTTCTATGAACGCACAGTAAACAACCCTGACTATTACTTCATAGAAGAACAGGTTGAAAAATGCGAAGACGTCGTCCTCTTAGTTGGATACTGGTATTATACTCCTACCCCACCATACTGGTATCGAGAAGGCGGACACTACCTCACAGTGGCAGGCGTAAACTCCGCCGCACTCAAAATAGCAGTAAGCGACCCTTGTTATGACGCTTTCGAATTCCAGATGATAGCCGAAGGACGCGTGCCAATCCCGCATGTGCACATGCCTCCAGAACCACCATACATCACACACAACGATGCTGCTTATGTCTCACACGACATATACAATGTTGCATTGGTATCACAATTTGTACCACAGCCAAATCCCAATGGCACATGGATGCTCCTAAACTATGCAGGCTGGAGACCAGCACCACCATACTTCGCAGTGATAGAATCAGCTGTAATAACATCACCATTAGGCACCCATGACGTAGCAGTCACTAATGTAACATCAGCCAAGAGCGTTATAAGTCAAGGCTACTGCGGAAATATAACAGTAAAGACTGAAAACCAAGGTAACTTCACCGAAACCTACAACGTAACTCTCTATGCTAACACATCTATAATTGGAAAACAAACTGTCACTCTGACAAGCGGAAGCTCTCAGATACTCACATTCGTTTGGAACACTTCTGGCTTCGTTAAGAGCAACAACACTATAAAAGCCGTAGCTGACACCGTCTCGGGCGAATCAGACACATTAGACAACACCTTCGTTGACGGTTGGGTTTTTGTCGCTATAGTTGGCGACGTTAATGGTGACAAAAAAGTTGACATGGTAGACCTTTGGGAAGTTGCCAGACACTTTGGCATTGATTATCCCGACCCAAGATACAAGCCCAACTTTGACATAGACAACAACGGCAAAACAGACATGATAGACCTTTGGCTGACAGCTAGAGAATTCGGAAAAATCGACCCATAACCACCCTTTTTTTCATTATCCTCGTAGTTGAGCAAGCGAATACCATCTTAACTTGATTAAAACTAGAAAATCGTATCACTTGATCGAGAAACACCTTACACTTTTAGAACAGAAATCCAGCGCCTTTAGGTGTAGATTTTACCATCTTCGAATAAACCGCCAAGATTCCCTTCTTAACCTTCGTTTCCGGAGCCTTCCATCGCCTAAGTCGCGCTTGCAACTCACTCTCAGAAACTTTTAACTCAAGCCTACGATTCCGTACGTCCACTAAAATAATATCGCCATTCTCAACAACCGCCAACGGTCCACCACTCATGGCCTTAGGAGCCAATCAGAACCATGCCATCAAACTTGTGGGCTTCTACCATAATCTCTACAGAAGCTGCGATTATGTCTCTGCTTGGAAGTGAATACCGCATGCCCTCATAACCCATCGCAATGCCATCACAAACCGCAATAGTGTGAAACTTGGCTAGTTTGCGGTTCTGCACCTAACGTTTCTTAATTCTCCATTTCAAGCCTTGCTGCGTATCCTCAATTAATATACCCATAGCTTTGAGTTCCTCTCTTATTTGATCCGCTGTTTTCCAGTCTTTGGCTTTTCTGGCCTCTTCCCTTTTGCGAATAAGCTCTTCAGCCTTCCTCGGCAGTTTCTCCTCCTTCCTAACTTCACCAATTACACCGAGAACCTTGTCAAAGCCAACCATTAACTTGCAAACTGCCTGTGCTTCTTTCTTGCTAAGCATGTTGCCATCCAACAGGCCGTTTACTTCCCTGACAAATTCAAATAGTGTAGCTAACGCAGCACCTATGTTCAAGTCATCATCCATGGCTTCGCCGAAATCTTTTTGCACACGATTCATTAGCAACTTTATTCTTTTTTCACAACCTTTTCCATGCGCATCCATAAGCCTATACATGAAGTTTGTTAAGCGATCAATCGCATTCTTCGCAGCTTCTAATCCTTCAAAAGTGAAATTAAATTGTTGCCTATAATGCGTCGACAAAAGCAGATAGCGGATTGCTTTTGGATCGTAACCTTTCTTCGTCAAATCTCTTACAGTGTAATAGTTGCCGAATCTTTTAGCCATCCGTTTACCTTCAACAAGCAAATGCTCAGAGTGAAGCCAATAATTGACAAACTTTTTTCCAGTGGCAGCTTCGCTCTGAGCAATTTCGTTTTCATGATGCGGAAACATGTTATCCACGCCTCCCGTGTGAATGTCGAACGTTTCACCCAAATATTTCATGGACATAGCGGAGCACTCAATATGCCATCCAGGCCTTCCTTTTCCCAGCTCTGTTTTCCAAAAGACATTGCCATCTTCCTTGTCCCATGTTTTCCAAAGCGCAAAGTCACATGCTTCTTCTTTCTCATACTCCTGAACCTTCACTCTCGCGCCAGCTTTAAGCTCTTTGACTTGAAATTTGGACAGTTTGCCGTAATCTTTGAATTTGGAAATGTCATAGTAGATTGAGCCATCTTCGCCCTTGTAAGCGTAACGTTTTTCTAACAATTTCTTGATTAAAGCGACCATTTCAGATATGTGCTCTGTTGCTTTAGGATAATATTCTGCTTTTTCAATGTTTAGAGTGGCCAAGTCTTCGAAAAAAGCGTCTATATACTGTTTTGTGTGTTCGTTTAGTGGGACTTTCCTCTTGTTGGAAGCTGCTACGGTTCTGTCATCCACGTCTGTTATATTCATAACTTGGGTAACTTTGAAATTGCGAAATTCAAGCCATCTTCTCAACAAGTCTTCAAATATGAACGTCCTAAAATTTCCTATGTGACCATAATCATAAACAGTGGGCCCACAAGTGTACATTCCAACCTTGTCTTTCTCCAATGGAACAAACTTTTCCTTCTTACGCGTCAACGTATTGAAAAGACGCAAATTATGCGTTAAGGTTCTCATATACATATTCGCTCGAAGAAATAGCTACGAAGATATTTAAGAATTTTACCTATCGCACGTTAATCGTATCTTTTAAGCTTTATCATTTCCCTGAAGCTCTTCAAATCCTGAGATACCTTCTTCAAAAAATGCAGCTCTTCCATTGTCTTCTCAAACTTTACAAATTCTTCCCGAATCTTCTTCGCGAACCGTTCATTTTCCTCCATGGCGCCCATCTTCACACTTAGCTTTTAAATGGAGGGCATTCATCGCTTATTGGCCAACCACACAGCCAATTCCGTCATCGAGGAGAAAGGAGAAGGCTTCGAAAACGGAAAAAAACCAATTCTTGGCTGCAAGTGAATTAGCCTTCAACCTAAGCCCTCCAACTGCATCGTAAGACTTAAGATACGTGTCGCCTATAAAAACATTGCTGAATAACACGAATATACAAACATCGCGGCTGGTGTTTAGCCTATGGCTAGGATGCCTTCTAGGATTTTCTTTTCCGGGATGTCTAGTTGTTTTGAGAGCCAATTTTTTAGGAGTGATGTAGGTTTGGGAAGTTCGCCGCTGTAGGTTATGATTTGATTGTTTTTCAGTGCGTCTGCTTGGAATGTTTTTTCGGCTTCGCGGTAGAGGAAGGATAATGTTTGGGCTTGGTAGGCTAGTGTCTGGAAGTCTTCCCATTGTTTGCAGCGCATGATTACTGGTGGACCGTGTGCTTCTCTGGCTGGTAATGCTTCAACTCTTTGTTCTTGTGCTTGTTGTGGCGGTGTTGTGGGAGCTGCATGGGGGACTGATAAATATGTTATCAGGTTTGCGATTTCGTTTTGCAAGGTGGTTAGTCTTTCTTCGACTTTTTCTATTTTTCCGCTGAATTCGCCCGTGTCGCCTAATCTTTCGGTTATAGTGCCTAGTTCGTTTATTAATCGGTCTAAATCCTTTTCATGCTCCTTCAGAACGTTTACTATGAAGTCTAATGCTTCTAAAGCCTCGTCTTTTGATGGAGCCTTCTTGGACATTGCTTGTTCTTCCTTTTTCTTCAACCTATTAAATGCTTTTCTTTATAAATAAACGTAGCGAATCCTCAAAACGTATCCTTGTGAAGACATAAACATCCTTATTGAGAATAATGTATGGGTTTTCTGAATTGAGTGTGGTTTTTTATGGTTTTTTTCCATAGTCTTATCCACGCCAGTATTGATGGTATTGTTTTTTCTTCCGCTTTTTGAATAGCTTTTTACCATCCATATCCGTAACATACTCAAAGTGAACATCTAACAGTTCACGTGCCTCTTCTAGATTAAAACTCTGATGGGAGAGTTAAAATATCTGGTCTTGAAATGAGTAAGATACTCACATAAAGAGGATGCCATCTTCATGCATGGAATGTTAAAATTCTCTGAAAAAGAAGAAACTGCCAAGTTTATTGCGGACAATGATGTCAAAATCCTTAATCTATGCCATATTCCAGAAGATGGACGACTAAAAACTTTGAGCTTTTCCACTGCAGACAAAGAGAGAGTTCATGAGGTTTTGGATTTTGGCGAAAGGGTTGATGGGTCAAATCTGTTTCCATATTTTGAGCCGGGAAAAAGCGACATTTACATAATGCCGAAACTTGACAGAGGCTTTGTCAGCCCGTTTTCAACAGTGCCGTCGTTGAATCTTTTATGTGATTATTTGGATGAGAATGGAAAGCCGTTGGAAGTTGCGCCGAAAAATGTTTTGGTGAGGGCTGAGGAGAAATTGCGTTCTTCCACTGGCGTTGTCCTTAAGGCTTTAGCTGAATTGGAATTTTACATAATCTGTAAGCAGGAAGCTGCAATGCTTTTCTCTGGGACATCAGATAGAAATTACCATGAGTCTGCTCCTTTTTCGAAGTTTGAGAATTTGAGAAATGAAGTTTTAGTTATGTTGGGTAATGTTGGCGTTGCCACAAAGTATGGGCATAGTGAAGTTGGTTGGGTTTTAGGGAAGGATAATGTTCTTATGGAGCAGCATGAGGTGGAGTTTATGCCGCAAGGTTTAGCTGAAATGGCTGACACCATTGCGGTTGCAAAGTGGATAATTCGAAACGTGTGCGCAAAATATGGAGTATCCGCCTCATTTTCTCCTAAGATTGCTTTGGAACACGCTGGCACGGGAATGCACATTCACTTGTGCGGATTGAAAAATGGAGAAAGCATAATCGCAAATCCAGATGAAACCTTGAGCAGTGAAGCCATGAAAATGATTGGTGGAATTTTAAAGCTTGCACCGAGCCTTTCGGCTTTTGGAAATCCTACGCCAGTATCGTATTTGCGTTTTATTGCACGTAAGGAGTCTCCGATCCATATTTGTTGGAGTGCTAGAAATCGTTTAGCTTTGATACGTATTCCATTGTGGTGGAAGTTTAGGAAAAGAGGTGATGAGAAGGATAGTTGTAGGGAAACGTTCGAATATAGGGCTCCTGACGCGTTTGCGAATGCCTACTTGCTTTTTGCAGGAATAGCCCTAGCAGTAAATTATGGCTTAAAAAATTCGGAAGAAGCATTGAAAACTGCGGACAACTTACACATAGAAGAGACAAGCGGCAGAAGAAAGAGACTTAAGGTTTTGCCGCGGTCATGCAGTGAATCAGCCAAAAACCTACGAAAGGATAGAAAGTTTTACGAGGCGGAGGAAGTTTTCCCAAAAACAGTAATCAACAAAACGATAGAGAAACTAAGAGCGTATAAGGATAAGGATTTGTGGAAAAATTTGGCAGATAAACCAGAAAAAATTGAAAACATGTTAAGGCAATACTTGCATTATGGTTAACAGGCTCAAATAGGCTTTATCGTAGATTTATCAAGGTTTCTTACATATTCGTTTTCTGATATATATCAAAAATCGAAAGAACTAATTTATCAAGATTTACGATATAAACTTGTAATGGTACAGGATGTTAGTGCATATGAGAGAGCTCAAAAGCATTGATTTGCTTGCTGTTCCAGATTCCAAGAGAATCCAGCTCATATGGAAAATTAAGAGGCAGATGCAGCAGGAAGCCTTGGAAGAGAAGCTGATGCGCTCGTTGCTCAACGCACAAGTTAATCTGCAATATCCTGAAACAATAAGCGTAGCTATTGAGGATTTAGTGCGAAAGGCTGTAGAAGAACTGAAGCAAAGCCGTTAGAGATTCGAACTTCTAACCAAAAAAAGGAATAAACCGAAAAATTTTTGGATTAATAATAAAAGCTCATGGTTAAATGTCTTTTTTCTGCATAGTTGGCATAGTCTAAATAGGTAAAGGTTATTAAATTCCACTTCTTCCAATGAAAGCAAAAGGGCAATTAAAGTTTCGGAAACAAGCATTAATGGGCGGGTAGATCAGCTTGGTATGATCGCCACGTTGGCATCGTGGAGGCCGCGGGTTCGAATCCCGCCCCGTCCACCATTTCCAGAAGAATTGGTTCAAATAGAGCTTCTTTTTGTTCATGGCTTATTTGGTTCTTCTTAACAAAAGGTCTGTGGCTAATGTTGAAAAAGTCAAGGGCCTATAGCGCACCTCGTCATTTAGATTTATGAGAAAACTGTCGATTTTTGTCATGTCTAAGAAGTCGAATTGTTCAAGCCATTTCAAGACGTTGAGGTAGGAAGAATAGTCTTCATGTAAAGAGATGATAACTCCATCAAAACCTAAACCGCGACCTCTCTCAAGCATGATAAACTCGAACTGCCTATTTTTTACGCTGTCTGCGACAAGTTTCCTTACTTTGTTTACTTCTTCTTTATTAAGGCTTCGAGAAAGTGCGAAAGTTATCGCCATGATTTCATATCCAAGTTTACGGAAATCCGGTATCATCGTGTATTCTTTGATGTAGCCTTCTTTCTCAAGTTTGTTTCTAATTCTGGTGACTGTAGGTTGAGAAGCTCCAATAGCTTTAGCTAAGTCTCTGTCGCTTCTACGACTATTCTTCATAAGCTCAGAAATTAACTTCAACTCAATGTCTTTCAATAATCCATTCTCCTTTACACTCACAATCTAAACTAAATCTATTTCAATCTTTGGGCAAAGTGCGGAGGGTTAGGTTTAGACCTCAGTTTAAATTCTCGGAATTTTATGATACGTTGTAATACAAGTTCGGAGTTCATCAACGTGAAAAGGATTAGATGACTTCCATCCGTGTAGCTTCATCAGCAAACTTATAGCTTGAGATAGGAATTAAGACGGAAAGCAGCACCAACCTTTCAGACCCATTCTTCCACTGGTGAGGCAGTCCTGCTTTAGCTCTGATGATACAGCCTGATTCTACATCGGTTTCTTCGCTTCCTAAAGTTACTTTGCCTTTTCCCCTTATTACGAAAAAGTATTCATCTGCTTTCGGGTGCTTATGTAATGGTACACTTTGATCTGGTTCAAAACAAAGCAACCTCAGCAATCCATTTGCACCATTAATAGGAATTTTGTTGTAGTTGTTTGATGTAAACGTCGCGATCAAATCTACTTTGTTAATCAATTCTTTTTCACCAACATGCATTTATCTAAACTTCTTAACGCCGTGTGTTTTTGGAGAAAATTCAACTTAAATTTTTGGGTTTGCTTTGCTAGACAAAATGTACTCGCATGTGCAAAATGCACTAGAAATGGAGTAGTGCCTAGAATCGTAGGTTCTAGCAAAATGCGGGGGGTGGGACCTTCACCCAACTTTACCGGTAAAAATATGCTCAGAGTATTTTTGACGGTGGTTCAAATCCGTCCTGCCTGCATTTGACAATTTAGCCTCATTCTAAGGTCATTTTTGCTTTCTGACCAACACTATCGCATTATGTCAGAATTTTTTGGTTCGCCTTCATGCCCTTGGCGTCTTACTCGAAATCCTCCAAGTATATCCAGACTCCACCTTCGACATCCTCCCTTGGAGGCGTTAAGACCATCCGACCGGACTTAAAGCCCACATGAATGTTGATAAATCCTGCCTTTAGCAATGGTCTTAGATATTTTTCAAAGGATTTTTCAGTTTTGGTGCTCACAAGCTCTATGGCTTCTTCTTTGCTTGCTGCCCAGACTATAAAGCAGTCATCTCCGCTGGTTTTATTTTTGTGTTCATAAGTCCCTAGCCAAATTTTTATTTTGCGAGGCGCTACATTGTTATTTTTGCTACGTTTAGCAACCCTTTGAATATGGTCAATTGCATTTTCTTCCCGACCGATGGTCCCTTCGAGATGAAGCCAGCTCTCCCTCAAAATTTTGTCTTTGGCTAGCGAAATAGATGGGTATCCGTCCCTGCTAAAGTGAACATGGCAGTTTGCAAAACCCGGCGTGAAGAGTTGCCTTAGAGACCTTTGATCTGGTTCGCCAACAACTCCGTCAATCATCAAAACTAATTCAGTTACATCTCTTGCCCAAGCAATAAACCACTCTTTGGTGTTATCTACGTAATGTCCTAACCAAATTTTCAAGCAGATTCCAAGTGAGAGTGTATTTCAATAATTATAATTTAACATTTGCTAATGTTCGAGTGGCACAAGTGTTAAGTTGTGTAATTTATCTTGTGGAGTCTTATAGTTTGCCGTCTTTTTTCAATTGTTTAATCTCTTTTTCAATCTGTTCTATTGTTAGTTTTTCTGTGGTTGTTCTAAGCTCCACTACAGAATCGCCATATTTTCGTCTAATTTCACTCAGAAATTTTATGGCCCTTTTTGCTCCAAGCTCTTTTACAAGCGCCTCAAAGGGCACTTCCACCGTTGCTATGTGAGTCTCAGTCATTTTTCCACCTTCACTTTTCTTCTAAATAATCAATTGGATTTCTAACTTTTAACCTATATCCCTTCTCGGCTGCAATTTCCTCAATGCAGCGGCCGTTTTGCAAAATTTCATCATCACACGTCAAAAACCAGTCAACCCTCCCTACACAAGCGGAAGAAACATGCAGTGCATCCAAAGGGTTTAAGCCACATTCAGCAGAGAACTTTCTTGCCAAAGCAACTATTCGCTTATTACTAGCTACATTCACCGAAGCTAGAGCCCTTTCAAAACCTCTAACATCCTTTCTCTTTAAAGGATCCTCTATCTTCTCAATCTCAAATCTCACATAATCAGAACTTATAATAACTATTTTACCACGCAAAGCGGCATCGGCAATCTCGACAAACGCATTTGACTCCGCTTGAATTCTCCTATCACTTTGATCGTCAAAAGGTCTACAATATACGTTTGTATCTAAGTAAACTCGCTCAATCAATCTTGCCCACGCAACAATGATTAACTATGCTTGAGCTTTTAAAAATATACTTCTTTTAAGTTTGGTTTAAACAAGCTTAATAAGTTTTTCAACAAGTGCATGATTGTATAATTTACCGGTAAATTAGTGTTGAAATTTCAGCCTCCACCTACGAATCCT
This sequence comes from uncultured Candidatus Bathyarchaeia archaeon, assembly GCA_964558305.1. Taxonomy (GTDB): domain Archaea; phylum Thermoproteota; class Bathyarchaeia; order Bathyarchaeales; family Bathycorpusculaceae; genus CAZLCE01. The sequence continues at coordinate 178,636 of CAZLCE010000002.1, forward strand.
AAAATTAAGCTTCTTTAGCCAAAATAAGCCTGTATATGGCTTTATTTTAAGTGCGGGGGGTGGGACCCCACCCGAGTTTACCGGTAAAAATATGCTCAGGGTATGCTTGGCGAGAGTTCGAATCTTCCTGAGCTACCACAAGATTTTCTTACAGCTTGTATGTGCTACGAGGGTATGCATGATTTTTATTCAACCCTTTGTATAATCTAGAACGTGGAAATCTTGAGGTGAAGCTATAAGCTTTTTAAATAAAATGGCTTTTTCAATCTTAATTTTGCGTTAGTAAGATTCAAATAGAAAATCAAAATCAAGACAATTCAGTTGGAGGAGTGCATGATGAGAAAACTAGTTACAGTATTTGTGTGTACTCTGCTTTTGTTGAACATTATAGTATGCATGTTTAGCATTCATGTAGTAGGCAAATATGCAAGTGGAATTATTTACATAAGAGCTGATGGATCCATAGAACCTGTAGAAGTGCCTATTTCCAGTTCAGATAATGTTACTTATACTTTCTTTAACAACATTTCAAACTATGAGATTGTCGTAGAGAAAAACAACACAATAATTGATGGTGCAGGTTTTACTCTTCAAGGCTTCGTGGGTGGGACAGGTTTTAATTTGACTAGCGTCTCCAATGTGACTATCAAGAACGTAAATATTAACGGCTTTTCCAATGGAATCCGTCTCGAGAATTCTGTGGGAAACAGCATTTACAAAAACAATATGACAACTTCGTGGATGGGCATATGGATTATCATGTCGCTTAACAGCAGCATAAATGAGAACAACGTGACGGGAAATTTTGCAACAGGCATTGAACTTTTCTACTCCCCAAGTTCTACTCTAAGAAACAACAAGATGATGGGGAATCAACAAAATTTTGATGTCTCAGGTGATTCTCTGGAAGACTTTCTTAACGATGTGGACTCCTCAAATACGGTAGACAACAAGCCGATATACTACTGGATCAACGTTTATAACAATGCCGTTCCCCTAGATGCTGGAAACGTTATTCTCGTGAACTGCTCACAAATAACCGTGGAAAATTTAAACTTGACAAAAAATAGCGTTGGCATACACTTGGTCTACACAAAAAACTCTATCATAAGAGGAAACTATGCTGGTGACAACGGCAATGGCATTAGTATGTCTCATTCTCAAAGTAATAATATATTCGGAAATAATCTTACAAACAATATTAATGGCATTTATTTCCATTATTCTACAAACAACACTGTTTACGAAAACAACATCATGAATAACTATCGTAGTGTTTGGCTTTATGCATACTCGAACAACAACAAATTTTACCACAACAACTTCATAAACAATCAAAACGAAGCTCAACTGGAGTACTCAATAGGAAACATTTGGGATGATGACTATCCCTCTGGTGGTAACTACTGGAGCGACTATACTGGTGTTGACTTAGACCATGATGGAATAGACGACACAGAATATGTAATCGATGCAGATAACATCGATCACCATCCTTTGATGGGCATGTTCTCTGACTTTTATGCCACCTCAGAACACCATGTACAAACCATCTGCAATTCTTCAATAACTGATTTTCAATTCAACGGCACCGCAATAAATTTCCATGTTTCAGGCGAAAATGATACTACTGGCTTTTGCAGAATATGTATTCCAACAGCTTTAATGAATGTAACATACAAGGTGTATGTAAATGGCACAGAAGTCGCATACAACCTATTATCATGCTCTAATGAAACACGTAGTTACCTCTACTTCAACTACACACATTCAACCCAACAGGTGATAATAGTTCCAGAGTTCTCATCAAGCCTAATCTTGCCACTATTCACAATAACAACGCTAGTGAAAGTCATACTCTGCAGAAGAAAACAGGAACCATATCAGAAAACCGCTTAAACCTCAAAATCTCTTAGATGCTATATTTGTAATATAACATGCTGACCAGAATTCTCAAGCTCTCGGCTTGATAGTGAAAATGCAAGAAGAAATTAGTTATTTCAATCGCAATTAAGCTAGTTTCTACTCGCAAATCGATAGTATGCAAAAAAGTTTGAACCAAGAGTTTAAAACTACCCCGAATAGCTGAATCAAACAATTTTACCGGTAAACAAGTGTTCAATTTTTAACCTCTGTACAAGCCTTTCACAAAGTCCCGAATTCAGTTGGATTAGCTGAAATAAGCTCGAAATATACCTGAAATTGTGGTGCGGGGGGTGGGATTTGAACCCACGAACCCCTGCGGGACAGGCTCCTGAAGCCTGCGCCTTTGGCCATGCTCGGCGACCCCCGCACCGCAGAAAAGTATGTTAAGAAAAGGTTTAAGAGTTACTGTATTCTTTTACATTGAAATGGTGCATATGAATGCCGACTCACGGTTCGCTTTCGAAGGCTGGAAAGGTTAGGTCACAAACTCCAAAAATACAGCCTACACAAAAGAAGAGACCAACTCCACGGTTTAGAAACAAACGCAACTATGAGAAAAGGGTAGTTCTCCAGAGAAAGCCTGGACAGAACTGGATTTAACCGCACACTTTAAAGTTTTTATCCCTTCTAGGCATAATTAACAGACATGTTAGAGGCTACACTTGCAATTTTGAACAGCAACGTCATAACTTTAAATTCTAAAAAGCCCAACGCCGAAGCAATAGCTATAAAAAACGGAAAAATAGTCGCTGTAGGCTCAAACAAGGAAATCCACAAACACATAGGCAAAAAAACAAAAATTATCGATGCAAAAGGCAAAACAGTTATTCCAGGCCTTGTTGATTGCCACGTGCACATGACGGGTTTTGGACAAAGGTTGCAGAATCTAGAGTTAAGAAACGTAAGATCCATCAAGAAACTGCAGCAGAAACTGAAGGAATACGCTCAAAAAAATCCCGAAAAAAGCTGGATTCTCGGTGGAAGATGGGACCAAGAAAGATTTTCCGAAAAACGTTACCCAACACGTTGGGACTTAGACGCTGCAGTCATAGATAAGCCAGTCTTTCTGATTCGTGTGTGCGGACACATAGGTGTCGTCAACAGCAAAGCCTTGCAACTGGCTGGCATAACCAAGAAAACGAAAGTCGACGGCGGAAAAATAGATTTAGACGAGACTTCAGGCGAGCCTAATGGCATTCTTCAAGAAAACGCCATGGATCTTGTCTGGAAAGCCACACCCAAACCAAGCCAAAAAGAAATTGAAAAAGCTTGCATTATGGCGTGTAAAAAGGCTGTTGAAGCAGGACTTACATGCGTTCACTGGATTTTAGGCTCTGCAGATGAAATGCGCGCCATACAAAGGCTCTATTCGGAAGGAAAACTGCCTTTGCGAGTTTATCTCGGCATTCCAGTGGACTTTCTGGATGAACTGGTCAATTTAGGATTGCTCACAGGTTTTGGCGATAACATGCTTAAGATAGGCTTTGTCAAAATTTTGGCTGATGGATCGCTTGGTGGACGCACAGCCGCCTTAAAAAAGCCTTACTTTGACAAGCCAGAAACCAGCGGCATGATGCTCTACACGCAAAAAGAACTTGACAAGCTTGTTTTAACGGCTCACAAGGCTGGTTTACAATTGGCTGTCCATGCCATAGGCGATGGCGCCATGGAAGCTGTTCTGAAAGCCTTTGAAAAAGCCCTAAAAGCGTATCCGCGCAAGAATCACAGGCACCGAATTGAGCACTGTTCTGTTCTCAATTTAAAGCTAATCAGGCAAATGAAGCGTTTAGGCTTAATAGCTTCTGTCCAGCCCCATTTCATTGTCTCTGATTTTTGGGTGATTGACCGCGTAGGCAAAGAAAGAGCACGTTGGGTTTACCCTTTTAAGACGCTTATGAAGGAATGTTTAATTGTTGCCTCTGGTTCGGACTGTCCAGTAGAACCCATCAATCCCATTTTGGGTGTTTGGGCTGCGGTAGCCAGAAAAAGCTTTGCCGAAGAAAGACTCAGCGTTGAAGAAGCCTTAAAGACCTATACTGTGAATGCTGCTTACGCTTCCTTTGATGAAGACAAAAGGGGAACAATCGAAACTGGAAAACTTGCAGACATAACAATCTTGTCAAACAACTTAGCTAAAGTTAAGCCAGATGATATTGGAAATGTCAAGGTTGAGATGACAATAGTTGATGGAAAAGTTGTTTATGTTAGTAAGCAGTTTAAGAGCAAGCTCTCACTTTAGTGGAGTTTATCTGTCTGTTTTATCCTAGTCTATTACGGTTGCTGTCAGTTTGAATACAAACGAAGCTCTTAGAGAAATAATTGAAATTTTAATACACGTCCCTTCACCTAACAATAATGATGTTAACCGTGTTAAGATGCAAGTTTCTGCCAAACATCAGCTTGTAGAAATCCCTTCAAACTCGGAAATAATACGCTTGCTAAGAGCTGAGGAAAAACGTAAACTTCTGCCAATATTAAGAAGAAAAGTCACACGCACAATTTCAGGAATAACAGTCATAGCTGTCATGACAAAACCTTACCCATGTCCACAACCTAAACCATGCGCTTACTGTCCAGGCGGACCACCATTCGGCGTTCCCCAAAGCTACACGGGTTTCGAACCCGCTGCGATGCGTGGACTACAAAACGAGTTTGACCCTTACTTGCAAGTCATAAGCCGAATTGAACAGCTCAAAGCCATAGGACACGCTGTTGATAAGATAGAATTAATCGTTATGGGCGGAACTTTTCCCGCCACACCATTGGATTATCAGACGTGGTTTATTCAGCATTGTCTAGATGCTATTACAAGTAAAGAATCCGCAAATCTTGAAGAGGCAAAAAAGAATGCGGAAAAGAGCAAAATCCGCAATGTTGGCATAACCGTTGAAACACGTCCGGACTGGGCTAAGGAAACGCATGTGAATCAGATGCTCAGCATGGGTGTGACCCGCGTAGAATTAGGCGTACAAAATCCGAATGACGAAATTTATCGGCTCGTAGGCAGAACTCATACAGTTCAGGATGTGATTGAAGCTACACGCATAATGAAGGACGCTGGACTAAAAGTAGTGTATCATTTGATGCCTGGAATGCCAAGTTCAAACTTAATAAAGGATTTGGAGGCTTTCAAAAAAATTTTTACAAACCCAAATTTCAAGCCAGATATGATTAAAATTTACCCATGTCTAGTCTTGAAAGATACGAAGGCTTATGAATGGTATTGTGAAGGCGCGTATAAGCCATATACGACTGAAGAGGCAGCAAACTTCGCTGTTGAAATAAAAAAGATTATTCCACCATGGATGCGCATAATGCGTGTTCAACGTGACATCCCAGCCCAGCTAATAGTTGCTGGAGTGAATAGAAGCAACCTTCGTCAACTAGCTCAGCAGAAACTAAAAGAACAAGGCGTAAGGTGTAGGTGCATACGTTGCAGAGAAGTGGGTCACAGAATGGCAGTTGACAACGTGAAACCCGATCCAGATAGGGTTAAGATTTTGACTACTCGGTATGTTGCGTCTGAAGGCGAAGAAATCTTCATTTCAGCGGAAGACCCTGAAAAAGACGTGTTAATAGGTTATTTGCGGCTGCGGATTCCTTCAGAAAAGGCGCACAGACAAGAAATAAGAGCGAAGCGTTGCTCCATGATGCGGGAGCTTCACGTTTATGGACAGCTTGTTCCAGTTGGTAAACATTTAGCTAAAGCATGGCAACATAAGGGCTACGGTGGCATTTTGTTGGCTGAGGCGGAGCGCATTTCGAGGGAGGATTATAATTTGAAAAAGATTTTAGTTATAAGTGCTCTTGGCACTAAGGAGTATTATATGCGGTTTGGTTATCAGTATGATGGAGTTTACATGTCAAAAATGTTAAGTTGAGTGAGTGCTTGTATGCGCGCAATTGTGGATAGCCCGTCTATTTGGAGCCTAATATGGTTTGTAGAGTGAGTTGGGGGCTGTTGTGTTTTGCGGTGATTATAGCCCCTCTATAAATAGATTGAACCTCCAATACACTCCATTTTTCAGTCTAAAGATTTTGGCTACTAGAAACTATGGCAATTATTTAATGAATTGACCTAATGTTTGCTGTTCTTGTCTTGTGCGATTTGACAAGTTGGCAAGTTTGTCAATTTCGCTTGCTTCCATGGTTTTTCTCTGTTTGTTTTTTTCATAAAATGATATTAATGTGTCATAGAAGATGAAGTTCCACTTGTATTGTTCTATGCTTTCTCGTAGTATAGGTTCTGCAATTTTCATTAGAAGAAGTTTCTGTCTTTCTTCTGGGATGATTATAAATCTTTTTATTGTTGTGGAGGAAATGTTTGAACCTCTAATAATTGCGTCTGAAATTCCAGTTGTGTTTTCAACTTCAAATTCATATGCAACTTCGCTGTTTTTTAACCATAATGCATCTATTTCTTTTATACGTTCTATTTTCTCTCGTGAAAGGGGCAGATTGAGTTCTCGTCTCCATTCAGGTAAATCTGCATACACTTCAAAGCCTGCTTTCTTTCCTAATTCTACAAGCATTTGGATTATTTGGTTGTGTTGTGTCTGCCTTAGTCTCATCTCTTTTTTAAGTTGCCATTTTCCGTTTGTCTTTTCTGCATATTCTTCTAAAATTGCTTTGATGCTTTGAGTGTCGGGTGTGAGTGCGTTTTGGAATTTAGTGAATATTTCTTCGAGAATATCATCAAAGGATACTACTATTTGCCTATTGAGAACATCGATTATTGTTCCTTCTACTCTTTCGCTGAGAGATGCACGGTCGAGAAATAACCCTTCTTTTAACCACCATTTTTTGCCAACCACTTTGCCTTTTTCATCTTTTACGTCAACGAGGATGAATTCTTTATCGAGATATTTCCGAAGAACTTCTTCTATTCCTTCAGGAGCACTAAATCTGTAACCGTTCTTTTTTAATTCGTCAAAAATTGTTGGATAGCTGTTGATTATGATGGAGTAGGTCACTGGTTCTCTTCTCTCAGCAATAATGTGCTTGACAGTGTTAACAATAATTCTCTCATATCTTTCCTTGTCAATCTCTGACTCAGACGGCCATTCTCCCTTTTTCAACGGTTTCCTAAACCGAATATAGTAGTCACCAACAGCACTTCCATAAGGTTGAAGTAAACCTTTTGCTGAAGGTCTTGCGGGAGGTTGATAAATAATCTTCTCCAAATCAAATCCAGCTAGAACAACCGCCTTGATGATAGAATTGTAAATTTTGATGTCTGTATTATGAAAAGTCACTGTCAGATATCTTCCGGGCTTTAAAACATTGTAAATCTGCTCGAATGATGCCTTCAGCATTTTGTGATAATAGTCGAAATCTTTCTTTTGTGCGTCGTTTATCGTTATTTCTTCATCAAATTTCATTTCGAACCGAGAGTCATTTTTTTCGCCTTTCAACCATGAAAGCCATAATGTACTCAATTCTCCATATTGAATCGAACCACCATAAGGCGGGTCCGTAAAAACATAATCAACACTGTTTGGTTGAATTTTTGCGGTTTCTTTCGACAAATTAAGAGTTGATTGTGTGCAAATAAGAATGTTTGCATCTTTTTTGAGAGCATCGAAAGTTTTCGCTTCTTTATAATAACGAAATATCTTATTTGACTCCCTTTTGCCTTCTAAAATATGCTTGAATCTTTCTTCGAAGTAAAACCATATCGGCAATTCAACTCTTAAAGGTGGAAGCCAATAACGATGTACTATCCAGCTTGTTGAAGGATGCTGTCCTTTCTTCCACCTAGGTTGATGCACTGGATTTAATTTAGAAACATTATGCAGGTTACTAGTGAAAACGAGCTTCATTAAATCATGAATATCTTCATCCTTTATTTTTTCTATTTCATGAAATAAAATCGAGAGAGCCATTAAACTTCTTTTGGTAAACAAGTCTTTTATATAAACTCTTATTTCTTGATGAGTCCCTTCCTTGAAATGCGTACCGTTGGAATAAACAAGTTTTGCATCTTTTGGATACCAGTAAGGAATTTCCTGTTTCGAAATTTCATCAAAACGAATTTTTCTTCTTGCAGATTTTCCTTTTTTAGTTGAAATCGCACCTTCTTTTTCGATTTAGTTAAACAAGATTCACAATAATACCCAATTTCAATTGGTTCTTCAGAAATTACATCGTTTATATCTAAAGGAGAACCACATGAACATAGATATCTATTGCCATCTATTTTTACGTCCGTGAAAAGAATATTTTTACCACATTTTTTACATTTTATTACATCTGTCCATATCACATAAACTTCGAGGCATTTTTTCCCGCAGTTGGGGCATGTCATCATATATAAATTTTCAATAGTTTCCCTAACTTTTTTTTCAATTTGTTTAAATGCGTCTTTGAACTTTTTTAAGTTGATTGGTTTAAGAGTCATTCTTGTTATGAACGTTGCTATTGGGTCTAGGTCTATAGCTATTGCTTTTCTTTCTCGTTTTAGTGCTTCTATTGCGGTGACTCCACTCCCAACGAAAGGGTCAAGGACAATATCGTCTTTCTTAGAATAATGCTCAATGTATTCGCCAACAACATTGTGAGGTTTTCTCGCCCAAAACTTATGCATCAAATACATAGAAGTATGCGCTTGAGGAGAAATGGCATGGTCAATATGCACAACCTTTGGATTTTCGCTCACTTCCTCGGTCAAACAAAGCCCCTAACTATAACTTTCCAATAATGTATAAAAGCGTAATGTCCTTCATTCAAGAGCAAATACATCTTTTGCTTCACTTAACTATCTGAAGACAAAAACTATTCTTCGCCTCAATAATCTTAATTTGTCTTCTTATAAAAAAGCATATTAGTCTTCTCAAACTTCAAATCATGGAGAACCAGAAAATGAGTGATAAAGAAGAATTTTTAGGCTACAAAGGCGAAGCACTAGCAATAATCAAACGTGCTGGTGTGGAAATAGGCGACATAATACGTGTGACAAAGAACGGAGAAGTTTACGAAGGAATTTTGATTCCTCGCTCAGAATACGGCGACGAAAAGCATGTTGTTATAAAACTGAAAAGTGGCTACAACATCGGCGTACACATAACACCAAACACAAAAATAGAAAAAATAGGAAAGGGAGCCAAACCAATCTTTGCTTCGCCTCCGCTTCCAGAACAAAATCCAAAACTGCCAAAAATAGCCATAATAAGCACTGGCGGAACAATCGCCAGCCGAGTGGATTACAGAACAGGCGCCGTGCGACCCGCCCTAACAGCAAGCGACCTATACAGTGTCGTCCCAGAACTAGCCAACATAGCACGCATAGACGCCCAAATACTGTTCAGCCTCTTCAGCGAAAACATAACACCCAAACACTGGACAGAAATAGCAAAGGCTGTTGCCGAACAAATATCTAAAGGCGTCGATGGCGTTGTAATAGCCCACGGAACAGACACCATGGGATACACAGCAGCAGCCCTAAGCTTCGCATTACAAAACCTGCCAATCCCAGTCATACTCGTAGGCTCCCAACGCTCAGCAGACCGCCCAAGCTCAGACGCAGCAACAAACCTAATAGGCGCAGTCACAGCAGCCGCAAAAGCTCCATTCGCCGAAGTAGCCATAGCAATGCACGAAACACCATCAGACACCACAATAACAATCCACAAAGCAACAAAAGTCAGAAAATGCCACACAAGCAAACGCGACACCTTCAAATCCATAAACACGTCACCAATAGCCAAAATCCAAGACCAAAAAATAACCATGCTAACAGAAAACTACAGAAAACGCAACCACGCAAACAAACTTATCCTAAAACCAGAATTCAACGAAAAAGTCGCATTAATAAAGTTTCATCCAGGCATAAACCCAGCAATCATAAACTGGTACGTAGAGAAAAACTACAAAGCCATAGTCCTCGAAGGAACAGGCCTAGGCCACGTAAGCAAATACTGCTTTGACGCAATACGAAACGCTGCAAGGCATAATGTTTTAGTTGCCATGACTTCACAATGCATCTGGGGACGCGTAAACATGAACGTCTACGATTCAGGCCGTGACTTATTGGCTTTGGGCGTAATTCCTTTAGAAGACATGCTCTCAGAAACAGCAACTGTTAAACTTAAGTGGATTTTCGGACAAACCCAAGACTTGGAAGAAGCAAAAAAACTACTAATCACAAACGTTGCAGGCGAATTTTCGCCGCGAACCCTTCCAGAAGAAACGGGCAGTGAATAAAAGAAGGATGGAATTGCAATTGGAGATAGATTACGAGAAAATCGGGTTAAAAGTTGGCTTAGAAATCCACCAACAACTAAACACCTCTGCAAAACTGTTCTGCAACTGCAAACCAGAACTCTTCAAAGAAGAACCAGAAATAACATTTCTACGCAGACTCAGACCCACACAAAGCGAACTTGGTCAAATAGATCCCGCAGCATACTTCGAATTCCAAAAAGGCGTAAAAATCCTCTACGAAGCGAACAAAGCAACCTCATGTCTTGTAGAGATGGATGAAGAGCCGCCCCACCCGTTAAACATGGAAGCCGTTGAAACAGTCTTGACAGCAGCTCTGATAATGGAAGCCAATCCTGTAGATGAAATACACGTAATGCGAAAAACAGTCATCGACGGCTCAAACACAACAGGCTTCCAAAGAACCTGCGTAATAGCCTTAGACGGCAAGATAAAAGTCGGAGAAAAATCAGTTCCAATTGAACACGTAAGCCTAGAAGAAGACGCAGCAAGAAAAATGGGCGAAGAAGACAACACAATACATTACCGCATAGACCGCCTAGGCATACCATTAATAGAAGTAGCCACAGCCCCAGCCATAAAATCGCCAAAAGAAGCAGAAGAAATCGCATTCGCAATCGGAAGAATCTTAAGAGCCACTGGAAAAGTCATGCGTGGTTTAGGCACAATCCGCCAAGACCTAAACATATCAATCCCAAAAGGCGCATTAACAGAAATAAAAGGAGTACAGGAGCTTGAACTCATCTCGCTTGTCGTAGAGTACGAAGTTCAACGCCAATTAAACCTCATAAAAATAAGCGAACAATTAAAGAAAAACGGAGCGAAAGAAGACGAGATAAGAGAAGAATTTTTTGACGTATCAGATGTTTTCAAGCAGACAAAATGCAAAGTCATCCGAAAAGCCTTAGACAAAAATCAACAAGTTTTAGCCTTGAAACTTCCAAAATTCAACGGTTTTCTGAAACAGGAACTTTTGCCAAATTTCCGTCTTGGAACAGAAATGGCTGACAGGGCAAAATTTTGGGGAAGAGTAGGCGGAATATTCCACACAGACGAGCTACCAGCCTACGGAATAACAGAAAAAGAGGTTGAAGAACTAAAGAAAGCTGTCAAAGCAGAAGAACAAGACGCCATAGTCTTCGTTGCCGACAACCCAGATAACGCCAAAGACGCGCTGAAAGCAGTAGCAGAAAGAGCACGCGAAGCAATAAAAGGCGTGCCAGAAGAAACCCGAGCGGCAAACCCAGACGGAACAACACGCTACATGAGACCAAGACCAGGCGCAGCAAGAATGTACCCTGAAACAGACATCCCACCAACTAAAATAACAAAAGACTACATAAACAAAATCAGCTCACGCCTGCCAGAACTCCCGGAACAAAAACTCGAACGCCTAATGAAAGATTATGGGCTAAATCAGAAACTAACAAAGCAGATTTTAGATTCCGAGTACAGCGAACTGTTTGAAGTTGTCGTGAAAGAAAGTGGTGTTTCATCAACAACTGTCGCAGCATTTTTGACTGAAACCTTGAAGTCATTGAAACGCGACGGCGTCCAAATAGAAAATGTTTCGGAAAATAAGATGAGAGAAATGTTTAGAAGCATAAGCTCAGGGAAACTGACAAAAGAGGCTTTGCCAGAGGTTTTCAGCTGGCTCTCAAAACACGAAGATAAAAGCATACAAGAGGCAATCAGCGAGCTTGGTTTGAGAATAATATCCAAAGAAGAGCTTGAAAAAATCGTTGACGCCATAATAGAAGCCAATAAGGACTTGGTTAAAGAACGTGGAGCAAAAGCCTTTGGGATACTCATGGGTATGGTTATGAAAGAAGTGCGGGGCAAGGCGAACACTGCATTAGTAAGCGAACTTCTAAAGAAGAAGCTAGGGATCTAGTAAAGGCTGCATTCTACATAATGGCCTTTCTCAACTTCTATCAATTGTGGTTCCTTTTTGGCGCATTCATCTTTTTTGTATGGACATCGAGGATGGAACCTACAGCCTGATGGTATGTTAATTGCAGAAGGGACTTCTCCCTTGAGTTCTATCACCTTCTTATAAACACAGCATTACATTCTGCTAGTTCAAGCTATTTAAAATTTTACCCTATTAATGCATAAATGCTTTTCAAACAAACGAAATATTTAATTCAGATTTTCTTTTTTGAAACATCAAATGCGTGTTTTATCTGTATTCTTTCACTGAAACTATGTTTTCCGGCAGAAGCTTTATGTTTTCCCCGCAATATGGGCAAATTTTGAATTCTGGCATTAGCGGCTTTCCACATGCTGGGCATAGGTTTGGGAATTGTATTTTCTCTTCGATTTTCTTAATTTCTTTCTTTAGATTGTTTAATTCGGTTTTTATTTTATCCATGCCGTCTGTTAACGATTGAATTTCCTTGACATCTGCTCTCACATTGCACATTAAATCTTTAACTTGTGCAAGGATTTTGTTGTCTGCTTCTACTGTTTCATACATTGCATCGAGCACTTCGCTTTTATCTTCCAGCAGCTGGGTTTCGACTGTGCTTTGTTTCTTTGCGTCTGAAAGTATCTTGTTTAAGAAAGCCTCGACAGGATTTTCGAAGCTTATCGCACAGGTCATTCCCCACAGAATGAATGTTGAGGCGGCGCTTATCCAGAAATATGCGGTGGGTGTTATGGATTGCAGTTTTTCGTTTATGAATGGGTATAGTTGAAGGAGCCTGATTTCGCTGTTGAAAATTAGAACTGAAATTGCTTCGATTAGGTGGATGAGGGCTATAAAGGTTAAGGAGCTAAAGAGCCATACGGCTATTCCTTTTTTAGCCAAAATATTCCCCTTTGAGTTTTATTTTTACAATGAAAATAGTAGCGTATCTTAATATTTAATACGATATTCCTAATTTTGCAATATGTCGGGATGCGTAAGTTCTAAAAAGGGGTTGGTGTGTTTGTATATGTGTGGGGGTTGTTGTTGCAGGAGAAAGCGGTAGGTGAAGGGCAGAGGAGTTTTGTTTTTCGTGTGAGGTTTGGTGAGTTTGAGGTGGAGGTTGGTGGTTCTCGTGAGGAGGTTTTGAGGACTATTGAGGATTTGCCTAGTTTGTTGGCGAGTGTTTACGGTGCTTTTGAGGGTTTGAAGTCTAAGAAGGATGCGACACCGACTGTTAAGGCAGATGTGGCTGGAGTGGAGCAGTCTGCGGCTCAGAAGTTTCCTAAGATTGTGCGGACGGAGAATTGTGATGAGGCTGTTTTGAGGATTTTGGAGAGTGATTGGGGGAAGTGGCGTCCTCGTAGGCTTGAGGAGTTGAAGGAGGCTTTGAAGGCTAATGGGTTAAGTTTTTCTGGGCGGGTTTTTGCGGGGGTTCTTTTGGGGCTTGTTAGGAAGGGGAAGGTTAGGCGTTGGAAGACTGATGCTGGGCATGTGTATATTCTTGCCGAAAAGGAAGGTTAGCTTGCATGGGGAAGGTTGAGGCGCGGATAAAGACGCCTTTCGGCGAGATTGTAGTTGAAGGCGAGAGTGCGCAGGAAGTTCTTGGCTTGTTGGAGAGTTTTCCAGAGGATTTTATGGAGAAAGTTGCGGGTTTTGTTTCGCAGAGGTTGATGTCTTCTGGGGTTCAGTTGAAGGGTATTGTCGAGTTTACTACTGAGGGTCCTGTAGTTGTGTCTCGTGAGAATTTGACGCATTATGAGGCGATTGGTTTGGTCTTGTATGCGTCTGAGGAGAAGAAGAACACGGCTGCGCAGGTGCAGAGGCTTTTAGAGTCTAGTGGGATTAAGTGTATGGTTCCTGCTAGGCTTAATGAGATGACTAAGCGTGGGCAGGTGTTTAAGCCTGATCCAGCTCGGCCTGAGTTTAAGTTGACTGTGCAGGGTGAGCGTTGGGTTGAGGATGATGTTTTGGCTAGGCTTAGGGGTAAGATGGCGTGAATAGGCAGATTACGGTTCATGTTAAGTTTGGTGATGTTGAGAAGACGTTTACGGGCAGTGTTGAGGATGTTTGGTTGAGCCTTAACAGGTTTTTTGGGGAGTTTTTGCCGTCTTTTGATGTTGCGAAGCGGCTTGTGTTGAGTGTTGATTTGCAAGCGCTTGTTAGGGAGTGTGAGGGTTTGGTTGCTTTTTCTGGGGAAGGTGCGAATTTGTTGGTGAGTAAGGATAAACTAACAGATAATGAGGCGTTGTTGTTGTGGCTTTTGGCGTTTTATGTGGGTTTTCGGTTGAGTTTGGTTGGGAGCGATGCCATGTCTAAGGAGGAGTTGCAGTTTAGGCTTGGGAAGAGTGGGAAGATTGTGAGCACTCGGCTTGGGGAGCTTGTTAAGAGTGATATGGTTACGAAGGTTGCTGATGATAAGTTTAGGATTACGACGTTTGGCGTAGTGCAGATGCAGAAGGATGTTATTCCGAAGATAAAAGCGAAAATAGGTTAGGTAAACTGGTTCTGTAAACCTATCGGTTAGTAACTTACGCTAGCTGAGTATTGTCAGCAATTAAGTGGTATAGTCTTTATATGTTGTTGTATTTGAAATAATAGTTCTGAGGAGTGTTTTTGTATGCCTGCAATAATTGTGTTTCAGAGGCATTCTGTTGAAAACTGTCCAATGAATAATGAAAAAATGAAGAAAATGGCTTTAGAAATCACAGACAAGCTACCTGCACTAACAAAGAAACATGGAATCAAAATGGTTGGAAGTTGGGGTGTAGCATCGGAGCATCTAAATATTATCGTGTATGAAGCCCCGAGTTTAGATGTTTTCCTAAAACTCCAGATGGAACCGGCAATTATGAAATGGGTTGCTCAACACACGACTGAAATTAAAGTAGCAATGACTCTTGAAGAAAGCATGAAATTACTAAAATAAGCCAAACAACCTTCTGCCTAAACAAAATCCCCTTTTTATTTTCACCAACCGATAAGTTTACAGAACCGGTAAACTGATGCTTCTGCGGTTATTGTAGCCCGTCTATAAATAGGTTGAATTAGCCTTTGGGCTGGTTGGTGTTTATTTTAGGAAGTTTTCGGTTGCTAAATTGATAGACCCCTCTAGGTTTTTTGACTATTTGCGGCCCTGTGAATTAAGATGAGCGTCTTCTTTTCTTCCTTGGTTTCTTCTTGGGCTTTCTTTTTCTTCCCATGCGCTTTCTGACTACAACCATTTCCTTGTCTCCCCAATCGCCTTCCCTCGTCTTAAAGTGGTGAGCCTTGCTGTGGCAGTTTGGACACAACAATTGCAACACATCTATTCTGTCGCTTTTCCCTATATGATGGAGAACAGGCTTCACTTTCAATTCTTAAAGCTTTTCTACAGCCAGCACACTTTCCCTTTTGTCTAAGAAGGAGTAATTCTCTTTTTGTTTTAGAGACTGGGCTCATAATCAGTTATATTATCAGTTATTATTTAATATATTTTGAGACTTAGAGCACTCCAGCTAGGAGCATTTCAAGAAAGCAAGTGACAATCCTATTCTGGATAAAACTTTACCCCAACAATCAAACTTTAAATAGAAGAAACTAGCAGAAAAGGTCTAACGTTTAAAACGTCATGAAGGAGAAAATTGAATGAGCTATGAAACCATAATCTTAGAAAGGAAAGACGGCATCGGAACCCTAACACTAAACCGCCCTGAAAAATTGAACGCCATAAACCGAAAAATGACCGAGGAGCTGAATAGTGCAATGGTTGAAATAGCCAAAGATACAGGCGTTAGAGCGCTAGTTATTACTGGAGCTGGTCGCGGATTCTGTAGTGGTGCTGATGTTGGTGACATGGCACAAGCAGCAGCCCCTATTGAAAACAGATATTGGACACAAATGGCGCATAAGATAATTCTCGGACTGACAGATTTAGAGAAACCTGTGATAGCCAAGGTGAACGGCGTCGCCGTGGGTATCGGATGTAGCTTAGCCTTAAGTGCCGACATAATCATTGCGTCGGAGAATGTCAAATTTAGCCTGATTTTCAGTCGAATAGGCCTTATTCCAGACGGCGGATCACTGTTCCATCTGCCACGGCTAGTGGGACCAGCCAAGGCTAAGGAGCTCATCTTTACTGCCAAGATGGTTGACGCTAAAGAGGCTGAAAGAATAGGCTTGATAAGCAAGGCGGTACTAGCGGATGAATTAGATAACGAAGTAAACATGCTAGCAAAACAGCTGGCGGAAGGCGCAACGGCAGCTTTTGGAATAGCTAAAAAAATAATAAACAAAGGACTGAGCATGGACTTAAGTTCAATTTTGGAGTGTGAAGCTTTTGGGCAGACTATAGTAGGAACGACGCAGGACGCGCAAGAAGGAGTTATGGCATTTTTGGAAAAAAGAAAGGCCGAATTCAAGGGAAAATAGAAAATATGACGCAGAATAGCGCAAACGCTCAAGCATTTAAAAGAAATTACTGCAAAACACTGAGCAATTCGGAGTTTGGAGCTGTGTAACTAAGGTTTATTACTTCAGAATGCCTCCTTGAGATGCTCGCTAATAAGGCTGAATTCAAGCTTGCAATAAAACTTTACCCTCAAATCAAGCCCAATTTGAAACTTCACTGTGATTTAGCCAGTTCTGCAACCTTTTCTCTAACATGCTCATAAACTTTCAAGGTGCTTTCTCTATCCATAAAGTATAGGTCTTTGACATTCCATACCACAATCTTACCCTTACATTCTGGACACAAACTCAACACATAATCCCTATGCCCATGCTCCATAGCCACGATAACATCATAATCACCAAGCCGCTTACCACCCAAACCCTCAGGACCACTCTTCAAAAACTCCTCCGCATTCTCCTCTCTCAAAAATACCTAATCTCTTCTGCAACTGGAATAGCAACATATCTCCCAGCAGAATACAGCATTATGTTTGATGCTTAACTGCAAGAAAAGCCTTTTATGACCAAATCAGCATTCAAAAAGGTTATGTCCGATGAATTTGAAGGACCTCCAGAAACTCGCGAAATAAGCAAATACAGAGACAAAATAGTCAGCGGACCAATCATTCGCACAATTTTTTGGCTGGGTCTACCTCCTCTCATAAACCAACTTGTAATCGTAATCTACAGCGTCGCAGATGCCTATTGGCTAAGCAACTACAACGAAATCGCAGTAGCAATCCCCAGACAAATGTGGCCAGTCATAATGCTCTTTCAAGCACTTGCGATGGCTTTAACAACTGCCAGCTTAAGCATAGTCTCCCAATACGTCGGAGGCAAACAATACAAAAAAGCCAGCCTAGAAGCATCCCGCTTCTTCACAACATCCTTCTCAGCAGGAGCCATACTAAGCCTCTCGCTATTTACACTAAGAAGCCTAATCTTCACATCGGTTGTATCCACTCCACCCGAAATATCTGAAGACATTATGAAATACTCTGGCGTAATAGCCTTTGACATATTCTTCAATTACATAGCCCTCACATACACGACACTGCTTCAAAGCGTCGGAGATACAAAGCGACCCGCCATAGTTAACGTAATATCAGTCGGCATCAACGTGCTACTAGACCCCTTCTTCATATTTGGCATAGGACCTTTCCCACGTCTGGGAGTGATGGGCGCGGCTCTTACCGACGTTATGGGAAAGATAATATCAATAAGCGCCTTAACCTACATACTTAGAAGAAACTACCCTGAACTCAAGATAACATTTACTAAGCAAATAGATGCTGAATGGACTCGCCTAGTTCTGCGCATAGGCTTACCAATCCTAACGCTCGGATTGATGAACGGTTTTGCTTTCCTCATGCAGCTTAGACTCGTAAATATGCTAGGCATAATAGTGGCTACAGCCTTCTCCATAGGCTTTGTAATACTAGATATCGTGGATGCAGCGCTTTGGGGGCTGAGCGGAGCTCCAGCTATAATGATAGGGCAAAGTTTGGGAGCGGGAGACCGCAAAAGGGCTAAAGAGGTTGCCTTCAAAGCAGCTCTCTTAATATTTACACTCATGGTGCTAGGAGCCAGCATTATCTATCCAATCAGGAGAGTTGTAGCCGACATATTCGCAGATGACCCAATCATACTGAGCAAGACAGAACTATTCCTGCAAATATTACTACCAACACTCCCATTCTTTGGGCTATTTGCAAATGCCATGTCTACGGGAAGAGGCTCTGGACATACAATGTTTCCCACAACAATTGGCGTAGTGAGGCTTTGGGGAATAAGGTTGGCTTTAGGCTATCTCCTAGCTTTTGCTTTTGGAATGAACTCCCTAGGAGTTTGGATAGCCATCTCGCTAAGCAATATCATAGGAGGACTGATTTCTATTCTTTGGATAAAGTATGGAAACTGGGCAGAAGCTGTAGTTAATAAGAATCCTATATAAGAAACCCAAACAAGCCATCTTCAAAACAGTAGTTATTTTATTCCGTGAATATTCTTCTTTTCTTTTTCAAAACATAATCAGACTTCACGGCAACTTAGCTAGTTCTGCAACCTTTTCCCTAATCTTCTCATACACTTTCCAAGCGTTTTCTCTATCCATAAAATAAGGATCTCTAACATTCCACACCA
>CAZLCE010000003.1:0-125165 GCA_964558305.1 uncultured Candidatus Bathyarchaeia archaeon
ACATAAAGACCGGAGTCAGCGGGGCAGAAGTTCTCAGAATGGAAACTGTTCAAAAATCAAGCGAAAGCCTGTCAAAAAGCCCAGGAGCAGCAGTTGGAGCGGGGGCAGTAATCCTTCCACAAATGTTCCAGCAACCAGCAGCGCAAGCAGCACCAATGGTACTTTGTCCCAAATGTGGCTTCCAGAACCCACAGACAGCAAAGTTCTGTAACAGTTGTGGCGCGCCAATGCAAGTAGCGGCAGCTGGCACAATCACTTGTCCTAAGTGTCAAGCATCAAACCCGGCTGGAACCAAGTTCTGTGGCAACTGTGGAAATCCACTTCAAGCAACTGCCAAATGTCCAAAATGCAACGCCGAAATCCAAGCGGGAACCAAATTCTGCCCTAATTGCGGAGCAAAAATTTAGTTTCCTCTGCTCTCTTTTTTCTGCTTTGTTTCTTATGACTGCACAGCCTTAATGGCGCTGAGATAATAAGTGGTTAATTTTCTATAACATTTTTATTCCCAGTTTGGTTTATGCTATAAGAGCGTAAGATTTGAAATGAGCGAGAAAATCATCGGTCGCGGCACATGGTACGACAAAATGGCTGCAAAGATAATTGCGAGAGAGCGGAAGCTAGGCAGAAGCCTAGACATGATCAGAACTGAAATGGGACTCGGCGCTTCTGGATTCCCCCACATTGGAAGCTTGGGCGACGCCGCACGTTCCTATGCCGTTACATTGGCTCTGAGAGAGCAGGACTATAGTTCAGAATTGATTGCCTTCTGCGACGACAAAGATGGGTTGCGCAAGGTTCCTGTGGGATTGCCACAATCTCTAGAAAAATATTTGGGCTTCCCAGTCTCAGAAATTCCAGATCCGTTTGGCTGTCATGAAAGTTTTGGTAGGCACATGAGTTTCTTGTTGCTTGAAGCCTTAGGCAAATGCGGAATAGAATATCAGTATGTATCTGCGAAAGAGGTTTATGAAAAGGGGTTATTAAACGAGGAAATCCGAACATTAGTATTGAATGCCCAAAAAGTTGGGGAAATAGTTAAGGAAGAGGTTGGGCAAGAACGTTACACTGAAGTCTTGCCGTATTTTCCTGTTTGCGGAAATTGTGGGCGCATATACACAACAAAAGCCTTAGAATTTCTTCCGAAGGAGAACAGGGTTCTTTATGTTTGCGAGGGTATGGAGATTAAAGGCAGGTGGATTGAGGGATGCGGTTTCAAAGGCGAGGCTAACATAAACAAAGGAGAGGGCAAATTAACTTGGAAGGGAGAATTTGCTGCAAGATGGAGAGCTCTTGACATAAGGTTTGAGGCTTACGGGAAGGACATAGCTGATTCTGTTCGAATAAACGATAGGATTTGCCGTGAAATACTGTGTTATGAACCTCCTTCACACGCAAGGTACGAAATGTTCTTGGACAAAAGCGGACGAAAGATTTCGAAATCCACTGGAAATGTTTTCACACCGCAAGTTTGGTTCCGTTACGGTTCTCCCCAATCATTGCTTTTGTTGATGTTAAAACGATTTGTTGGAACCCGCACTTTAGATGTAACAGACATTCCATCCTACATGAACGAGATGGATTATTTAGAAGACTTGTACTTTGGAAGAAAAACGCTGAAGGACGAAAAGGAATTAGCCAAGCTTCGGGGCTTATACGAGTATTGCTGGGGTCTGAAACCCCCATCAAAACCAAGCCTCCACATACCATATAATCTGCTAACTTTCTTGGCAAAAATGGCGCCAAAAGGCAAAGAGGAGAGTTTCATAACCGAAAAGCTTCAGAACTACGGTTATTTACAGAAAAACCAAAAACTTGATGATGGCCTGAAAAGGCTAGTTGAGTACGCGTTTAATTGGATAAGGGATTTTGAAGAGATAAAAGAGACAGCAATGAGCCTAACCAACGATGAAAAGAATGCGGTAACCGAGTTAATTGAAATCTTAAACATTGAGGATGACGCGGAAAAAATCCAAAACGCCGTATTCAATACAGCCAAAAAGTACGGCTTGCAACCAGCGAGCTTCTTCAAAACCCTGTATGCGATTCTTTTGGGTGTGCCGCAGGGACCGAGACTAGGCCCATACATTCTAGCCATGGGAAAACAAAACGTCATAAGTGCGTTGGAGCGTACATTGAAGAGTAGTAACTAAAAAGAAGGGGGCATGAATTATGCGGATTCACGAAGTGTTGGCTGAGGAGCTTGACTATGTTTCTGCTATTTGTTTAGACCCAAGTGTTCCACTTCGGTGGCAAGAGATTATGAAGCCTTGTATGGAGGAGCGGAATAAATGGCTGAAGGCGATGATAGCGAAGGGTTTGCGGGTTTTGGTTGCTCTTGACAAACCTGAGGCAGTTGCTGAGTCTCTGGGTTTGGAAGTTGGCAAGATTAAGGCAAAGGCAAAGGTTGTGCATGGCAACGTAGCTGTGGGTTTGATTGAGTATGTTCCCATCGAGTTTGCATGCGAACCTGTGGAAGGCAAAGATGGACTTTTTATTAACTGCATTTGGGTTATTCCGCCTTTTTGGCGTCGCGGAGTTGCGAGAATGCTGTTGGAGAATTGTCTTGAAAAGTCTCGGGCTTATGGTGGTGTTAGTGTTCTAGCGTATGAGGGTGACAGGTGGTTCGGGTTCTTTCCCTACATGCCTGCAGGTTTCTTTGAAAAATTTGGGTTTAGAGAAGTTGGTCGTGAAGAAACTAGGGTGCTTATGTATTTAGATTTGGGCAAGAACGTAAAACCTAAGTTGATTAAGGCGCGATCTGTGAAAGTTAAGGAAAGTGGCAAGTTGGTGGTGGATGTATTCTATAGTAGTCAGTGTCCGTGGTCTGGATGGATGGTTGACAAAGTTAAGCGTGGAATGAAGAAGTATGATGCAGTGGTTAACGCAATTAATGCTGATGACAGAAAAATTATTGAAAAATACGGTTTATCTAGAGGCATCCGTATTAATGGCGTGCCGGTTTTAAAGTGGATGGCGTCGTTGAAAGAAATCGAATTAATCGTCAAACAAAACATGAAATGCTAAAAACCCTTTTATTGACAATAACAAGATTGTTTTTGCTGAAGGGCCCGTAGTCTAGTATGGATTAGGACGCTGGCCTGCGGAGCCGGAGATCCTGGGTTCAAATCCCAGCGGGCCCGCCAAAAACTGTTGCTCTCTCCTTGTCTAGACCCCCTTATATATAGGTTGAACTTTCGATTGAAAATGTTGAATTTGTAAAATTGGTTGTAGGTTTTCTGTTGAAGGAAGCGCAAGTTTTATGTTGTTAGTTGGCGAATTACAAAGACACTTATGCCCGAAGAATATCGCTTTTTGAGTTGTTTGTTGATTGCTTGTTTTGGATTGTGGTGGTTGGGGTGATTGCTTTGTTGGCGAAGAAGTTGATGCAAAGTTGAAAATAAACAGTTGGAAGTTTTTGAATAATGCCACTATAGACAAGTAAAATGGCTGAAGTAGTAGAAGAATTTAGTTCGCAATTAATATGTCTTGTGCATTCGAGTTTTTTAGAGGGTCTCTCTGAGCTGGCTTTAGCCCTTCCCTTAGATTGTTGAACTTTATGTTTGAACATGGGTTTTGCTATGGCCTTCAGTTAAGACCCGTGATCAAGTAAAGACGAAATAATGATTGTGGTCTATCTCTGCATTGGCATTTTGATTTGTTTCTCATTTGCTATTTTTTGCGCTTTTTCATATCCAGCGTCTGCATGTCTCACTATGGCTGTTCCCGGGTCTGTTGTTAGCACGGTTACTACGCGTTTTTCTGCTTCTTTTGTGCCGTCTGCCACTAAGCACATGCCCGCGTGAATACTATAACCTATTCCTACACCTCCACCGTGGTGCACACTAACCCATGTTGCGCCAGCAACAGCATTCAACAAAGCGTTAAGTATGGGCCAGTCCGCAATTGCATCGCTTCCATCCATCATGCCTTCTGTTTCGCGGTTAGGTGAGGCAACACTTCCGCCATCCAAATGGTCACGCCCAATCCAAATCGGACCAGAAAGCTTTCCGCTTGCAACCATGTCATTCATTATCTTCCCAAAACGTGCTCTTTCTCCAAAACCAAGCCAACAAACCCGCGCAGGCAAACCTTGAAACTTCACCTGTTCCTTCGCTTTCTGTATCCAGCGGCACAACTCTTCATTATACGCAAACTCCTTCAAAATAACATCATCCAGCGCATAAATGTCCTCTTTGCTACCCACAAGCGAAGCCCAGCGGAACGGCCCTCGTCCTTCACAAAACATTGGCCTAATATAGCGATGAACAAAACCTGGATAAGCAAAAGCGTCCTTAAACCCAGCGTCGTATGCTTGCTGGCGCAGATTATTGCCGTACTCAAATGTAACAGCACCTTTCCGCATCATCTTAACCATAGCTTCCACTTGCACGCGCATGCTTGCACTGGCGTGCTTCAAATACTCTTCTGGGTTGTTTTCCCTAAGCGTATCAGCGCCTTCCTTAGAAAAGCCAGTAGGAAAGTAACCATTCAAAGGATCATGCGCGCTGGTTTGATCTGTTAGAACGTCTGGAATTATGTTTCTTCGCAAAAGTTCAGGGTGCACTTCAGCAGCATTCCCTAACAGACCAATACTTCTAGGCTTACCTTCATGCTTAGCCTCCAAAGCCATATCCACAGCTTCATTCAAGTCATCCGTCCAAGTCTCCAAGTAACCATGACTCAGTCTTCGCTCAATCGCTCGCTTGTCAATCTCCACGACCAATGCAACACCATCATTCATAGTAACTGCCAAAGGTTGGGCACCGCCCATCTCGCCTAAACCTGCAGTTAAGACGAGTCTTCCACGCAGAGAACCGCCAAAGTGTTCCTTCGCAACTGCCGCAAGCGTTTCATAAGTGCCTTGCAAAATGCCTTGCGTGCCAATAAAAGCCCATGAACCAGCGGTCATCTGCCCAAACATAATTAAGCCCTTCTGCTCCAACTCGTAGAAATAATCCCAAGTAGCCCATTTGGGCACAAGCATAGCGTTAACAATCAAAGCCCTCGGAGCCCACTCATGCGTTTTAAAAACAGCCACAGGCTTGCCACTCTGAATAAGCATGGTTTCGTCAAGCTCAAGCTCCGTTAAAGTATTAACAATCTGTTCGAAACATTCCCAATTCCGTGCAGCCTTGCCCGTGCCACCGTAAACAATAAGTCTCTCAGGGTCTTTAGCCACTTCAGGGTCAACAACATTAAAAAGCATACGCAAAATCCCTTCAATCTGCCAATTCTTACAATGCAACTCGGAACCAGTCAAGCACTTAACAGGCTTCTCAATCTTGAACTTACCCAACGCAAGCTCACCATGAAACAAAGATGATAAAACACATTATAATTCTTTGCCTACACCAATCACATTTATTAACAGCCCCTTCTATACGCTAAGCCACAAAGGAGAAAACAACATGAAAGGAGAAGGAGCGATAGTATTCCTCGTAGCCTTCGTAGTCTTTCTAGCAGCAACCTTTGCTTATCCTAGCTTACCTCTTGGCAGCACAATCACCGAAGCCATGGACATAGATCCAGATCTAGTATGGAGTGGGTTCACGTTGAAGACTTTGTTGTCAGCGGTTTTTAATGGGATAATCTACGGCGTAATAATATGGCTAATCTTTACCTTCGTAAGAAGGACACAAAAACCAAAAACATAGACAAGCCAACTCAATATGGTTCGCGTAAAAACACAGTCTCACCCTGTTTTTCTTTATCAACAACCAGCCTCCCATTCTTGACAACCTTGTCCACAAGATTCACACCAAAGCGATATCCAAGAAACTTGTAATTAGGCACATCCATAATAACAACATCAGCCTTTTTGCTAACTTCTAAACTGCCAACTTCACTAGCCCGGCCTATAGCGTGTGCAGCGTTTATGGTAGCTGCAGTTATGGCTTCAGCTGTTGTTAATTTCATAAAATGGCAAGCAAACGCAATAACCAGCTGCATATTCTCAACCCAACAGTTCGGATTGAAATCGCTGCCCAAAGCTACGGGAACACCAAAATCAATCATTAGTCTTGCGTCAGCATACCGTCCCATCATCAAACTGAAAGCTGGTGCAGGAAGCAAAACTGCAATCACGCCCTTATCACCCATAGCCTTAACGCCTTCATTGGAAGAGAAAAGTAAATGCTCCGCGGATACGGCTCCCACTTCTGCCGCAAGTTCTGCGGCGCCTAGTGTGCTCATCTCGTCAGCATGAACCTTAGGCTTCAAACCATAATTCTTACCAGCAACCAAAACGCGCCTAGTTTGTTCTAAATTAAAAACGCCTCTCTCACAAAAAACATCACAAAACTCTGCAAGTCCCTTCTCCGACACTTTCGGCAACATATCTTCAACTATTAAATCAACATAGCCCTGCGTGTTGCCCTTGTATTCAGTCGGAATGGCATGAGCGCCCAGAAAAGTTGGAACAACATCTACACAATGCAACTGATTCAAACGCCTAACAACTTCTAAAATCTTTAACTCATCTTTAGTTGTTAAGCCATAGCCGCTTTTGGCTTCTATAGTGGTTGTTCCATGTTCCAGCATAACATCAAGCGTTCTAAGGCCGATGCCCTCAAGCTTTTCAAAACTCGCTTTTCGCGTATCCCTAACAGTCTTTAGTATGCCACCGCCAGCGCTGAGAATTTCCATGTAAGAGGCTCCTTCAACGCGCATTTGAAACTCATCTTCCCGCGAACCAGCAAAAACAAGATGCGTGTGCGAATCAACAAAACCAGGCAAAACAATTTTTCCGTTTGCACTTATCACGTTTTCCGCCTTGAACACTTTTGTAACGTCCATGGTTTTTCCAACAGCCAATATTCTGCCATCTTTAACAGCCAAACCGCCATTACGTATTATCCCAAGTTCTCGCATTTGCTTGCCTATGCGAGGCTTTTGGCTACTGCCAACAAGCGTTATAAGCTCATCAGCATTTACAATAAGCAAATCTACTTTTTCTCGCGTTTTTGCTTTGGCAGTTTTACTCAAAGATACCGCCCTTTCTCCATTGCGTTTTGCGCTGCTATCTCTAACACTCGATTTTCAGTCAAATTGTCAATTTTCAAGTAGTAAGCTGCGATGTCAATGAGAGCCTTTAGAGGAGCCATACCACAGAATTCTGCTCCTATTATAGGCACATTGTAACGGGCGCATTCCACCTTTAAAAGTTCAAACACACGATAAAGCGGAGTCTTTTCAAAATCGCTCATACTCATACCTATCTGCGTAATATTCTTCTCTAGAATAACCGCCGCCATAGCCTTAACATTAGAGAAGCCGCCCTTTTTCGCATGCAAAGCCTTCGCAATTGTCTTGGCAACTTTCAAATCATTAGTCCCAAGATTAACGTTGAAGCCTACCATAACAGTCCTTGCACCAGTTGTCGTTGCACCCGCCTTAGGATGAGGCTTGGCTGGACCAAAATCTGGTTTACGTTCAGGCTTAACAATCATTTCAGCCAGTTTCTCATATTCTCCTTCACGTATCCAATCTAGATCCTTCCGCTCGGGTCTTGTAGCTGCTTCACCATAAAGGTAAACTGGCACGCCGCATTTTTCAGCTAGGGTTTTCCCGAACTTTCTTGCAAGCTTAACACACTCGCCCATTTTCACATTTTTTATTGGAATGAAGGGGACAATGTCAACAGCTCCTAAACGTGGATGCTGACCCTTATGCTTTCGCATATCAATTAATTTTATCGCCTTAGAAGCAGAATTTAAGGCAGCCTTGAGTACGGATTCCTTGTTTCCGACAAATGAAACAACAAGCCTATTGTAATAGTCATCAAAGGTATAATCCAAAAGAAACGCATTCTTAACTTTCTTAACTTCATTAAGGATAGACTCAACGATCTTCGGGTCTGAAGTGCTGAAGTTAGGCACACATTCAACTATTTCCTTCATTAGTTTTCCTTCTATTGTGCGATGGCCTTGTGATTGTTATTGTAGTATCAAAACGAAGGATTTATATGCATTTAATCAAGAATCCATAGAAATCGAGGGTTTAAAATGCTGAGAAAATTAGCAACAATTATTCCCATACTGCTACTTTCTCTTCTGTGCCTTGCACAAACCGCCACAGCTGAAATTCAACATTTTAGCTGGATAAATTCGACAGTAGGTGAAGATCCATACTATGATGCGAGGGTTGTGGCTTATCAAACTGGAACCTTTTGGAATATTTCTCTAAGTGTGCAAAACAATTATCTCACACCTCCACCGCCACCGCGCATCTATCTTCCAGTCAACATTACTGCGATAAGAGTATACTTTGATTGGGGCAAATGGTACAACTACACATTTAGCACACCTGTTTATATGGGACCCCTTGAAGTGAAAGTGTTCAACATAGGCAATGTGACCCCACCATTAGATGAAGCACCTGAAACATGGAGACATTCCTACACTGTGTATGTAGAATATATCCCACAAGGAGACACTACACCCTTGACAGATTGGACATGGAGCGGAAACAACTTCGCAGTAATGTCTGCAGATCACTTCACTGCATTTCAACTCCACAATAAGCTGTCTGGAATCTTCGACGGTATACCTTTCATGATCACTAACGTGACAGAAGCACAAGTTCTTATGATAAAGGCTTTGTTCGAATTCACATTGGGAGAGCAATCGTATGATTCTGGCTCTTTCACAGACGCAAAAACACACCTCCAAAACGCAGACAACTACTTCAACGCAGCCCTAGATGCTTGGAATGAACAGGGAACCGCCTTCGAAAACATCATGTTAGAATACTATGGCGCACTTGCAAACGCAACCAAAAAGCAGGCTGATGCAGAGTTAATTCAAGCTAATGCTGCACTAAACAACTCCTACGGATGGATCTTCTTCGGCTTAGGCTGGGTGCTAATAGGCGTTGGGATAATAATTTACGGAGCCAGAAAACCAAAGGTTGCCTAAAAAATAAATTCAAAACAACCCATCTTTTTTCTTAAAATATAATGCTTACGTAATATCGTTTAACAGGAGAATGAAACTCGTGAATTTGAAACTTGAATTCGAAGTTCCAACATGGAGCCAGATATACAATATGCTTTTAAACTTGGCTGGAAAAATTAGAAAAACTGGATTTAAACCAGATATTATTGTGGGTGTTTCTCGGGGAGGATGGGCACCAGCTAGAGTGTTATCAGATTTACTGGATAATCCTAACCTCGCGAATGTTAGAGCCGAATTTTACCTCGGAGTAGCAGAGACAAAAGGCGAACCCACACTGACGCAGCCAGTTTCCACAACTGTGATTGGTAAAAAGGTTCTTGTGGTGGACGAAGTTGCAGACACTGGTAAAAGTTTGAAATTGGTGAAAGAACATCTCATCGAACAAGGCGCTACTAAAGTCGAAATTGCCACTGTTTATTACAAGCCTTGGAGCATAGTTAAGCCAGACTATTACGAGAAAGAAACAAGATGCTGGGTAGTCTTTCCATGGGAAATAAAGGAAACCGTCCGAAAAATCGTCAAGAGATGCGGAGAAAAAGGAAAACCCATAGAAGAAGAAACTTCAAAGCTTGCAAAAGCTGGAATATCAGCAGAACTCATCAAAAGATTTCTGAAGGAAATTCTTGAGGAATAAAGTTGCTAAGACGCATCGCAGAGTTTGGAATGTACGTGGAGATAACAGGCTTCAAGCATATCAAGATCAATGACATTGAAAAATTTTTCAAGGCAATTCGCAAAGAAAAGCAGCCAAATGTGGAGATTCAATTCTTTGACGCAAAACTTGTGGCTACATGGCAACACATGTACTTTGCAGGTTTGAATGCGTTAACAGCGTTCAAGAATAAGGAAAACATTTCAAAAAGTCTAGCAATGGAGATCATAATTTATGCTTCCGCCCAACGTCAAATTCGAAAGGCCATGGAACTTCTTGGAGTTAAACCCACCACATCAGAAATGGCGACGCTGATAATCGGCGAAAAACCTGAAACAATAAAATCAACCTTATCCGCAGTTTCAAAATATGTCAATGCAAAACCTGACGAGAGGATTCTCGAGTTATCTGGGGAAAAAGCCGGAATAATTCAAAAGACTTTTGGAATTTCAGATGTGGAACTTAAGACAGTAATGAAGAAGAACGATTTGGCTGAAGCCCTCACTGATCTTGTCATCGAACGCATGGCATTACTGGCAACTCAGCGTTAGCTTAGAGCACTTTTTCCTTCATAACAGACAAAATGTCATCAGGCTTTATTACTGATATTCCAGTTAGTCCGCCTATGACCTCAATCAGCAGAATCTTGTCAGGCTTGTTCAAGTCAACTTTTCTTTCGATGTTTGTAGCTGCAGCTTCGATTATGTCTTGTGTAGAGGCTGTTGTAAAGCGTTTCTCAACTGTCACGCGAAAAGTTTCGTTTTTCACTATTTTTGAACTTAGTTCAGTAGCTACTCGTTGAATTTCTCCCAAGTCCGTGCGGACAATCCTCTCAATTGGAATTATTCTAAGCGTATAACGGAATTCGTAAGGGCGTTCTCGTAAAATTTTGCGAAACTTTTCCACAACCTCAAAGGGGTTAAAGGCTGTTTTCGCGGCAATCAAACCGGCAACTCCAGTTTTTTCAACTGTAGATGCTGAATCACCTATTTGCCCAAGCAGATACCATAACTCTGAACAGGCATTCTCCTCGTTCCCCCGCGAAGTAGTGGCTAAAAGATTAAAATCTCTGAGCATAATCTTCATCCTTCGCTTGGATACACTACACTATTATTTGTTTTGTAGGCAGATTTAACGTTTCCAAAAAAAGGCACTTGTTCAGGTCAGTATAGGTTTGGCTTTTTCACAGCTTATGGCTCTTAGCCGTCGCCTCACATCATCCCACAATTAATATCTCATCGCAAAGATTTATCCATTTTGATAGTTTTGAAACATTAGGTTTAAATTTAAGGGCTAGAGAAGCTCACTAATCTAATTTACAAGAAGAGATGAAACCTTTGACTAAAGTGAGAAAGCCAGTAATTGTCGTTCACGGCGGTGCTGGAACTTGGCACCCTGAGCGTAGCCAACATGGTTTAGAGGGAGTCAAAAAAGCCGCGAAAACAGGCTTTGACATTTTAAAAAATGGAGGAACAGCACTTGACAGTGTTATGGAAGCCGTTGCCGCTTTGGAGGACGCAGGCGCATTTAATGCGGGCTACGGATCAACTTTGAACATAGAAAAAGATGTGGAAATGGAAGCGTCGATTATGGATGGGAAAAGGTTAGAGGCAGGGGCGGTTGGGCTTTTAAAGGATGTTAGGAACCCCGTCCGTTTGGCGAGAGTGGTTATGGAAAAAACAGACCACGTTTTTGTAGTAGGCAAAGGTGCAGAAAAACTCGCAAAAATCTTTAATTTTGAAAGAAGGAACCCGAAAACGGAGCTTAGGTTAAAATATTATGAAGACCAGAAAAAAGCCTTGCTCGATGGTAAATTTGAATTGCCAAGGCTGTATGAATTAGTCAAAAATCATCCTGAATTGTTTGAACTTGAGACTGTTGGTGCTGTTGCCCTAGACATGAATGGAAATGTTGCAGCTGCGACATCCACAGGAGGCTTTCCACTAAAAATCCCCGGTAGAATAGGGGACTCACCATTAATTGGATGCGGCACATACGCGGATAATCAGGCTGGTGCATGTTCCACAACTGGTGTTGGCGAAATAGCGATAAGACTAGTTTTGGCAAAAACAACTTGCAGTTATATGGAGACCGGCAAAACAGCACAAGAGGCTGCTGAAATGGCAATAAAGCTTGTTAACAGGAGAATACCAACAATATACAATCATATGGGATTAATAGTTGTTGACACCCATGGAGAAATCGGTGCAGCACATAATTCACCGAACCTATGTTGGGCTTATTTAACGCCAGAAATCCAAGAACCCGCAGCTTCTTTGACAGCGAAAATTGTGGAATAAAGTCTCTGAAAAACGTTGATAAATATATGTTTTGGGCTTCATTCTCGACAACTGACGAAGAAAAATGTTTAAAGCATTGCTAGTTTGCTTCACTTAGCAAGAAAAATCAAAATGGAGGTGTAGAGCTTGCCTGAGGAAGAAGAATGGGAAGAAGAGGAATGGGAAGAGGAAGATTTGGAAGAGGAAGAATGGTGAGTTTAGAGCAGACTCCGTAGAGTTTTTTTTGAGATTTTTCTTTTACCTGAAACATCTTCAATTTTTTAAACCATTTTAAGGCTCATGTTTATAATCTACTAGTTACGACCATTCATTGTCGGGCTTCCCATGACGAGAGTTGCCGTGCTAGATCCAGACAAGTGCAAACCAAAGCGTTGTGGTAGATCATGCTATCGCTTTTGTCCCATAGTGCGAAGCCACATAGAAGCCATACGATTTGAAGATGACAAGCCAGTGTTTGTTGAATCTCTTTGCACTGGATGCGGAATATGCATAAAAAAATGTCCGTTCGGCGCAATTTCGATAGTAAACCTGCCAGATGAGTTAGAGAAAGATTGCAGCCACCGTTTTGGGCAAAACACTTTCAAACTTTATAGACTTCCAACGCCTTCTCCAGACATGGTTTTGGGTCTGCTTGGACAAAACGGAATAGGCAAAACAACCACACTGAAAATATTTTCTGGCGAAATCAAGCTAAACCTTGGAAACTATGAGAAACCTCCAGATTGGGATGAAATAGTCCAGCATTTTAGAGGCTCCACACTTCAAGATTATTTCCAAAAGATGGGTGAAGATAAACTTAAGGTTTCACATAAACCGCAGTATGTAGATAAAATTTCAAAAGTGGTTTCTGGAAATGTTGGAGAACTATTGAAGAAAGTTGATGAAAGAAAGAAACTGAATGAAATTGCAGAGCAGCTGGAACTTAGACAGATTTGGAACCGCCCAATTGAAGTTTTAAGCGGAGGCGAGCTCCAACGTTTAGCAGTGGCTGCCACAATATGCCGCGAGGCAGACGTCTACCTTTTCGATGAACCATCAAGCTATCTCGATGTGAAGCAGAGACTTGAAGTAGCCAAAACTATAAGAACGCTAAAAAATGATGGGAAAACAATAATTGTGGCGGAACACGACCTAGCAATAATCGATTACTTATCTGATCAAATCTGCATTTTTTATGGAGAACCAGGTGTCTATGGCATAGTCTCTAATGTTCACAGCGTTAGAACTGGCATAAACATTTACTTGCAAGGTTACATTCCAGACGAGAATGTTCGGTTCAGAAAGGAATCAATAGTATTCCATGAAAAACCGCCCACAGTAAGTTTTGATGCTGGTGAAACACTGCTAAAATGGAATCAAATAGAAAAAACGTACGGAGCCTTTAAACTTGCTGTTCATCCCGGAGAAATAAAACGCGGAGAAATCATCGGAATCCTCGGACCGAACGGTATTGGCAAAACAACTTTTGTAAAGATTTTAGCTGGAATTGAAGAGGCTGATGATGGAACAAAGTTTGGTGAATTAGAAGTAAGCTATAAGCCGCAGTATATCTCGGCGGAATATGAGGGCACGGTTCAGGAACTTTTGATGGGCGTTGCTAAGGAGAATTTTTCTTCAAGCTGGTATAAGACTGAACTTCTTCAGCCTCTAAGGGTGAATTTGCTTTTGGATAGGAATGTGGCTGAACTCAGTGGTGGTGAACTGCAGAAAGTCGCGATAACCGCTTGTCTCTCTCGCAAAGCCGAACTTTATCTGCTGGATGAGCCGAGCGCTTACTTAGATGTGGAAGAAAGATTGAACATGACGCGGATAATTCGGAGAATAGTTGAAAACCACAACGTAACAGCCTTTGTCGTCGAACATGATGTCGTTGCCCAAGACTTCATCGCCGACCGCCTAATGATCTTCGCAGGACAGCCAGGAGTGAAGGGCACAGCAAACAAACCTACAAGTCTAAGAGATGGAATGAACACGTTTCTAAAAGAGATGGAAGTTACCTTTCGAAGGGACCCAGCTACAAAACGACCCAGAGTTAACAAGGAAGGATCAAAGCTTGACAAATTTCAAAAGGAAGTCGGAGAATACTATTATGTACGTTCACTGCGAAAATAAGGCAACAAGGAATATTTATGGTTAAAATTGGAGAAAACGAGAGCAAACTTTTGGAGGCTGCCTTGAAAGTTATGACTAATGCGTACGTACTTTGGGGTTTCAGGGTTGGCGCTGCAGTCCTTGCAGAAGACGGACAAATTTACGAAGGATGCAACATTGAAAGTTGGGTTTCCGGGCTTGGCATTTGCGCTGAAAGGTGCGCAATTAATCATGCTATGTTACATGGCAACAGGAAAATCAAAGAAATAGCCATAGTTATGGGAGCAGATAAACAGAACGAACCCAGACCATGTGGAGCATGCCTACAGTACATTTATGATTTTGCGGAAAATCCCAAAATTAAAATTGTCATGGCAAAAGCGGAAAACGGCAAAATCTTGTTTGAAACGGTTAAAGTAAAGACTGCTGAAGAGTTGCTGCCGTTTCCTTTCAGAAAGTGAATAATTTTCGTGTAGAAACGTAGTTAAATTAAAGAATAAGCATAGCATATCGTAAAAGATTCAGAAGTAGAGAGGATGCTGGTGGAGGCTTAGTGGCTCAGACAACATTTGAAGAGATAAGTGCTTCAGACTTCTTTTACAGAAACAGAGACATAGCTGGCTTCACAAATCCCTCTAGAGCCATTTTTGCAGCAATAAGGGAACTTGTTGAAAACTCTTTGGACGCCGCTGAAAACCTCAAAATACCACCAGACATCTACGTTAGACTCTCCTACGAGGGAGAGGCAAGCCCAGAAACCCAAATTTACAAGTTAAGAGTTGAAGACAACGGAATTGGAGTTCCACCGAGGCATATACCATCAGCCTTTGGACAGGTGCTTTTCGGCTCAAAATACAAATTAAAACAGCAGAGAGGAACCTTTGGCTTAGGCGGCAAAATGGCAATTTTGTATGGACAAATTACGACACATCAGCCAGCCTGCATAATTTCAAGCACAGGCATCGCGAAAATTTACATGTATAAACTTATGATTGACATTCAGCGAAACCGCCCGCTCATACTTGACAGGAAAGTTCTCATAAACAAGGATCAGTGGCGAGGAACAATAGTTGAGTTCTACTTGGAAGGCGACTACCTTAGGGCTATGCCCAAAATCTTGGACTATTTTAAACAGACAGCTATGGTTAATCCTTATGCAAACTTGACTTTTGTCGATCCTAAGGGTAGACTCTATAAATTCACCAGAGTTACGAAGGAAATGCCCGAACCCCCAAAAGAAACTTCACCGCATCCTTACGGTGTGGATGTGGAACTTCTTCAGCGCCTCATACAAATAACACCCTATAAAACCATGCTCGAGTTCCTAAGGAACCATTTTCACAGAGTTGGAGAAAAAACTGCACAGAAATTTTTGGAATTCAGCAACATAAGCCCGTCTAAAAATCCGAAGAAGCTGTCTCATGAAGAAATTGTCAGACTAATGCACATGCTCAAAAAATTTAAAGAATTCCTACCTCCAGACGCGAGTTGCCTGTCACCTTTAGGCGAGGAACTGTTGAGAGCTGGCATATTGAAAGAGTTAAAACCCGAGTTTGTGGTTGTTCATCAACGCAAGCCAGCAACCTACGCAGGTCATCCGTTCATTATCGAGTTAGGAATTGCCTATGGAGGAGAAATCCCCAAAAAAGGAAATTTCATAATTTATCGGTTTGCCAACAGAATCCCATTATTGTATGACGAGGCAAGCGACGTTTCAGTCAGAGTGATAAGTGCCATGAATTGGCGAAGATACAAGGTTACAACGGACATGCCGATCGCAATTTTGGTGCACATTTGCAGCACGAAGGTCCCATACAAAACTGTTGGAAAGGAATTCATTGCTGATAGACCTGAAGTTAGAAGAGAAATTTTTAATGGTCTGCGAGAAGTTGCCCGCCAAATTCAGCATTTCTTGACAAGAAGGGAACACGTGGACAGGGAAAGAAAAAGACTTGGGGTTTTTGGCAAGTATTTGCCGAAAATTGCCCAGTTTTCAACCCAGCTTGCTGGTAAAGAAAAACTTCCAGATATAGAAAAACTTTTAAAGAGTGTGAAAAAGTTTGGAGAAGAAGAAATATAGAAGCAGCATAACAGAGAGAAAGAAAGAAGTTTTAGAAGGTTTGGAAAATCTTGGCGTGGGAATTTATGGCCAACTTGATAATGGATATTTTCCATCAATAACGATGCCAAGTCGCTCAACAGAAAACATTCACTATGACCCTCAACTCAGACAATTTATATTAGGCGATAGGAAAGTTCGGAGAAGCGCCCGCAACATCCGGCATCTAAAGCCTTTCACGCAGCTTGTTTGGGCTGCGGCATTTTCTCATGAGCTTACTTCGCAACGTAAAACATCAACTCTGAGAGACGTTTACTATTCTGCTCAGGCGTACGAGATGACCTTCACAGATCAGCAAGAATCCAATAACATCGTAACTGATTTGGAGACGGTTTTGGGATTGTCACGAGAAGACTTCAACATTTTCCCAGAAGAACGCTCAGCAGTCTTCGGTGACTTAACAATAGAATATACTGTGCCGGGCTATGAAGGAAGAACATTAAACTTAACTTCCCATCCAGACGGCGTCTTGATTGGACCTGCTTTGACTTCGTCTGAGTTTGTGAAGACAACAGCAGACAAGGTCATAGCCATAGAAAAAGGCGGCTTGTTCACGCGTTTTATAGAAGAGAACGTGCATAGAAAATTCAATGCATTACTAGTTTTGACGGCTGGACAAGCGCCGAGGGCGACACGGCACTTTATTAGAAGGTTAAGTGGAGAGCTAAACCTTCCAGTTTTCATCTTTACGGACGGTGACCCTTGGGGAATGCATATTGCCATGGTTATAATTTCTGGTTCTGCAAACGCTGCGCATCTTAGAGAGTTAAATACGCCAGACGCGAAATGGAGTGGCGTGTGGGCGACGGACATTGTAGATTACAAGTTGCCAACGGATCCGCTAGACGAGGTCGACATGAAACGGCTTTATGAGTTGCAGAAAGACCCGCGTTATAAGGAGGATCCGTTGTGGCAGAGGGAAATTAAAACGTTTATGAAGATAAAGAAGAAGGCGGAGCAAGAGGCGTTTAGCAGGTACGGGTTAACATACATTGTTGATGAATACTTGCCAGCAAAACTTGAAGAAACAAGGTGAAAAATAAGGGAAATTTAAAATAACTGTTCACGTTTTATGTAGAGAGCGCATCGAAAAAGGAAGAAGCAAAGAATATGAGCGAAGAAGGCGGATTTGGATTAAACTTGGCTGAAAGATTCTTCGGTTTATTACTCCTTATTATTGGCGCCTTTGCCATGTATTATACGCTTACAAGCGTTGAAGCATTAGGCGCTTTCACAGCATTTTTCGGATTCCTAAGCATAATACCCCTAGTGCTAGGATTGCTTTTGATAACTGCAAAAACAGAATAGTGTTCGCTTTATTCTCTTCTTTCAACAACAATCTTACAATTCGTAGCCAACGCAGCTATAACGCCTAAAGCAGCAAGCCAAGGAGCAAGAACAACGCCTATAACTCCCACAGTAGCAGGTATTTCAAGCATAGTTTTTCCCTTATCATCCTTAACAATAACCCTAGTCACATTGCCTTCATGAAACAACTCCTTAACCTTCTCAATAAGGTCATCAGCAGAAACCGAAAACTCCTCTCTAATCACCTTAGTGACTGAAGCGCCACAAGCATAGCAGAATTTGTCATCTTCCTTTAATTTTGCTCCACATTTTGAACAGTAAGACATACACTTTCCGCCTTAATGGAGCAGAATTTTGCTGCGCGCTTAAAAACATTGTGCGCAGATGGCTGAGTGTTTATTAGGAACAGTTATTAATTTTGAAATGCCTCATTGAATGACTGACTTGTTTAACCCTACCAAAGGAGACATGAGACATGTCTGTTCGCCAGCCGATTGTATGCGTTCTCGGTCATGTGGATACTGGAAAGACCTTGCTTTTGGACAAAATACGCAAAACCAGCGTTCAAGCTCGGGAAGCAGGAGGAATTACCCAACACATTGGCGCAAGCTTCTTCCCAGTTGACACACTCAGGCAGTTGGTTGGTCCTCTGCTTTCAATGGTTAAGGGTGAGATAGAGATCCCAGGCTTACTCATTATTGACACACCAGGGCATGAGGCTTTCACAAATCTGCGCAGAAGAGGCGGCAGCGTGGCAGACATAGCCATTCTTGTGATTGACGTTTTGCGAGGTTTTGAAGCCCAAACCTACGAGTGTATAGAGATTTTGAAAGCGCGTAAAACGCCCTTTCTTGTGGCAGCTAACAAGATAGACCGCATCCCTGGGTGGAATTCCTATCCTGACACGCCGTTTTTGAAAGCGTATCAATCGCAAGACCCTTATGTTAGGCAGGATTTGGATAATAGAATATACGAAATTATAGGCGTATTTTCGCGGTTAGGGTTTAGGACAGAACGCTTCGACCAAATAAAGGACTTCACAAAAACCGTGGCAATCGTGCCCACCAGCGCAAAAACTGGAGAGGGCATAACTGAACTTCTCATGGTTCTTGTCGGCTTGACACAGCAGTATTTGAAGAAACAGTTGCAGACAACCGAAGGACCAGCAAAAGGCACAGTTTTGGAGGTTAAAGAAGAACCTGGTTTAGGGTTGACGCTTAACGCTATTGTCTATGATGGCGTCTTGCAGAAAGACGACGTTATAGTTGTTGGAGGCAAGGAAAAACCCATTATGACACGGATACGGGCAATTTTGGTTCCTAAACCTTTAGACGAAATTAGAGACCCACGAGACAGATTCACTTCTGTGGATAGCGTTTCTGCTGCTGCTGGAATTAAGATTGTTGCATCTGATTTGGAAGGAGCCTTGGCTGGAGCGCCTTTGTATGCTGTTCCAGAAGGCGAAGAGCCTGAAAAGTATGCAAGGCTCATTTCCGAGGAGATTGAGAAGATTAGAATTGCCTTAGATGTTGATGGAATTGTTTTGAAGGCTGACACACTTGGTTCTTTAGAGGCAATTGCTGAAAACCTAAAACGCAATAACGTGCAGATTAGGCTTGCTGATGTTGGAGACGTTTCTAAGCGAGACGTGACAGAGGCTTCTGTTGTAAAGGAGCATGAGCCTCTTTATGGCGTGATTTTAGCCTTCAACGTTAAAATTTTGCCAGACGCAGAAGAAGAAGCTACAAATAAAGGCGTTCAAATCTTTAAGGAAAAAATAATCTATCATTTAATAGATAATTACCTATCTTGGCTCAAAACAAAACGTGAAGCAAAGTTTGAGCAGGAATTTGAAAAACTCATCAAACCTGGGAAAATTCGCATAATGGAAGGGTATGTTTTCAGAAGGGCAAAGCCAGCGATAGTAGGCGTAGAAATTCTGGCTGGAAAAATAAAGCCTAAGTACACTCTTGTTAGGGCTGAAGATAGAGAGGATATCGGCGAAATACAGCAAATTCAAGAAAAAGGCAAAGCCTTGTCAGAAGCTCAACAGGGAATGCAGGTGGCAATATCCCTAGACAAGCCGATTGTTGGAAGACACATATTCGAAAAAGACGTGCTATACGTGAAGGTGCCAGAACCGCACGCGAAAGCATTGCAGACAACATTCATGGATAAATTGACAGCGGAAGAGCAGGAAGCGCTAAATGAATACATAAACGTGATGAAAAAGAAGACTTCATTCTGGGCAGTTTAGCTTAAAACTAAAGAGAAAAAAGTTAAAACAAGCGCATGTTCAGTGATTTATTGAAAGGAAGTTAAGTAAATGCTTAAAAGGTTTTGGCGAAGCAGGTGGTTCGTCATTGCACTCGCCATCGTCCTCATAGCTTCTCTAATATTTTTACTGGTGCTTAGAATTGATTTAGGTCAAAGAGAGGATGGTGTGCTCAAGTATTTTTCGCAGCAACAGGGCATGCCAGAAGTTTTCGCTGAAGTTGAGAATCTTACGTCACCTGTTTCCGTAGTGCTTTGCTGGTGGGACTATGGCAGAGCAGTTAGAGAATGGAGTCACAGAGAAGTTATAGAAGTATATCCGTCAAGAGACATATGGTACACTACTGGTGCGAGTAGGGATCTATTGCATAACTTGGAAGCCCAAATTTTTGGAACTTGGGGTTCCTCGGAAAAGATTCACGATTTAGCAAGAATTTTCATGCTGTCAGAAGAGCAATCTCTACAAATTATGAGAAACTATAATGTATCGTACGCGCTGGTTTTCACGCCTGACGAGTTGCAAAAATTCGGTTGGATAGCCAAAATTGCGGGTTACAACGGAACAGAATATCTAACGGAAAACAATGGTTATATGGGTTATCAATAATAGAATAAACTTTATTTGGAGTTACAACGGAACAGAATATCTAACGGAAAACAATGGCAATTATCAGCCTACAGCGCTTGGCGCTCAGGTGACATTGTTACGTCTCCTATTCGACAACATTCTGCACCCAACTCATTTCACCAAGTTGTATGATAACGGCAAAGGCAAAATATACCAGGTTAAATATCCGTAAGCTACAACGGAAGCATCGTTCCTGCCCTTGTTTGTTTTGCTTTTTCATAAATAAGTTTGGCTGTTGCCATATCTCCTATGGCTAAACCCAAGTTCATTGACATAATACGCTCCTTCGAGTTTTCGCGACCACGCTTCTTTCGGCTTACGATTTCACTTAGCTCTGCATATACTTCGGGTATGTCGGAAAAGTATCCCTCTTGCCTAAAATAGTTCAGTTGTTCACGATCATCAGTGCAAAACTTGTCCATAGAATGCATTGCATCTGGCATCCAATAAGAATCAAAATCTAGAGGACACGCGAAGCCGCCTTCTTTGAGCCACGAAGCCTCGATCGTTGGCTTTGGATTTTTTAGGATTGGACCAGAAGTAACTACAATGTCGCAGTTTTCAACAGCCTTTTTAGGCGAGTTAACGGGAACAACCTTCATTCCATGCTGGGCAGACATTTCTTCTACGTACTTATGAAGGTTTTCAGTGTTAATATCATAAGCCCTAACTTCTTCCAAACTCTTGCACACGATTAAAAGCGCTTCAAGGTTGCTTCTGCCTTGAGTGCCGCAGCCTAGAATGCCAAGCGTCTTCGAGTCTTCTCTGGCTAAATATTTGGCTGCAACAGCCGTAGCTGCTCCAGTCCTTTTTGCCGTTACCCAAGTGCAGTCCATGACGCAGATGGGAAATCCAGTTTCAAGGTCGTTCAAAATGAGCAAGCCAGAAATATACGGCAAGCCGCGCCTCGGATTTTCTGGAAAACCACTGACCCATTTAACACCAGCAACCTTCATCCCAGGCATGAAAGCAAGCATAGCATGGATGAAAGCATCTTTTTGAGGGTGAATCCCGGGTTTTGGCGGCGTCTCTGCTTTTCTCTTTGCCTTTTCATGAAAGGCTTTTTCAACAGCCTTAATAACTTCTTCCATGGAAATGTTTAGCTTCTCTATTTCGGCTCGAGAAAGATACAGAAGATTTTCGAAAGAGCTCATAATGTGAACCATGCTTTAAAATAAAGACGGAACAGAAAAATCTTGTCATTGAAAGAAGCAGAGTGAAAGTTAATAAGATTCCAGCCACTTTTATGATTTTAAGGTGACAAATTTGAAAATTGGCGTCACGATACATAAAGACGGAGAATTGTATGTTGCAGTTGATCCTGTGACAGGCGTTGCTAGCCAAGGAAAAAGCATGGATGAAGCCTTAAAGAATTTTCAAGAAGCCTTTGAGCTTTGGTTTGAGAATGCAGAAGATTGGGAGAAGGAGAGAGCTTTAAAAGGTGAACCGGTCGCCACAATGGTTATTGAGATAAAAATCTAACTTTTCTCGATTAGCTTGGTGAATTCCTCTACTGTAAGTCCGGCTTGAAACAAGATGCCTCTGAGAGTCCCGACTGCTATTTCTCTATGCTTAGGAACAACAACAGTTCTCTTTTTATCCTTATAGAATCCTTTAAGAATTGTGTGGCTGCCTTTCTGTCTGACAACTCTAAAACCAAGTTTACTTAGAATTTTAATCACTTTTCGGTATGAATATGGCTTAACTCTCAAAGAAACCACTACACTTAAGGAATACCCGCCCTCTGTCTCACAAAGTCCAACAACTCGTCTACTCTTGGAAAAACTATCTCATATTCGCCACGGTTAGGTGATCTTACATAACCCTCAATTTTTAAGTCATGTAACCTAGCTGACACCACGCTTACATCTATACCAGTTCTTTTTGACAACTCTTCGACAGTCGCACTAGGACTACTTACCAATCCTAATTCGCTTGCAAAGAATCTCCCAATTAAGTGAAGTCCAATGATTTCTCTACCAGTGAGTTTTGCTCTTGAAATTAGAATTAGAGTCTCTCCAGAATCTTTATCTATCCCCAAAAGATCTTTCGCTTTCCTTACTAAGCTTTCAACTCGTTTCGTTTTGTCAATAAGCAGTTCTTTATAGAGATCTTTTTCGCTCATTCTTTACCATCAATATTGTCTAATTATGTAACTTGCTTATGACTCTTACTAATTATTGGAATCTACATTTACACAACTATTGGAATTGATACATAACTATTTGCATATTTACACTTAATTTGGAATTTATACGTAATTAATCAAAAAAAGTATAATCATCCTCTACATCAACAGATGTATGTTTCCTATTCTTATGTTTTTTAGGTGTTTTTCTGCTGCTTTTTGGCATTCTAATGCTTGTTTCCTGCCTGTCGTTGGTAGATCATTCATGACATAGCATGGATAAAACGCTAATAACGTGTACGGAATGTTTGGGTCTATTTCGCTAATGAACTTAGCCATGTTTTCAACTTCTTCAACATCCACATAACCGGGAACAAGCAACGTACTAGCTGTGAGAACTGGTAGTTCCTTTCGTTGCTCGTAAAATTTTTCGCCTATCATTTTAAAGTTGGCTAACGTTGGCTTGTTTGAAACTCCACATAAGGCAATGTTTAGCTCTTCGTTCCAAGTCTTCAAATCGAATTTTATGTTACCGCCGCTTTCCATAGCGTGCTCCACAGCCTTTTCCGCCAACTTTGGATTCATGTAGCCGTTGGTTTCCCAACAAATCCTAAGAATACGCTGTTCAGCCTTCGCTTTCTCTAAGGCTATGCGGCTAACTTCAAGCGAATGCGGCATTTGCGGAGAAGGATCACCGCCAAAATAGCAGATGCAAGAAACATGCCGATCCACTTTGGATGCCAACTCTTCTGCATTCATGACAGGCTTATGCTTCACAGATAAGTTGCGATAATGCCAATTCTGACAGAAAAGACAATCGTAACTGCAAGCACCATAAAAAACAGCCAAATTAGAATAACCATACTCAGCACTTGGCTTATACGCATATTTTGGATAGCCACTTCCTGTGCATCCTGGACAAAACCACCAGCTGACGCAGTTGGTTGGCAAACCATCATAATACCACTCCAAAATGCCCTTATCAGCAGTGCCGCCGAAACGAACCAAACGTCCACCAACATTCCACACAAGACCACAAAAACCACAATTATCCGCACTAATTACGCAATTGTTAGCACAAACTCCACAGGGCAGCCCGCCAGCATCTTTAGGCGGTTCCGAAGGTAAACCAAAGGCAGCACGGCTCTTCGCATGCACCTCTCTCGTAATCTCCAGAGCCTTTTCAGGTTTTGTCTTTATGCATCTAGCACAAACACCTAGACCGCCCGAGATGGTTGCCGCCTTTTCTCCACAAACTAAACATTTACCCATGATTTTAGCCGCCGCCGACAGGCGGTATTATAGCCAAAACATCACCATCTGCAAGCTCCGTATTCAATCCCTTAAACGCTGATGCACTCCTACCATTAACGAGCAACTGCAGAAAACCCTTAACGTCACCAGTCTTGCCGTCATAAACATATTCAACGAAGCTCTTCCCATAACGTTCAGCAAGCCTCTTGAGAACCTTATGCACAGTTACGATTTCGCCATCCCGAAATTCCAGGGTTTCCTCTTTTTTACCGATTATCTCTCTAAGGCTTGTGAAGAACCGCACCGAAATTTGCAGGGCAGGTCACCAATATAAAAAATTACAAGCCAAAATTTAAACTGTACCACATCGAAATATGTGATTAGGATATGTAGAGGTAAAGGTTTATATTTCTGTGCTTTTTTGCTTATTCCGATTAATAACATTCTAACCCTAAATGGAGGATCTGTATGGCTTACTTAACAACAACAGCGTCTGGACAACCAGTCCTAATCCTCAAGGAAGGCACAACACGAAGCCGAGGAAGAGAAGCTCAAAGAAACAACATAATGGCAGCCCGCATAATCGGCGAAGTATTGAAAACCACGCTTGGACCACGCGGCATGGATAAAATGCTCATCGACAGCCTAGGAGACATAACAATAACAAACGACGGAGCAGCAATACTAGAGGAAATAGAAGTGGAACATCCAGCAGCCAAAATGATGGTTGAAATCGCAAAAACACAAGACGCCATGGTAGGAGACGGAACAACAACAGCCGTCGTCCTAGCAGGTGAACTACTAAAAAAGGCTGAAGAACTACTGGATCAAAACATTCATCCAACAATACTCGTAAGCGGCTACCGCAA
Organism: uncultured Candidatus Bathyarchaeia archaeon; assembly: GCA_964558305.1. Taxonomy (GTDB): domain Archaea; phylum Thermoproteota; class Bathyarchaeia; order Bathyarchaeales; family Bathycorpusculaceae; genus CAZLCE01. The sequence continues at coordinate 24,578 of CAZLCE010000003.1, forward strand.
AGCAGCCCAAAAAGCAATGGAAACCGTGAACAAAATCGCAATACCAGTCGACATTGAAGACCGCGAAACACTGAAAAAAGTTGCGTTAACATCGATGGCAAGCAAAGCCGTAGGCCCAGCAAAGGAGCATTTTGCAGAAATAGCAATAGACGCAGTGAAACAAATAGCTGAAAAACGCGGAGACCGCATGATCGCAGACATAGACAACATCCAAATAATAAAGAAGACAGGAAAAAGCCTCTTCGAATCACAACTGGTAAAAGGCTTGATAATAGACAAAGAGGTCGTTCACCCAGGAATGCCCAAACGTGTAGAAAAAGCCAAAATAGCATTACTTGACGCTGCATTGGAAATTGAAAAAACAGAAATCAGCGCCGAAATAAGAATACGCGACCCAACACAAATGAAGGCTTTTCTCGACCAAGAAACCAAAATGCTACAAGAAATGGTTGAAAAAATCAAGGTAGCAGGCGCAAACGTTGTCTTCTGCCAAAAGGGCATCGACGACATGGCACAACACTTCCTAGCAAAAGAGGGAATATTGACAGCTAGAAGAGTGAAAGAATCAGACATGGAAAAATTGGCCAGAGCAACTGGTGGAAGAATAGTCACAAACTTGGATGATTTAAAACCGCAAGATTTGGGCGTGGCTGGCGTTGTTGAAGAACGCAAAATAGGCGAAGACAGAATGATTTTTGTCGAGAAATGCAAAGACCCGCGCTCAGTTGCTGTGCTCATACGGGCTGGACTTGAAAGAATGGTTGACGAAGCAGAAAGAGCCATGACTGACGCTTTATCCGTCGTCTCTGATGTAATAGAAAACAACAAGATAGTTGCTGGCGGCGGCGCAGTAGAAGTTGAAATAGCCAAGGACTTGCGAAACTATGCAACAAAAGTTGGCGGAAGAGAGCAACTCGCCGTAGAAGCCTTCGCAGACTCAATTGAGATAATACCAAAAACCTTAGCTGAAAACGCTGGATTAGAAGCCATAGACATCATTGTAGAATTAAGAGCAGCGCATGAAAAAACAGATGGAAAATACATGGGAGTAAACGTCTTCACAGGAAAAACCGAAAACATGAACGCGAAAGGAGTGGTCGAACCACTAGTGGTCAAAGAACAAGCAGTGAAATCAGCCGCAGAATCCGCGTCAATGATACTCCGCATAGATGACATAATTGCAGCCACAAAACCAAAAGAAGGAAAACCACCAGGCGGAATGCCTGAGGGCGAAGAAGAATAAAAAATTTCCCAATTTTTCTACACTATACCGTATTTCTACGCATCAAAAATTTAAGCTTCAAAACCGTATTCTATTCTTGAAGGCTCCGGTAGTATAGTCCGGCCAAGTATAGCGGCCTCTCGACACTTAGAGTGAAAGAAAGTCGCGGACCCGGGTTCAAATCCCGGCCGGAGCATTAAAACTTGCAGTTTTTAAAAGTCTTCTTCTTTAATCGCTAAAAATAATTGTATTCTCGCACGTCTGAAGTTTTAGTATCTGACACAAACATGGCCTCCAAGCTCTTCCACTACTGTCCTCAGTTTTTCTATGGCATGTCTCATTCTAACGTTCACTACTCTTTGCCAACCCTTGGATCCATTAGGCACTTCCACTTCAATAACATAACAATATTTCTTACTCATCAATTACGCCCTCAATTTCCTTATATTTGAAAAATACTGCGCAAAGTATTTAATAGGTGTGAATTCAGGGTATGAATTCTATGTATTTGAAAGTCAGATTCTGAATCTACTCAGCGAATGTGGAGATTTCTCTTCCTAGAAAGATTTAATTCAGCATCTAATCAAGTCAATATCGTAAGGGAAAAAACTTGGCCAGACTCGGTGAGTTAAAGCTCGCAATGGGAACCTCCATATTTCTAGTAGCTTTCATATTTGCCATATTCTTATTGACAATAATGATTATTATTGGATTTTCTTGGATTTACGCTGTAATAGGCACAATCATTTTCATACTGCTCCAATACCTCATCGGACCAGCAATTGTCAGAAGCTCAACACACCTGCAATATTTAAGACCAGAAGAAAACCCATGGCTCGAAACTACAGTGAAAGAGTTGGCAGATAAAAGTGGAATACCAATGCCAAAATTGGCCACAGTTCCAGATAACACGCCAAACGCCTTTGTCTTCGGCAGAACCGCTGGTGACGCAACATTAGCAGTACATGAGGGGCTCCTGACGAAATTGAACAAGGATGAAGTTAAAGGCGTGATCGGCCACGAGCTAGGTCATATAAAGCATAAAGACTATATTGTGATGACTGTTCTTTCGGCGCTGCCATTACTTGCGTATTTGATTGCGAGGGGCACATGGGAAGTAGCGAGATTCTCTAGGTCATCAAAGAAGGAAGAGGGAAGCATAAGAGCAGCATTCCTCGCAATTGGAATAATCTCTTACATAGTCTACATAATTTCGCTTTTGTGCGTGATGAAACTTAGCAGGCTGCGAGAACATTACGCAGATGCGTACTCAGCCTACGTAACGGGCTCGCCTCGAAATTTGCAAAGCGCATTGACAAAGATTACTTATGGGTTGTCGCTTTCATCTAAACCGCCATCTGGAGCAAGAGCCTTTTATATTGAAGACCCAGCGATGGCCAAACAGGAGATTCAAGTCATCGTTGAAAAAAAGGAAGAATATGATTTAGACAAGGACGGAGTGCTTGACGAAAGAGAATTAGAACTTGCAATGGAGAAGGAAGCCAAATCCACATGGTCAAAAATAAACACTTGGTTTTCAACGCATCCACCCACTTTTAGACGAATATTATTATTGCACGAAATTGAAGAGGAAATAGATAGCGGAACATACACAAATGACCGCGTCTATGCCCACGTTTAACATCAGCCAAAAATTGCAAAGGGGAAATCATAACTAAGGTGAAGATTGACCAGACAGAGACTGTCTTGTTTTTCTTTTTGGATTAATCAATTCTTCCACAATCTTAAACTGTCTTTCATATATGTGGCAGTTCTTACTATGAAAAATCAGTTTGCCCGTCTTTATGTCTAAGCTTCCTCTTTCGTTGATTTCAGAGACAAGTGCTTCTGCGAATATTTGAATACCTGCTATGTTTGCGGGGAGACCAGCATATGCATCCCATGATCTAAAATAACAGGTCAAGTGTAGTTGCCCATTCAATACTTCAGTGTCTATTAAACTCAAACATGGTGGTTCATGTTTTTCATTTGCGATTTTTTTCTTGATGTCTTCTGGGGTTCTGATTACGAGGGTTACTTGTCTGTCGTTTCTTTCTTCCAGATATCTTTTCACTGCTTCTTCTATCTGGTCTACTGGTTTTCGAAGTCTAGAACCGTAAGTGTAAGTTTCGTCTTCTATCAATCCCGACCATAAGTATTTCAGTGCATACCATTGAACATATTTCATGTCGCAGGGAGCCTTATCATCAACTAGGGGTCTATTTTCTGGATGGAGAATTTCTATGCTTAAATTAAGCTTTTTGGTGTTGGAGCATTCGGACCCGTATCTAACTTCGAACAAGTCTCCATTTTTCCATATTTCAGCTAGCGTTTTGTACCAAGCGTCAGGGCAATCGAATGCTTGAATTTTGACGTACTTCATTTCTTTCGACACCTCTTCATTTTTTCTCGCTCGCTAAAGAAAAAGATTCCGAGGCATGTAACAGTTAATAAGGCATTCTGGACAATTAACGCGATTTATATGACTAAATACAAAGCACTTGCGGTTGTCACAAAATTTTGGAGATCGGGGGAAAATTACATAGAAGAAATAGTTAGTGGCGTTAGTGGAAAGGTGGTTGATGGAGATTTTGTGGTCATATCAGAAAAAGCACTTTCAACAGCGCTGAATAATATTGTTGACGAGAATTGGGTTAAGCCAAGCTTAGGTGCTAAGGTGATTGCTAAGTGGTGGATGCCAATAGTTTGGGGCTATTTTCTCGGTCCGTTGTGCCATTTGCGAGTAAGTCTACTTCGACATATTCGCGAATATCCGTTGGTTATGGGAAGTCGCCATAAACAAGTTATTCTACAACATTCTGGTTTTCTGCAAGCTTTGATGTTTGGTTCTGAGGGCGGCATTGACGGAACCAATTTGGCATACTCTTACGTGAGTTTGCCCCTAAATGATGCAGAGGAAATAGCTCAAAAAATACATAAACAGATAAAGTTGAAATTGCGAAAAAAGATTTTCATAATAATCGCAGACACCGACAAAACTTATTCGTTTAGAAATTTCCATTTTACGCCACGACCAAGACCGATTGAAGGCATCCATTCCTTCGGTGGGTTTGTCGCTTACGTGATTGGGCGAATGTTTAAACTTAAGAAGAGAGCCACGCCAATAGCTGTAGCTGGTTGCAAAATCGGAGTTGAAGAGGCTTTAGAGGTTGCGAGTGTTGCAAACCGTGTGAGAGGTTTTGGCGCGGGAAGAACTGTTTGGGATATGGCTGAGAATTTTAGAGTTGAATTGAATGATGTGAGTTGGGAGATGCTTGAGAGAGTAAAACATAAACCCATTGTCATTGTTAGAAGCAAAGGGTGAACGAGAAATGGACTCGTTAATCAAGCAGTTAGACGCTTTTTTTAATCCTCGTTCAGTCGCCATTGTCGGAGCAACAAAAAAGATAAACAAGGCAGGGCATGTGATTTTCAAAAATTTTGTCGAAAACAAGAAGAGAGAAGTTTTTAAGGGAGAAATTTTTCCAGTCAATCCATATGAGGATTCTATTTTTGGGTTTCAATGTTACCCTTCGGTGACTAAAATTCCTGTAGAGCTCGAGTTAGTTGTAGTTGTTGTTCCGGCAAGCATTGTCCCAAAAATAATGGAAGACGCTGCATCAAAAAAGGTGAAGACTGCTGTCATAATCAGCTCTGGTTTTGGCGAAGTTGGAAATTATGAACTTGAAAATAAAATTGTAGCCATATCTAAAAAGGCTGGAATGCGGGTTTTGGGTCCAAACTGTCTTGGTGTTTATGATTCAAGAACTGGCGTAGACATGCTGTTTTTGCCTGAGACAAAGATTTTGACAACGGGAGACGAGGTTATTGCCACTCCGCGTCCGATGCCTGGAAGTATAGCAATAGTTACGCAGAGTGGAGCTTTCGGTGTTGCGGCTCTTGACTATTTGGCTGGGCGACAAATCGGGGTCAGCAAATTTGTGAGTTTTGGTAATAAAAGCGACGTAGACGAGGCGGAAATGCTGCATTACTTATTGTATGACGATGAAACCAAAGTCATATTGCTGTATATGGAAGACATCAAGTCTGGAAGGGAGTTTCTCAAAATAGCCAAGGAAGTTGCAAAGAAAAAGCCTATTGTTGCCTTAAAGTCTGGCAGAACAGAGGCTGGTGCAAGGGCTGCAGCTTCTCACACAGGCGCCATAGCTGGTTCTGACAACATATACAGCGCTGCTTTTGAACAAGCTGGAATTTTGAGAGCAAAAGACATGGAAGAATTTTTTGATGCTGGAAAGGCATTAGCCATGCAACCGCCTGCAGCAGGCAAAAACATAGGAATAATTACAGATGCTGGTGGTCCTGGCATAATGGCTGTGGACGAATGTGAGCTGAAGGGATTAGCTGTCAAACGTTTTTCCGAGGGGACGATACAGAAATTTGAGAAATTGAAGAGTGAAGGAAGGCTTCCAAAGTTTGCAACAAATCTTAATCCCGTGGATATAACGGGTTCTGGGACGTCTGAAATGTTTGAACTTGCAGCCGAAATTCTTTTCCAAGACCCAGAGATAGATGGTATAATACTGCTTGGTTTACATCACACGCCAGGTCTTCAAGAGGATTACATTGACAGAGTGGCGGCTGTTACAGGTAAATATGACAAGCCTATTGTTGCGTGTGACATTGGAGAAACGGAAATGGCTTTGCACACGCGGTTTAGATTTGATAAGTTGGGTATTCCAGCTTATTCTTCGCCGGAAGATGCGGCAAGGTCTATGAATGCTCTCGTAAGTTATGGTTTGTACCTTAAGAAGAATAGGCGCCTAAAAGATTATGTGCAGAATTTTCTGAAAGAAAAACGAGAAAAATAGTGCACTATTAGAATGTTATCTTGATTTCTACAGTGTCTCCATTTTTTAGTGAGAGTTTGTCTCTCAAATTTATTGGGGCAATGACCTCCAAAACGTCTTCTGGATAATTTGCAATCTCGGGAATAACAATAGCGCATTCCACGTTATCAATCAAATAGGCTTTAAGGCATTTTCCTCTACAGAAGCCAGCAGCTGGAGAAATTTCTAATGCTTTAGTCTTCTTTAACAATTGGAGTTTGGCACTGGTTTCTTCGAGTTTTATGTTTAATGTTCCTGGATAAGGAATGAAGCCAATCTTTTTTGCTATTTGCTCTTTTACCCATGGAAGTCGGATGAATTTTTCCCCTTCGCTTTTTCCAGAAAAAACCTTTCCTCTGAGGTATAAAGTCTTGGGCAAATCTGAACCCATAGCGCTGTGCTCTTGAATGTTTATTTTTGTTCTTTTAGCCATTTTGCAACTTTTCTGAGGATGGAATTAGAGGATATGTCGATTACGGGAATGATTATTTTTTCTTTTGTTTCGATTGTTGATGCGTATTTTGGCATGAGAGAGTAGCCAACAAATGTCCAGTAAACCCTTTTGTTTTCAACGAGGTCTTTTGCAACCATTTCTGTGGATGCTGGAAGCGGGAAGTAGAGGAATACTACGCCTTCAGCCCAATAAAGTCCTGTGAGTTTGCCGCCTGCAATTACTGACACAAATCGTGCTATGTCATCTGGGGTTGAAAAGAAAGTGCGCTCCATTACTACGATTTCTTGGAACGGTTCATATTTAACAACAACTTCGCTTTCGCCCATTTTGCTCACCAATTCTCCAGTGTTTACTCTGCTTCGAAGTTCCCTTTTAATTTTGTCATGTTTCTAGAAAAAGTTATAGAGTAGACAATCAGTAAGCCTTTGACTAAACAGTATTCAGGGGGAATTGTTGGTTTGCCAGAAATTCATGTGGCGCTTGTGGGAGTAGGCAACAGCGCATCTGCCCTTGTTCAGGGAGTGCAGTACTATAAGGATGCGAAGGAGGATGCTACTGTGCCTGGGCTTATGCATGTGAACTTCGGTGGATATCATATTAGAGATGTGAAGTTTGTTGCGGCTTTTGAGGTGAATAAGAATAAGATTGGAAAAGATTTAGCTGAAGCCATATTTACTGAGCCTAATTGCTGTGCGAAGTTTGCGGATGTTCCGCGTTTGGGTGTTAAGGTTTCTCCTGCTCCAGTTCTTGATGGTGTTGCTGAACACATGCGAGAGGCTTTTAGCGTTTTCAAAGAAAGAGAGATTAAGCCAGTGGATGTTGTTAAGGTTTTGAAGAAGTCTAAGGCTGAGGTTCTTGTTAATTATTTGCCTGTGGGCAGCAGGGATGCTACGCGGTTTTATGCGCAGGCGGCTTTGGATGCTGGTTGTGCTTTTGTTAATTGTATGCCTGAGTTTATTGTTTCGGATTTTGGTTGGGCTAAGAGGTTTGAGGAGCGTGGGTTGCCTGTTGCGGGTGATGATGTTAAGAGTCAGGTTGGTGCGACGATTTTGCATCGGGCTTTGGCTAGGTTATGTGTTGATAGAGGAGTGATTATTGATGAGACTTACCAGTTGAATTTGGGTGGGGACACGGATTTTCAGAACATGACTGTTGAGGAACGGTTGAAGACTAAGCGAATCAGCAAAACAGAGGCTGTTACGAGTTTGGTTCCTTACGATTTGCCTACGCGGATTGGTCCTTCGGATTATGTGCCGTTTTTGGGGAATAAGAAGATTTGTTATTTGTGGCTTAAGGGGAGGAAGTTTGGTGATAGACCTTTGATGATTAGTGTGAAGTTGGAGGTTGAGGATTCGCCGAACAGTGCTGGTGTGGTGATTGATGTTATTAGGGCTGTGAAGTTGGCTTTGGACAGGAAGATTGCTGGTCAACTGTTGAGCATTTCGGCTTATGCGTTTAAGCATCCGCCAATTCAAGTGCCAGACCCAACAGCAAAACAATCAGTAGAGGAGTTTATACAAGGATTAAGACAAAGATAGCAGCGTCCTTTCGATACGAATATAGTGTGATGTGTGCTAGGAACTAAGAGAATTCTAAGAAGTGGGGTTTATGGGTCTATTTTGCCGTAGTTTTTGTATATTGTCCAGCTGTCTATCATGTCAACGTTGAAGTCGTTGTTGTCCCAAATGCATTGAGCATGAATGCGTTCAATGCCCGATGGAAGAGTTTCGCCTGCATATACTGAAATAGTTAAGCCGACAAGCAAAAAAGTAATAGCTAAGCACGCCGCCAGATCGCGGAAAACGGTCATTTCCCTTTTCTTCTTTAACAAACTATTTAATTATGATGGTTATCGTAGGGGTTTCTAAAGTAATAACAGGCCACACATCATTCACGCTAATTTCGTAAATTATTCCTCTAATTTGATATATGCCAGATGGAAGTGGAAACTTCCGATTGAAATAATCCCAGAATACAGTTTGCTTTAGATAGCCACTAGGCATCATCAGAAAAGTGTAGATTATACCCAACTCTCCTCTAGCTATCCTTAGGACCTCTGTTCCATTGCTATGCACGAAAGAATACCCAAAGAAAAAGAAACGATCTAATGGCTCGTCAGAAACAGCGCTCACTCCTACAGACTCTGTGAGGCCGGATGGATTAAAATACAAAGTGCTGCCTCTTTCTATTTTTAGGGTTTCGTTACTTATGTTCTTTAAAGTGAAAATCATGGTTATATTCTCAGCCTGCAGAAACTCCGCCTTATTCAGCTCTATGGAAAACTCGAGAGGTGGAGAGGTTATGGAAACGCGTGGTCCTGCAGGTGGAGGCAACGACACATAGTAAGCGTAGACTGTTGCCGCCAATGCCCCAACAATAACGGCAACTAAGAAAGCCGCTTTCCTAGCGCGGGAATGTAAAATGTCTTTCAAACCAAGCAACCGCCAAACTAAACCTCTATGTTACAATGTGTGAACTCTGACAAGTTAAGTTTTTGCACAATCAAAAATTTAGTTTTCAGACACATGCCTTTCTGAATATTGAATGCTGTTTTCCATAGCATTTCTTTGTCTAGCGACACCAGACCTTTTCCACAAGAAAAAACGCAGTCTCTTACTGGAGCAAGCATATGTCTTGAAGATTGAATATATGTAGAACGTTAGGTTATGACGTCTGCGCTAAGCATTGTTCAAAATTCGGATGCGACTCTATCGTTCGTTTATTAACGAGTTTGTGGACAGTTAATTTTAAAGGCTAAAAAGCGAATAGAATAAAAGCACATCTTTAAGGTGAACAAGCATGGTGAAAGTAAACGAATACGAAGTACCAGAAGGACTCTACTACACAAAAGAATTTGAATGGGTAAAAATTGAAGGAGACAAAGTTCGCGTAGGCATAACAGACTACGCCCAAAAACAACTAAGAGAAATTGTGTATGCAGAATTGCCAAGCCCAGGAACAACAACAAAACAAAATGAACCATACGGCACAGTAGAATCAGTCAAAGCCGTCTCAGACCTAGTCGCGCCAGTAAGCGGAACAATAGAAGAAGTAAACACAGAAGTCCAATCAAAACCAGAAACCCTAAACGAAGACCCCTACGGAAAAGGCTGGCTACTAATAATAAAACCATTAAACCTGAAAGCAGAACTAGCCAACATAATGGACTTCAACAAAGCAGTAGAATGGCACAAAACCCTAGGCAAATAAACGAAGGAAAACCCAATGACCAAACGCATAGTAATAATTGGTGCACACGCCGCAGCCGTTGACGCAGCCTCAGCCGCAAGAAAAACAGATCGCACAGCCGAAATCACACTCATAACCGAAGAAAAAAACGCAGGATACTCACGCTGCGGACTCCCATTTGTAATAGGCGGACACATACCAAACTTCGACGACCTAATCGTTTTTCCGCCAAGCTTCTACCAAATGATGAAACTAAACCTCAAAACCGAAACCAAAGCCACAAAAATAAACACCGCAAACAAAACAGTCGAAACCACAGGCAAAACAGGCAAAACCGAAGCCATCCCCTACGACAGCCTAATCATAGCAGCAGGCGCCACATCCTTTACACCACCAATAAAAGGCAAAGAAAAACAAGGAATACTCTCACTAAGAACACTGGAAGACGGAGAAAAAATCGACCAAGCCGTCAAAAACGGAGCAAAAACAGCAGTCGTCATGGGAGCCGGACTCATCGGCCTAGAAGTAGCCGTAGCCCTCCAAGAAAGAGGCTTAAACGTTACCGTCGTCGAGTTGCTGCCCCAAATTCTCCCCATGATGCTTGACGCAGATATGGCAAGCATAATCCAAGAAATGCTTCAAACAAAAGGAATAAACATCCTAACCGGAAAAGGCGTCGAAGAATTTCTCGGAACAGAAAAAGTCACAGGAATAGTCGCAGGAGGCCAACAAATCAACGCAGACCTGTTCGTCAGCGCATTCGGCGTTAGGGCAAACACTCAACTCGCAGTCGACGCAGGCGTAGCATTGGGAGAGACAAAAACCATAAAGACAAACGCAAGAATGGAAACCAACATCAAAGACATTTACGCCGTAGGCGATTGCACAGAAAGCACGCACATAGTGACCCAAAAACCAACCGTACAACAGCTAGGCACAGTTGCCGTCAGACAAGGAAAAATAGCTGGAATCAACGCAGCAGGTGGATATGCACTATTCACAGGCGTTTTAGGCTCTGCTGTGACAAGACTATATGACACAGAGGCTGGCGTAACAGGCTTAACAGAAACAGCCGCACAAAGAGCAAAAATTGACACCATAACAGGAACAATCACATCGAAGACAAAAGCCGACTATTATCCAGGTGCACTGCCAATAAAAGTCAAGCTTGTAGTTGAAAAGGAATCCCAACGAATAATAGGCGCCCAAATCATAGGCGGAGAAGAAGTAACCCAACGCATAAACGCCATATCCTTCGCCATACAAAAACAGATGACAGTACGAGAACTAGCAAAAACAGACACAGCTTACGCACCGCCCTTATGCGAAACTTGGGAACCATTAGTTTTGGCTGCAGAAATGGTTCTAATGAAACTTCGCTAAAAAACCCTCCATTTTTTTCCTTCAAACTTGGTGGAAAAATTAATTAGAATAATCGCTCATTAATTAAGAAACTACATGTAATAATGGTGAAATTATATGGCAATAAAAGTAGCAATAAACGGATTTGGAAGAATAGGCAGATTGCTATTCAGAGCAGCAGTGGAAAGAAACGCCGACATCAACTTTATAGCATTAAACGACATAGCGGACGCCAAAACATTGGCGCACCTGCTAAAATACGACTCAGTTCACGGAAGAGCTCCATTCCCTGTTGAAGCTGAAAAAGACGCAATAGTTGTAAAAGGAAAGCGAATTCGCACCCTCGCAGTACGTGACCCCGCACAATTACCATGGAAAGACATGGACGTATACTTAGCCGTAGAATCCACTGGACTGTTCACTGACAGAGAAAAAGCATCAGCGCACCTCACAGCAGGAGCCAAAAAAGTATTAATTTCTGCACCAGCGAAAAATCCAGACATAACCATAGTCATGGGCGTAAACCACGACAAATACGACCCAGAAAAACACAACATACTCTCAAACGCTTCATGCACAACAAACTGCGTCGCACCCGTAGCAAAAGTGCTGAACGACAACTTTGGTTTAAAAACAGGATTAATGACCACGGCTCACGCTTACACAAACGACCAAAGAATACAAGACTTAGTTCACGCCGACCTGCGCCGAGCGCGAGCAGGAGCAATAAACATTATACCAACAACAACTGGCGCGGCAGTAGCAGCAACCCTAGTGCTTCCAGAGCTTACAGGAAGAATGAACGGAATAGCCCTGCGAGTCCCTGTACCAAACGTTTCCATAGTCGACTTAACATGCCTACTCGATAAAAGCACAACAAAAGAAGAAATAAACGCGGCTTTCAAAAAAGCGGCAGAAGGACCACTTAAAGGCATCTTAGAATACACTGAAGACCCAGTTGTGTCGTCAGACTTCAACCACAGCACCGCTTCGGCCGTATTTGATGCTCAATCAACAATGGTGTTAGGAGGCAACTTCGTCAAAGTCCTCGCATGGTACGACAACGAATGGGGATTCTCTTGCAGAATGACTGAGCTAATAGAGTTAATCGGCAAAAAAGCAGGATTCTAGAACCAATCATCCCCATGTAAGGCTTAAAAACTAGCCCATTCCTATTTTTTCTATAAGCAGGTGGAAAGTTATGGCGAAATATTTAACGTTAGACGACGTAAAAGTGAAGGACAAAGTGGTGCTTGTCAGAGTTGACTTCAACTCACCAGTAAATCCCGAAAGCAAAAAAGTACTGGATGACACTAGAATTCGAGCTCACGGCGAAACAACAATCAAAGAATTGGCAGAAAAAGGCGCAAAAGTCGTGGTTCTAGCTCATCAGGGTAGAAAAGGCGACCCAGATTTCATACCCCTAAAACAGCACGCTGAAATTCTCAGTAAGGTTCTCGACAAACCAGTCAAATACATTGATGACGTTTTCGGCGAAAAAGCCCAAAAAACAATAAAAGAGCTGAAAAGCGGCGAAATTTTAGTTCTAGACAATGTTAGAACTTTTGCTGGAGAAACAAAGGAAGGAACACCCGAAGACCACGCAAAAACAGAGTTTGTGAAGGCCCTTGCACCTTTGGCGGACTTATTTGTTAATGACGCTTTTGCTGCCGCACACAGGGCTCACGTGTCAATGGTTGGTTTTACTGCTGTGTTGCCAAGCGCTGCAGGACGCATAATGGAGAGAGAATTAAAATCTCTTAGCAAAGTAGTTGATAACCCAGAAAAACCATGCGTGTATATCCTCGGAGGAGCCAAAGCAGACGATTCTCTTGAAATATCGAAATACGTTCTAGACAATAGAATAGCAGATAACGTGCTTACTGGAGGAGTCGTTGGTCAAGTTTTCCTCGCGGCGAGAGGCTCTGACCTTGGCAAACCAAACATGGACTTTTTGAGACAAAAAGAACTGATGGATTTAGTGCCTGGTATAAAAGGGCTCATTGAGAAGTATCCGGATAAAATTAAAACACCAAAAGATTTGGCAGCGGAAGTAAACGGAAAACGAAAAGAAATCTCTGTCAGCGAGTTGCCTGTGAACCACTCCACATTCGACATTGGACCAAAAACAGTAGAAGAATATTCTAAGATTATAAAGAGTGCAAAGTCAATAGTGGTCAGTGGACCAATGGGAGTTTACGAAAACAAGGAATTTGCTTTCGGAACAAAGAAAATTTTTGAGGAAATAGCATATTCGAAGGCGTTCTCTCTTGCAGGAGGAGGACATACAATAGCTGCGTTACAAGAGTTTGGATTGTCAAACAAACTGTCCTATGTCAGCACTGCTGGCGGAGCACTGATAGAATTTTTGATGGGAAAGAAACTGCTAGGAGTCATTGCGCTCGAGAAAGCAGCAGCCAGAAAACCTTAACTTTCCTCTATTTTTTATGCATGAGTTATTTTCTCAACTAAGTCAACTACTCTCTCTTCTTCATGCGCCTGCGGATGCTGGAGCATCTCGTATATGCGAAGAGTTTGTTCTGCAGCCTTTCTCCACGTAAAATATTGCAACACACGCTTCCTACCGTTTTCTCCCCACTGTTTGGCTCTTTCAGAATCAGATAAAACCTCTTTTATGCCCCAAGCAATGTCAGCAGAATTTCCTCCATTCACATGTACACCATTTTGGTCTGGTCCAAACGGCACAACCTGTTCTCTGAAACCAACCACACCTTGTGCACCTACAACTATTGGCTTAGCCATTGACATGGCTTCAAGGCTTACTATTCCAAAAGGTTCGTACGTTGATGGGAAGATGCAAATGTCTGCTGCGGCATAATGTAGAATACGTTCTTTTTCAGGCACAAAATCAAATTTGCAAGCAATCTTGCCATTTATTCCAAGCCTATTTGCAGTTTCAATGATGTCGTTTTGTTGTTCACCTTTGCCTAAAATCACGAGCTTAGTGTTTGGATAATCCTCTAGAATCATCGGCATTGCCTGAACTAAGTTTGTAACGCCCTTAACCCAAGTAAGTCTACCTAGGAACAGAATCATATTTTCGTCAGGTTTTATGCCATATTTTTTACGAATAGCCTCTACTTCTTCGGGCTTGCAGTTTTTTGGATTATAACGTTCTGGGTCTACCCCGTTCCAAACTACATTTATTTTCGATTTTGGCCATCCATGTCGTATCAGGTCTTCTTGCATGGCGTGGCTTACGGTTATTATTCGGTCTACTCTCTGAGCCGTTGCCCATTCCAGATGCGAAACAACTTCTGAACCTTGTCCTCCGCTCCTTCCCCATTCAGTGCTATGAACATGAAAAACCACTGGAACCTTTGTTTCATTTTTCACCATGACGCCTGCTATGCTACTTAGCCAGTCATGTACGCACACAAGGTCATAATCGCATCCTTCCTTTTTCAACATGCTGTTTATGAATTTTGTTGCACTTAGTATGTTGTAAATGAATATGTCGTTGAACAAGCGGATGTTTGTACCCCATTTTTTCAAATCGTCGATGACAAACATTGGAAAAACATTGCTCGCATCTGCAATCAGAGGTCTATGGACCTCTACGCCCTTTACAATTTCTCGGGTTTTCAAGTTTCCAGGGTTAAGTGTGAAAACAGTCACATCATTGCCCAAAGAAACAAATTCGCGTGTTATGTATTCTGCATAAGTGCCTAAACCACCAACGAGTGCAGGTGGATATTCCCAAACAAAAAAGCCGATTCTCACGTAAACACGCAACCAGTAACATTATTATGAAGCCCAAAAGAGATGAGGCAAAGAACGGAACAGGGCTTTGCTAGAATAGTTTTAGCTTCCTTTTTGGCGGTTCTTCTTTTTCTGCTGGCGGTGGTGAAAACTCTGGAAATTCTTCTTTCGGCGGTTCTGGTTCTGGCTCTGAAGGCTTTGGTTCTTCTTTCTTTTCAGGCACTGGTTCTGGCTCCTTCTTCTTTGCGGATCTTGGTTCATGTTTCCTTTCGGCTGGTTTTTCTTGTTTCTCTTCTCGCGGCTTTTCCGTTGACTTCAAGGCAAAAATGGGTTGGAGGCGAAGGCCTCTGTGGTCTCCGAGTTTTAGGTATTCCCATTCATATAGGTCGATGCGTATTCCTTTCATACTTTCAACGGCGCGTCGCAAAGCGTCTGAAAAGCTTGGTGCAATTAAAATTAGTCGCGGTTTTTCTTTGTCATCAATCTTGTGTTTGTTGTAAGTAGCCTTCAAGAATGACTTAAACTTGTCAATGTAATCTAGGCTTTGTATTCCCTGTAACAGCATTATGTCATCTTCGTTAACATTTAACTGCATAATAACAAGTTGCCCGTTGTTGTCATGGCATAAGATGTCCAATGTGGTCTTGTCATTTATCGGAACGTTGCTGCAAATCACCGTCAGATCTTTCTCAACCATACCTATGTCCTTAGCTATCATCTGCTCCAATTCTTGTTGACTCTCTATCCTAATTTTTTCAATTGACACGTAGTTTCACCTTTTTTGTTGTTAAGAAAGAGGCGTGAACAACGAATAAATAAATTATGAATTCAAAATCCAAATCCAACCTAACTTTCACGGATCATCCATTCTTCCTCCATATAGCAAATAGAAATAAATAGCAAACCAATAGAGATGATAGAGGATAACACGTTGACAGACGTTGTATTTGTATTCGAAGTCCATCAACCTCATCGGTTAAAAAAGAATTTCTTTTGGGAAAACAAAATTTTTAAACGCGTAAAAAAGAAGGAATTCTTTGATTACTACTTTGACAAAGCAGTAAACAAAGAGGTTTTTGAGAGGGCATGTAAAAAATGCTATTTTCCATCCAATCAAATATTGCTTGATTTAATCGATGAATACAAAGGAGAGAGAAAACAAGTCAAAATCTCGTTCAGTATCTCTGGAGTTTTCTTAGAACAATGCGAAATGTTTAGCAAAGACCTATTGGAATCCTTTAAACAACTCGCTGAAACAGGCCGCGTAGAATTTCTAAGCCAAACCTATTATCACTCGCTAGTAAGTCTATACCCTGAAAGGGAAGAATTCATCGAACAGGTGAAAATGCACCACCAAATAATGAAAGACTTACTCAATTATACGCCTAAAGTTTTCGAGAACACCGAGTTGCTTTACAACAATGCCATAGCAAGAACCATCGAAAAACTGGGCTACAATGGAATCTTCACAGAAGGTGTGGAAAGAATACTGCACGAGAAATCGCCAAACTATCTCTACACGCCTAAAGGCTGCAATAAAATCAAAGTATTGCTACGGAATTACAAGTTAACAGATGACATAGGCTTCAGGTTCTCAGCAAGATGGTGGAGTGAGTGGCCCCTAAAAGCAGACAAATATGCAAGTTGGCTTGCAGCAACACCGGGACATTGTATCAACATATTCCCAGACTATGAAACCTTCGGCGAACACCACTGGCCAGAAACAGGCATACAAGATTTCCTAAGGCATCTGCCAAAGGAGATTCTGAAATGGTGGCACCTACACATGGCCACGCCCTCTGAAGTCATAGAGAAGCATCCATCAGTAGGAGAAATTGATGTTCCAGAACTCGGCGGAACAGTTTCTTGGGCTGATCTGGAAAGAGATGCAAGTTGTTGGCTTGGAAACACTATGCAGTGGGCTTACTACACAAGCACAAGGAGGCTTGAGCCGCTTGTTAAAGAAACAGGTGATGAAGAATTTTTGAAAACATGGCGACGTTTCCTGACAAGCGATCACCTTTACTACATGTTTACCGCAGGCGGAGCACCAGGTGCAGTTCACTCTTACTTCAGTCCTTTTGGTTCTCCAATAGATGCCTTCGTAACCGCACAGGCAACAATACTGGATTTCGAAAACAGAGTCAGGCTTGCTGCCATAACGGCAAACGAACCATTCCTATTTTACACAGACGTTGGCGAAAAATACTTTACTGGAACAATGGCATGGAGTCTAACAGGATTAGCAAAGGCTCTTCAAAAAATCAATGTAAAATCCCTGGAATTTCACAATCGCCGCGGAGACCTTGAAAAATGGGCGGCAAACTCGCTTCACGATAAACCATTATCGGAACAGCTAAAGAAAATACGCCTTTCAAAACTTAGAGGAGAGCCACTCAGAAAAGCAATGTTCAAAGTTTTCAAGGAAAGATTTGACGAGCTAAGCAAGCAAATGCAAACAGCTACTAGATACTTTTGAAACGAGTTTGCGTATGCCTTTATAAGAAGATGTTGCTAAAACTATGTTTATGAATGTTTGAAGGTGGAACATTGAGAGAAGAACTCCCACTGTCAGAAAAAATCTTGCAAACATTGCACAACCTATGCGCAACAGCTCCAGACTTGTCGAGAAGAAGTGAAGAGCTGGCGCAGGTGTTGCAAATCGACCTAGGTGAACTTGAGAGGACTTTGGACAATTACAAGTTTGAAGGGTTTGTAGAGAGCTTCATGGATAACGAAGGAAAGAAACGGTACTATTTGACTGGACGCGGAATAATAAAAGTCTGTGCGCTATTTACGTAGTGAAAACGATGCATGTCATGATTTTTTCATGGGAGTATCCACCGAGAACGGTTGGAAAGCTTGCAGATTATGTTAAAGAGCTTGCCGTGCAACTTGTTAAAAACAACGTGAAAACCTATGTGGTTACTTATCGCGATTATTTAACTGGGCAACATTATGAACCTGAAGGCGTAGAAACATATAGAGTAACGAATCCAGTTCGCACTCACATTGGCGTTCTCACATGGGTTCTAACTTTGAACCAAGAAATTGAAAGGGCAGCAGCTGATATCTACTACAACACAAGCAAACAATTAAATCTAATAGACGTGCATGATTGGCATTTCATACCAGCCGCCGTCACATTGAAAAAAGCGCTTAACTTACCATTTATTTACTCAGTAGAAAGCTTAGAAGAACATCGTTCTCACGGCGCAAACTCACCATTTAACATGGCAATCAAAAGCATCGAATGGTTGGGGATGTATGAGGCAGCAGAGCTGATTGTCAAATCTGAATGGATGCGAGACGAAGCTTTCAGATTATACAAGGTTCCATTAGAAAAGGTGAAGACTATTTCACTAAAACCTCCAAGCTGGATAAAGAACATTTTGGAAATATACAAAAATGTTGCAGGAGGCACAGGCGTCAAATGACACGAGAATTAACTGTTATGATGCTCACTTGGGAGTTTCCACCAAGAATTATTGGCGGAATATCCCCACACGTTTATTACCTATCCAAAAGCCTAGCGAGAAACGGCGTAAAGGTCTATGTGGTTACATGTGATTTTCCTGGAGCACCTCAACATGAAATCGTTGATGGAGTGGAAGTTTTTAGGACAGATTCTTACAAGAATCCTTCTCCAGATTTTGCAACTTGGGTTTACTTAATGAATGTTAACATGCAGAAGGAGGCAGCCGCCCTCGTTAACAGTCTAGGTGGAAAGGTTGATGTTTTTCATGCGCATGATTGGCTTGTTGCAACAGCTGGAATAGGTTTAAAACATGTTTTTAGAAAGCCACTCTTTGCTACGATGCATTCAACCGAAATTGGACGGAGAAATGGAATTCATTTTGATTATGAAAGGATGATTCATGAAACAGAAGCGTGGCTAACATACGAGGCATGGAAAGTTATCTGCTGCAGCAATTACATGGTTTCGCATGTTCGATGGGCGTTTGGGCTTCCAGGAGACAAGCTAATTATGGTTCCAAATGGCGTAAATGCTGAAGTATACGCAAAAACTGAGAGTGATGATTTAAGTCAATTCAGAAGCAAGTTTGCTTTACCAGAAGAAAAAATTGTGCTATTTGTAGGAAGATTGGTACATGAAAAAGGCGTTCATGTGCTTGTTAGTGCTGTTCCAAAGATTTTGGAAAAAGTTAACGCGAAGTTCATAATAGTTGGCAACGGTTACATGAAAGAACAACTCTCAAACCTCACTAGAAGCATCGGCTTATCCCACAAAGTAATGTTCACAGGATTCGTAGATGATGAAACTCTGAGAAAACTGCAGAAATGCGCAGATGTTTCCGTTGTGCCATCTCTTTTCGAACCATTTGGAATAGTTGCGCTTGAAGCGATGGCCGCAAAAAGTCCACTCGTGGTTTCGGACACCGGCGGTTTATCAGAAATCGTTGAACATGACATGACTGGCGTAAAAGTCTACGCCGATAACCCAGATTCGCTTATGTGGGGAATAACAAAAGTATTACTCGATGAAAAATATGCAAACTGGATAAAAGCCAATGCGTACAAAAAAGTCCAGGAAACATATGATTGGAATAGAATAGCACAACAAACAAAAGCCATTTACGAAGCAGTTTTGAACGAATATTCAAAAAGCTTTTGGGCTTAAAAAGGTTAAACTGAAAAATCTACGGATATTTTAGTTTGATGGCTTTGTTTTCGCATGCATCAACGCATTTTAGGCAGTAAATGCATTCCGGATCGCTGAATTTCTCCCAAGGCAAATCCAAAATCGGAACACGCGTGGGACAAATTTCAACACATTTGCGGCATCCACCTTTTGCGCATTTAACAGGATCTCTACGCAAACCAATAAAACTAAACCGGTTTAGGATGGCCATAATTGCTCCATGCGGACAGAAATATCTGCACCAGCCGCGCGGGACATACGCAGCAAAAATAAGAACTCCAATCATAATGAATAGTTGAACCCAGAAAAGCGGTGGCAAACTTGAAAACCCAGCCAAAATATCCACTTGATTGGTTGCCACTGCATTGCTGAAATCTTGAATCAAATTTGGCAAGGTTGCAAATAAAGTTTCGGCTGGGCTTAATGCGGTGAATGGCGCCACTGCAAAAATGCCTAAAGCATTCTCATAGCTTCTGCTAACTCCAGCGAGCTTTGCAGCAGAAAAGCTTAAGCTGATAAACATAGCAATGCCTAACACGGCGTATTTTATGTATATCATGCTTTCGTGAGTTCTCAGCGAAGGTTCCCCTTTTTTGCGCTTTATTAAATCAACTAAATCTTCAATAAACCCGAAGGGACAAATCCAACCGCATAAGGATTTGCCAATTAATATACCTATGATTAGAAATGAGGCTATTGCAAGCCAGGGAAAAACAACGTTGAAGCCTTGCCAGCCACTAAGCATCAATTGTATAGCTGTGAAAGCGTCTCCTGCAGTATTCTGCTGAAGCCCCCATGTCCACATGACAGGGAGCGAAAGCGGTAATGCGCCTAAGTTAAAGATTATTGCACTGAAGAATATGAAGGAGAGGAATTGAACTATTATGCGAATTGTGTTAATCCTAAGCAAGCTTTGCTTGACTTTGCTCGTCAATTTCTCGCCTCTTCCATCTCGTTAATGAAAGCCTAAGTTATTTATTTTCCTATGACTTTAACGTTTTCCACAAGAACCCAAGGAGCAATAAGCTGTCCAATCTTTCTTTCATTGTCAGCAACTGCAGAAACATTTTTCAACATTTGAAAGATGTTGCCTGCAAGCATTGCTCCTTTAGTAGCGTGGACAATTTCGCCATTTTTGATTTTCCAAGCAGGGGTTGCAACAACGGAGAATTCTCCGCTAGTTGGATTGCTGCTGTGTGCGCCTTGCAAATAATATACTATAAGACCCTCATCTACCTCGCTGACAAGCTCTTCTGGCGATTTATTTCCAGCCGCTATATGAAAGTTTGTGGCTTCCACGTTTGGCGTGGATAAATACCCGGCTCTCGTGGCGTTTCCAGTGCTTTCTTTGCCCTCTTTTTTGGCAGTGTAATTGTCATAGATGAAGTTGCGTAAAATACCATTTTCTATAATGAGCGTTTTTTGCTGAGGAACACCTTCTCCATCAAATTTCCATGTGCGAAGACCACCTTTAAACAAGCCGTCATCGTAAATTGTCACAATTTCAGAAGCCACCATCTCTCCAATCTTGCTAACAAGTGCAGATTGATTTCTCTGCACATAATCCGCTTTGATTGCATTAATCAAAGTGTAATAAAGAAGCTGCTGCAATGCAAACTGAGTGAATATCACTTTAGTATTTTTTGTCTCCACTCTTTTAGCATTTAGTGCAGAAATTGCAAGTCTTGCAGCTTCTCTGCCGACCCATTCAGGATTGATATCATAACTTCTTTCAGCATTAAATTCAAAACATACTGGCGTCACTTCGCCTTTCTCGTGAACTATCGTCGCTAAACTACATTCAATAATTGTCCCATGGTCGAAGCTTGTAATGCCGTTTGAATTCGCGATGGCAATGGATAAATATGATGCACCAGCTCCTCCCTCTATCGGAAATACTCGCTTGTCCTTTTTTTCGGCTACGTCCAACATTACGGAGGCGATTTTCACCAAATCTTCAGAATGAAGTTCAACAATGTCTTTATCGTAGGTGTTTTCCACGGATGGAAAAGGTTTCTTGGTTGGGAGACCGCGCCAGTCTTTATCTGGTTTACTTGCTTTTGCGGAAGTTAATGCTTTGAGAATTGTTTCTTCGATTGCAGTTTTGTTTTCTAATATGTTTGTGTAAGAGAAGCCTATGGCTTTGTTGAGTATGACTCTGATGCCTAATCCACGGTCAATTATGCGGGAACTTTTGGCGATTTGTCCTCGTTCGATGCCAACGTTTGTAGTTAAGCCTTGGTACCAGAAAGCTTCAGCTTCATTTGCACCGTTCTTTAAGGCGAAATTGACTGCGTTTTCGGTTAGATTGAAGATTTCTTCTTGTTTATGCACTGCCACCAACTAGCACCTCTTTCAGTCTAATGTGGGGGCCGCCGTCGCATGTGAAGGCTGTTTGACCTTTTCCACATCTTCCAGGCCACAGTTCAAAATCTTTTCCAACTGCGTCTACTTTAAGTAAGGTTTCAAGTGTGTTGCCGCTTATGGAGCTGTTGCGAACTGGTTCTCCTAGTTCGCCGTTAATTATTTCGTAGGCTTCTTGGATTCCCACTTGGAAAGTGCCGTCTAGGCTTGCTTGTCCTCCTCTGAAGCTTTTTAGGAAATAGCCAAATTTTATGTTTTCAATTAGCTCTTCGAAGGAGCGGTCTTTCGGCTCCATGAACGTGTTGCGCATGCGGATTATGGGTTCAACGCGGAAGTCTTCAGCCCGTGCGTTGCCTGTTGGTTTTGTCTTAAATTTTTGGGCGGTTTCTCGGCTGTGCATCAGTCCAACGACGACGCCGTCTTTTACGAGGAGAGTTTTTTGTGCTGGGACTCCTTCGTCGTCGTATTTGAAGGAGCCAAAGGCTCCGTTTATTGTGCCGTCGTCGTAAAAAGTGACAATGTTGGAGGCTATTTTCTTTCCAAGTTTGTCGGATAGGACAGAGCCGGATAGTGTTAGGTCTGCTTCGGATAGGTGTCCGAAGGCTTCGTGGACGAAGACGCCGACTACGTTTGGTCCTAGAACTGCTGGGAATGTTCCGCCTTTTGGGGGTCTTGCTTTCAATTGTTCTATTGCGCGTTTTGCGGTTCTTTCGCCTACTATTTCTGGAGTTTCAACATCGAATATTTCGTAGCCAGATGTGGAACCTATTTCTTCTCGGCTGAAAGTGAAGATGGCTGCTTCTGTTGCGGTGGCTGTTATTCTTGACCAGACGTAGAGTTTGTCTTGTTCAATGTATGTGCCTTCGTTATTCATGAAATAGTTTGTTCCTGTTAAGTCAAGATAGTCTATTGTGCAACTCTTAACACGGTTGTCGTAGCCTAAAATCCTGTTGTTCATAGTTAATGCCGTGTTTATCTTGTCCTCGATGGAGATTTTTGATGGGTCCTTTCGTGGTTTCATTGTAACCTTATCTTCGACAGCCTTGGTTTCGACGAGTTTGATGGGTGTTTTAATTCTTGAGCTTGCAGCCTTTGCCATCTTACATGCGTCTGATACAGCCTCATTTAAAGTTTTGACGTCTAAGGCTCCAACAGACGCGAAACCCCATGTGCCCTTCACAAGCACCCGTAAGGCAGCGCCGTTTTCAATTCCTTGCTTTGCCGCTTCAATACGCCCTTCTTTAAGCGTGAGCATGGTTTTGGAAAGTTTTTGTGCGCGGATTTCAACATATTCAGCGTCAAACTTTTGAGAAGCCCTATCAACAACTTTGATCAAAATGTCTTTCAAACAGTGCCTCCTATGAAATATTGATGTTAGGAGGGATTTATTCAGAAATGCAATTATAAAACATTATGGTTTTCCTTATTTGAATTATGGATCGTGAGAGTTTGGGTGGTAAGCGGCTTGGTGATTATGATGTTATCGTGGCTATGGAAGATAGGCATAGGGATTATGTGTTGAGTTTGTGTCCGGAGTGTGGGGATAAGGTTGTGGTGTGGAATGTTAGAGATCCTTATTTTATGGATAGAGAAAACGCTTGGAAAGTTTATGAGAAGATTAGGGAAGAGGTTGCAGAACTGGCTAAGTCGCAGTGAAGTTCCAAAGTGGGCTTGGTTTGGGGGTAAAGTTTTATCCTAAACCCAAAAAAGTCTCTATTTTCAGGGTAATTCGAAAAAGCCTAGGGAGGTCTATCTGTATTGGTTGATTTTCACTCCTAAAATACGCCCCAACAACAAAACGTCAGAAGCCAAAGTTCAATGTATATAAGGGAGGGGGTAGCCACTCCTAGAGCAAAACCCCACTCACAGAAGCAGAAGTTGAATCTATATATAAGGGGGTCTAGTCACCGCAGAGAGCACAAAAACTTTGTCTATGTTTTTCGCATGAGCGATTTTACTTGACTGGCAAAATTGCATTCTTCTTGAGTCCTCTCTAATTCCAATCTGCGGATCAAGCCATAACTTGAGTATATGTCTTCCAGAATCTTTCGCTCGATAACATACGCCCCCGAACTCAAAAATTCTTCAAGCCCCTTTGTAAACGTGTCGATATTTTCAGATATTTCATTTTGTTTTAACGCGTATTTGTTTTCCAAGTGTTTGTATATCAAAAATGCTGCTTCTTCTCCGAAGATTTGTTTTAAAACACGATCGACAATTTTGGAGATCTTATCTTCGCCTTTGTTTCTTTTTGGGTCTATTAGAGCGTTCATTTTGGGGTCACAAGTAATCGTGTGTATTGCGACTTAATAAGTCTTGTCGTAGATTTGTTAAACACACATACACAACTAAACATGCAAAAATCCATCATCACAGAAAATCTGCAAGATTCAGCTGTTGAACTCTACGAGGAGCAGGTTTCTCTGCAAAATCGTCTGCAAATACAAGTTTTCCATACACACCGTCATATCCCGGCACAACTTTAACACGCCCTTCCCTGACTCTAACAATCGCCTCCGCAATTTTTTCATCAACAAATCTGCTCAACGCATCCAGCGAAGCATCGATAAGAACAGCATATTCATCGCCAAAATTTTCAATGAGCGAATTGTAAATGCTCCACACTTTCTGGGTTGAAGGAGAGTCCATGTTTAGTACAGTCGCAATAATTTCAGAAAGCGGAAGCAAATGCATAAAACCTATGGCATTTTCAGGCGTAAAACCCGCTGGACGGTCGGCCAATTCTTCAACACGTTGCTCAACACCTTTTGTAAGTTTTTTGCGGCATATGGGACAAGTGTTTCCAAGTTTTATTGCCTCTTGCGGAGAAAGCGTTACATGACAGTTTCTGTGACCTGTCCAATGATATTTTCCATACGCTGGATCGGTCTCTATTGTAAATTTGAAACGTGTCTTATCCTTACAGCGAATAGCATCTATAACTTCATAATAACTTATTTTTTCCAATTCGAAGACGTTGGCTTCTCTTCCGATGCGCCAAGGCCAGAAACTGTGGCTGTCACTGTTGGAAACCAAGGCGAATTTGTCAAGTTTGCTTAACCGCCAATTCATAGGAGGGTCTGAAGAAAGCCCAGTTTCTAAAGCGCAAATATGCTTCGTCATGTCTTGATAGCATTCTTCAACAGTGTTGAAGCCGCTGAAGGCGCCGAATATGCTAAACCAAGGCGTCCACGCATGAGCTGGGAAAACCATGTTTTCGCTTGAAACTTGCATAACTTCCTCAACGAGAAGCGGCGCATCCATATTTAGCATTGGTCTGCCATCTACTGCCAAATCGCCATATTTTGACAATCTATCATTGACTTGAACCGCAGTTTCCATATTAGGCGTCAAAATGACATGGTGAACCTTCTTAACTTCATTCTTAAAAGTGAATAGTGTACTTACCTCGGTTGTTACCATGAAGTATACGGATGCTTCGGGGTTTTCTGCAACTTTATACAAACCTGTATCCGATTCTTGAGTCAAGGTTGGCTGCAGTTCTTTAAGCCATTTTGGATGCGTGAAGTCTCCAGTGCCAACAAGATTTAGACCCTTAATTTTTGCAAAACGAGCGATTTCTTCAACGCACATTTTTTGGCTTGTGGCACGACTGTAACGGCCATGTATGTGCAGGTCAGCTATCACTCTCAAATTTTTTCACATCTCCAGTTTTAAAGAATCAATCCAGCTAATTCCATAATTCTCTGCCATTGTTTATTGGATATTGGTCCCAGATTCGTTGCCTCAGAAAATCTGAGAACTATCAAGTCCATAAGTTCTTCTTCGTCAAGTAGGGAGGAACGCGAAATTAGTGGAGCCCAAGGAGGGTCAACGAGTTTGATGTAACAGATGCTAACAATCAGCCAAGGTAGTTTTGTAAGTTCTTCTCTGTCTTTTTTCTTGACCCAGTATCTGATGTTTCCTTCCGTAGGAAGAGGAGCAAAATAAGGATCGGTTACTATTTCAACAATTCCATATATTCCTGCCATATCACCTCTTCCAGCCACCCACATGGCGGCCATGTCACATTTATGTATTTCATTTTTATGTTGAAATACTGACCAATAATCAAACTTTTCAGATAAAAATATAGCTTGTAAGTCACAGTAGCTGGCTATATTTTCACGATATTGCGCCCTTATTGACCATATATCGTCCTCGTTAACCATTGATGCCCACATGGCATCAATTCCCATATTTCTTACTTTGTCACGGTAGCTCTTATTAATCCGCCATTGATCAGAGAGTTTCACATCATACCACCAATGGGAAGCATCGAACCGATCAGGGTTTGCTTGGAAAATCCAGAAATTCTGCCTACCAGCAGGAGCAAGTTTAGTAGAATCATACTCCCTATTGTCTCTTGGCAACATAATTCTTTTTAAATGTGCTCTAGATTCCTTCAGAAGTGGCGGCTCTTTATCTCTCAAAGATGGGCGCATATTTGATCACTTGCAGATCAGTTATCATTTCAAATTTTTATGCCGCTAGAGGATATGATTTGCAATGCTTTTAAAGAACACGCAACTCGGAAACTGAGTGAACAACAACATCAGCTAGTTGCTCAAGCTTTTCTCGCGAAGTAAACCCTGTTAAAACGCCTATACATGCCTTGACTTTGGCGTTTCTTCCCATCTGCATGTCTGACACGGAATCGCCAACCATAACGGTTTCA
This sequence comes from uncultured Candidatus Bathyarchaeia archaeon, assembly GCA_964558305.1. Classification (GTDB taxonomy): domain Archaea; phylum Thermoproteota; class Bathyarchaeia; order Bathyarchaeales; family Bathycorpusculaceae; genus CAZLCE01. Next base: position 51,080 of record CAZLCE010000003.1, read on the forward strand.
TTATGCTTAGATTTAGTCTTTTTCAAGGCTTCGAATATCATGTATGGCGCAGGTTTTGCATTCTCTACGTCGTCGCTTCCAACTATTGCATCGAAAAGAGAAGCTATTTTCAAAGCTTGGAAGGATTCCTCTGTACGCCTGTGCGTGTCGGTGGATGCGATCGCCAGCTTTAGACCTTGCTGTTTTAATTGTTTCAGAGTTTTCCCAACGCCTTCCAGCAAAAATGAACCATAAGGCGGCTTCATGGAGTTGTCTGCTTCGTCATAAGCTCTTTGAGCTAATTGCTTGGCTTCATTCCATGGAAAACCACTTAGATAAAATGCGGCTGCCCCAATCAAAAGCTCATCTCGACGTGGAACAGTAGCTAAAGGACCTCCATGATCTATTTTATCGTTTTTCAAATCTACGCCAACAATTCTTTCCCACAACTCTACAGCTTCTTTTCCAACATATTTTTTGATGCTGTTTAGGCGTCCTTTTGCCAATTCAAGTAGCAACGAATGTTGATCAACTAGAGTGCCGTTTTTGTCAAAAATTATCAAATTGCACTCTATTGTTTTATTTCCTGCGATTAACTTTATCATAATAAATCACCTGAAATCATCTTTATAGCCTCATATAGATGTTTATGGCATCGAATCGTATGGATTTGCAAAGTTATCAAGAAAACTATTTATATTTTAAATCACCTCGGCATGAGTCATGTCAAATGAAGATTCGCTTCGTTTAGTTACTTATTGCGGCTTATACTGTGGCTTATGTGCTCAGCGCAGTCGCATTCCACGACAAGCAATGCAACTGCAACAAACTCTACATGAGGAGGGATTTGACGATTTCTACCAATATGTGCCAGAAATGAAGGAAACTTTTCCGCCGTTCTGGCAGTTTCTACAAAACCTCGCAAAATTTGATTGCACATGCAGAACAGGCAAAGGCGGACCACCAGACTGCAAAATTCGCAATTGTGCAAAACAAAAGAGTATCATAGTTTGTCCACAATGCAAAGAGTATCCATGCCCGCACATCCAATCCTTAGCAGAACATTATCCAACACTTATTCAAGATGGAAGACGCCTACAGAAAATAGGCATCGAAAAGTGGATAATTGAGCAAGAGCAACGAGCAAAGCGTGGCTTTGCCTATGCTGATATACGCTATCCATGGCAGAGCTGACATTTTTTAGTATGATTCTCGAGTTGTCTTAGCTTCTTTTTCGGCTAAATATTTCTCGAAATATTTCTCCCAGTCCACTTTAAACATTATGACAAATACGATTATCATCAAAAGTATTGCAAGAGTCATGCCAATCAGCGCGGAAATCCAATCACTTCCTACACCGAAAATATCTCTAATAGCTTGGATTGAAAAGCGACCGCTATAGGCAACTATAAGATTCATGCAGAATTTTCCAATCAAGGCTGGAACAAACATTTTAACAATGCTATAGCGCATAGCACCTAAGGGAATAAAAAGCAAATCATCCGGCAGAGGAGTTAGAGCGAAAAGAAAAATCACAACTGGACCGAACCTGTTAAAAAGCTTCACTAAAAAATTCATTTTCTTCTTGTATTTTTCGCTGATGACTTTTCTGCCGCCGAAACCAAGTAAATATCCTGAAAACTCTCCTATCGCAGAGCCCAGCCCAGCTGCAACAGCAATCCATATAGGCTCGTAACTTTGCCCAAGAGTAAAAATTACGACTATGTATGGAATTGGAAAGAAAATTGACAAAGCACCAATAAAGCTTAAGAGAAATATTCCAAAATATCCGTACTGAATGGAAAGCCCAAGCAACCAGTTGATAATGTCTTCAAACAGCAAAGTTTTCTCTCCTTCCTCACTGATTTATATCACTCTACTTAAAGGAATTGCCATCGCAGACATCACATTTAAATTAAGGCTCTTCTTACAGAAAATGCACAGAATTTTGAGAGGTCTCAGAGTTGACGAAGAAGAAAGAGCCAATTTGGATAGCAAGAGAACTTTCAAAATGTAGTGGATGCAGAAAATGCGAAATAGCATGTTCACTTTTCCATGAAAAACGCATATGGCCAGAAGCATCAAGAATAAGAGTTTTCATGCTCATTCCAGGTGTCGACTTTCCACATCTCTGCGCCCAATGTGAAGACTACCCATGCGTAAAAACATGCCCAGTCAATGCTTTATCAATAAGTAAAAAAACAGCCGCAGTCTTGGTGAACGTCGAAACTTGTATCGCTTGTGGAAAATGTATAGACGCCTGTCCAGGCAGAATCCCGCACATGCACCCAAAAGAAAAACACATTTTAATTTGCGACTTGTGCAGTGGTGATCCTCAATGCGTCAAAGTCTGTCAACAAGGCGGATGGAACGTGCTGAAACTTGTTTCCAGAAAAGATTATGCCTACAGGCTTTATGCACGTACCCCGGAAGAAACAACGCATGACTTAGCTTTTAAAATGTATGGAGAAAAAGCGGAGGAATTCATGTGATTCTTGGCTATGCAGGAAAATTCCTTGAAGTCAACCTTTCGACAGGAAAAATCAAAGAGACAAAATTTAGGGATGCCATCTTAAAAGACTACATTGGCGGCAGAGGCTTAGCAGCAAAAATTCTCTGGGACAGATTGGGCAGTAAATGGGAAACAATAGACCCATTAGGACCAGAAAACATACTCCTATTCCTAACAGGGCCGCTCACAGGATTTTTCCCTGGTGGAAGAATCTGTGTTTCTGGCAAATCTCCGCAAAGTAATGGTGTTGTGGGCTCTACAGTAGCTGGAGAATTTGGTGTTGAGCTAAGATGTGCTGGTTATGACGGCATAATCGTAAACGGTGAAGCTGAAAAACCTGTTTATTTGTTTGTTAAGGACGCTGATGTTGAAATTAGAGACGCTAGTCATGTCTGGGGTAAAGACGCAAAACAAACAGTCGCGACTCTTACAAAAGAATGTAGAGAACTTTTGAAAACGCGTTTTCCGCAAAAAGGTGAATGGAAAGAACCCGCGATTTTGTATATTGGTCCTGCAGGAGAAAATAAAGTGCGAACTGCAGTTGTTGCAGCTAAGTGGACGCATGCTGCTGGTTATGGCGGTTATGGCGCAATCATGGGATCAAAGAAACTTAAGGCTGTCGTTGCCAAGGGTACTGGTCCCTTGCCAGAAGTAGATAATTTGAAAGAAGTGAAGCGGCTAATCCAAGTGGTGTGCGAAGATGTCTACGAAAATGAATTGTGGAGACGTTGGGGAACTGGAGCCGCTGGTTACGAAGTGGGCGCAAAAACTAGCTCGGAACCAGTACGAAACTGGCAGGAAGAATGGCATGACGAAAAAAGCTATGGCGTTGACCAGTTTGAAAACAAGGTCTGGATAAAACAGTATTGGGGTGACTTTGGCTGTCCAACAACGTGCCTAAAAATAGCGATGGTCAAAACTGGACAACACAAGGGGGCAATAACGGATAATCCAGACTATGAACTACAAGCATATCTAGGTCCAAACTTGGGAGTTTTCACTCCAGAAGAAAACGTTTTTCTAACATCGCTTATTGACGATTTAGGCTTATGCGGAATACAAACAGGAAATGTGCTAGGCTTTGCCGCTGAACTTTTTCAAAGAGGAATACTGACAAGAAAGGATTTGGACGGCGATGAACTCCAATGGGGCGATGCCGAGGCCTTTGCAGCTTTAGCTAAGAAAATTGCTTTCAGAAAGGGCATAGGTGACTTGTTGGCTGAGGGAACGTATCGCGCGGCATTGAAAATTGGAAAAATAAAGAATAGGGATTTGTTGCCTTATGCGGTGCTGTCTAAGGGCATAGGCATCGGCGCGCATGGAATCCGCAGCGGAAAAGACTACCCAGAAATCATTTCTTACGCTTGTTCAGTGCAATGCGGAGACCACACATCCACGGCTGGACTGCCACTAGACAGCGGAGGAAGCGAGTTAATGGAAATTTTTAACGATTCAGGCGTTTACTGCAACTTCAACATTTTCGGCATGCCACGAAACCTTAGATTCAATTTCTACGAAGCAGTCACGGGCTTGGAGTTGACTAGAGAAGAATGGTGCAGTACGAAAGCATTAAAAATACTGCAACTGCAGAGAGCAATGCTGCTTTTAGGTGGTCCAGACTTGAAATGGAACCCAAAAATCCATGATGATAACCCGCTCAGATTTTATGAACCGTTGCCTTCTGGACCCTACAAAGGAAAATCCGTTGACAAGGCCAAGTTTGAAGATGAAAAACGAAGATATTATGAGGCTGTGGGCTGGGATGAAAACGGCATACCCCAGTCAGAAACTCTTGTAAAACTTGGGCTGAAAGATGTTGATAGAGCTTTAGGAAAATTGCGCGGCTAAAGATATGAAGCGTGAAGTTAATACTTAAATAGCAAATTTTCATAGTCTATACTCTAATCAACATCTAAGAAGTGAGATAAGTTTGAGTGAACAAAAAAAGTGGGCTGAAAAAATAAGTTCTGAATGCAGCATAAGTCCAAAGTTCATAGAACACGTTTTGGAGGAGTTAAGTGAGAGTTGCTATGGTGACTCACTCTCTGCAAAAAAGATTATTGAAGAACTCACTTTGAGTTGCCACATGAACCAAGATGAGTTGCACAAGTTCATCAGTGAAGTTTCTAAAAATTGTCCCATTGACGTAAAGAAACTGCAAAAAGAAGTTGTCAAAGCAGAAGGAAACAAAGACGCTGCCCTTCATGCAATAGGCAGATCTTCGTTAAAAGCTTTGTAGTTCTCTTAAGAAGCGAAATTCAAAACCCTTAGAACTGAGAAACGAAAAAAGCAACACATTTTATCAAATTAATCAAAATTACAGGTTACACAGAAACCTGGATAACTTTTGTTGGTGTGACAATTATTGAAACTCTTTCATCTTTTTCTTCGAAAGGAACAGCATCGACAACCTGCATATCATGGACAGTAGTTACAATAGGAACAGCTCCAAAAATTCTTTTCAGAGCCTTTATTTCCATGTCGCCATATCCGTGTCCTTTTCCAAGCCTATATCCTTTCATGTCAACAGCAACAGAGCCCTCAACTATTAAATCTGGTTTCGGAATCTCTTGAGCGCTAACAGTTTTTCCATATTTGAAGGCGCCTCTTATGGTGGAAACAAAATTCTCAATACCTTTAACCTCTTTTGGGTCAACCACAATGTAACCGTGTTTCAGCCTCGGTGAAGCCATAACAAGGACTTTCCCATCTAAAAGTGCATATTCCCTAACTTTTTGCTGCGCATAATCTGGATTAACAAATACTACTTTAGCCTTGTTCCATTCTCTTAGAGACCTAATTTTATCTGCAGCCTTTTCAGAGTCAACAAAATTTGGAATACGCCCATAGCATGGGAGCGGAAACCTTGCAACACCTTCTGTCTCGAGTTTATTCCAAATTCTTTTACGAAGCAGTTTCTTGGCGGTTTTAACTTCCATAATGTTTTCACTGAGCTTTAGCAGAATTCTAGTAAGATTGCCCGAATTAATTAAGGAGCAAATAACTAAATTATGTGCAGTTCTTTTCCGATTTTTTCGAAGACTCCTATGGCAAAGTCCAAGTCCTTTCGTGTCAAAGCAGCATTCATTATAGTCCTTATCCGAGCCTTATCTCGTGCAACCATCGGATACACAATAGGCAATGCAAATATGCCTTCTTCAAAAAGTCGCGCGCTCAATTTCTTCGCTACGCCACTCTCGCCAACTATGACTGGCGTTATTGGAGTTTGGCTGTTGCCTATATCGAATCCCAAATCCTTCATGGCCTTCTTGAAATATCTAGTATGTTCCCACAAGGTCCGCACATGTTGTGGTTCACTTTCCAAAACGTCAATGGCAGCTATGCAGGCGGCTGCAACCGCGGGTGGATGCGATCCGCTGAGGAGCCATGTTCGCGACTTGTTATAGGCAAAGTTAATTAAATTTTTGGACCCTGAAACGTGACCGCCTACTACACCGAATGCCTTGGAAAAAGTGCCCATTTCAACATGAACTTTGTCACGGTCAAGCTTAAAGTGTGAAACAATGCCTCTTCCACCTTCGCCTAGAACGCCTTCACCGTGAGCGTCATCTACATAGACCATAGCACCGTGTTCAGCGCCGAGTTTAGCTATTCCATCAAGGGGTGCTATGTCGCCGTCCATGGAGAAGACGCCGTCTGTGATTATCAGAATCCGCCTATATGGTGGCAAGTGCTTTTCAGTTTCTTCTAAAACGCGTTGCAAATCTTCCATGTCTGTATGTTTGTAGACTGCTCTCTCGGCATGCGATAGCCTAACGCCGTCAATTATGCTACCATGGTTAAGCTCGTCGCTTATTATGAGGTCGCCTTTGCTAACCAACTGGGGAATTAAGCCAGCATTAGCCGCAAAGCCCGTTTGATAAACAAGCGAAGCATCCGCATGCTTAAACTTTGCCAATCGCTTTTCAAGTTCTATGTGCAAATCCATATTTCCAGCAATAGGGCGAACAGAACCTGAACCTGCACCGTGAGTTTGAACTGCCTTTATTGCTGCTTCTTTCAATCGGGGATGATTGCTTAGGCCCAAATAGTTGTTGGAACAAAACATTAAAACCTTCTTTCCGTCAACGGTGCACCAAGGTGTGCTTGGACCTTGTAAAATGCGAAGTTTCCAGTCAAGCTCGTTTTTTACCAGTTCCTCATATTCTTCTTGTAAAAAGGCTGTTGGATTTCGCATTTTAATCATCTCTTTTCCCTAATTTCTCAAGCATTCTCTTAACTCTTTCTAGCCTAAATTTCAGTTGCAAATTTTTTTGTCAATTTTTCCATCATGTCTTTTGTCATGGCAGCCAAATCATACATGGGTTTCCAATTCCACTCTCTTTTGGCTACGCTGTCATCTATTGACATCGGCCAAGAATCCGCAATCTTCTGTCTGAAGTCAGGCTTATATTCGCACACAAATTCAGGAATATACTTCTTAATTTCAGCCACCAACTCTCCAGCGGAGAAGCTCATTGCAGCCACATTGTAGCTGGTGCGATGTTTGATTTTTGTAGCGTCAGCTTCCATCAGATTTATCGCAGCGTTGATGCAGTCAGGCATATACATCATCGGAAGAACAGTGTCCTCCTTCACAAAGCATGTGTACCGCTTCTTCTTAATTGCCTCATAAAAAATCTCTACGGCGTAATCTGTTGTACCTCCGCTTGGAAGCGTCTCACTGCTTATAATGCCGGGATAGCGTACACTTCGAACATCTAAGCCGTATCGGGTGAAGTAGTAGTTGCATAACAGTTCACCAGAGACCTTTGTGACGCCATAAATGGTTCCAGGAATCAAAACTGTGTCTTGGGGAGTGTTAACACGTGAAGCTCCTGAACCGAAGACAGCTATAGAGCTAGGCCAAAAGACTCTGGACATTTCATGTTCTCTTGCAATCTCGAGTATGTGGTAGAGGCTGTTCATGTTGACATCCCAAACAAGCTGTGGATTTTGTTCACCAGTAGCTGAAAGAACAGCTGCTAGATGATAAATCGTGTCGATACCGTGGTCTCTTACAACTTTTTCAATGTTCTCTTTGTCTGTGACATCAACAAATTCGAAGGGTCCTGACTGCAAAAGCTTCTCGCTGGGAACCCTCTTATGTCCAGCCGCAATGACATTATCATTGCCATATTTCTTTCGCAATTTCATTGTCAATTCAGATCCAATTTGACCCGTGGCACCAGTCACAAGAATTCCTCCCATGGTTTTTCTTGACATTTAACAAAACCTCTGTCATCGTAAGGGAAAATGATGTTAGAATCTGCGAGATATAAGAATTTTCAGATAAAAGGCATTTTCACATCATTAGTTTTCTCAGGAAATTCTTAGCATACTATAAAGTTCCTCGATGGGGTGATCATGCAAATCAACCTTTATTTCTACTTCTACTTTTTTGGCGCTGACTACAATTAATGCTGCGGATTTTTCGCCTCGTCTGTCTCCACCGCTTTCGCTTCCAGCCTTTAGTGCCATTGTCAACCTCAGCGCTAAATCTCCGCTGGAACTCTCAAAATCTTTTACCATGTTATTTATCACTTCCTTTCTAGTGAGCAGATTTCCAATCGCAATGTAGCTTTTGCCCACAACTTCTCCACGAAACTCTGGAGTTTTTACGCCCGTGAAAGCAGCCTTTCTCTTCTTAAAATCAATAATTGCAACTTGCCTTAGCTCTCTCCTAGGATCTTCCATTAAAAGCCTGTCTAAAACCTTCTTCGGAGCCACCCCCTTCGTTAATAATTCTAGTCCCTTAATTCCATAAGCAACGTTTGTGTGAGCTTGTGTTGCTATTAAACCCACACCAGGCTTTGCATGGGGGACTCTGTCGCCTACTGATGCGGAACCAGAAGCGACGGCAATTCCCATAAACTTGGAATCATTGGAAATTGCTAGAATGGAAAATGTCCCAGTTTTATGTTTTACCATAGGCTAAGAACCTCCATATTTTTATCAAAATAATTTATAGTTTGCGCAATAAATCTTGTCTCCGATGAAGGTTATGAAGATTGGTTTTATCGTTAATCCAATAGCAGGCATGGGTGGCAAGGTTGGTCTCAAAGGAACTGACGGTGTCTTAAAGGAGGCAATAGCCAAAGGAGCCAAGCCAATAGCGCCTAAAAGAGCAACAGAATTCTTGCGAAAATTGAAAGAAAACGTTGAAGAGACAGAAATTGATGTGTTGACTTGCCCCGGGATCATGGGTGAAAAAGAAGCGAAAACTGTAGATTTTCCAGCTCAGATTTTGCCCATGAAAATTGGAAAGGAAACAAGTGCGGAAGATACAAAAACTGCTGTTAGATTTTTGGTAATGGCAAAAGTGGATTTGATAGTTTTTGTTGGTGGAGATGGCACAGCTAAAGACATTTTTGACGCAATATCAAGTTATGGTGAGGTGCCTGTTTTGGGTGTTCCTTCTGGGGTAAAAATGTACAGTGGCGTTTTTGCGTTTAATCCATCAGATGCTGTAGATGTCGTTTTGGCTTTCGCTAAAAATCAAGCGGAAATAGCAGAATTTGAGATTATGGATGCTGATGAAAAGGCTATTCGAAGCGACACTTTCTCGGTGAAGCTTCACGGTTTTCTCAAATGTCCTTTCCTTCCGATGCGAATTCAAGGAAGCAAACAGGTGAGTCCAGAAACAGTTGATGAAAAGGAAAACCAGACGGCGATAGCAAAATTCGTGATAGAAGGGATGCAGTCAAACGCCACGTACATACTCGGACCTGGAACAACAGTAAAACGTATTGCAGAATTGTTGGATGTTGAAAAAACAGTGCTCGGCGTGGATGTCTACAAAAATGGTAAGGTCGTACTTGACGTAGACGAAAAGAAAATTCTGGAAGAAGTCGGAGACTGGTATAACACTTGGATTATACTGTCACCAATTGGACATCAAGGGATTCTTTTAGGAAGGGGAAACTTGCAGATAGGCCCTCAAATAATCAAACGCGTTGGAAAGCAGCGGATAATTGTGGCAGCAACAAAAAACAAGCTTCAGAACATTGATGGAAGCGTTTTAAGAGTTGACACTGGAGACGCGGAAACAGATAAAATGCTTAAAGGATACATTAAGGTTGTTACGGATTACAGAGAATGGCGACTCATGCCAGTGCAATAATATGGTTTAAGCTCCAAATTTTTTGGTTTTGCCAATTAAATTCATTAAGATGGGCATTAAATCCATACCCTTTATTCTGTTTAAACCACCTTTGGAGCATGTTTTCTCATCATACTTTTCAACATTATCACGGCGAACATACGGACCAGTTATCGCTACAGGAACAGGGTCTCCTTCATGATTACGCGTGACGCAAGATGTAGTGTGATCAGCTGTTACAGCCAAATAGGTAGAGTCCATGTCAATGTTGTCGAGTATGTATTCGAGCATTCGGTCAATTTTCTCGATCAAATCAATCTTTTGTTTGATGTTACCGTCGTGGCTTGCGACATCCGTTGCCTTCACATGCAGAGTCACAAAATCATTTGTCTTTAATGCTTGAACTGTTGCTTTGGCCTTTGCCATAAAATCTGTTTTGGGTGTTCCAGTGGCACCTTCAACTTCTATCAGGTTCGCCCCTGCAATCTTACACACACCTCTAATCAATGATGTAGCGGCTATACATGCCGCGTTTATATTATATATTTCGGATATGGGTTTGATACTGGGAACTGCGCCTGCACCTCTACATAAAATGATGTTTGCTGAAGGCAATTTACGCTTGGCTCTTTCTATGTTAACAAGATGCTCCTTCAAAACTTTGTGGAATTCGTCCATAAGTTCATTGAGAACTTTGGCTGTACGCTTTGCTTCTTGACTGTTGTCCAACGGTCTTACCTTCAAAACCTTTTCTCCAACTTTCTCAGGGTCTGAATCGCTAACGGCTGTTGAGAATTTTGGTCCACGAATAACGAGGACTGCTCGATGTTGAATTGTGTTTTTAAATACGAACTTTGTGTCTGAGGTTTTTTTTAGCTTGATTTTTTGTAGGCTTTCTGCCAACCTAGCTGCATCCTCATTTGCAATTCTACCAGCCCGCCTATCTAAAACAATGAGGTCTTCATTTACTGTTGCGAAGTTGCATCTGAAGGCAACATCGCCAGGCCACACCTCTACGCCTGAACCTATGGCTTCTAGGGCGCCTCTCCCAGAATAAATCTTTAAGACGTCATAGCCTAGCAGCGCGAGCGTGGCTGTATCGCTTCCAGGCGGCGTTCCAGGCGATATGAGATCCATTATGCCACAGATTCCAGTCTTTGCTATTTGGTTTAGAGACGGCTTATTAGCTACTTCCAAAGGCGTTTTCCAGTCTAATTCTTTTATTGGTCGGTCAGCCATCCCGTCTCCGATAACGAGAATCGCCTTCAATCTTGATTCACGCTGTTCCCGTTGAAGGAACATACTTAGTTTAGATTGAGTTGGTTAAAATACTTGCGCATCTAGTTGACCCAGAATTAAGAAAAATTGCGGGAAATGTTTAATAATTGCTTTTTGCATTCTCTTCAGAAGTGGTTACAATGGGCGATTGCGTTCCACGTTGCTAAATTCTCACAAAACTTAACCCACATTAGGATTAATTTTACACTAAAATTATATTCAACCACTAAAAAACAAGATGAGAGATTAAAATGTCAGACATAGGAATAGCTGTCAAAAAATCTGAAGACTTCTCCGAGTGGTACACGCAAGTTGTCTTAAAATCAGAGCTAGCGGACTATGCTCCAATCAAAGGCTGCATCATCTTCAGAGAACACTCGTACGCCATCTGGGAAAAAATCCAAGAAATCTTCAATAAAAAAATAAAAGCAACTGAACACAAAAACGTTTACTTCCCGTTATTCATACCGGAAAGTTTTTTGAAAAAAGAAGCTGAACATTTCGCAGGATTCGTGCCTGAAGTCGCATGGGTTACAGTAGGCGGAGACAGTCCATTAGAGGAAAAACTTGCCATAAGACCAACGTCTGAAACGATAATTTACGCAACATTTGCAAAATGGATTAGAAGTTGGAGAGACCTTCCCATAAAACTGAACCAGTGGTGCAACATCGTAAGGTGGGAAACAAGCGCAACCAAACCTTTCCTGAGAACAAGAGAATTCCTATGGCAAGAAGGACACACATCTCATGCAACAAAGGAAGAAGCTGACAAAGAAGTAATGGAAATTCTGAGTCAATACAAGGATTTAATGGAAAGCTATTTGGCAATTCCTGTGCTTGTTGGAAAGAAGACGGATAACGAAAAATTCGCCGGAGCCCTCTACACAACAACCCTAGAAGCCATGATGCCGGACGGAAAAGCACTACAAATGGGAACATCTCATAATTTAGGCCAAAACTTCTCAAAAGTCTTCGAAATCAAATTCATCGGAGAAGACGAAAAAGAACATCACGTTTGGCAAACATCTTGGGGCATATCCACGCGACTTATAGGCGCGCTTGTCATGGTTCACGGCGATGACAGAGGATTAGTGCTGCCTCCAAAAATCGCTCCAGTGCAAGCCGTCATAGTTCCAATACCCTACAAAGATGCAGATTCAAGTTCGATATTGACAAAAGCTAAGGAACTCTATGAAAAGTTGCAGAAAAAAGGACTAGCAATAGTCCTTGATGACAGAGCAGAGTACACTCCAGGCTGGAAATTTAACGACTGGGAACTGAAAGGCGTGCCGATAAGAATAGAGATTGGCCCAAGAGACATGAAGCAAAAACGAGTAACATTAGCTAGACGAGACACTTTTGAAAGAATTAGCGTAAAAGAAGAGGATACAGTAGATGCCGTAATAAAACTCCTCGATGAAATCCAGAACAACCTCTTTAACCGAGCCAAAAAATTCCTAGAAGAAAACACCACCACTGTGAAAACCTACGACGAATTCGAGAAGACCTTGAAAAAGAAGGGAGGTTTCATTAGAGCATGTTGGTGCTTCAATTCTGTATGTGAGGAAAAAATAAAAAGTGAAACTGGAGCAACAATTAGGTTAATACCCTTTGAAAAGGAAGAAACATTCTCAAGATGCGTATATTGTGGGGAAGAAGCAAAAGAAGTGGTTTACTTCGCTAGAGCCTACTGACCAGATGAAAACGTTTACTCAAAGATTTTAACGCGCTTTCCAAGCTGCTTAGCAACATCTTCTAATCCTAGCCTTTTCAGAGTCACCTTTGTTGGTATTCCTCGTTCGTCCCAGCCTCTTTTCTCATAGTAAGTCTGCAAAATAACATCATATTTTGCTTTGTCAAGCTTTACGCCTTTCATAGCGCCTTTAGTTGGTGGCTCTTCAAACCATCTTGCCGGTGGAACATCCATCTCTTTACTCCAGCCTTTGCCAAATTCACGAACCCAGAAGGCACGCGTCAGATTGAATATTCTATCGGCAATCACATTCAAGCCCTCCCAAGTTATATCTAGACCTGTTGCCGCATGCAAAAATTTCGTGTACCATTCAAGTTCAAAGCCAAGCTCAATCCAAGGAAGTCTACAAACACTTAGGGACTCGAAAACTCCTCCGCGGATGCGTTGTAATTCGATGACCTTGTCAACTTTTTCTTCGCTGTACCGTTCACGTCCTGTTTTGACCTCCCAAGAAATTACCCAAGCGTCCTTGTGGTGCGCCCCAATTGAGCTTGTTGAATAAGCCAATGCCATAGCTGGTGCGGCGTGACAATTATAAGCTGATATTTCCAAGCCTTTCACATGCATTGCCCAGCGGTTTGAATCTTTACCTATTTTTTCAGCTGCGGAGCGAACACCTTCTGCTAGCATGTTGCCTAAACCTCGTCTATAGGCTATGTCTTCAATCAAAGTTTTAGTTGTCTTGAACTTTCCCCATGGAACTTTTTCTTGTATTAGCCCTTTTTCAGAAGCTTCCATGGCAAAACCTATGACGTTACCCAATGAAATTGTATCCAAGCTAAATTCGTCAGCAATTCTATTAAGAGTCGCAACCTGTTTCAAGTCGCTCAGTCCTATATTTGAACCTAGCATGGCTACATTTTCATAATCAAGTTCAGACTCTTTTCGGTTAGAACCCTTAACGACATTGCCGCATGTCATATTGCAATGTGGACAGCCTCGATTAGAGACCTTTAGTTTTTCCATTGCGAATCCGCCTATGGCGTCTGCCTTTTCAAAAATGCATTCACTATAATTGTATGTTGGGAGAACGCTGTTTTCTTGACTCCATTCTATGGTCATCATTGTGCCCTGTCGCTTCCAAAACGCATAGTTCGGCTTAGTCAAAACCTCTCGGTAAGATTCTACACTTAGCTCCTTCATCTCCTTTGGATAAGCCGCTGATAACTCGCCAGAACCAACAAAAACAACAGCCTTCAAATTTTTAGATCCCATAACAGCACCCATTCCTGGTCTTCCGCCAGCGCGGCCCCCTTGACATACAACATTCGCAAACTTCACAAGGTTTTCTCCACCCTGACCGATGCAGAGGATGCCAGCCGTAGGTCCATAAAGGGCTCGCAATTTTTTTTCAGTTTCAAAGGAGTTTAAACCCCAGAGGTTTCTTGCATTAAGAAACTCGGCACTTTTATCTTGGATAAGCAGAGCTATCGGCGTTTTAGCTTTGCCTTTTATAATAACAGCGTCATATCCAGCCTTACGCATTTGAACAGCGGCATGGGTTCCAACATTTCCATCTCCATAACCACCAGTCAATGGACTCTTAGCCGCCACAACAAGTTTGCCGCTACTTGGTAAAGCAAAACCAGTTAACGGACCAGCAGCAAAAACAAGCAGGTTTTCAGGTGACAACGAGTCAATTTCCGGTTTCAGTTCATCCCACAAAATTTTGACTGCAAATCCTCTGCCACCAAGAAAGTTTTTGGCTAACCTTTCTGTGTAACGATCAGCAACTGCCTTATTTTTGCTCAAATTTACTTGTAGAAAAGTGCCGTTCCAACCAAACATCCCAAACATCCCAAGCGTTCCTTGATTATTTATTTGAGTGTAAATAAATTTAACGAGCCAAAGAGGTTAAATTACTAGCTTTTCAGGTTCGATATTTCTGTTTTTCAAACCTAAATCGCTGACTTTAAACTTCCTATCACCATAGAGCAATGCGTATTCTTCACCATTGTAAAGTGCTTCTGCAATTCTGCCTATAGCGTCAGCCTTCATTATCCCGCTTCCGCTTGCGCCGCCAACAACCATCAAACCGTTCTTTTCAAAAACTAAAGGTTGCCCATCAATAGTGTTAACCTCATATAAACCAGCAAAAGCTGAAAAAGGTTGACAATCTATGAACTGCGGAAAATATTTGACTAAAACTTGGTATATTCCATACCTGTAAAAGTTTTCTTCTGGTTCCGGATTGTCCTCAATTTTAAAGGCTCTTGGGAACTCGTCAGCGTATGACAACCATAAGGCATCTTCTTCTGGTGCTGGCCGAATGTAAGCAGAGGGCTTCGGAAGAATCGTAAATGGTAGACACCCTTCTTTTGTAAAATCTTTTGTAAAGAGTAGTTTTTTAAGGGCTTCAGTTTTTGCTTTAACCGAAAAAACTTGTCTTTTCTTAGCCTTGATAAAGCATTCAATTCCAACAGGATCTAACAACTGAGAAATCCAAGCTCCAGTTGCAATTATCGTCTTTTTGGCCCTTACTAGACCTTTAGCAGTTTTTACTCCGACAACTGTCGCATCTTGCCAGAAATAAGGTTCGCCAACTATACCTAATGGTTGATGCGGTTCCACGACAACTTCCGTGACTTCAATGCTATACTGAATCCTACCTCCAAGTTTAAGAAATTCCGATTCATAAAACTTTACAAGAGAATCGACGTCGATTAGGCCAGCTTTCGGAATCAATATTCCTTTGTGAACATTACCCAAACCCATCAACTGTGCTTCTTCATCACCTGCAAAGTTTGTCCTCATGTCGAGTTTCTTTGCTAATTCATTCTCATCGTATTCCGCACATTGAAAACCTTTACCAGACAAATCCCTTAATACAGGAAACATTTTTTTGTACCCGTTTTCATCAAAAAGCCACAAGTAACCAACCCAACGCAGTTTCAAATCAAACCCCAAATCATCTTGCACATGCCTATAAAACTCGACAGAGGAATCAGCCAAACCAAAATTTGTCCGAGAATAAAACAAACAGCGAAAAGCCGCTGCGCTCTTTGCGGTGCTACCTTGCCCAGCAGCACCTAACTTGTCAATAACTAAAACATTTAACTTGGGGTTCTTATTTTTAATATGATAAGCTGTTGACATGCCAACAATTCCAGCGCCGACTACAACTACATCATACTCGACCATTCATTTCCCCCAGACTAACAGAATCCTAAAAGGAAAGTAGTTCCCGTTATAAAGCTTAACTTTTTCTGATACAATTATTTCTTGACGGATTTAATAAGAGAACACTTATTTATCTCCACAAAATATGAGATACAGCAAACATCCTACAATGCTGGTGAAACAACATGCGCTTACTAATAAACAAAAAAGCTGTCTCAACATTTATATTGGTAATATTAATGTTATGTTCAATAATTTTTGGGGCTCTTATATCATACTTGTGGGTTATGGCAAGCTATTACAACATGCCTGAAGACACAACACTACTCATAGTAACTGATGCGGTTTTCTCTGTAAATAATGCCACATATTTTAATGTGACAATCCTCAATCCATCTAACTCAGTTTCAGACGTAAATATAACAGCGATTCAACTGACTGTAGAGGGGATAAATGAAGTGTATAATGTTACAGAAACAGAACCATCAGGACAGCTTCCATTCTTTATTAGGAGAGGAACAAAGCAGAGTTTCAAATGTATCACTAATTGGAGCAATGTTGCTGGAGAAACTGTGAAGATAGAACCAGTAGCAGCTAATGTCTCAACAAAAAGTTATTCATATACTGTACCAAACGTGAAGTTGAAGTTAACACCAAACTTTGACATAACACAGAGCGTAGAATATTTTAACTTAACAATAGAAAACTCTGCCGAGCTTAACATGAATCTCACAATCTCGCAAGTAATGGTCTCTGGCTCTGCAATAAATACTACTCCATCAATACCCTACGTTTTGTTGCCTAACCAAACAGAAATATTTCGGTGCGAACGGAATTGGGAGGACTTGATGGGAGTAAACGCTACAGTCAAAGTGATGACTGAAGAAGGTTACGAATCAGCATATACTACAGATGAACTTCTAGGCGCTGTTCTCTACGTAGACGAAATAAAATTTGACTACGAAGACACATCATATTTTAATCTAACCGTCAGCAGTTCAGAATACTCCACAGCTACCCCAATACTAAGCAAAATAAACCTTACACTGCAAGACAATACAACAATCACTCTCAATACGAACCCTCCGTTAGACATCATACCAATAGGCGTTCAAAGTAACCAATCATTAACTCTCAAGTGTATCTGGAACTGGATTGAACACCGCAACGAAACAATCACTGTTAGCGTCTATACAAAACAAGGTTTCACAACATCTAACAGTACTGAGAGAACGCCTCCTGCAGTTGTTTGGAACATAACAGATGTAAAGTTTGACTTGGATTACCCAGAGTGCTTTCTAGTGAACGTAACTAACATGCCATGCTCTCTTAATGAAATCAATGTCACAAGCATATTACTTGATGGAAATGCAACATTCATGAATCCGCCACACGCGGTTTTGGCTAACGGTACACAAGCGATGTTAAACTGTTCAATTTCTTGGGGCCATTTGATAGGGAATAACGCTACTGTCACAGTGCTAATAGAGGATGGTTCAAACGTTTCCAGAGTAGTTGTAGTATCATCCGTCGGATTAAAAATACTGGGCAAACCTGTTATTAGCGAATTACACGCTCCAGAACTCAACATTAACATTACATACGTCAACATAACAATTTGGAATTCAAACAATTCCCTCAAAAATGTAACAATCACAAGAATAACCTTCGAAACAGACAATAGTACATATGAAATTGATGGTTCCCTGACTTATCCCAAACTGGTTCCAAATGGATACGTTCTTGAAAAAGGTGAAAATGTTACTGTTGTTTGTCTATGGAACTGGGGTTCATTTTTAGGCTTCCATCTTAGAGTCACAGTCTATACTACAGAAGGATACGAAATATCAGAAACTTGGTATTCTCTCTTTCCATAACCTTTATTTCTCCTTGAAGCTTTAGCCTAAATTCTAACAAGTGATAAGCCTTGCCTAACGTAAAAGTTACTGACAGAGTACGTGGTATTGAATATGCCATCCGCGACGTAATTGTTTATGCAAAACAGCTCGAAGCGACTGGCAAAAAAATCTATTACCTAAATATAGGCGACCCCGTGGCATTTGATTTTGACACAGCACAGCATATAAAGCAAGCTTTAATTAAGGCTGTTGAAGAGGGAGCAAATGCCTACTCGCCTTCTGAAGGATTACCAGAGCTTAGAGAAGCCATAAGCAAAAAAGAACGGCGGGTTAATGGCATTGATGTCTCTGCAGAGAACGTCATTATCACTTCGGGAATTTCTGAAGGCATCCAAATGGTTATGGCTGCCCTAATTAATGCTGGGGACGAGATTCTTCTTCCAGGACCAACCTATCCGCCTTACATTTCCTACGCTAAATTCTTTGACGGAAAACCAATAACATACGAAACTGTTGAAGAAAGTGGTTGGCAACCAAACATTGACGATTTGAGAAGCAAAATCTCTGAAAAAACCCGTGGAATCGTAATTATCAATCCTAACAACCCCTGCGGTGCACTTTACGAAGAAAAAGTTGTAAAGCAAATACTAGATCTAGCAAGCGAGTATCACATTCCAGTTTTGTCAGACGAAATTTACGATCAAATCATATACGAGAAAAAGTTTGTCAGCACCGCGCACTTGGCAAAGGATGTTCCAGTAATAGGGTTTAATGGTTTCTCAAAAGCATACTTGATGACTGGATGGAGACTTGGCTACATATATTTCCACGACCAAGAAAATCAACTGCAAGAATTAAAACAGTGCATTGAAAAGGAAGCTAGGATAAGGCTTTGTGCAAACACTCCTGTTCAGAAAGCCGGCGTAGCGGCTCTAAATGGACCACAAGATCACATAAAGGAGCTGGTCAAAAAACTTGGGCAGAGAAGAGACTACGCTTGGAAAAGACTGAATGAAATTAGCGGGATAAGCTGCGCAAAACCAGAAGGAGCATTCTATGTTTTTCCAAAGATTCATGCGGTGGGTTCAAAGTGGAAGACAGATAAGGATTTTGCATTGGATCTTTTGAAAGAAACAGGTGTACTTCTCGTTCACGGATCCGGATTTGATCCAGTCTATGGCAAGGGACACGTTAGAGGAGTTTTCCTTCCACCGATTGAGCCGCTTGAGCAAGCCTTTAACGAAGTTGAACGTTTCATGAAGAAGAATAAACATAGATAATGTACGTTTTACTCTTTGTCAACTCTGTTTCAAGTTTAAATGGATATTCCTTCGCTTGGATCCCGAACCATCTTTGCAAACTCTTCAATCAACTTTCTGGTTATTGGACCTGGGCTTCCGTTGCCTATTTGTCGCTTGTTTATTTCTCTTACAGGTATAATTTCTGCGGCCGTTCCAGTAAAGAACACTTCATCCGCATTAAACAATTCGTAAGGTGTTATGATCTTTTCCATGACCTCATAGCCTAACTTTTCGGCAAGTTGCATCACAGCTTCAGCCGTTATTCCGGGTAGCGCACCAGTGTAGCTGGGTGGAGTGAATAATCTTCCTTTTTTGACTATGAATATATTTTCTGCTACACCTTCGCAGATAAAACCGTTTTTGTCGAGGCATATGGCTTCGTCAACGCCGCTTATGTTTGCTTCTATTTTTGCTAATACGCTGTTGAGGTAGTTGAGCGATTTTATTTCATGTGTTGTAGCATCCACGGGGTCTCTTTTAACCCATGAAAGCATGGCTGTAACGCCCTTTTCTTTAGCTTCGCCTTTGTGCAGTGAAATCGTGTCCGTTATCACAATAATCGTGGGTTTAGAACATTTCTTTGGGTTTAATCCAAGATCTCCCACGCCTCTGGTGACTATGAGGCGGATGTACGAGTCTTTCAAGTTGTTCTTTCGAAGAGTTTTCAACACCTGCTGTATCATTTCTTCTTTTGTCACGGGGATTTGCAGCATTATGGTGTGGGCTGAACGGTAAAGCCTGTCAACGTGTTCTTTTAATTTGAATACGACGCCGTCATACGCGCGGATTCCTTCAAAGATGCCGTCTCCATATAAAAGTCCATGGTCGTAAACGGAAACTTTTGCTTGCGATTTTGGATAATATTCTCCATCTATGTAAACTAGTAATTCTTTTTCCAATGTCTGTCCTCCAAATAGGAGAGTTTAGTCTATTCAATTAAGGTTTGATATATTTTTTGGCATAAACTGGTTATTTTTAACCATTATTAACCGTAGAATTGCGGTCTTTCCGAAAGATGTTGTGGTAGAGGAAGTGGCATGAAAGGTTTGCCCTTTATCAGTCCTTCAATTTCGCTTATCAGCTCTCCAGTTTTCATTTTACGTATTTCTCCAACTTTTCTATCCCTTACTGGAAGCACTTCAGAGTCAGCTTCTCTTTGCCCAACAACAATTATGTAGGGAACCCACTCCATTTCAGCCTCCCGAATTCTCTTTTGCAATGTCAAAACTCGATCGTCGATGTCCACACGTATGCAATGCTTCTCTATTTTTTTAGCTAGTTTTTCAACGTTTTCGATGTACTTGTCTGACATTGGAATTATGCGTACTTGGGTCGGCGAAAGCCATACCGGAAGCATCGGTGCTTTGCCCGTTTGCTGTTCTTTATAAGCTTTTTCCAATAACGCGTAAACATCTCTTTCAATTGCCCCACTTGGAGAACAGTGCAGAATCAGCGGATGATGCCTTTCGCCTTTTTCGTCAACATAAGTTATATCGTATCTTTTTGCGTTTTCAACATCGATTTGATCCGTTGATAGGGCTGCTGCCTTGTTTTGATTGTCTACCATGTTGAAGTCCCATTTTAGCCTAAAGTAGAAGAAGCGTTCCTTCCACATCTCAACGAGGACGGGTCTGCCAATTATTTTAACCAAAGATTTAATGAAATCCTTGTTTTCTTCGTAGAAATCTTTTGTGAATCGAATAGCTGTTTCATAATCATTTTTGGATAAGCCTATTTCTTCTAGGATTTGCATGCTTAGCTTGAACCTTGTCACGAATTCTTTTTTGGCTTGTTTGAGGTCTGTGCAGAAGGCATGGCAATCTGGCATTGTGAACGCTCTTAAACGTCTTAAGCCAACGACTTCACCGCTTTTTTCCCGTCTGAAACTGTAGCGAGTTAATTCGTAAACTTTCAGTGGCATATGTTTGTAAGAGAACTGTGCATCATGAACCATCAAGAACTGCCCAAAACACGCGGCAAACCGTAAAAACAGTTCTTTGTCCTCAGATTTTAGCAGATACTGCCTTGCTGGAAAACGGTTCATGTAATCTGCTAGGCTTGGATGGTGAAAGTCATACATGACTGGAGTTTCAACTTCCATGGCACCATATTCTATCATTCTGGCAGTGACGAACTGTTCAAGCAAAGATTTGATCAGCCGCCCCTTCGGATACCAACGAATATTGCCTGGGTCACTTCCAAGCTCATAATCGGCTATTTCCAGTCTTTTCATTAAGGGCACATGCGGCGGCATTTGTTGGCTTGCCCTAACTTTTGAAATCTCGTATTTTGCGAATTTTTCGAGATTTTCATTTCCTTTGAAATTAAATTCTTCAACAGGTGTCATTTTTCCGTCTGGTTGGATAATGTACCAGAATGACTCAAGTTTTTCTTCGGCTTTTACCGCTTCAGATACCTTTTCTTCCTTTTTCTCCTCTACTTTAGCTGGTAAAATTGAGCGAGATTGTTCTGCGAGCGGATGCCCTTTTATTGATATTGCGAATTGCTTGTTCCAGCCGAAGGGCGCGCGGTATGTTTCTATGCCCCTTTCTATTGCGTGAGATTCCATAGCCTTAACTACTTTTAGCGCATCTGTTGGCTTCGCTAAATTGCTGCTTAAATGAGCATAGGGATAGATTAAAATTCGGTTCACTTTCAGCTTTTCAAGAAAAGCGTGAACTTCGTCTATGGCTTTTTTGGCTACTGTTACATCGTCTCCTTCCTCAACAGCAGTGAACAATACGACGATTTCTTCCAGTCGCACTTCCTTCTTTTCAGCTTCCTCAGCCATGGCTATTTCTTTTTGTATAGGCTTGTATTCAATGAAATTAGAATGCAACTGCAATATCCGCATGAAGCAACACCTCAATCCTAGCCTCTATATCGCCACTTCTCAAGCTGCTTATCCTTCTTTGTCCTCTTTTTATACTCTTTATAATGCTCCTTACAAAGATAAACACGCCTTTCGCTACCAACATTCAAGCCAGCAGACCTAACCCTTT
Organism: uncultured Candidatus Bathyarchaeia archaeon; assembly: GCA_964558305.1. Taxonomy (GTDB): domain Archaea; phylum Thermoproteota; class Bathyarchaeia; order Bathyarchaeales; family Bathycorpusculaceae; genus CAZLCE01. Next base: position 72,986 of record CAZLCE010000003.1, read on the forward strand.
CTGCTGAAAGTGAACGAGCAGCCTCTCTGCCACAGCCAGATATGCTGCATTTGACGCCCTTATCAATACGTCCCAAAGGTTAACGCCTCTTTTACCTACTACTTAGGGTTAATGCAAATACAATACACTTCATTCTTTAATTTCTTTTTCATAAAGTTCGCGTGCCCTTCGATAAATTTCTGCTTTGCCTCCAGAAAATGTTGGACCTGGAGCCTCGACGACAAGCGATGCTGTTGCAGAGCCTACGCATGCGCACCGCAAGTAGTTTGCGTCGTTGATGTATTCTTCCAGAAAACCGCCGATAAAAGCATCTCCAGCCCCTGTTGGGTCAACAACTTTCTCTGGCTTGAACGCAGAAATGTTATAGACTTTGTCTCCTACGGAAAATACAGCCCCTTTCATTCCCAAAGTGACAATGACCACTTCGACGCCATAATCGTGGATTGCCTCTATGGCTGAGTCAAGGTTTGACTGGCCCGTGACTGCTTCAATTTCAGCTAAAGAGGACTTGTAAATGTTTATGAGCTCAAATATGCGTTTGTCTGCTAGTGGACCAAGAGTGACGTTTCCATTCGCATCAAAATTTCGTACCAATCCCTGCGGGTCAAGGGACAAGACATCAGCGCAACTTTTCAGTTTCTCGGCTACTTCGTATGAGATTTCTCCGGCTATGGGTGCAATGTGGATGGCTTTGGCTTTTAGAGAATTTGGTAAATCCTCAACTGTTATTGATGGTGCTCTACTCTTTAACAGCAAAGAACGGTCAGACAAGTCATTACTATATTTTAACTCGAAACGCGTAGTTTCTGCATTTTCAACCCTGGCTAGTCCAGAAGTATCGACGACTTCTTGTCTGAGCCACCACAAGTAAGCGTTTGGAAAATCACTGCCAACCTTTGAAATTACGGCAACTCTTGCATCTAAACGTCTAGCAGCAAAAGAAACGTAAACTACGGAACCGCCCAAAACGACAAAAGGTTTAGGTTTGCTTGGCAGAAAAATGGAATCTATGCTGAAATGCCCCACTGAAACGATGTCAAACACTTGTAAGCTTAGCCTCCGTCCAGAATATTATATGAAACATAACTTAAAAGCAGCGGAACACGGCAATACGTTTGAGCAAACTTTTTAATCACAGAAGCAAGAATTACTTTCATGCCTCCTTTGGGGGCGAACAAAATGAAATTTCCGTAATCGGCGGACATTTGCAAATTGACTTGTAAAAATCAGTAGTGCTTTCGTTCTTAAAAAAGATAGATTCTAAAATTTTGAGGAGGTGATGTTAATGCCCAACATTCGTAATATGAGAGTTGAAGATATAGAAACTGTTGCGAGAATGGTGGCTTTAGACCACAACAAAGATGCGGGGAAAGGGTATGAAGAAGCTAAAGAGCACACAATGGACCATTTGAAAATTGTGCCCCAACATTGTTACATCGTGGAAAACGATAACAAACTAGTCATTGCAGCAATGGTATTGCATCCGCAAGAGAAAGTATTCGAAATCGAAGATTTCCATATAAAAGAAATGGATAAAAACAAGAGAGCATTGGCTATACTTAAAGCAAAACTATTAGAGTACTTGGAAAATGTCCAAACAGAGGTCTTATGTTGCCCTTATGCCCTCAGAAGATTAATGGAGACGGGTTAAATCTTTGACTGAAGCAGAAGAATTGCCTTAGCCAAGTCTCCTCCGCATTCTTCTAAAGCTTTTCTGGCTTCTTCTAGGCCTTTGCCTGTCTGGTCTGCCACAAGCTTCACATCTTCTTCAGGTACTGCAAATTTGCGTTCTGTGGCTTTCTCGGTGATTTTTCCGCCAGTCACTTGAAAGATTTTTTGTCCTTGCATTTCGAGGATTGCCACTTCTGGTTCTTCTATGGTGATTTCTTTGTTGCTGGTTTTTATGATTACTTGCTCTACGTCTGAGATTGCGTCCATGCTCATGCCCATGCGTTGCATCATGCGCTTTGCTTCACGAGGACTCACACGCCTATGCATAAACTTCGCCTTCAATCAAACATTTACTATTCAAACCTCATATACTTAACGCTCTCAAAGACAATCTTAACTTTCTTTTAAGCGTCCGCGTCTGACCTTAACTGCGACCCCGCTTTTGAAGGCTTTCATCTCATCGCTTGACAGGGCAGCCCGTCCCACAGCCAAAACTTTGCCGTTCTCATCAATAACTATAACTTCTTCTTTTGATCGAATTTCATCATCAGCCTTAACTACGTGCACCGCAAATACGTCACCGCCTTCAGCAATAAACTCTGCAACATCATCACGAACGGTAACAAAACATTTTGCATGGCAAGCATTTTCAACAATTCGCTTTGCACCTGCAATGCTTAATGAAAATAAGCCATCTGTTGGACGAAGCGTAGCAAGCCTTTTACCATCCAAATAGACGTAGCGGATTCTGCCAGTCCTTTTTGAATAGAGGATTTCCACGTTTTCTGGGAAAAGTTTAATGCCTGTTCCTTTTCCGAACTGGTAATCTGCCACTCTTCTAACTCTTCTGAGCGCGTCTTCCAACCGTATACACCATTAATCAATATTCTTGCAATTCGACAACTATAAACACAACCACAATAATAAAAACAATTTAGGTGTATAGGTAATTGCGATGTGAAGTCTGCGGATGCAAAATCTACGGAACCCCCTACAAGGTCATGATTGAAGGAGCAAAGCTAACAGTATGCAGCGAATGCTCAAAACATGGAAAAATCATCTGGGAAGAGGAAAAACCAAAAACTACGACGCCAAGACCCAAAACTGCGCTTCCACCTTTAAAAATTCAAAGCAAAAAACCACCAGAAACCACACTAGAAACAAACTTGGAACTCACAGAAAACTATGACTTGAAAATAAGACAGGCAAGAGAAAAACTAGGGATTTCCCAAGAGGATTTAGGCAAAAAAATAAACGAAAAAGTATCTCTTATCAAAAAAATCGAAGCCGGAAAAATGACGCCAGATAACATTCTCGCCACAAAATTTGAGCATGCCTTAAAAATCAAGTTGCTTGTTCCAGCTTCGGAAGAAAAAATTCCCAAAACGAAGATTCCTAAACCAGCGACCCGCGAATTGACCTTCGGAGACTTGATCAAGCTAGACAAGAAGGATAAAGGAAAGGAGGAGCCAGAAGAACGAAAGCCATCATAGTTCAACGCCGACAATCCTTTGAACAATCAAGTCTAGAAGAACTCAAAAATCTGGCAGAATCCGCAGGATACGCAATAGTTGGCAAAATGGAACAAGTCAGAGAACCAGACTCTCGTTACCAAATAGGCGCTGGAAAAGTGGAAGAGCTCGCGAAACTTGCAAAAGAAAATGGGGCGCAAAAAATAATTTTTGATAATCCATTAAAATCAGTTCAATCCTACAATTTGGCAAAAGCTACGGGCGTTGAAGCCATTGACCGTTTTCAGCTGATTCTTGAAATCTTCACTAAACGAGCTACAACAACCGAAGCAAAGTTGCAAATTGAACTTGCAAGATTGGGATATGAATTAGCACATGCAAAGGAAAAGGTGAGATTGGCAAAGAAGGGAGAACAGCCAGGATTTATGGGGCTTGGAGCATATGAAGTTGATATTTACTATGAAAGTGTAAAAAAAGAAGTGCATGCCATACGCAGAAAATTGAATAAAATTAGGGGAAAACGGCTTTTGCACCGTGAAAGAAGAGCAGAGCTAGGATTTTCATCAATTTCTCTTGCCGGATATACAAACGCTGGAAAAAGTTCGCTGTTTAATGCTCTCACGGAAGAAGAAGTTCCAGTAGACACCGGCTTATTTACAACGCTTTCCACAACAACACGGCTTGTAGGATTCTCAAAGAAAAAATTCCTATTAACCGACACTGTTGGCTTCATAGACCGTTTGCCGCTAACTTTGATAGAGGCTTTCCATTCAACCCTTGAAGAAACAATTTATTCAGATTTAATACTTCTGGTAGTGGACATAAGCGAGCCGATGAACATTATTGACAAGAAACTTTCAATCTGCCTAGAAACGATAGAACGCATAGGAGCAACAGGCATTCCAATAATAACAGCCTTAAACAAAATTGACCTAATACCTGAAAAAGAAACTCGACAAAAACTTGAAAGCCTAAAAGAGAAAGCACCAAACCCCGTGCCCATATCTGCATTATACGAAGCTAATCTTGACAACCTAAAAAATGAGGTGTTGATGATGCTTAAAAACTATGTTCGCGCTTCATTCACTGTACCATTGACAGGCGAAACCATGTCGTTCATATCATGGCTCTTCAAAAGTGCAGATGTACAAAAAATAAATTATATGGACAACTTTGCTAGCGTGGTTTTTGAAGCTGTTCCATGGTTTGCGGAAAAAGTAAAAAGCCGTGTACAAGAATTTAATGGAAAATTTGAGAAAATTCAACAATAAGATCTCATTATGGGGGATTAGTATACCAGAAATTGTTGTTTTAAGGTGGGGGCACAGGCCACAGAGAGATGCAAGGCTTACAACGCATGTTGGATTAACAGCGCGGGCACTTGGAGCCTCTGGCTTCATATTATCAGACATAAAAGACGAAAAGATCAAGGCCACAATTGAAAAAATCACCAAAAACTGGGGAGGCCCATTCTTTTTTGAAATGGGAAAACCTTGGAAGAAAACTGTAAAAGAATGGAGAGCCAAAGGATGGATAGTTGTTCACTTAACAGCTTATGGAGAAAACATCCAAACAAGCGATGTTTTGCAGCGAATCAAGAACTCTGGAAGAGACATTTTGGTTATTGTTGGAAGCCAAAAGGTTCCAAAAGAATTTTTCTTAGATGACGTTTCCGATTTCAATTTGGCGATTGGGAATCAACCTCATTCAGAATGCGCAAGTCTAGCAATATTTCTAGATCGCTTTTTTGAGGGAAACGAATTAACAAAAAATTTTGAAAAAGCAAAGGTAAAAATAATCTCCCAGAAGAGAGGAAAGAAAATATCAGAGAATAGTTAGTTCTGAATCGGAGTTTGTAAGGATAAAGAGATTTAAATTAAAGTTTACTAATATATATTTGAAGAGACGAGTGTTCAACAGTTAAACAAAAGGTTCATCATGTTATCAAACATAGACGATGCAACATTAATAAAAGTTGCAGAAGCTTTAGGTGAAGAGGATGCTGTTAAGCTAATTGGGATTCTCAAAAACTCAGAGGAAATAACAGACGATGAAATAGCAAACAAAACAGGTATAAGGCTGAATTTTGTTCGCAAGATTCTCTATAAACTTTATGATCATTCGCTTGTAAGCTTGAAGAGGACACGTGATCCAAAAACCGGATGGTTCATATTTCACTGGAGATTACAACCAGACCAGCTTGAAGGCTTCATATTAAGCCAAAAACGTCGAGTGCTGGAAAAGCTTAACATTCGACTGCAATACGAAAAAAATCATGACTTTTACTATTGCTACACGCCCGGATGCAAAAGAATTCCATTTGAAGAGGCGGTGGAACTTGTTTTTCGATGCCCAACTTGTGGAAAACCATTGATGCATTATGAAAACGAAAAAATCCTCCAAGTATTAACGAAGAAAGTTGAGCAATTAGGGAAGGAGCTTGGTGAGTGAAAAGCTTCCGTCAGGAGAACAAGCGTTGCAATTTCTCCGTCAAAGCGGATGCTCAGGATATGTTATAAGACATTGTGAGGCAGTTGCTAGACTGGCTGTAGAAATCGCTAAAGCCTGCGAAGAAAGAGGATTGGATGTTGATTTAGAACTTGTGGAGATAGGAGCGCTCTTGCATGACATTGGTCGCTCAAAAACCCACACAGTCCATCACGCAGTTGTAGGAACGGAAATTGCAAGATCGTTTGGTTTGCCAGAAACGGTAATTTCAATAATAAAAAGGCATGTTGGAGGCGGAATAACAACAAAAGAAGCGAAGAAATTAGGGTGGCCAAAAGACATATACGTCCCACAAACACTAGAAGAAAAAATTGTTTCATACGCAGACAAGCTTATAGAAGGTTCGCGGCGAGTGCCGATAGAAAGGACTATAGAAAATTTTTCTAAAGAACTACCATCTTCTGCCATTGCAAGGATACGAAGATTACACGAGGAAATGCTGATTTTTACCGGCGATTTCAAATGTCTACCGTGACATTGCACACGAAAGTATACAGAAATTTTCAACTGAAAACTGTTGAAGAAAATTTAAAGTTCACGCTTAAAGGCTTGGCTGTTGAAGCAAAAATCTGCGGAGTTACCCCTAGCGGTTGGGTTCAAATAGAAGTTTCAGGCGAAGATGAAAAGGTAGCGTTACTTCATTTAGCTAATGAAATAGGCGTATGTCCAACACGTTTGGAGCGCGTAGAAAAATTTTTGACAATAAAAGGGCATATAACAGCACTCAACAAAAGCAATAGTAAACTTTGCACAGATATAGGAGTATTTTTACCCAACAATATCGATGCTATAATCTCGCTGAATCATTTGCAGGCCCAGCTTGTTGATGGAAGAAAAGTTGCATTTAAAAAAATAGTTGAATTCTTTGGTTTCTGTGAACAAATGCCATTAAACGTCAAGATTCTCAGCCTAAATGAAGAAAAACGTTACGTAGAAGCTGTATTATCGGAAAGACAAATTGCTCAGTACGGAGGTTGGATGAAATCTTTGCTAGACAAATTAATAATTGTGGGCGCATCGCTTTATGAGGTTAAGTTGGCTTTAAAAATTGCAAAATGCGACCGCGATGTAGTTAGCATAGAACCTTTAGGATTGTTTGAACATGCCGTTACATGTAAACTTGGAACAGACGCGGCTGGACTAATTCCAAAAATCGGTAAAAACCTACGGAACGCAACCTTCAGCGTCTTTAATCCAAGGAAAATTCTGGAATTTCTCGGAGACTATCTAATCTCCTAAACGCCCATCTAAGCCATACAACTTTCAAACACTCTATTAGTCAACAAATCATGCTGGTTTGTGGTGGGCCGGGCCGGACTTGAACCGGCGACCTTTGGCTCGTAAAGCCAATGTCCTAACCAAGCTAGACGACCGGCCCTCTTGCAGATTCTAGAAAGAACTTGTTTTATTAAAATTTGACTGATTGAGAATAAATATAAATCAATTGTTTCTTATACTGCTGAACGAAAAGTGAAAAACCTTCTGGTGAATAGATGAAAAGAATTATGGTTACAGGTGCGGGTGGACCTGCTGGCATAAACTTCATCATGTCGCTTCGAATATCGCCTGAAAAAATATTTACTGTTGGAACGGAAGCAAACCGCCATTTCATTTTTTTGGCTCCAACAGACAAGAAATATTTGGTTCAAAAGGCAGAAGATGCAATCTATATTGATAGGTTAAATGAGATTGTAGAAAAAGAGAAAATCGAATTTCTTCACGCGCAACCTGACATCGAAGTTACGGTTGTTTCAGAAAACCGCGAAAAACTAAAAGCAAACACTCTTCTTCCATCAAGGAAGGCAATAAAGGCATGCCAGGACAAGCTTGAATCTACAAAGATTTGGCTGAAAAAAGGTATTCCTGTGGCAAGAACAATGGTGCTGCGCAGAGAGCAAGACATTGACAAGGCATTTGAAGAATTCGGAACTCCAATTTGGATTAGAGCCAGACACGGCGCTGGTGGAAGAGGAAGCACCCCAGCCCACAACAGAGAAACAGCCTTGTCATGGATTAGTTATTGGAAGTCACGCAATGTTGATTGGAAATTTATCGCCCAAGAACACTTGCCTGGAAAAAACATTGGATTCCACAGTTTATGGAAAGATGGCGAACTCGTAACGTCAATGGCGAGAGAGCGAATCGAGTACATTTATCCAAATCTGGCGCCTTCAGGCATAACTGGCACACCCGCTGTTCAAAGAACAGTACATGACAAGATTGTGAACAAAATTGGTACAGACGCTGTACTGGCAATAGATTCGAATTTTACGGGAATCGCCTGCATCGACTTAAAAAAGAATAAGGACGGTGTCCCTTGCGTTACTGAAATCAACGCTGGAAGAATGTTCACTACGTCCTTTTTCTTCTCTTACGCAAGCAAAATTTTAAGCGAGGATTACTATGCAAATATTCCCTACTTGTACGTGCGACTTGCATACAAAGAGAAAATCCCCGAGATACCGAAATATAATGTCCTTCCCAAGAACATCTATTGGATTCGTCACATCGACGCACCTGCAAAACTGGTCAAAAATGACAAAATTATTGGAGCAATGTATGCTTGATTGAAGCCGTAATATTCGACCTTGACGGAACCTTGATTCAACTACCAATCGATTACGAGAAACTTTTTCAAGAATTCAAGAAAATCATAGAAATAAACAACCTTCATCCGCTAGTGGAAACCGTTTCAAAATTAGACGACAAGAAAAGAAAAGAAGTCTTTAAAATATGGGATGAAGCCGAACTTTCTGCGTTAGCGAAGATGACAATTAACGACGAAGGAATCAAAATTTACAAAATGTTTCAACAAAAACCTAAAGCCTTGATTACGCTGCAAGGAAAAGCATTAGTGAAGGCAGCACTTGAACGGTTAGAGTTATCTTTCAATGTCATATTTACAAGGGAGGATTCACTTAACAGAGTTGAACAGCTTAAAAATGCCGCACAAAAACTTGAAACGCGAATTCAAGATGTTCTGTTCGTCGGAAACACGGAAAACGATTTTCTTGCCGCTAAAAAGGTAAATTGCCAATTTTTGAGAGTAAAATAATGGAAAATGAAAAGGTCAGAAATCTAGCGAAAATAGCCAGCAAAACTTTTAAGTAACTATGAAAAACGATAATTAACCTTCATAAAAAGGAGAATCTTTCTTGATCTTAGTTACAGGGAGTTCAGGATTTATTGGAACAAACGTCACACAATATTTCATTGATAGGGGAAAACAAGTAATTGGTCTGGATCTTACCAAACCCTACAAAAATTTTCCAGAAGAACTGTTCACTTTCCATAAATGCAATTTAACTAGCAAGGATTCCGTCATCAAGGCTTTTGAAAAGTTCAATCCAAAAAATGTGATTCACCTCGCCTTCGTCACACACAGAAAAGACGTTTATGAAGAGTTCTTTGACGATGCAAAAATCACATTGAACATGCTAGAAGCTGCACGAAAATGTCGTGTTGAAAGGTTCATTTTGATGAGTAGCTCAACAGTTTATGGATTGAAAACCATTGACCAGCCAGTAGATGAAGAAGACAAGCCTAATCCAAAAGGGACTTATGGAAAAGCCAAACGTATAGCCGAGTTGATGGCGCGTCAATATGTTGAATCTGAAAATCTACCCGTAACAATCTTCCGAGGTTTCGAAATTTACGGGCCAAACCTCACCATCCCGTCCATTGTCAGAAAACTGCTGGATAAAGCCATCAACAAAGAACCAATGCAACTGTACTGTTATGGAAAACAGAAAACAGATTTCACATATGTTGAAGACTTATGTCAAGCCATGGACATCGTTTTAGGCAATCCTAAAGCGATTGGAGAAATTTTCAATGTAGGTTCAGGCAAAGCTTACACTTACGAAGAATTTGCAAAAACCATAGACAAACTGTTGCCTTCCAAAATTGAATTGCTCCCACCGAGGCCGAACGAACAGCCATTCTACCTTTACTCAACTGTTAAAAAGTTGAAGTCACTTGGTTTCAATCCAAAATATGACGTTTTAGAAGGTTTAAAAAAGACCATAGATTGGATGTTAGCCGAGAATGGTTGACGTTTGGCTAGACGCGGTAACTCCAAAGGATTCACTTCTCATCTATTCGCTATTGCCTTCGTTACATGAAAAAGGCCACAAAACGATCGTTACAGCTAAAAAGCAGACTCAAACAACCGATGTTCTAGAGCTTTTGGATATATCATATACATGTGTGGGCAAATATGGCGAAACAATAGAGGAGAAGCTCATAGAAGAACAAAAAAGAACCCTGGAATTCCTAGAACTTTTTGACAAAGTTGGATATCCGAAAGTTTTGTGGACGCACGGTGATGTGAGCGCGATTAGAACAGCATTTGGTTTGCAAATACCCATAGTGTATTCTAACGACACACCCCACGCCATCCATGTGGCTAAACTTGTTTGTCCATTGGTGAACTGGCTTGTGGCGCCTTTACCATTTGGCAAATCATGGAGCAAATTTGGCATTCCCAAATCTAACATTATTTTATACGAAGGAGTAGAGGAGATCGCATGGTTGGTAGGAAACGCTAAGCGTAAACGCCCAAAGTTTCTGAAGGAATTAACCACTAAAAAGCGAGTTGTGCTGTTTAGAAATGTTGAGTATAAGGCGAGTTACTGCAAGGATATCAAAGTGGATACGTGGCGGTTGGTGAAAGGGCTTTCTGAAATGGCAACAGTAGTTTATCTGCCAAGATATGAAGAAGAAAAAGAGAAGCTTAGAAATTTAAATAATGTTTGGATTCCTCCAAAATCAATATTGGCTTTTCAAGTAATCCCTTATGTTGATGCTGTGGTTGGTAGCGGAGGCACAATATGCCGAGAGTCTGCCTTAATGGGAGTGCCAACAATTAACTTTCACTTTTGGGATGTTATAGCCAGATACCTAGAAATGAAAGGATTCCCAATACAGTATTCAACGAGCATTGACAAAATTCTCAGATCAGTCCAAAAGATTTTGGAAAAACCAAAAAAACACAGAATTGATACAGCAAGCATGCTAAGTAGCTTAGAATCTCCCACCGCAGTCACAACGCATTACATAGAAGAATACCTATAGAAGAGTTGATAATGATGTCTAATGTAGACGCTGTCATTGTAGCAAAAAGTGTAGATGAAGTTTTACCAGACACTATTAAGGGTTTAAGAACCTATCCTTTTGAAAAAGTCATAGTAGTCGTGGCGAAAGATTCTGCTAAGCCTGATTGGTGCGATGTATTGGCTGTTGATAAGGGCAGACTTGGAAAAGCTAGGAACACAGGAGTTGATTTAGCAAATGCAAGCTTCATTTGCATGATTGACGCGGACATAGTTCTGACTCTGAATTATGTTGACAGTTTATTAAAATATTTCAAAGACCCAAAAGTCATTGCTGTGGGAGGAAAACTCAAGTCTTCCATAAAAACAGTTTACGCTCTAACTAAAGCACAGATTTTCAGGGGGTACTGCAAGGTACATTCTGATGTGCCATGTGGAGGAACTATTTACAAAACGGAGGTTTTGAAAAAAGAAAGATTTGACGATGACTTGTCTGGAGGAGAAGACCATGAACTGCACACTAGATTAAAGAGAAAGAAATACAAAATTGTTTTCGCAGACAAGGTGTCATGTTTTCACTATTTTAAGGGAAATATGAAAAAGGAGATTTTTCTCTGCATGTTCTCTGGAGCGAGAACTGGATTGCTTCCAAATCTTGAGAGAGCAGCGATTTCTCCTTTTAGAAGCCTGCTTCTAATGATTGCTTGTAGAGATAATATCTACAGTTTACTCATTCCACCATTTTACGTTACTCAGTGGATTGCACACGTGTTTGGGGCTTTTTTCACGGAAGATGAGATTAGAGCAAAAATGAAAGCCTTGAATTAGACGCTTCCATACCAGCCTTTTACAAGCCCAATATAGTTTTCCAGTTGCAGTTTGGATGCTTTAAAGTCGCCTGTTGCTGCAATTATCCAGAGCGATTTTGGAATAGCCAGACCTAGCCTTAACAATATTTGGCGGGTGGTGTATGCGCTTATTTTTCTTGCTAGTCTTCCGCTGTTAACAAAGTCTTCAAAGCCTCTTCGCTCATGGAAGAAGTGAATGCAATACGGATCTCTCGTTGTCATCCACTTGTAATTTTTAGAAACCACATGTTTGCCAATGTAGTGGTCTTCCCATATATGCAAATCAACGGGAATTTTAATATCCCTTACTGCTTCTGTTCGGATCAAAGTGTCATGAGTCAAATACCTTTTGAGGTGCTGCTGCTGTATGATCCACTCTGCAACGTCTTTCTGATAAAGCTTAGCCATTGCCTTAGCAATGTTTAGGACATGTTGGTCTTTAGGTATCGCAACTCCCCAGATGGCGCCAACATCTGGCTGCATGTACTTTTGAGCTTTTTTAAACCAATCTTTGCACAATATGACATCTGAGTCCACATGCAAGTGCCACATGGTTTCGGCGGCTCCTATGCCTTTTTGTCTCGCTGTCGCTCTATTGCCTTTAGAATCTTCTATTATCTCAACTCTCGGATATTCTTGGACAAGGTTAAGAGTCCCGTCGGTGCTTCCACCATCAACCACAAGGAGGCGGTTAACTGGAATGCTGGCATATATGGAATCTAGGCAGTCTTTTAGACATGGTTCTAGACTATTTTTTGTAAGGATAACCACGTCTATTTTTGTTTCTTTCAATTCATTTCACGGCAAGTAAGACGATTAGAATAGTTTCAGATTTAATTAGTTTTCCGATAAAATAACATTGAAAGGTTGCGGCGAAAGGCTAAAGAGAACCCGAATAATAAACTATTTTTGTTTATCATTTAACAACATTAGAAGAGTAGCGCAATGAAAGCCGATTTGGTTATGTGGGCAAAGAATGGTGCTTCCATGCTTCCGTTGGTTTTGAAGAGAGCAGACGAAGTTTTGCCCAATGAAGTAATCGCTAAGAAAATATTCGTGGATGACCATAGCACGGACGAAAGCAAAGAAATAGCCAAAGAGTTTGGTTGGACTGTGTATACTAATGAAAAGGGCGGTATTGGAGGCGGTGCTAATACTGCCCTACGTCATGTCGAATGCGAATACTTCATCAGTCTTGAACAAGACATAGTTTTAGCAAAAAATTGGCTTGAAAAAATATCAAAGCATTTGGAGAAAGAAAATGTGGCAGTAGCGCAAGGATGGAGATTGCCTGATCAACCAGTGTTGAGAGAAATTGACGAATTTGCATTTGAAAAATCTAATTTCACATTAAACTCCATTGACAACACGATGTACAAGACTAAAATCGTCAAATCTCTCGGAGGGTTCCCAGAAGACATAAAATATGGTGCAGTTGACACGCATCTGAGGTTACGCATAGAAAATTTGGGTTTAAGATGGATTATCGACCCAACTGTCATATCAATTCACCTTAGAAAAGGCGGATTAAAGGAGCAAATGAAACGTCACTATTTGTACGGACTGTATGCTCCGTGGGAAGAAGGACAATTTATAGCAGAAACCAAGACGAAAAGAGCCATAAGAATCGCCCTAACTAGCCCATTTAGGGCATTTGAGATAGCGGTTAAGAAGCGATGCCCTCAAGCTATTTATTACTATCCACTGATGCGGTTCGCGTTTATGAAAGGCGCCTTGAAAAGAGGAGTTTGAACTGAAATCTTGTCAAGGAGAAAAAACGTTACAGCATTAAACTGCTTACGCGCCCACTTATTATTCTTGCAAAAGTTCATTTTCAAATTTTTCTTTCCAATTAATGTAAGGTGGTAGGAATCGCTTCTCCGTGTGAGTCGCAATTGTTGGCATGGGAACCCAAAGCTTCCAACGGCGACCGAATAAAATTTGTCTCCAACAGTAGATCCATGCTCTTGCAATCATTACAAAGTAAATTTTGTTGGAGAATAGATATTTCATTATTTTGAATGGATTGAGTACGTTATATTTGGTTATGCTCATCCAAATAGAATAATCGGGAGCATTACTTTCATAGTATTTGTTTAAGACTTTCTTTGTTTTAGTTAAAATTTGTTTTGTGGTCAAAAATGATAGTGTTGTGGAAACGGCGGTTCTCCAATGGTGTGTTGCATATGCTCGAATTTCGTACTTATGGTTGTGTATGTCCCTAGTATAATAATCAGGGTGATCATAAGGAGATACAAAGTGAACATCCGGATGATGTTTCAAGAATTCAATCATCTCAGCAAATTGGTTTGGAAGAAAAAAATAGTCATCCTCCGCAAAATACACAACTTCTGCATCATTTTGATTGACAAGAAACTCTATTTGTGAGCCGAAGGTTGCCCGATTTCCAACCCCACTCAATTTGACTAATTTCAAATCCTTTTCATCGAAATACTTGAAAAACAAGGTCTCGTATTCGGCGGGACAATTATCAAGCAGAACGATTATTTTTACCTTTAAAGAACCCAGGGATTTTTTGAATGATTTCAAACAGAATTCCGATAGTTTAAGTTTATTTTCAGGGTAAACTGCCATATGCTTCGAAATTCGAGGACAAATTCGATATACTACCGCAAGATCATATTCTTCTTTCATAGCTCATCCAAATCTTCAACTGCACCATATTCTTATGGAGTAACCAAGTATAAACATCTGTGTTCTTTAAATAGATTTTTGCCACTTCTCTTCTGTATAAATCTTGTAAAATTTTAGAGTTAAACTGGTCTTGTTTAAACCAATTGTAATCTCTTTGAAGGAGCTTCTTTGCCCAACCCATTTTCGCTCGGAATGTATTTATACGTGACTTATGCCAATAAAGTGGAGGATCGGATGAGCAAGAAAGAGAATCGTGTAAGATTTTTTTTGAAACGGGTTTTTTTAAAGATGCTAGGATATAAGAACGCACATAAATATTGGGAGGCTCATTGGAGGTTATCTCCTTATAGTAGTAAGCTAACTTTGGAGAGCGATCAAAAACTCTTAGAATTCGTCAGAGCTGTTATGAATGAGTATGGATGCGATAATATAATTGATATTGGATGCGGTAGAGGTTATTGCCGGGAACTACCGGGATATTTAGGCATAGACTTTTCCTTTGAGGGATTAAAAAAGAGCGAACTCCCTGAATTTCTTTTTGCTGATATGACTCGGAGGATCCCTCTCCCGGATAAGACTTTTGATGCGGCTTTTGTTTCTGCCGTGTTGATTCACATCCCTAGTGAAAAAATTGAGAAAGCGGTTTCTGAAATTAGCCGTGTCGTTAAGAAAGTGATAATCCTAAACGAACCTCCTTATGGAATGGGGGATCTGAATAGGAAAAGTCATGTTTTCAGTCATAATTTAGTAGAGCTTTTCTCAAAACACTTTTCTGGGGATTTGATATTTGTGAATGAGAATCTTCGGATAAAAGGTTGTAGTCTCGCTAGATGTGGGATGCGCGAGTCTCTTAACAATTCGTAACCGTCATTTTTCTATTTTCGCTACCCATGGAATTGCGTGTAGATTTTCTGAAAGCTCGTCGCGAATTCTTTCTCAATCTCTTTGTTAGTTCTTTCAGCACTTTCTTCCGTAAGCAAAACCTCGATAGCTGCCTTCTTGACTATTATTGCACCTCCTCCGAAATTTAAACGTTTAATAGTTTGAGTTGGGGTTTTATTGAACTATGATAAAATTACCATACAACATTAAGCTTGGGTTGTCAAGAAGGAAAAAAGTTCCTGTGTTTTACATGTTTGAAAAAACCTATCTTCCGCATCAGTTTCTAAGCCTTCTAGTTTCTATAAAATGGTTAAAAATTGTCAATAAAGACGGGGAAAGTGTGGTTATAGACCTATATGGTCAACAGATAAGGTTACTAAACAATTTCTTTGTCATTTTTGCAGATGAATGGAGAGAATGGGAAAGGTATTACTTACCGACCTTCTCACTCAGCGGAAAAACTGTTCTAGACATTGGTGCTGGATGTGGCGAAACAGCATTTTTCTATCTTTTATACGGCGCTAGAAAAGTTGTAGCGATAGAACCCGATAGAAAGGCATTAGAGTGTCTAAAAGAAAATGCCAAAAGAAACAATTGGAATGTAGAAATAATACCAGAGGCTTTCAAACTAGAGCACCTAAAAATTCCGCATGACTTCATGAAAATGGACATAGAAGGACATGAAATAACTCTTTTAAAAACCCCAATTATCAAACCATGTATAGTTGAAGTTCACACAAACGAATTGGCAAGAAAGTTTGAGGAAAAAGGTTTCAAAAAAATCTATTATTGCAAAAAAGGTTACCACTTAATGTCTTTCATATAGAAATCCAAAGATTAGAAGTGAGAGAATAGGCTTTTCCTGAAGTTTGAGGCATTACTCATGTGGGAACAGCCGCGCGCGAAAAAACGGATGTAATCCAATATGACAAAAAATGATGACATGTTTATGAGTGCCTATTTCTGGGTTAGTTAGGCTATAATTCGCTAACTTTTGGTGAGGTATATTTCCACTATTATTTCAGATGGCCTAGAAACCAGAGGGATGAGCCAGTTTTCTCGGGCCAACCTTATCCTGTGCGAGTAGTGCAAGAGTGTTTTTTCGAACCATGCTTGCCCGAAGTAGTTGATGTGGTAAACTTGTTTTGCTAGACTGCTAAAGCGGTGTGGGCAGCGAATTTCTACTTTGTTTTGGGCTACGCGGATTAATTCTTTTATTAGTTGGGTTGGGTTGGGTTTGGAGTGTGTTCTATCACGTGGTTGCATGTTACCAAAGGGAAGGCTTTGTTTTTGAATGGCAGGTGTTCGCAGTGGCATACCACCATGTTTTTTGCTTTTTGCTGGAAAAGGTCGCAGTTAACTTCTCCCATTGGGGTTTCTCCACACCCAACATCTAGACTGTGTGGTTTGAAAGGTTGAACACTTCTCTCCAAAAAGTTTTCGTTACTCATGTTGGAACAATTCCTATTTTTTCAATGTATATTTAGCAAAATAGTAAACTAGCCAAATAGAGAATGGCACGCCTACTACAATACTTCTAAAAACAGCTTGTATCCCTTGTCTAAATCCTCTTCTTGTAATCTGCCAAAGTGTAAAAAAGCATAGGTAAATTGGCAATGTAAGAAAGAGATAATTGTTCGCTACAAGCCCATAAATTGTAAGAATTAACGCTGGCAAATAACCAAGATAAAAAAGATATCGTGTATATTTTAAGAAGTATGTTATTGCGTCTCTGAAATCCAGTTGGGAATCATATGCTAACACGGAAAACTTTGCCTTCTT
The DNA here is from genome assembly GCA_964558305.1 of uncultured Candidatus Bathyarchaeia archaeon. Lineage (GTDB taxonomy): Archaea > Thermoproteota > Bathyarchaeia > Bathyarchaeales > Bathycorpusculaceae > CAZLCE01. The sequence continues at coordinate 89,858 of CAZLCE010000003.1, forward strand.
CCTTAATCCTTTTAAGGCGCGTTTAAGTGGCATATCGATGTGTATATCGCTGTATCCTTTTTTCCGCATGTTTATATCAACAGCCACGACGTTTTTGGCTAGTACTATTTTGAACCCTTTCTCTCTGGCTCTCACCGAGAAATCTAGATCTTCACAAGTTGTTAGATCTGGATCAAATCGGATACTGCTAAATACGTTTCTGGAAATAAGTGTGTGACCCATTCCTGTGGCAGGTGCTTCCACTACTGAATCTTTGGAAGACATTGTACAAGATTTCAGCACTTCGCTTATTTTTTCGCCTACCTCATCAATTGAATTAACGAAAATTCCAATGCAATCAGCATTGACTATATCCACTTTTTTCTGCGTCATTATTGCCACCATATCCTGTAGAGCATCTGGTTGCATCACAACATCGCTATCCCAAGAAAACAACATATCGCCTTGCGCTTTTTCAAGGCAAATATTTCTTCCTTCGGGAATACTACATTCTTTCACAACTATTTCATAGCCCATAAAATCGGATTTTTCCAACATCTCTCTAGAGACTTCCACAGTTCTATCTTTGCTTCCGCCATCAACTATAACAACAAATATTCTTTTATGAGGGTAAGTCTGATGTAATAGAGAACCTAACATTTTGCCAATAACCCATTCTCGATTTAACACCACCACACCCACTGTTACCAGCGGAAATGATACTCCCATGACAATCACTTGACTCTTTTCCCTTTAAACCACTCTATAGTTCTCACAAGACCTTTTTCTAAGCTGATTTTTGGTTTCCATCCTAACAACTTCAACGCCTTACTCGTGTTAGGACATCTTCTCCTTGGATCGTCTTCTGGCAGAGCACAAAATATTATAGGAGATGCGCTCTCTGTCAGCTTTTTAATTTCTTGAGCTAGCTTCAAAATCGTTATCTCCTTAGAGTTCCCAATATTCACAACTTCCCCTCTGGCTTCTCTTTTGATTAAAAGCGATGAGAGCCCCATAATAGTATCGATTATGTAACAGAACGATCTTGTTTGCGTCCCATCACCATACACAGTCAAGGGTTGACCAAACAAAGCTTGGGTAATGAAGCGGGAAACCGCTCTTCCATAGGCTCCTTCACTTCTCAAGCGCGGACCGTAAGAATTAAAGATTCGCGCAATCCTCACATCTAGCCCATACTGCCTATGATAAGCCATGAACAAGGCTTCCCCAAAGCGTTTTCCCTCATCGTAGCTGGATCTCACCCCAATTGAATTGACATTACCCCAGTAAGTCTCAGGCGTCGGAACTACTTGCGCGTCTCCGTACACTTCTGAAGTGGAAGCAAACAATATTCTAGCGTCATTTTTTCTAGCCAATTCCAACATGTTATAACTGCCGAAAGAGTTGGCTTTCAACGTTTTAATAGGATGCTGTTGATACTCTTCTGGAGAAGCCCGACTTGCCAAATGCAAAACATAGTCAAATTTCGCCTTACTTTGAAAATTGCATACATCATCCTCAACAAGCTTGAAACAAGATTTGCCTAAAAGATGGTCTATGTTATCCTTTTTCCCGGTTGAAAAATCATCTAGACATGTAACTTCAACGTCAAAACCCACGAGTACATCACAAATCCAGCTTCCAACGAAACCAGCTCCACCAGTAATCAAAACACGTTTGTTCTCAAAATCATCTTTTCTCAAAGCGTCCCTAATCTTTTCAACATCTTCGAGAATTATTGAGTCGATCATTCAATTCCCCACAAATCATCAAACTTTCTTGCAAAAACTTTGATACGACAAGGATAAGGCTTCCCAGTAGGTTTCAGGACTGCCGATATCCAACCTTACAGTGCCTTGATTAAGCCTTACAGCATAAACGTTTAAGCCCCAATCAATCAACGTTTGAATACCATCCGTAAGCTGAATCTCCTTACCCTTACCAGGCGCAGTTTTCTCTAAAGCTTTAAAAATTACGGGATGGAAAACATAAACGGCAACTATCGCAAGGTTTGTTGTGGGTTTTTCAGGTTTTTCAATCGCTCGCTTGACTTTATAAACTCCAGTTTCTATCTCGTTTCCTTCGATGACTCCATATTGTTTAGGATTCTCAACCTCTTGCACAAGAATAGTTGCGTCACCGTTGAGCCTTTCATGAGCCCTCATCAACGATGAAATATGTTCTGCACCGTTTGAAATGATATAAGTGTCGCCAGCATGAACCAAAAAAGGTTCATCTTGCACAAAGGAACGACTCAAAAAAACAGCATCGCCGAAGCCCTTCGGTTCAGGTTGATTCACCCAAAACGTGGTGGAACTTTTGAGTTTTCCGTAAAATTCGTCCATGTCTAAGGCTTGACCCTTCATTCCTTTATTCTTTAACATAAAAACGGAATTATAGTCAGGCGTAAAGTGATCTTCAATGCTACGCTTACCGCGACCAACAACAAAACAGAAACTGCGAAAACCAGCATCATAAAGCTGCTCAAAAACAATTTGTAACAAAGGTTTCACGCTAACATCACCGTTTTTGAGCCTAGAAAAAATGGGAAGCATCTCCTTAGGCTGCTCCTTAGTGGCTGGAAACAAACGGGTACCCAGCCCAGCCGCAGGAACAACAACCTTCCTAATCATCTCGACCAACTCAACCTACTAATTTTTCACATAAGCAATTATATAAGTAATTGGTTAAAATCAAATTCAAAATTAGAGGACCAACACATGCCCAGACATAACATATCAATACTAGGAACAGGCTACGTCGGACTGACCACAGCAGTTGGATTCGCAAGCAAAGGCTACAAAGTCATCATTTCAGGACACAATGAACAGAAGGTAGCCTCTATAAACAAAGGTATCGCTCCATTTTACGAACCGGGCATAACAGAGTTACTGCGAAAAGTCATAAAAAATGGTAATCTCAAATGCGTTTTAGAGTCCGAAGAAGTTATCTTAAACACAGACATAACGTTCATCGCCACAGGCACACCAAGCCAACCTGATGGAAGCATAGACTTACAATTCCTTAAAAAATCGTCTCGCGAAATCGGAGAAGCACTCAAAAAGAAAACCAAATATCATTTAGTCGTTGTTAAGAGCACCGTGGTCCCGGGTACAACAAACAATGTTGTAAAGCCCATTATGGAAAAGCATTCAGGCAAACAATGCGGCATCGACTTCGGCCTTTGTATGAGCCCAGAATTCTTGGCTGAAGGATCAGCTCTGCAAGACACTTTTAACCCTGATCGCGTAGTTATAGGCGAGCACGATAAAAAGTCCGGTGACTTACTAGAGTCTTTGTATAAAGACTTTTACTACGAAAATGTTCCACCAATTATTAGAACAAATCTTCAAAACGCTGAGCTCATCAAGTACGCAAGCAACGCTTTCCTAGCCATGAAAATTAGCTATATAAATCAAATAGCAAACCTGTGCCAGAGGATCCCAGATGCCGATGTTAATGTTATAGCTAAAAGCATAGGATTAGACAAACGAATAGGACCGTTATTTCTTAAGGCTGGATTGGGATGGGGTGGATCATGCTTTCCAAAAGATTTGAAAGCGATAGTAAAGTTTTCGAAATCAATAGGCGTTGCACTACCGCTAACAGAGGCTACACTTTCAGTAAACGATCTCCAACCGTTAAAAGCCGTTGAGCTTGCTGAAGGGCTATTGGGCAATTTAGAAGGCAAGACTGTAGCGATACTTGGGTTGTCTTTTAAACCTGGAACAGATGACATGAGGGACGCAGTATCAATAAAAATAGTTGAAGAACTGCTGAGAAGAAAAGCAAAAATAGCTGTATACGATCCGGCGGCTCTAGAAAGTGCGAGAAAAATATTCGGAAATAAACTGGAATATTGCAAATCAGCCTTGGAATGTATCAGTGATGCGAACTGCGCAATTGTTGTGACGGAGTGGCCTGAGTTCTCAAAACTTAAACCCGAAGACTTCACTTCAAGAATGAAGAACCCAATCCTAATAGATGGCAGACGGGTATACGATCCAGAGAAGTTTTCAAAAAAGCTCAAGTACGCTGCCATAGGCATCGGATCCAAAAAAGTTCAGCTTGAGCCGGACGAAAATATATGGCGCAATCCAGCGGTGGCAGTCAACGTTATAGTTGAAGACGAGAGGAGGATTCTGCTGATAAAAAGAAGACTTGAACCATTCAAAGGTTTGTGGAGCCTTCCTGGCGGATACGTGGAATACGGTGAAACAGTCGAAAAAGCTGCAAAAAGAGAAGTAAAAGAGGAATGCGGACTAGATATACAGCCTTCAAGAATTGTAGGCGTGTACTCCGATTTCAAACGGCATCCATGGAAACATGCTATAGCAATATGCTATGTAGCCAAAAAAGTCAAAGGACAAATCAAATCCAAATCTAAAGAGGGAAACGTTGACTTCTTTGAGATAAATCGAGTTCCCGAAGAATTGGCATTTGATCATGCAAAAATGATCAAGGACTACGTTTTAGCTAAAGAAGGAGAAGGATGATTGGGAATCGAGGAAGAAATGTTGCTTGTTACTGGCGCAAGCGGATTGCTAGGTAGTAAAGTAGTAAAACTTGCCAAAAGAAAATATGAAGTCACACCTACGCACAACACCAGATCGCTTCAGCCAGACTCAATTACGCTCGACATCACAAATCAAAACCAAGTGTCAAAAATTTTCGACCAACTAAAACCAGAGATAATAATGCACACAGCCTCGGAAACCAATGTTGACAAGTGCGAAATGCAGAAGCAACAAGCATGGAAGATAAACACTGAGGGAACACGTAACATTGCCTTAGCATGCAGTAAGATAGGTGCGAAACTTGTGTACATATCCACAGATTACGTCTTTAACGGAGAAAAAGGCAACTACACGGAACAAGACGAGCCAAACCCGATAAATTATTACGGTGTAACAAAGTTTGAAGGAGAAAGGCAAATCATCAGCCACTGCCAAAACTATGTAATATTGAGAACAAGTGTTTTGTATGGTTGGCATCCTTGGAAGCAGAATTTCGTCACATGGATAATAAACACTCTAAAACAAAACAAAGAACTTACAGTGGTTGAAGATCACTATAACACGCCAACACTTGCAGATAACCTAGCTGAGATGGCATTGGAAGCCGTACAAAAAGATTTACGAGGCGTATATCATGCCTCAGGAAGTCAAAGAATTAGCCGCTACGAATTTGCTAAACAGATCGCAAAAGCCTTCAACCTCGACCAAAACTTGGTCAAACCAATGAAAATGAGTCAGTTAACTGCTTGGATAGCAAAAAGACCGAGAGACTCCTCCTTAAACACAGACAAAATACAAAAACAACTAAAAACAAAACCATTAAACATAACAGAGGGACTAGACAGAATGAAAGATGAGGCAAAAACATGAAGGGTATAATACTTCACGGCGGCCACGGCACACGACTAAGGCCACTAACACACACTGGACCTAAACAGTTGATTCCCGTGGCAAACAAGCCAATGTCACAATATGTCCTTGAAGACTTGCGTAATTCTGGAATAAAGGACATAGCCATAATACTAGGCGACATAATGCCCGAAAAAGTAAAAGCCTACTATGGAAACGGGAAAAAATTTGGGGTAAACATCACATACATATATCAAGAGAAACCAGGCGGAATAGCTCAAGCAGTAGGCTTAACGGAAGACTTCGTAAAAGACGATCCCTTTGTCGTGTATTTGGGTGACAACCTTCTAAAAGGCGGAATCTCGAAATGCGCCCGAGAGTTTCAACAAAAAAATTACGATGCAATGATACTATTATGTAAAGTAGAAAACCCGCAGCAGTTCGGGGTGGCTGAATTTGATAAAAAAGGAAATTTGGTAAAGCTTATCGAAAAACCAAAAAAACCACCCAGCAACTATGCACTCACAGGAATATACTTTCTCAAGCCATCAATATTTAAAATGATAAAGAAGTTAAAACCATCGTGGAGAGGAGAACTCGAAATAACAGAAGCGATACAGTTACTGATGGATTCTGGTTATAAAGTGGGACACAGAATCGTTGAAGGATGGTGGAAAGACACAGGCACGATTGAAGATATTATTGAAGCGAACATACTCATACTGGATGAGCTTGAACCAAAGATAGAAGGAACGGTTGAAGATAAAACATGCATTCAAGGACGTGTAGTCATAGGAAAAAACGCGCATGTAAAAAAAGACGCCTTGATCCGTGGTCCAGCTGTTATTGGAGAAAACGCGACAATAGAAGGCGAAGTTTACGTAGGACCATACACGTCAATAGGTAGGAACACAAAGATAAAAAGAGGCGAAATAGAAAACTCGATAATAATGGACAACTGCACCATAGAGATCAACACAAAAATAATCGATAGCGTAATAGGCGCAAACTCGGAAATAATAACAAACCAGAAAGGGCCAAAAGGACATAAACTAATTGTAGGCGAAAACTCCAAAATAGTGTTCTGAGATGAAAGACATGATAGAAGGCGTCATAACTAAACAACTGAAACAACTAACGGACGAAAGAGGATGGCTAATAGAAATATTGAGAAACGATTGGGAGCACTTCCAAAAATTCGGACAAGTATACATAACAGCAGCCTATCCACAAGTTGTTAAAGCTTGGCACCTGCACAAAAAACAAACAGACAACATGACATGCATCAAAGGTATGATAAAACTTGTACTCTACGATGGGAGAAAAAAATCGGAAACCAAGAATGAAATAAATGAATTAGTAATTGGAGAAAGAAACCCTCTTTTAGTCAAAATTCCCCCAGGAATCTGGCATGGATTCAAGGCCATAACAGAAGAAACCGCACTAGTTCTCAACGTTCCTACAGAACTATACAACTATAACCAACCCGACGAGTATAGATTGCCTCCAAACACAGACAAAATTCCTTATGACTGGAAACTGGCGCCATGGCTTAAACATGGGTGACAAAATGAAAATTCTTGTGACTGGAGGCGCTGGATTCATAGGGAGCAATTTTGTACGTTACATTTTGAGAAAGCATAAAGACTACGAAATTGTCGTTTTGGATAAGCTTACATACGCTGGAAGAAAAGAAAATCTACAGGATGCATGGAATAAAATAGTATTCATAAAAGGAGACATAGCAAAGAAGGAAGACGCTGAAAAGGCCGTAAAAAATTGCGATTACATCGTGAATTTCGCTGCGGAAACCCATGTTGACAGAAGCATAGTAGACGCAGGAACCTTTGTTTTAACTGACATTTTTGGAGTTTACAATCTGCTAGAAGCTGCGAGAAAATATGACGTGTCAAAGTTTGAGCAAATTAGCACAGATGAAGTGTATGGACATATAGTGAAAGGAAGCTTCAAAGAAGAGGACAAACCGAACCCACGCAATCCCTACTCCGCTTCAAAAGCTGGCGCAGAGCTCATATGCCAATCATATTTTGAAACTTACAAGCTACCCATAGTTATAACAAGATCCACAAACAACTATGGACCTTACCAACATCCTGAAAAATTTGTTGCAAAAACAATAATTTACGCTTTGTTAAACAAGCCAATACCAGTTTATGGAACTGGAAAAAATGTCAGAGATTGGCTTTATGTTGAGGATAATTGCGAAGCAATAGATTTAGTCTTGTATAAGGGCAGAAATGGAGAAGTTTACAACATTGCTGGGAAAAAAGAGCTTGAAAATATGGATGTTGCCAAGAAAATTTTGGAATTACTTGGTAAACCCAAAACTTTGATTCAATTTGTAAAAGACCGACCAGGACATGACCTGAGATATTCTTTAGACGCTAGCAAGATTGAAAGCCAATTAGGTTGGAAAGCGAAGGTAATATTTGAAGAAGGAATGAAGAAAACAATTGAGTGGTACGTTCAAAATGAGTGGTGGTGGAGACCTATTTTAGAAAAAGAGCAAATAGATTTTCACCAAAAATTTTCTTAAATTAGGGTAAAACGGTAAAGAGTTTATAAATGGTAGATGAATTTTCACTTAAGAAATGGCGAATGGGAAAACATTGATAAAACTAAGAGTAGATGTGGATTACCCTTATCCTTCAAGAGTTAGAAGCTTCATCTACACATCGCTAGGCATGAGAATAGGTAAAGACTATTTGAAAAACTCCAAAATAGTTGCAAAGATGATTAACGAGTCAACCAAAGAGGTCAAGGCTTACTGGTTTTTTACAAAGAAAACAATTCCCGATGAGGAACTGCTAGAACTGCTGTCCAACAGTAAACACGAAATAGCACTCCACATAGTAAATGACCCTTATGAAGAATTGAAACTCTTAAGGGATACTACTGGAAGAAGGATAAATTATTATACAATTCATGGAACCGACCGTTTACTTGCACGAATCATGTGGAAACGATGGAGAACTAAGGCCCCTCTAATTCCAAGTGGTTTTCCATTGCAATATTTTTACAAGTTTCCAACATTGCGCTTAGATTTATTATGCTATGTTTATTCTACTGAGCAAGCTGTTGAGATAGCGAAGGACTATATTTCAAAGGGATACATCCTGTTTGTACATCCAATATGGCTTTTCCAGAGGGGAAAAATAAATCACAGAGGCCCATTCTATGAAGCATTAAGGAGAATTTTAGATGTGGATAAGGAGCTTGAAAATTTAACGCTTCGTAAAAAGATTTTCTTCACAATAGCCAGCGACGGGAAAGAATATGAGAAAGATATTGTTCCAACTAAAAAACTTATTGAAAACCTTAGGAAAAGAGGAGCAGACATATTCACTTTTATAGAGAGAAAATGGTGCTCCACGATTCCCAATCCCCAGAAATGCTGGTTAAAGGCAAATGACAACATTGCGCTTCTTCAGATAACAAGCTATGAGGATTGGTGGAATAAAATCGGGAAAAAAACACGTAACATGGTTCGCAAAGCAGAAAAAAGCGGAATACAAACCAAAATGACGGAACCGAACGAGAAATTGGCGGAAGGCATCTGGAAAATCTACAACGAAACTCCAATACGACAGGAAAGAGCCTTTCCACATTATGGAACACCTTTAAACGCAGTAAGAGAAGGCGTACTTTCATCACAAAACTGCACTTTCATAGGGGCATATTTTCAAGATGAACTCGCAGGATTTATACAGCTTGTTCACGGCGACAACGTAACACTAATCTCTCAAATACTTTCACTGCAAAAGCATTGGGACAAGGCGGTAAACAATGCCCTAATAGCGAAAGCAATCGAAGTTTGTGCAGACAAGCGAATCCGATGGCTCATGTATGGCAGAATGGGAAATCATCCGACTTTGGATGCTTTCAAGCAAAACAATGGATTCACCCAATCTTCATTAACACGTTACTACATACCATTAACGAATAAGGGCAAAATAGCTGCTAAACTAGGACTACACAGAGAAGTAAAAGACGCTCTGCCAACATCGATAAAATACCCGCTAATTCCAATTTACAACTGGATAAGCAGAAACAAAATGAAAATCGAACTCTACCGCAAACCAAAAACATCACTCTGAAATATTCTGTAAAATTTAAATCAAAATAGTTTTGACAATCAATGATTATATATCTAAAAAGATATTATGCATGAAACACCAAAATGGTGAAAATTTGGCTACTAAAGAAATCAGATTACAGTATTCAGGTTTCGTGATATTTGCAGCTAAAATGCTTAGCGTAGTAACAGGCATAATTTTTCAGCTTATGATAGCACGTTCATTGTTGCCAATGTATGAAGATGAGTATGATGCGTGGTTTAACCTCAATGACGTATTAGCATACTTTACAGTGATGTCCGGCGTGTTTTCATTCTGGGCAATGCGTTTTGCAGCCAGAGAAAAAGAAGGGGCAATTAAAACGGGAATTTCTGTAACCCTAACAATTTCATTAGTAGCCACACTACTTTATCTTCTGCTCATTCCGTGGATAATCCCATCATTAGGAGTTAGCGACAAATTCCTTCCAGTATACTTCCTAGTTTCAATACAAGTAATAGAAGTTTATTCTATCGGTATATTAGAGGCGGGTTTACAGGCGAGGATTCCACAAATGATAGGGTATGGACTAATTGTGCAACAGATTTGCAAAGTCATCTTAGGTTACGTACTTCTCGTGGAATACAATCAACTACTTTTGGGGGCAGTAGTCACAACCATGGTAGCATTTGCTATTCAGACGATTTATTACTTCAAGCTCCTTGTAAAAGAGCTAAAACAGAGAATTAGATGGGAATATGCGAGAGAGTGGCTTAAGGGATCTTTAGTGAACATGTACAATGTTGTAGGCAGTCAGATAGCAGCTTACATATTCATCATGTTATACACTCTTGGTGGCGAAGGCGCTCGAGGCAGACTTGGTGCTGCTGCAATAGTTGTGAACGTAATCACATACTCATCTTTCTTAGCATATGCATTGTACCCAAAACTTTTGGCGGAGAGAAAACGCGAGGATATAACAACTTCTCTTAAAATGGTTTTGATGTTTGCAATACCAATGACTGTTGGTGCGATGGTGTTATCTGATTCCTATATAACGATACTAACTGACATTTACAGGGACGCAGCACCTGTGTTAGTTGTATTAGCAATAGATGCTTTGATCGCAACTATCTCGGGAGTTTTTAGTTCAGTGCTTCTTGGAATTGAATCAGTTGATGAACGTGCAAAAATATCGTTTAAAGAGCTAGCTAAAAGTCGATTGTTTATTGCATTTTCTTTTCCATATGTTCATGCGGCAATAACTCTTCCAGTGGCGTACTATGCCCTAACAACTTATGCTAATAACCAACCTTTGCAAGCAGCCTTATCCGTTAGTATTATCAACTCCTCAGCCCGTTTCATCATATTCATCTTTTTGTATATCATCGTCCGTAAAATGGTCAAGATAGACATACCTTGGATGAGTACAGCAAAATATGTTTTCGCCTCAGCGGTTATGGCAACTGTCCTATTCATAGTGCCGCATCCAACGAGAATATCTACAGTATTGGCTGTAACAGTATTCGGTGGCTGCGTTTATTTAGCATTACTAATGGCAATAGATCAAGAAGCGAGAGCGCTACCTAAAACGATATGGCAAGAGATTAGAAGAAAACAAGGAACCGTCTGAGTATTATTCGTTTTTCCATAACTCAAGGAAGAGCGCTTTTAAGGCTTTTATGAAGGCATCATAATTAGTCCATAAGGCTGCCACTCTCTTCTTTCCATTGTTCTTTCTTATTAGCAATAGCAGCTGTCCATCATCTGTAAGTATAAATGTTGGTAGTCCATCAACGTCTGAAAGCGAATATTTAGCCTTTTTCAGTTTTATTCGTTCTATGAAAAAGCAGCTTTTCGGAGAATAATTGGTCAATAGTTGAACGTTTATATTTTTCTTTGACACGTTCTCAAGTTTATCCAAGAGACCAGAATGGTAAAAGTTTGTAATATCATGTTCGGATGCAAAGACAAGAATTTCTTTTTCAGTCTTGTTTAGTATTTCATCTGCCTTTAAATTGATTTGCTCTTCGCCTTCCAATATTTGGAATACTTCCTTCCTCTCACTTTCTGTTTCAGGCTTCGGAAGAGAAAGCCAAAGGTCGACTAAGCTCTTTTTTCTCTTTTCTAAGAGGCTTATTTTCATTTTTTTAGTTTCGATAAGTATGTCCAACGCCTTTTCAAAGGGCGTAGCAATAAATTTCAAGGGTTTCTCAAAAACAGAGGATATTAATCCTTTCTTCTCTAGATCGCGCAATATTCTGTATGTTTCGGTTCTGTGAAGAGACAGAGCTTCGGAGATTTCGCTTGCTTTGTGTTCGCCTGTTCTCGCCAAATGAACGTAAATTCTTATCTCGTTTTTTGATAAACCAAGTCTGTGGAACGCCTTTTCAATGGCCTCTATGGATTTAGCTGGTCCCATGTCTGTTTTCACAAACCGCCATAATCCACTGTTTTCATCGTAAAGTTTTATGATGCTCTCGGGCTTTTCAACAGATAACTCCATTTGAATCCCTTGCAGCCTACTCCTTTTTGTTCAAATTCTGAGACAGAATTCGATTCTGGTCTAGGCATATTTTATACTTCTGAATTCAAAATATGAATCAAAAATCCATAACGTGTTTTCAAACGACAAAGTTTTAAACATGAACAAGCAATAAAAAATTACGCCGGATGCTGACGGAGGGGAAGGGGGAAGTGCAGAGCAAAATAGGTGCAATGCTCAGCCTAAAACATTTTTTCTTGCCCAAAAATAATCATTGGCTGAAAAGAGCCATTCTTGTTTTTGCTTTTGTACTGTTTGACTATTCTTCTACGCTTACTTTTTGTCGTGTTCCTTATGAGGAAGCAAATCCCTATGCAAGAGTATTTATGGAAAATTTTGGCGTTTCATTTGGGCTAACACTTTTTGTTCTAATAGCTAACTTGCCGATTTACATGACCTTATGTTTAGACTCTCATGTTGTCAAGTTTCCATTTAGAATTGCCGTTGCTGTTGAATCATTTGTTGATGTAGTGTTTGCATGGTTTGTTGCAGGAATGCATTTTAACGGAGGCACAAGTTGGTTTTGGTATGCTCCAGATTTGATGCGTCAGGTTTTTGGCGCGTTTTTATATCTGACCTTTGCTTTTCTACTTGTTAAGCCCCATAGATCATGTTATGAAGCTGATAATTATTTAGTGTGTAACAATTGACAACATACTAACTCTATTATCTTCAGCGATTTTGATTAGTTAGCAAAGGTCATTGGAAACTCTCTAGGAGACATATCTATGGAGAAAAAAGATGCGAAGACAAGCGACGGCGCAAAACCTCAACCACAAAAGCAGGAAGAAATTAAAGAAGAGGTTGTCGAAGAGACGCGCTTTTTCCATTCTGTGCAGCTTTCTGAGGGAAACGGAGAACTTTTAGATGAAAAGGAAATAGAAAAGTCTAGGGTTGAAATTGAGCAGAAACTCCAAGAACTTTTGAAAAGCATAAGTGAGGAGACTTTGCAATTAAGCGAATTTTTGATGGAAGAAAACAAGATGACGGAGGAAATTTGCCTATCTCTTAAGCAGATTTTGAAAAAACTTAATGTATCTTTCAACATTCCTCCACGAGACATACCGCTTCGAAGAAATGCAAAAAAAATAATTTTGAACGAAGAAGGCCATCTAATACTTGTCTATGAGAAAGGAGAGGTACACTCAGCCTTTTTAGCGGAATACCCGCCTGAAATTGTTATGGCTGTTCTGTGGGTTATAATGCCTGAAATGGCTAAAGTTATAATGTTATACAGAAAGAAGATAAGCACAAGAATTAACTTCTTCGGAAAAATAAAGAAAGAGCTAAAAGGCGCTGCCAAAGCAATTGCAGGCAACAAAGAAGAAACATCCGATACCAGCGAAGAACAACCAATGGAAATTGTTAAAGAGTCGATAAAGACTGAAGGAACAAGCTAAAACTTGTGGGTGTCCGGTTTGAACGAACTTTTAACTGAAATTCGAACCTTTTATTCGCTTAAGGAAATCCGAGAAAAAATAGAAGGTGAAATAAGCCAATACAAGTTGTTACTCGAAGATTACAGTCAATGGCTAGGAAGCCTCTTAAGGAATCCTGAATCCGCAAAGAAACAGGAATGGACTAAAAAGACTGCCGAGTTACAGAAAGTTTTGAGAACTGGAGGCAGAAAGGGAAACAGAAAAGAAGAGAAAAAAACGGGCACTTCAACAGAATGGGTTCAGTTCAAAGATGTCATGATTTGCGCTGATGATTTTGGAGAGGCAGAAGTACTTTTTGAAGCAAACGAGGAATTAAAGACTAAAATTGACAGACTCGAAAAAGTGAAAAATTCCTTAATCGATCTAGAACGATATGGATTGGGGAAAGAGTTACTTTATATAACATACATACACGATGGAGTGCCAGAAAGAATAATTTTCAAATCAAAGAAAGGCGTTGAGGCGACGGAAAAATTCGAGTTTATGGCCAATCTTTCAGTTGCAAAACAAATTTAACAAATCTCCATACACCTAACCTGTGCTGTATTCCGTAAATGCTTTAGTAAATTTCTTCATCAAATCATAAGGACCTTCAACAACACAACTAGTGCGAATGTACTGCTTAACTGCGCGGCTGTTAATACCAATGCCTATAATGCCAATGCCCATGCGTTCAATCTTTTTGATATTTTCTCTCAATTTTTCTTCGGCATTTTCGTATCCTGCAGGGAAAAAATCCGAAACAATAACCAGAACTCTAGCCTCTTCTAAACGTTTGGTCAAAGCTTGAGCCGCAAGCAAAACTGCATCTGGCAGATATGTGAAGCCTCCATGAGTTAGACCGCCTATCCTTGCTTTTACATGCGCATCAAATCTTTCAGAGAAATCTTTGATTACGTAAAATTTATTGTTAAAAGCATACATACCCCAAGAGTTCTGGTCAAGTATGAGCATTCTTGCGACTTCAGCTAAGGATAAAGCTATTGCTCGAACCTCACCCTTAAACATGCTTAGACTGTGACTTGCATCTATAAGTATGGACCACGCGTCCTCTCTAGTCTGCAATTCTTCGCGCGCAAAGATGTCTGTCCGTTGACTTTTGCTGGCAATGACTTGTATTGCTTCTTGTAAATCAACAAACCCGCTTTCTTGCCTAAAATCTTCGCCACCAACATTTTTCAGAAGCCTCAACCGATATAATATACGTCTTATGGGGCTGCTTAGAACCTCTCTCTTCCTCGTAAATTCCGCGTAATCCTCAACTGGAAACTCGAAATTCTCAAAAGGTGTATCCTTCCCTATCTCGATATACCCTTTTAAAATTTTCAACTTGGAATTCTCATGTTCCAGCCATGATGTTAAAACTTGATTAACCTCGCTTTCCTTCAAATTTTGCAATGCAGTTTTTAGTTGTTCTTCAGCATTGACTTCATCATTAAGAACCAGCAATGCCTGAGTTAGAAGTGGTTGAATTTCCTCCTCTTTAGGGATGTGCTGTTTATAAAAAAGATCGTTTGTTCCATGACTTTCTGCATGTAGCAGCGATGGAACCTCAAAAGCTTCTCCATAAATGGCCATAGCATCATAAACTTTAGTAGCAGCATCTAATTTTTCCTCTGCAGTCGGGTTTTCACCTATTTTCTGGAGAATAGAAGTTATTGCTTCAACATCAGTAAGCATTTCATCATTCAAATTTCCTTTAACTTTTCTCAAATTATAATTTAGAAGCACTGAAGTCATAATCCGCGTCATTTTGCTTGAAAGTTCTTCGATGTTCTTCATTCGAAGGAAAGAAACTACGTTTGCGTAAGCTATTTCGGGGAGCATCCAACGAAATGACCGCTTTAGATGTTTGTTTATTATAGCATCTTCAAGTAGGCTGATCACAAACGTTGACAGGTTAAGATTTCTTCCTCGTGCCCATTTAGAGTAAACTGAGAAATCTGATGTGCTCGAATGCAGGCTTAAGTGAAAAACAGAAGCCTTAAACAAGTACCAAATGATTTTCTTATGAGTTGGATTTTGAAGGTTAAATTGTAATCCTTGAAAATAGACATTGTTTCCATCCAACTTTTTGGGTTTAAGTAGGTGGAAGACAAATCCTCTGCTGTCTTTTCCAAGGTATGGATATCTCAAATCATCGTGAAAAAGAATTTTCAATTCACTGTGTGTCTTCTTTGTTATTTGAGGAATCGTTGTCCATGCAAAATCAAAAAGGTTCACAGTTCAAACCCATATTCTATTATGACTCAAAAATGGATTCGACAATGCGTTTCACGACAGCCTGTATCTCTACGTCATCACTTGTAGTCCCAACTATTGTCTCTACAGCTGCTTCGATTGGTGTGCATCCATCTGCAACCAGAGTCGCCCAGTTAATTAGGTCTCCGGGAGAAGGCCCATACGGCAAGTCGCCGTTCTTGTATTGTCTTCGAAGTTCAGCACCTACGTGGACTATTCTTTCAGCTGTTTTCGCGTCCACGCCGCTCCTTTTTACTATGAGCTCTACTTCATCTGGAGATATCTTATCGCCTATGCTTAAGTAGTCAAAGTTTATCCATACGGACATCCGTCTTCTTAAAGCTGCGTTTAAGGGTTTTGTTCCAACGAATTCGGCTGAGAATGGGTTCATTGAAATCACTAGGTAACCATTGGGGTGTCTGTGCACTATTTCATTGTCCTTTTCTGTTAAAACAATATGTCCCCTCGTGTCTAGAACCGGGTTTAACCTAGTGGCTATGTCTTGTTTCATCATGTTTGCCTCGTCCAAGTATAGTAAGCCTCCCTGCTTGCACCACATTATTATTTGCCCATCAATCCAGTTCTCTTTTCCGAGACCTATGTATCTTCCAAACAAATCATATGCGGATGTCTGCAAACCGCAGTTTATCTCCCACATTGGGAGTCCACAAAGCTCTGCTACTAAGTAGACTATGTGCGTTTTTCCGGTTCCGCTGGGTCCAATTAAAGCGCATTGCTTGAAATAATATAGTGCGCGGACTATTCTTTCAACATAATTGAAACCTTTGTCTATGTATTCGGGAGTATTACGGGGTATAAGTGATCGCACCGATTCAGGGAAAAGACACTCAGGATGCAGGTCATACTTTTCTATTCGATACCTTCTTCGAAGTGCAGCGTATGCAGGTGAACTAATGTTTGCCGTTTTTGTTATGGAAACAGATAATCTTGTATCTTTCACCTCAGTTTTCATTTGTTCTTCTACGACGTAGACAGCGGCGTCTTTTTTCTTTTTTCCACCTTGGAATCCGAAGCCGACCGCTTCTGCCACAGTTGGTTTTTCTGTTAACTTTGGTTTTGCATCTGGCAAAATGGTTCCTCTCGTGTCTTCTATTAGACTTATAGCAAGATTTGATTTAAGTCTTACTTCTCACGATTCAATACATAGAATTAGTCGAGCAAATTACAATAAAAGATCAGTTAAAACATTTTGCAGTTCATTTTTGTCCTTTAGGTTTCGAAAAATGGCTTTTCCTGTTCCGTAAAGGCGGAAAGAGATGTTTTGGAAGGTTAGTTCAAAAATTATGGAAGAAATTGACTTTTTTAATTTTGCCTTCTTCAGAATTTTTGCGATCGCCTCGTCTTTTTTATCATATTTAAATATGACTATTATGTCTTTGTCTTCGCCGCATGTTCCTTCAATTCTTGCCACATATTCTTCCACGGTGACCATTTAGACTTGCTCGATCTCCTTCAAAACTTCTATGAACCGATCAATTTCTTCGCGTGTATTGTAGATGTAGAAGCTTACTCGGGCGGAGGATTTTAGTTTAAACATTTCATGCAATGGTTGAGCGCAGTGAAAGCCGCTTCTGACCATTATGCCGTAATTGTCAAGGAATAGGGCGACATCGTGCGAACTTAAACCCTCAACGCTGAAGGGAATTATGCCGCATTTAATGGACGCATCTTTTGGTCCATAAATCGTAACTTTTTGGCATTCTTGCATGCGCTGCATAGCGTATTCTGTTAACATACACTCGTGCGACTTCACATCACTCATGCCTATTTCCTTTAAATACCTTATAGCTTCCATCAGTCCGATGCCGCCACCGATGTTGGGCGTTCCAGCCTCGAACTTCCAAGGCAAATCGTTCCACACAATAGAGCAGCGCTTCTTTGCGAAATTAAAGGAGACCTCTCGTATCATTTCGCCGCCGCCTTGAAACGGCTCCATCTTTTCTAAAATTTCATGCTTGCCGTATAAGACGCCTATGCCGGTTGGACCTAACATTTTGTGTCCTGAAAAAGCAAGAAAATCCACGTCTAAACTTTTGACGTTCACGGGCAAATGTGGAACGGATTGCGCTCCATCTACGAGTATTAAGGCTTCATGTTCATGCGCAACTTCAGCCAATCTTTTAACATCATTCACAACTCCGCTGACATTTGAAACATGGCTTATACATACAATTTTTGTTTTTTTGGAAATCTTGCTTTCAAAATCTTCGTAGTTTAAGGTTCCATCAGCGTTTACATCGACGTATTTAATATTGAACCCGTTTATTTTTGAAAGGAGCTCCCATGGAACTATGTTGCTGTGGTGCTCCATCAATGAAATTAGAACTTCGTCATCTTTTTTTAGATTGCG
This sequence comes from uncultured Candidatus Bathyarchaeia archaeon, assembly GCA_964558305.1. Taxonomy (GTDB): domain Archaea; phylum Thermoproteota; class Bathyarchaeia; order Bathyarchaeales; family Bathycorpusculaceae; genus CAZLCE01. The sequence continues at coordinate 107,875 of CAZLCE010000003.1, forward strand.
AAGTCCCCAAGCGTATGTAACTAGGTTTATTGCTTCAGTTGTGCCTCTTAGAAAAATTATTTCTTCTATATCGTTTACGTTTATAAATTTAGCAACTTCGTCATGCGAGTTTTCGTAGAGTTCGGATGCCTCTTGCGAAAGCGTGTGAACCGCTCTATGGACGTTAGCGTTGTGATTTTCATAAAAATTTTTGATGGCTTCAATGACTTGCCTTGGTTTTTGTGATGTTGCGGCGTTATCGAAGTAGATTAGTGGGTAATTGTTTATCTTTCGCTTTAGTATTGGAAAGTCTTCCCGAATTTTGTATGGGTCCAGCATTACTTTTCTTCTTCCATCTTCATTCTTTTTGAAAGTATTTTCGCCAATTCCTCTTCTTCTAGTGCTTGTTTTTCTTCGAAGCTCAATTCCGCTTTTAGCCATTGTGGAGATAAATTCTTATTTTTGTAGTATTTTCGGATGGCTCTTTTTAATGCTCCAACGGCCAGAATGCCGCAGTGAAACTTAACACTAGGCAATCCGCCCACCGCTTCTGTCACGCTTTTCCAAGAGACTTTCCATGCGTCCTCAAGTTTCATCCCTTTGATCATTTCCGTGACTATGCTTGAGGTTGCTATATTCGCGGCACAGCCGTAACTTTCGAAAGTTGCTTTTTCTATAATGTCTTGTTCGTTTATTTTGAGGTAGAAGGTTATCATGTCACCACATGAGGGATTTCCCGCAATGGCTATTACTGTGGCATCTTCCATTTTCCCAAGGTTTTTGGGATTCCTGAACAGTTCCAACACTTTTGGATTGTAAAGTAATGGAATTCGCGACATGATTATTCCACTCCTGTAGTGCCAACTATTTCTCTTATTCTTTCAACGGCTTTAGGAATCACTTCTAAAACATAGTCTATATCTTCTTCTTTATGATATCGTGTAATTTTCATTAGTATGCTACCGTGAGCCGCGCTGTATTTTCTGCCTATGGCAATGAGAACATGGCTCGGTTGAAGTAGCCGTCTTGTACAGGCACTCCCGCTTGAAACGTAAACGCCGTTGAGGCTTAATTCGATTGTTAATGCTTCGCCTTCACATCTTAGAAAGCTTATGTTAACATTGTCAGGCGCCCTCTTGTCGCCTCGAGGTCCATTAAGCATAACATCAGATATTTTCAGGGTTATACCCTCAATCAGCTTATCCCTCATCATTTGCATATGATTTACGTTTTCTTCAAAATTTTGAAAAGCCTGCTCAGATGCCTTCGCGAAACCAATAATTAAGGGAGTGTTCTCAACTCCAGGCCAGAGCCTTTGCGTTCCGATTTGGCCTTCTAAGATTCTTTCAACGTTAACGCCTTCTTTTACGTATAAAGCGCCTATGCCTCGCGGTCCCAAAATTTTGTAACTGCTTATGGTTGCCAAATCGACCCCTAAATCTTGCACATTCAAGGGTATTTTGCCATAAGCATCTGAAGCGTCTGTGTGAAAGATTGTTTCAGAGTTTTTGTCTTTAACTATTTTTAAAGCCTCTTTGATGGGTTGTACTGTTCCGATTTCGTGGTTTACAGCCGACAAACTTACAAGGAATGTCTCTTTGTCGACAGCTTCTTTCAATTTTTCAAGATTCAAGAAGCCTTCACTGTCGACTGGAATTTTTGTCGTGCTGAATCCATACTTTTGTAGCATATCAGTGACGTGTAGAACACTTATGGGCTCAATTTCTGAAATCACAATTTTTTTACCTTTACTTTTCATTGCAAAGGCTATTCCCATCAATGCTAGGTTGTTAGCTTCTGTTTCTCCTGGGGTGAAGTTGACTTCTTCAAGCGTTTTACATCCTAAAAATTTGGCGATTTTTTGTGTGGACTCCATTATTGTTTCGAATGCTTCCCAACCAGGTTTATGCGTTAGTGTCGGGTTGCCATATGCGCGTTCGTAGTAATATGGAATCATCGCATTAACTACTTCTTTAGGAACAGGACTCGAGTTTTCTATATCCAAGTAGACTTCTTGTTTTAGGCCGGCGTGTGCTTTAAGCAGTTCTTTTACGTTTTCAACCATTTCATATTCAACCTTTAAAGAGACAAATTTGCCTTCTTTAATGGTTACTATCATTTTTCCTAATAGAAAAACATAACCCAAAAAGCAGACTTGTTTGCACAATTAACACTTTAAATCAGTGTTGCCATATTGCTTTTGTAAGTAGAAGAGATGGGCGCATTTAGTTGAAAATCACAGACCTTTCAATACCTGAATCAGTTAAAGATATAATTATTAGATCTGGAATTGTTGATTTGTATCCTCCGCAGGAAGAGGCAGTGAAGGCTGGGGCTCTTGAAGGAAGAAATCTTGTTCTAGCCAGTCCAACAGCGTCTGGAAAAACTCTGGTTGCTGAATTTTGCGCCCTTAAGCACATTTTAGAGAAAAATGGAAAAGCAGTCTATTTGACACCACTGCGTGCCTTAGCAAATGAAAAATTTGAGGAATTCAAAAAGTATGCGGCAATAAGTAAAACTGATGGTAAACGATTGAGGATAGGCATAAGCACGGGCGATTTTGACAGTAGCGACGCGTGGCTGGAAAGATATGACGTAATCATAACCACCAATGAAAAGGCAGATTCGCTTTTAAGACATAGGGCAAAGTGGATGGATGAGATTTCGCTGATAGTTGCGGATGAAGTACATTTATTAAATGAGGCTGAGCGCGGTCCAACTCTAGAGGTTGTTTTGGCAAGACTTATGCAGATTAACCCGGACACGCAGATTTTAGCTTTGAGCGCAACAATAAATAACGTTGAAGAAATCGCGGAATGGCTTAAAGCAGACCATGTTACAACAGAATGGCGACCGGTCCTCTTAAAGGAAGGCACACTCCTACATGAAGAAATTCAATACAAAGATGGTGACGCTAAAAAAATAGAAAAAAAGACAAGCAATTCCGCAATAAACCTAGCACTAAACACAGTCAAATCCGGTGGACAGGCGTTAATTTTTGCGTCTACGAGGAAAAACTCAGTTATGTTGGCCAAAAAGGTTGCAAGCGAAATTGCAGAAGTTTTGTCTAAACCCGCTAAGAGGGCTCTTGAACACGAAGCGGAAAGAATTTTGGCAGCCGGCGAAAGAACAAGAATAAGCGAATCGCTCGCAGAATTGGTTAAATGCGGCACAGCTTTTCACCATGCTGGCCTGGGTGGTGGACACCGCAAGATAATAGAAGACTCATTTCGTCAAGGAAAGATTAAGGTTCTGACTGCCACGCCAACGCTAGCTTTCGGTGTAAATCTTCCAGCCAGAACAGTGGTCATACAAGATTATAGACGATATGAACCGGGATATGGTTACTATCCAATAAGTGTTTTAGAGTATAAACAGATGGCAGGCAGGGCTGGAAGACCAAAATATGACAAGGTTGGAGAAGCAATACTTATCGCTAAAACTGCAGACGAAGCAGACTACCTCATGGAAAGCTACATTCTAGCACGTCCAGAACGGATATGGTCTAGGCTTGCCGTTGAAAGAATCATGAGGTCACACGTGTTGGCAACAATAGCCGCAGACTTTGCCCACACAGAACGCGGAATCTACGACTTTTTCGGCAAAACTTTCTACGCACATCAATATGACATAAACGCGATCAAGAGCATCATAGCAAAAATCCTCAAGTACCTGTACGACGAGGAAATGATTGACATCTCTGGGGAAAACATTTTTGCCACAAAGTTCGGAAAGCGCGTGAGCGAACTTTACATAGACCCTGCTTCAGCCGTTATAATTCGTGATGCGTTAAGGCGAAAACCTGTATATCTAACAGACTTAAGTCTGCTTCACATGATTTCGCACACGCCAGACATGGGTCCAATATTGCGACCATTTGCGCGAGAACTAGACGAATTTGCGGTTTTCATGGAAGAACATAAAGAAGAATTTCTAGTGGATGTGCCAAGCGAGTGGGAAGACCACATCGCCTACGAGCAATTTTTAGGCGAAGTCAAAACAGCAATGGTTTTGAAAGCATGGATAGAAGAAAAAAGCGAAGACGAAATAATCGAAAAATTCAGAACGCAGCCAGGCGACCTTTACAGAACAATTGAAAATGCAAAATGGCTACTTTACGCCACACATGAATTGGCAACACTCTTCGGCAACAAACAAGTCCTGCCGCAAACCCTTGAACTCATGGGAAGAGTAGAAAAAGGAGTGAAGAAGGAACTAATGACAATAGTTAAATTGGAAGGAATCGGCAGAGTCCGCGGACGCATACTATACAACGCAGGATATAAGACAATAGAAGAAATAAAAATTGCAAAACTCGAAGACTTGATGAACTTGCCACTAATAGGACCTAAACTAGCAAGGAAAATTAAGGAACAAGTCGGCGGCTTTGTGAAAAAGGAAGCATGGGAGAAACTCGAAAAAGAAGAAGAATGGAAACAAAAGGCTTTAACAGAATACTAAGTTAACCCTCTAGCCCTACGCTCTTTAATTGCTTTTTTAACCATATTCGCCACTTGTTCTTTAGCCGTACCCAAATAATTTTTCGGCTTCAAAGCTTCATCAATTTCCTTTTCCGTAAGTTTTTTACTCACAATCTTGTCTCCTAGAAGTATTTCTTTGAAGCGCCGCTTTTCCGTTTCACTTTTTATTGTTAATTTCCTGAGCAGTTCATGGGCTTCTTGGCGACTCATGCCTTTCTTTGTTAATGCAATCATAACAGCTTCAGACATAACGCGCCCTTGAGTTACTTCAATGTTTTTTAACATGCGTTCTTCGTCAACACGCAAATTAGCCACAATATTAGTCATCAAAAAAAGCATGTAATCAACCAAAATACATGCTTCAGAAAGTGTGAAACGTTCTGCAGAAGACTGAGTCAAATCGCGTTCATGCCACGTTACAACATTCTCCAAAGCTGGAATAACAAGACTCCTAACAATTCTAGCTAACCCACAAACTCTTTCGCAGAGTTCTGGATTCCGTTTTTGAGACATTGTTGAACTACCAACTTGCTTCTCAACTTCAAAAGGCTCAAAAAGCTCCCCAATTTCAGGTCTCTGCAGCTCACGAATCTCTGTGGCAAAATTGTCAAGTGTAGACGCAATCATAGCTAGCAAGCATACAAGTTCAGCGTGGCGATCTCTCTGTACGATTTGTGTAGAAATTTCAGCGAGCTTAAGTCCTAAACGTTGCATAACAAGCTCCTGAATTTTCAAGGCATGTTGACCTAAACCAGCTTGCGTACCCACGGCACCGCTCATTTTTCCAACCAAGACACGTTCCTTGCATTGCCTAATCCTCTGAATATGCCTGGAAATCTCTCGCATCCAAACAGCAAACTTGAAGCCTAAAGTTATCGGTAGGGCGTGTTGACCGTGCGTTCTACCCATTATCAACGTGTTCTTATACTGCAAAGCCTTTTCCATTAGGACCCTCTCGAATTCATCCAGCTTCTTCTCAATCAGCTCCAAAGCGTCCTTTAATTGAAGTGCATTAACCGTGTCCACAATATCATAGCTTGTTGCTCCAAGGTGCACATACCCTCCGCTTGGTCCGCAAACTTCTGCTAAGGCTCTGACTAAAGAGGCAATATCATGCTTTATTTCACGTTCAATCTCCTTAATGCGGCTCATCTTAACGTACTTTGTCGAAGCCATAGCCACAATCTTTTCAGCATCCTTCCGCGGTATATTGCCAACCTCAGCGTGCGCCCATGCCAAGGCTGCTTCCACATCAAGCAATCTCTGAATGCGCGATTCTTCTTCAAAGATTCTCCTCATCTCGGGAGTCCCGTAACGGCCCGTTTCGATTGGACCCGCGTCAATGGGCAGAATTGGCAAATTCTTTATCCCTCGCAGAAAAGATAGCACAATTAAAGATTAATGTTTTACCTAAAACAATACGGTAACAACTTAACTAAAGGTTATTCGCGCATGGGAGCAATAATTGCGGTTCTAAATAAGAGAGGCGAAAACGCGGTAGAAACAGCAGTTACTATGCTCAAAATGCTAAAGCCTAGAAATGCTGAAGCCTACGGAATAGCATCACCATCCAATATAAAGATAGGAAAAACCGTTGACACTCTGCAAAGCCAAGATGTAAGCTCGCATGTAGTAATAGGGTACATCTTCTCAAAAGCTCTTAGCCTAGACAAACCTCAACCGATAGAACTGAAAAATGCAACACTAGTTTTTGCGGGACGAACCTATCCGCCAAATAAGGAAACACCCGACGCGGAAGCCATTGCGAAAAAACTACAGAAAAACCGTGTAGAAACAGTTAGGACCCTTATTAAAGAAACCGAAGGCGACTTCGCTTTCGTAATAGCTGAACTTGAAAGGCTTATCGCAGGCAGAGACACCCTAGGCGTTCGACCATTTTATTATGGCGAAAACACGGATTTTGCGGCTTTAGCTTCTGAACGTAAGGCATTATGGAAAATTGGAGTGGAAAAAGTTTGTTCTTTCCCGCCGGGGCATGTTGCATTTGTTGACAAGGGCGGCTTCAAATTTCAGTCCGTTAAAACTCTCACGTACTCGAGACAAAAGAAAATATCCATGCAGGCCGCAGCTAAAGAGTTGCAAGCGCTTCTAGAGTGTTCAATGAACGAAAGAGTTTCAGGATTGAAGGAAGTTGCTGTAGCCTTTTCGGGAGGATTGGATAGCAGCGTAATCGCATTTCTTGCCAAAAATTCAGAAGTAAACGTGCACCTAATTCACGTAAGCCTAGAAAATAAGCCAGAGATTGAATACGCTAAGAAGGCGGCAGAAGAGTTGAATCTGCCAATTCACGTTTGCCTTTACAAGGAAAAAGATGTTGAAAAAATTCTTCCAGATGTTCTGTGGCTGGTTGAAGAGCCAGATCCCATGAAGATAAGCATAGGCATTCCAATCTATTGGACAGCAGAAAAGGCAGCAAAAATGAACTTTAGGGTTATGTTGGCTGGCCAAGGCGCAGATGAGCTCTTTGGAGGTTACATGCGATACCTAGAAGATTATTCACGATATGGCAGTGAAAAAGTGCAAAAGACAATTTTCAATGATGTTTGTAAAATGTATGAAACCAACTTCGAAAGAGACTTTAAAATCTGCAATTTTCACAATCTAGAACTACGTCTGCCTTTTGCAACGTACCAAATAGCAAAATTCGCCGTTGGTCTGCCATTAGAACTAAAAACGGGAACACAAAACAATACACTGAGAAAGATTGTACTGCGGTGTGTAGCGGCAAACCTTGGGCTTCCCCAGTTTATAGTAGAAAAACCAAAAAGAGCAATACAATATACAACGGGCACAAGCAAGATCCTCAAAAATTTAGCAAAAAGAAAAAAGTTACCCGTCAGAAAATATCTACAAGGCATTTTTCAAACAACTCTAGAAAAGAGGATGTTACATGAATAAGACAGCCGTGGTTTTTTCGCCCAAATGCTATCTGCATAATCCCGGTAGAGACCACCCCGAATCGGCACGTCGTCTTCGCGTAATTGTCAATGAACTAGAGAGGGGTAAACTTTCAAAAAGCAGAAATTGGCAGTTCGTCTATCCAAAAAAAGCCAGTATAGAAGAGGTTGCACTAATCCATGACAGAGAATGCATCAGACTTGTAAAGGCAGTTTGCAAAATCGGAGGAGGCATACTAGATTCTGGAAACACTGTAGCATCCCGTGAAAGTTTTGATGCAGCTCTTTATGCTGTAGGCGGAGCGCTTAAGGCTGTTAACCTTGTAATGGAAAAGAAATTTAAAAATGCTTTTGCTTTAGTGCGTCCACCTGGACATCATGCTGGAAAATTCCACGCATGCGGCTTCTGCATCTTCAACAATGTTGCCATAGCCACGGAATACTTGCTCAAAAAATTTAGGCTAAATAGAATTCTAATATTGGACATAGATGCACATCATGGAAACGGTACGCAGGAAGCCTTCTATGAAACAAATAAAATCCTATACATAAGCCTGCACCAAGATCCACGCGACTTTCCTAAAAAAGGTTTCATAGATGAGGTTGGCGAGGGAAAAGGTTTGGGATATAACGTTAATATTCCGTTGCCCTTCAAGACAAACGATCAAATTTATCTAAGGGCGATGGAAGAAATCGTAACGCCTGTGATCCGTCAATATAAACCGCAATTCATGCTGATATCCGCCGGTTTCGACGGCCACTATACGGATCCTGTGGCAAGTCTTTCATTGTCAGCACTATGCTACCAAAAGGTTTACGAAATAATAGTAAATTTGGCATCAGAAACGTGCGAAGGAAGACTTGTGTCAGTTCTTGAAGGAGGCTATAGCCTTAACTTCATTGGAAGGATAGCCGCAGCAGCCATTGCAAAAATGAGCAGAGCCACGTACACTTTAAATGATAAAGTTCCAGCCACCACTATACGTGTTAAGGCGCAGGGTGAAAAAGTTATAAAAGAAGTGAAAAAAGCTCAAAGAGCCTTTTGGAATCTAAATTAGAAAATTTGTACACCGGAAATCAAAACAAGAAAAAACTCAAATTTTACTCGATTACTTGGATTGCAGTTTCAGGACATTGAACTTCGCATGCTCTGCATACTAAGCATTCTTCGGGTTTTATAGGAACAGACTTGCCATCTTTAACTTCAAAGACGCCTACCGGACAGGTCTCCGCGCATGTGCCGCATCCTGTACATTTATCATTGTCAACAACTATTTTCACCATGTTACATTCCTCTTTAATTGAAGTTTCATTGAAAATCAGCGGTAGAATAAAAGTCTTTAGGTTCATTCAGCGAATTTCTTCACGCAGTCTTAAGAGGATTCCGCTAATCGCTGTTTGCGTCTTCTCTTTTCTACGCTGGTAATCTGCTAAAAGCTTTCGATAAGCTTCCAAGGAAAGTTCTCCACGAGTGTGACGCGCTTCGATGCTTTTGATGTTAGCTTCAACCTCGTTGATTTCGGTTTCTGCAATTTCAAGTTGCCGCATCAAGTCTACATATTTACCTCCAGCCGCTCGCATCTTATCCTTGACATTTGATAAGTTTCTAGATAATGTGCTAAGGCGTGCTTCTAGGGTTTTTCTCTGCACCTTATATCGACGTCTCGGAATCTTTCCTTTCCTCACTCTGATTTCAAGAGATTCTATTTCTGAAATTATTTTTCTTTTCTCTTCGTATGACTCTACAAACGACTTGATATTTTCAAGTCGAAGGCCCACTATTGCTGTGGGCACAGCGACTAGCGTAGGAACCTTAGGTCTCTTCCAAACAACAGCAACCAAACAGCCCACAATTGATAAAGCCCATATCCACAAAGCGGGACGGAAAGATAACCATAGAGGATTATACTCGTATGCAATCTCAACGTTAAAGCTGTCTAAAGATGTTATTCCTTGTTTGTTTATATTTAGTATTTCTTGGAAAAGATTTCTAGCTAAGTTGTATGTGTTGTCAGTTAAAGCATTTTGGAAGCTCAGTATTCTCGCGCCTTCTGGCAAAATGAAACTCACTGATGCCCGCTGCACGTAATAATTTATGTGTTGAAATAAGGGAATGTTAAGTGCAAATTTGTTAGTTTGTTCTTGGGTAACCCAAGTAGATGGTAGATAATATCTTACGGTAAATCGTGTGGATTCGCCTGTTTTTAATGATGAAGTAAATGTAATTTTATAACGATTTGTCTCTAGGTCGGTTTGCTCTGGGTCAGTAAATTTTCTTCCAAATTGGTCTTCTGCTTTCGGGTTAGAAGTGTTAAGGGGTAGCATTACCTCTATAAAACTTACTTCCACCTGTGCCTTGTTTCTTACGCGGTAAGTGTCAGAACCTTCTAGCTCACCAAACTCGTTTATCCTTATCTCACGATTCAGCTCTTCCACATCAACTACTTGTATTTTTTCGTCAGCTAAGGAGAAGATTACTTGAGACGCATTATAGGTAAATGCGGGCAAGTTCTCTAATGAATGATTGAATGTGCCAACTGTCCCGCCAGAGTATGCTGCACCTTCGGGTAAGACAACTGAGACATTGCAAACGGCTACTGGTTTCGTTAAACTTGGAAAAACTGGGAAGCTTAAGTTGTAATTTTGAGTAGCGCTGTGTACGAGAAGATCATTTGAAAGCACAAACAAAACTGTTAATACTTGAGGTGCCCCGTGTGGAAAGTTGATTTTCACAGCGTAAAAACCAACACGATTTTCTAAGGGTACATTAAGGTTAACTGGAAAAATGTCAGAATCATTGTAAGCAATACATTGAAGAATATAGGAATTGTAAAGGTATGGAAAGCCTACAAGAAAATCACTAGGTGCCTGCCCAGTTATATTTATTCTTATGGTGTCGTTTATCAGGACATAACCATTATACAGAACCTTAACCGTGTGGCTCACATGCTCTATGCTATAATCAGCACTTTCACCGTTTGCAGCCGCAACCAACTTTATGTTAAATGCAGTTGAAACAAAAATTGCCATAACAACTATTGATATAGCGAATGCCAAAGCCGCTTTTTTCACATGTTTTTCCTCCGCTTGATATGCGCTTCGTTAGGGCTTTTTATTTATTGATGAGCCCATTTATTTACTTTTGGAATCATGCTACATCGGTTACGCATATACTTACCCATCTGCGCCATGAAAAACCTTCAAAAATTGTTCAACCTATAAATTGAGCTTAAGGCATCAAAATAATTGGATGACATTTCGTTGACATTGTATAATCCAACCCAGAGACATGTAGCCATTGAAAAGTTAGTCACTCACGTGGGACCAGAAGGACAAGAGAGGAAATATTATCGCATCAGACCGGCAAGATGGTATGGTGGGATAGTTACAGCAGACTGTGTTGGCTGTGGTTTATTGTGCAAGTTCTGTTGGGTGTCAGACACTGTGATGTTGCGCCCTGCTGATGTTGGAAAATTTTATACGCCGAGGAAAGTTGCTGAGAGCATGATCTCTTTAGCCAAAAAACGCGACTTGCATTTGCTGAGAGTTAGCGGCGGAGAACCTACGATAGGAAAGCTTCACTTACTCCAGCTTCTTGATTTTCTCCAAGATAAAAGTTATCGCTTCATTTTGGAAACAAATGGAATACTTATAGCATATGACAAAACTTATGCCGCAAATCTTTCAAAATATGGCTTTGTGCATGTGAGGGTTTCACTGAAGGGATGCACCGAAGAAGAGTTTGCCCTCTTGACAAGCGCTAAGCCTCATGGTTTTACATTGCAGCTAAAGGCATTCGAAAACCTAGTAGATGCGGGAGTTAGTTGTCACCCTGCAGTTATGGCGTCCTTTTCGCCGAGAAAAAATCTGCAAGTACTTACCCAAAGACTTGAGCAAATCAATCACAGTTTAGCTCGGGATTTAGAGGTTGAGGAATTAATTCTGTACCCTCATGTAAGTCGAAGAGTGCAAATGCATAGATTAAAATATCATACTGCCTATACGCCGGACAATGTTCCAGCAGAACAGGTCTAGACGGGGGAGTGTCACAGTCCACCATGCTTAAAATAGTAGTTTTCTTCCTTCTTCGACCCGAAGCTTCTAACACCTTTTTCCTCGAGTTGTTTTTTAAGCTTCTCGGCGTATTCCTTTTTTATTTCGCCTCTTTTCTCTAAGTAAGTTATTATCTCTTCTGCTTGTTCCTTTGTGTCACATCGCCGAATGAAGTCTATTACGTCAGGCGTGTAGTGAGCGAACCTTTCTGATGCTGCTTTTTCTCCGCTTTGCACATCTGTCCGCACAGAATTCACTGCAACTTTTTTTTCGTTGGTCTCTAGTTCGTTGGCTAGATTTGGAAACATCTTTTTGAAAGTTTCCTTGTCAAATTCCACGTGCGCACCTTCATTATGGCAATGCGTTTCCATGTTACGTATGGAGAAACCGATATTTAAGTGTCTCCAGAATTAATGGATAAAGTGGTTTTAAAAGGGGGTAAATCGTTTAGAGGGGTTTTCGTTAAGCATTTTTTCTAATTCTTTTGTGCAGAGACCTGTGATTTTATCTCCGTATATCTCGCATTTCTCTTTGCGAAGGCTTTCCTCGGAACTTCGAACGATAATTTCAGCCTTTTCTTTTGTTGGCGATTCTAAATGTATATGAAAAGATGTTTTCTTTCGCCCTTGCTTTGTTACAGTAGTCCATTCGGCCTGCAGTATTTTGAGACTGCTTTGCTCTAGTGTTTTCAGGACATCGTTTGGTTCATCATGGTATACTGCTATGTCTGTGTCACTTTCGTGATGAATTGCTCCGCGCCAGACACTTCCGATTAGGATAGGATTGTATGTTTTTAGAATTTTCATTAGCTTTAGAGCTTCTTTGCGCATTTGAATTAAACGTTTTTGTCTGGCTGGGCCTTCATTCTCGTCTGCTATTTTGTCAAATTCCATTGCAACTTCAAGATTTGATGGCAGAAAATGAACCTCAAGTGTCTTTGCGGCTTTCAATTTTGCCTGCTTATACTCTTTTTCAAATCCGAAATAGAGAAGATTCGCCGCCTCTCTTGCAACCCTCTTTCTTACGCTTGGACAGTCAATGTTCAAGAGTTCACCAATAAAATTTAGGTTTGAACAAAAAAACTAACGTTTGATTATTTGTTCGTACAATTCCATGGTTTTTTCGGCTATTCTGTCCCATGTAAACTCTTCTAAGACCCTGCGTCTACCATTTTTTCCAAGCCATTTTCTTCTCTCAGGGTTTTCTAAAACGTTCGTTATGCCCCAAGCGATGTCTGATGGATTGTTTGGATCTATGTGATAACCGCATTGTTCTTCGCCGCAACAGATGACTATTTCTCGCATTCCGCTGATCCCAGCTGCGCCGACAACTACTGGGCGTTCCATGCTCATTGCTTCGAGGACAACTATTCCAAATGGCTCGTAGAGACTTGGAAAGACTGCGACATCACAAGCAGCATAATGAAGAATGCGTTCCTCTTCTGGGACAAATTCGAAGCGGAATTTTACAAAGTCTTGCAGTCTCATAGTTTTAACCAAGTTGACCAGATACTCTTGTAAATCACCTAAGCCTAGGATGATTAATTTTGCTTTGGGTATTTTCTGCAGAATATGTGGCATAGCCATTATTAATTTATCAATACCTTTAACGCCGACAAGTCTTCCGAGGAAAAGAATCATAAATTCATCGTCTTTCAAGCCGTAAAAATCTCTGATTTTCTTGACTTGCTCCGTGTTCACTGCTTCTGGGCTGTATTTCTGTGGATCAACACCATTATAGCAGACTTGGATTTTCTCTTTTTGAAAACCGAGTTTTATGAGTTCATCTTTCATAGCGTATGAAACTGTTACAATGAGATCAGCTGATTTTGCACCGTGAAGTTCGATGTTGCTTACAACAGTTGAGCCGTTTCCAAGAGTTCTTCCTTTTTCAGTTGAATGAACGTGGAAAACAAAGGGTAGATTGACTTCTTTTTTAATGGTTATTCCTCCGATAGCCGAAAGCCAGTCGTGGGCAACCACGAGATCGTATTTGAAGCTCTCTTTTTTGATGAGTTCGTTGACAAGTTTTGAAGCGCTTAGATAATTGTAGACAAGGATTTTAGAGAATAATTGGATGCCTCTGCCCCATTTTCTAACGTCTTCTGCGAGCACATCTGGAAGCGAATCAGAAACATCGATGTGTAATGGGCGGTGGATTTCTATGCCACGCCAAATCTCGCGCGTTGGTAGGCTGCCAGCATCATCGTTCATTGTAAAAACTGTGACATCGTTATCCATTAAAACAAACTTTCGTGTGATTTCAGCGGCATAGGTTCCCAAACCACCGACAATTTTTGGCGGATACTCGTAGACAAGCACAGCCATTTTCATTTATTTTTTCACCGTCTTTGTTATTCTAACAGTGGTCTATTGCTTAATGAAACATTGCCTTATTTACGTTTCCTAGCCTTCAGAATTGCATCATGCTTCGGCTCATTATTCTTTATGGTAACCGCAAGCAGTCCACTTATACTGTCGCTGTGAGTATCCAACGGCTTCGAAGCTTACCCTCAACTTTCTTTTCACTTAGTTCTAAATTAACGACTTTGAAGCCTTTAAAAAGATGTTCCATCTCTTCTTTGTCAGTAAAATGATGGAGAACCCCTTTCTCTATACCTTCTTGTTCAATGAACGTGTCTTCTTCAACTTCCGTTCCCTTTCGATAACCGTAGGTTCTTTTCGACAGAAAATTGATTAGTAGCAATCCTCTTTTCCTCAGTATCTTGCGAGTTTCAGAAATTGTTTCTTGGATTTCTTTAAGTTTTTGATGATAAATGGCGTGAAGGCTTACGACAGCGTCAAAACACGAATCAACATAAGGTAAGAATCTCATATCACACTTTACGAGGTAAACTTCCAAATTTTGCCTTTCAAGTCTCTGCTTTGTTAATCTTAAGCCTGTTTCCGAAATGTCTGTTCCATGTGCTTCAAATCCTTGCTTTGCCATGAAAACTTGATGCCTTCCTGCGCCGCATCCCAAATCCAGAACACGCATTTTCCGCTTTTTCTTTTTCAACAACTTTGCAAAGTTGATAACGATTCCGTCGGGTTCTTCTTGGCTGTACCATTCTTCGCGTAATATTTTATTCCATTCAGTCAATGGTTTCTTGCCTCCCATTTCCACTCATGGTCTACTATTTTTTCTAAGTACTAGTTTAAGAGTTGTTTCACAAATTTGCGAACAAATAACGTGTCCAAGCAACGAAATTAGGGAAAATTTGAAAAGCCTATTAAGTACATATAATATTATTAAATGGAGTGCAACGGGATGAGCATATCACCTATTAAACGTTTGATTATTGAAACTATGTGGATGCTTGACAAGCCCGCTAAGACTAATGAAATAGTCAAAGAGACTGGATTGGCGTTTCGTCAGGTCATGATGCATTTGATGGGACTTACCCGCATGGGCTATTTGGAGTCGCCTGAAAAAGGGATTTATACCTTAACAGACAAGGGCAAGAAAATGCTTGGCTTCCCAGAAGTAGATAACGGAAAAGCCGCCGAGATTTTGGCGTATTTACCCATGGAAAAATCGTTCCACTTTTATGTTGACATAGGAAAACCCTTAAACATTTACGCAGCAAGTCTTCAAGATTTCTGCGAAAAAATTCTGAAACTTGACACAGCCTCAGTTGAGTTTCACATAAACCGCGGAGATTTTGAGGCATGGTTTATGGATTTGGGCGACATTGAGCTTGCAAGGAAAACTTTACTTATAAAGGAACACAAGATTTTCGGAGAGGAATTACGCCAAAAACTTCACGAGATTGTAAAAAGTCGATGCGAAGAACTGGCTAAGATAAGGAAGCAAGCGGCTGCAACTACGTAGTTCCATTAAGTTTAAGCTGGCTTGAAGCGTTCCTTAAGTTTTTCTAGAACTTGCTGTAAAGTTGTGTACTCCATCTCTTGGGGACCTAAACGCGCTGGCTCAAACTCTCCCATACGTCTGAGCATAGAAGCATGTTCTAATGCTTCACGTCTAGCCAAAGCAAATGCTGGATCAGCGAACAAGTCAGCTATCATCGGTCTTCCGTTGTCGTCGCTCGCAATTTTACCATATGCGATTTGAAGCCCTAAGGCAACAACTCTCGGAGGTCCGTCAAACACGGTGCATCTGGCATCTTTTAATCCCACAGGCATTATTGGACCCCAGTGGCTTCCACGCATCCATCCTTCAACAAGATAGCTATGCATGAAAGGTACTAGAATCTCGCCTACAGCTGGCAGTCCATGCTGTGCACGTATAACCATGACTGGGTCATCTTTTCCAACGTATTTTCCCGCAATCAGGGAGAGTTTAGTCACGCTGCCTGCAGCGCATATTAGGTCATCTCTGGCTCGCCAAACTCGCGAAACCATGTATCGTTGAACTGTGCCGATCAAAGCAATTAACTCATACATTTCTTCTGGACATTTAAGCACGATACTCTTGTTTCCCATGCTATCTATCACTTCAAATTTGAAGCCACCAGCCATGTTAGGGTCAATCACAAGCCCAGCTGTGTTCATGGGATCAGCGAAAATGCGAAAGAGCGGAAAGTTAAAGGCGCCGGCAGAAGTTTTGTCTGCTGCAAAAACTACGATTGGGTCAGAACCTCTTTCTTCTATTTCCATTTCTGCAACACCTGGACCCATCCCTCGGACGTTCCCACTGAAAGCCGTTTTTAAAAGGTCTTGTCCAGCACCATAAAGTTTCAGTTCCATTGCTTTGTCTGCAGCTTCTTTAAATGTATCCCAAGCAAGTTTGTGAATTTCTGGGTTTGACTCGCCTCTTTCATGAATCATGAGCAGTTGGAGGTCGTCTCCAACGTTAAAAACGTAATGACTGTTTATCAAGTCTTCTTCTACTGCTTTCCTAAGATTTTTCTCGGCAATGTTGAGAAGTGGTTTGGGAACAATGTGATGGCCTGCCAATGAGCCAACATCACATTTGATTAGAGATATTGTGGTCTTTCTAGACATACATATCACATCAAACCAAACTTAAGTTTAGAGTTAGGCTGTAGCTTTTAAAAGATTTCCGAAAGAAAAGTTTGAAAAGACTCGTGAGACAATAAGACCGATAGTTTGATTGAGGCGGGGCATCTTTATGGATGAACAAAGGAACATTTCCGTGAAAATACCAGAAGAGGTTTACAAAGAAATGGTTTTACGTGTTCCAGAAGGAGAAAGGAGTAACTTTGTCAGGGACGCCATAATTGAGAAGCTGCAAAAAACACCTAAACCTGACAAAATTTTGGAGTTGGAGCAAAGAGTGAGCAAGGTGGAGGCGGAGTTTTCAGGAATAAAGAAATATCTTGCTGATTTAGAGTTGCTCACGTATGAGCGTGGAAAAACAAACCCTCATGCGTTTTGCGTTGATGAGATGGACCATAAAATAATAGATTATCTCATGCATTACAAGGGCGCAACTACGCCGGAGTTGGCGGATTACTTGAAAACAAACAGATGGCTAGCTTTGAACAGGTTGAGAAGAATTCAGAAAGCTTCAGAAAAACAGCTTGGAAAATCCATAATAGATTATTATCCAGGAGACAAGTCAGGAAAGAAGAAAGCTTGGTGGATAAGTGAAGAGCTTATTGAAACGTAGGCTAAATGGTGTTTGGCTTAGGATCTCTCGGCTGACTCTAGCCCTCCCTTATTTATAGGTTGAACCAAGACTTGACTGGGTTTATGGAGTGGACGCGATATAGTAATAGTTAATTTGGGTTGCGCTTAACTCTATCTTGTCGTGGGGGCCCGTAGCCCAGTATGGATTAAGGCGCCGAACCACTTAGAAAAGGTGCGCAAGCCTCCGGGCATTTGAAGTGGAGGAAAGCCGGAGAACCGGGGTTCAAATCCCCGCGGGCCCGCCA